>NZ_JBICZL010000005.1:0-538280 GCF_043201875.1 Streptomyces sp. NPDC048248
GCCGACGCATCGATGTTCCGCGTCACGAACGGCAGACTCCGCGTCCTGCGCACCAGCACCGCCACCGCCTGACACACGAAATGCGTCCCGTAGAAGAGAAGGAACGCGATCAGTATCAGGGCCTGGCCGGGCAGGAGATCGAGGATGCCGGCCCGGAGAAGTCCGACCAGCGTCAGCATGTCCCGCAGAAGCTGCCGCGTCGTCACCTCCACCGCGATCTTGTCGCGGGGCACGGTGACCCCGTCCACCTGTTCCTGCCGGTAGAGATCGACCGCCAGGCCCGCCACCGCCGTGCAGACCAGCAACGGGATGTGCGGAAGCAGCGCCGCGAAGGACTGGGTGACGAACAGCGCCGGGAGCAACAGCGGGGCTGCACGCTGCGCGGCTCGGTGCAGAGCGGATCCGGCGGACGACACGTGGCGGGCTCCAAGCGGGAGACGTCGGGTGGGGTCGGGGAACCACACCGGGCGAGGGACACGGCGGGAATGCGATACGGCATGAGCCGGCAGAACCAAGGTGACGCGGATGAAGCGGGATATTACTGGCTTCCACTGTGGGCCGCGCCGTGCCTGCACGAATGGCCCGGCGCACACCACGAATCCTCGCCCACGGTCCCGGTCGGCAGGTCCTCTTTCCACAGCCGGAACACACCGGTCGGAAAAGTTCGGACGGGCTGGGGATCAGGCCGCGAAGCCGTCGGGAACGGTGATGAACCGCGCGCCGGACGGCCACTCGCCGACCCCAGCCGGCGGCTCCCGCACCCCGCAACACGAAGCTGCGCTACGCGGACGCGTCCCCCGACCACTCCCGCACGGTGAGTGTGCCGCCGCTCCCCATGTCGACGCGGGCGTGGAAGTCGCGACTGATGCGGTCCAGGACCGCCCCCAGCCATGCGGAGTCCTCGCCCGAGGCATGCCGTAGCCGCATCCGCCGGGCCTGCAGCGGGACGATCCGCACCTCGCGGAGCCGCCCCGTGGCCGGCTCCACGGAGACCAGATACAGCGGCCGCAAGTCGTCCCGGTAGTGCTCGTAACCGGTGATGCCCTCGTAGTCGTCGATGAAGTCCCCGCACCCGTGGAGCACGGGTTTCCCCCGGTAGATCTCCAGGGGGCGCGCGTGGTGCGAGGAGTGCCCGTGCACCACGTCCACCCCGCCGTCGATCAGGGCATGTGCGAAGCGAACCTGGTCGCGGGAGACGTCGTAGCCCCAATTGGAACCCCAGTGGACGGAGGCCACCACGACATCGCCCGGACGCTTCACCCGGCGTACCCGGCCGACCACCTCGGCCGCGGCGCTCTGCGACGGCTCGGGAACGACATCGATACCTCCCCGCGCCCCCGTCGCGGCCCACTCCCGCGGAACCCCACTGGACGGCATCCCGAACGAGAACACCACGACCCGGCCGCCCTCGACGGGAACGATCGCCGAGCGTCGCGCCTCCTCAACGTCCGCGCCCGCCCCTGCCGTCCGCAACCCCGCGCCCGCCAGGGTGCCGAGCGTTTCCTCCAGGCCGCGGGGACCGAAGTCGAGGACGTGATTGTTGGCCAGGGCGCAGACGTCGGGACGGGCGACCGACAGAGCGGGGACGTTCGCGGGGTTCATGCGGTAATGGACTTCCTTGCCTGAGGCGAAGTCGTCGTTCTGCGTGACGCTGGTCTCCAGGTTGATCACGCGGACGTCCGGCGCGGACGCGTCCAGCACCTGCAGCGCGTCTCCCCACGGCCAGGAGAAGTCCGCCGGACGGGGAACGACCCCGTTCGCCGCCTCCACCAGCTCGACGTACGCCCGGGCGTCCCGGATGTAGCCCTCCCGCAATGCCGGGTCGCCGGGATACGGGAGGATCTGGTCGACGCCGCGGCCGAGCATCACATCGCCGCAGAGGAACATCGTGACCGCGTCACTGCCCACTCCTCCAGATTACGGCTGGAGGCCCGGCCGGTCGGGGACGGGCGGCCGCCTCCTCGGTGGACCCGGCCGCTCCCCCTCGCGACGCGAACGGCCCGGGCCCCTCAGGGGACCCGGGCCGCGGGCGGTACGCCGTTGCGCCTTGCTACTTGGCTGCGTCGGTCTTCACGTGCCAGGTGACCGGCTGCCCGCCCTCACCGTGGCCCTGGAAGACGACGGCCACCGGGGGCTCACCCTTGGCAAGCATGTGGATGGAGCACTCGGTCACGGTCGCGCCGGGCTTGACCATGTCGTTGGGGGTGGCCTCCGGGCACTGGCTCACCCCGGGGCCGCCGATGTCGATCAGCACCATCTTCCGCGACTCCTGGCCGGCGGCGGTCCGCAGCACCACGCCGTCGTTCATGCTCGGAAGCAGGTCGTGCTTTCCGGTGTTCTTGTACTGCATCGTCACGTAGTACGGGATGAGCTTCTTCTCGTCCGCGTCCAGGTCGAACCGGCTGAGATCGGCGATCGACCCCGCGCGCACGCCCTTGGGCGTGACGTACAGGGACACGGGGCGCTTGTCACTGTCCTCCGTGACGGAGTCCGCGGACTTGCCCGCGGGCAGAATCCCGGTGGCCCCGCCCTCCTTGCCGCCGCCGACCTGCCACAGCAGCGTCTCGCTCTCCGAGTCCTTGTAGGAGACGGTCGCCGGCTGCTGGTCCTTGCCCAGCATGAAGATCTGGCAGACGGCCGTGGTCGCACCGGCCGCCAGCTTCTCCGCACCGCTCTCGCGGCACGTGGCAGGCAGCCCCGAGCCGGTGGCCAGCGGATTGCTCTGGAAGAGCGAGATCTGCTCGGCCGGCCGTCCGTCCGCCCCGTTGACCGAGAAGTTCCTCGCCGGGTCCACCCCGCTCACCGTGCTCTTGCCGGTGTTGGTGTAGGAGAAGGTGAGGTAGTACGGCACCATCCCCTTCAGGTCGTCGTCCAGCTTGATGTGCACGAGGTCGGACTCCGCGCCACGGGCCAGCCGCGTGGGCGTGATCCGCAGGGGATGGACCTTGTCGTCGGTCCCCGTCCAGGTCGCCGGGTGAGGAGCGACCTTCATCGGCAGCGGCTTGGCGGCGGCCACGGCAGCGGAAGCGGCCGGCGACGCCTTCTTCTGGGCCGAGCCCGCACATCCCACCGCCAGCAGCAGGATCGCGCTCATGCCCGCGGCACCGGCCAGACGTCTGCGCATCCGCATGGAAACCCCCGTGATTCTCTGCCGCGTGAGCCTCCACCCGGCAGTTGTCAGCGGCACCCGCCGAGCGGACGCCGGTCGGCCCTTCCGGCCGGAACGGTCGGAAGAGTAGCCGCCCCGGAGTACGTCGTGGGCGGCGGCCCCCGGACGATCGGCCGCGGGACCGCGCCGCTGTCCGCCCGTGTCCGGTCAGGGACACACCGGCCGTCCGCCTTCAGCGCAGCCTCGTCGCCTTCAGCGAGTACATCAGCGGGATGCGGGGGCGGTCGGCGGGGAGGCGGTAGTAGCCGTCGCCTGCACGGCGCAGCGCGGCGAAGCGCTGGAACATCGTCATGTCGTGTTCGTGCAGGAACTCGATGTGCAGACCGGCGCCGGCCAGGGCCGAGACGACATCGCCGAGCGGGTGCTGCCATTCGACGCTGCGGTTGTTGACCGTGGGCGCGTCGAAGTCCGTGTAGGTGCCGGGGGTTTCGTCCACCCAGGCGTCCCGGTTGAAGTAGTCGTACGTGACGCGCGAGGCGGTTTCGTCGTCCAGGACATCGCTCAGCGGGTGGAACTCGGCGAGGTAGAGGAAGCCACCGGGAGCGACGAGTGAGGCGGCGGTCTCGGCCCAGCGGACCAGATCCGGGAGCCAGTTCAGAGCCCCTATACCGGTGTAGACGATGTCGTAGGACGAGTCGGGGACCGCTTCGGCGGCGTCGTAGACGTCCGCGGCGACGAACGACGCACGGTCGGGGCCGTAGCCGAGTTCGGCGGCCAGCTCCCGCGCGGCTTCGATGGCCGGTTCCGAGAAGTCCAGGCCCACGACCTGTGGCGCGCCGCGGTGCGCCCAGGACAGCGTGTCCTGCCCGAAGTGGCACTGGAGGTGGAGGAGGGTGCGGCCGGTGACATCGCCGACCTCCGCGATCTCGAAATCGCGGATCACGTCCCGGGCCCGGCAGAAGGCGGCCCGGTCGTAATAGTCGCTCGCGGTGTGGAGGGGGACCCGCTCGTCCCACCTCGCGCGGTTGGTCTCGCGCCAGTCGTCGGGGCCGTTGGGACTTCGCATGCGGCGAAGTTATCCACAGCCTGATGGCCGCGCCAACGCTTTTGCGGCGCACGGCGCAGAATGGGCCCATGACTGACGAGACCCAAGGCACTGACCAGGCAAACGATCCGCAGCACCGCCCTGCCCCCGCCGCTTCCGCCCAGCCGGCCGACGCCGCCGGCACGACCGCCTCCACCGAGGCCGTGCCGGATTGGGAGAAGAGGTTCCGCGCGCCGCGGATCGGCTTGCCGGACTGGGCGGAGGACGCTCCGGACCGTTCCTTGTTCGTCTCGAACGCCACCGGCACCTTCGAGCTCTATGCCTGGGACCGCGCGACGGGTCGGCAGCGGCAGGCCACGGACCGTCCGAACGGCACCACGGACGGCACCCTCTCCCCTGACGGCGAGTGGATCTGGTGGTTCTCCGACACCGACGGCGACGAGTTCGGCGTCTGGATGCGGCAGCCGTTCGCGGGCGGCGCGGACGAACCGGCCGCCCCGGGGCTGGCCGCCGCCTATCCGGCGGGGCTGGCGATCGGCCGGGACGGCACCGCGGTCGTCGGACGCTCCACGGACGACGAGGGCTCGACGGTCCATGTCGTACCGCCGGGGCAGCCGGCCGTGGAGATCTACCGCCACCGCGAGTCCGCGGGCGTCGGAGACCTCTCGCACGACGGCTCGCTGATCGCGATCGAGCACACCGAGCACGGCGACGCGATGCACTCCGCGATCCGCGTCGTGCGGGCGGACGGTTCGACCGTCGCGGAGCTGGACGACACCAACGGCGGGACCGAGGAGCTGGGCCTGTCGGTGATGGGCTTCGCGCCGGTGGACGGCGACGCCCGGCTGTTGGTGGGGCACCAGCGGCGGGGCCGCTGGGAGCCGATGATCTGGGATCCGGTGACGGGCGTGGAGACGCCCCTGGAGATCGACCTGCCCGGCGATGTGGGCGCCGACTGGTATCCGGACGGTTCGGCGCTGCTGGTGGAGCACGAGTACCACGCCCGCAGCGAGCTGTGGCGCTATGAGCTGGGTGCGCCGGGCCGCGGCGCCGGCGCGGCGGCTGCCGAGGGCCGGGCGCTGACGCGGGTCGAGACCCCCGCGGGCACCGTGTCCGGTGCCACCGCCCGGCCCGACGGCACGGTGGAGTTCCTGTGGTCCTCGGCGGCGCAGCCCCCCGAGGTGCGCTCGACGAGCGGCAAGGTCGTGCTGGACCCGCCCGGCATGAAGGCGCCCGGGTCGGTTCCGGTGACCGATGCCTGGGTGGAGGGTCCCGGCGGCCGTATCCACGCGCTGGTGCAAAAGCCCGAGGGCGCCGGGCCTTTCCCCACGGTGTTCGACATCCACGGCGGCCCGACCTGGCACGACAGCGACGCGTTCGCCTCGTCGCCGGCTGCGTGGGTCGACCACGGCTTCGCGGTCGTCCGCGTCAACTACCGCGGCTCGACCGGCTACGGCCGCGCCTGGACGGATGCGCTGAAGCACCGCGTCGGGCTGATCGAGCTGGAGGACATCGCCGCGGTCCGCGAGTGGGCGGTGGAGTCCGGGCTGGCCGATCCGGAGCGACTGGTGCTCGCGGGCGGGTCGTGGGGCGGCTATCTGACGCTGCTGGGGCTGGGCATGCAGCCGGAGGCGTGGGCGGTGGGCCTGGCGGCGGTGCCCGTCGCGGACTACGTCACGGCCTACAACGACGAGATGGAAGCCCTCAAGGCGATGGACCGGACGCTGCTGGGCGGGACGCCGGAGGAGGTGCCGGAGCGCTTCGAGGCATCGTCACCGCTGACGTATGTGGACGCGGTGCGGGCCCCGGTCTACATCTCCGCCGGGGTCAACGATCCGCGCTGCCCCATTCAGCAGGTGGAGAACTACGTCCAGCGGCTGGAGCAGCGTGGCCACCCGCACGAGGTCTACCGCTACGACGCCGGGCACGGCTCGCTCGTCGTGGAGGAGCGCATCAAGCAGGTGCGCCTGGAGCTCGACTTCGCGCGGCGGTACGTGGGCGACACGGCGAGGTGAGGGGGGAGCTGCGGGTGCAGTGATGTGCCGGGGGGCGAGCGAAAGGTGGAGCAGGTGACGGGCTGACCGGAAGGTTCTGGGCCGTGTCCGCGAACGCGGTCAGCGTGCCGCCTGGGCCTGCACGCAAGGCGGGACTCCGCGGACCGGCCCAGGCGTGTCCGCAAAGTTCCGCGTGGCCCACGACGCCCTACGGGCGGGGTCCGCGGCGTCCGGTGCACTGCGCTCGTTGCACTCGCTCCGTCTCGGCTCGGAGTCGCCTTCGGAGGCCGAGCGCGACCGCAAGGCGGAGGGTCGTCCTCGTAGTGGGTCCACGTGGGCGATCCCGACAACGCAGCGAGCGTGCGTGCCAGACGTCGCGGACCAGGCGGGACTCTGCGGACCGCCCTAGGACCCGGCAGAGGCGGCGGGGGCGTGTGCGGGCTCCTGCTCCGCGCCCGCGTCCCCTTCCGGCAGGATGCCCAGCGCCGCGTCCTTGGCGGTCTCGGCCTCCCGGCGGAAGAGCCGGAACCACATGAAGACGACGAAGCCCGCGAAGACGAACCACTCACCGGTGTAGCCGAGGTTCTGGAAGGCCTTCAGGTCCAGCCCGCTGCCCTCCACGGCCACCGGCGGGACGGCGCGCAGCGGTGCCTGGGCGTCCGCGAGCGTGATCCACGCGTCGTAGACCTCGTACGGCACGATATTGACCAGCGACGCCGCGCTGATCATGCCGAGCTGTCCGCGCGGCAGGCCGCCGTCGGCCCGCACACCATCGGTCCCCTGGTGCTCGGACGCCTGGAGCGCCCCGGTCACGGTGACCTCGCCCTTCGGCGGCGCGGGCACCTTGGACGTATCGGGCTTGGTGTCCGCGTCGCCGGGAAGCCAGCCGCGTACGACCGGGAGGGCCTTGCCGCTGTCGGTGCGCAGCATGGTCAGGACGTAGAAGCCCTGCTGCCGGCCCTGCTTGTCCTCCAAGGTGCGGTCGGGGACGAGCAGTTGGTGGCCGGTGTCGTAGCGACCACGGGTGCTTGCCTGCCGGCCGGAGGTGACCTTGTCCACCGGCAGCAGGTCGTCCAGGGGACGCGCGGCCGCTGCCTTGGCGTCGGCGGAGCGGTTCTCCTGCTGGTGGTGGGTGTCGACCCGGCCCTCGAAGCGGCTCAGCTGCCAGCTGCCCATGAAGATGCAGAAGGGGATCGCCAGTACGGCGAAGACGTTGATCCCCCACCACCGCGGGGTCAGCAGGAACCGGTACACACCACCAAGGTACGGGGCCCGCGCGGAGGGGCCGCACCGCCCCCTCCGCGCGGGCGGCCCCGTCCGTGAGGACCAGGGCGGCCCGATCGCTACTCCGCCGCCAGCGCCTCGGTGCGGTAGACCGTCCCGGCGCACGCCTCCGGGATCTTGGTGTCGGCCGCCGCGGGCTCACCGGCCTCCGGCGTATGGCTGAGCACGACCGCGCCGGTCGCGCTCCCACCGTCGCCGGTCCCGTCGTCCCCGCCCGCCTGGCCACCGTCACCCGTTGCCGACGTCGAGCTCTCCGGCGAGCCCCCCGGACCGCCGGAGGGGTCGGGCGTCGGCGACGGCCCCGGGTTGACGCATCCCGTCGTGCCGCCGCCGCCCTCGGGGATCCAGGCGAACTTGACCTCGTAGGCCTCGCCCGGCTTGAGAACCAGCTGGTCAGGGGTGGTGGCCGGATCGGGCAGGCCGGTCGCGGCGTCGCCCGAGGTGTGGTCGACCACATGGATGTTGTCGGGGTTGGTGGAGCCCTGCGCGATCAGGCCGACGGTGCCGCCACCCTCGACCGAGCAGGCGGTGCCGGAGGTGTTGACCACCCGGAAGGCGCCGTAGACACGGCCCTCGGAGTCCGCCGGGCCGGCCGAACCGGTGCCCTGGCCGAGCTGTTCGCGGCCGCAGAGCGGCGACGTGACGTCCATCGTCTCGTCCGGTGCGGGAGCGCCGGCGCCTCCACCCTGGCCGGCGCCGGTCCCCTCCGCCGCCTTGCCCTTGCCCCCCTGCTTGTCCTCGCCGGCCTTCCTGCCGTCCTTACCGTTCGGCTGCGAGCCGGCCTGCTCGGTGCCCTCGCCGTGCGCACCGCCGGTGCTGCCCTGGGTCTGCCGGCTGCTCGCGGCGTTGGCGGGGCGGTCCTCGGAGCCGTCCTGGGAAGTGGCGACATGGATCATGGCGGGGATCGCGGTGCCACCGAGCAGCAGCGCGGCGGCAGCGCCCACGACGACGTGCCGGCGACGCTGTCGGCGGGCCGGCACGGCGCGCCGAAGCTGTTCCAGGGCATCCGGCGCCGGCTGCAGGTCGCCTACCCGGGAGTGCAGCAGTCGTCTCAGCTCGTCCTCGCCGCCGAGACCGCCGCCGGTCTGCGGACCGGCGCCTCTCCCACCGCCGAAGCCTCCGCGGTCGCGGCCCGCGTGGTCCCGGCCCGGGCCATCGGCACCCGCTCCGGCCACGGCAGCCGGCCCGCCGTCGCGGTCGACGGCGCGGCTGTCGGTGTCACGATGGCCGAGGTCACGACTTCCCGGATCACGAGTGCCGAAGTCGCCGCGGTCGACATCCCTGCTGTGGACCTCACCGTGGTCGACGTCGCCGAGGTCACCGCCCCGGGAATTCCCAACACCGTGCCCCGCGACACCACTTGCCGCGCCGGCGCCCCGGCTCCCGGCCTCGCCGGCCCCGGCGTTGCGTGCCTCGCCTCCGACAGCGATGTCCTCACCCGCTCCGGCGGCCCGCCGCCCGCCCTCCGGATCCGGCGTGCCGCCCTGGCCGGCATGCGCCTCCCGTGCGAGGTAGAGCCCACGCGCCTCACCGCGCGATCCCGTCGCCCGCGCACTCCCCGGGCCGCTCACGCCGCCCGGTCCGAGCCTCTTCCTCACACCACGTGCCTCACGAGCTTCCCGGGCCTGCTGAGCCTCGGGGGCCCCGCCGGTTCCGCGTACCGCATGAAGCCCTCGGCTCCCTCGCGGAGCGAACGAATCACCGCGTCGGAACGGATCGTGCGGGTCGTACGGGCCGAACGTCTTGCCACTCATGCTGGAGCCTCCATCGCGACGCGGAGCGCCGCGATGCCACGCGACCCGTACGCCTTGACCGAGCCGAGCGATATGCCCAGCGTCTCGGCGACCTGCGCCTCGGTCATGTCGGCGAAATAGCGCAGCACCAGCACTTCGCGCTGCCTGCGCTGCAACCCGCGCATCGCCTTGATCAGTTGGTCCCGCTCCAGCAGGTCGTACGCGCCTTCCTCGGCGCTCGCCATGTCGGGCATCGGCTTGGACAGCAGCTTCAGCCCGAGGATGCGGCGGCGCAGCGCGGAGCGCGAGAGGTTGACGACCGTCTGCCGGAGATAGGCGAGGGTCTTCTCCGGGTCGCGCACCCGTCCGCGGGCGGAGTGCACGCGGATGAACGCTTCCTGGACGACGTCCTCGCACGAGGCGGTGTCATCCAGGAGCAGCGCGGCGAGACCGAGGAGGGAACGGTAGTGCGCGCGGTAGGTCTCGGTCAGATGGTCGACTGTTGTGCCCGCTGCCATCGCGTCGTCAGTGTCCCCACGCTGAGAAGGAAGCTGCGCGGGGCCCGCGGTGGGCCAGGGGGCGATCACTGGCATGCCCCCGGACACACGAGAGCGCGGCGGGCGCACTGCTGCGCCTGCTGTCCCCCCTGGGGCGATGGTGAAACCGAGTACCTCTGCCACGCCTGTTGGACACGCTTCCCCCCACAAGGGTTGTACGCGCAAGACACCGTCTTCGACGATGCGTCAAATGCCCTCATGCGTACCAGCTCTTCCTCAATGCACCATTTATCCCGACGCATTCACCCCGTCGCCGGGGGCCCCACAAAGGCCCGCGGACGCACCGGACCACCTATGGAGGGGCGGCCACAAAGACGCTCCCCGGCCAACTGCCGGTTGCAGTACGGCGGGGAGCGAATGGTCGAACAGATCGTCAGCCCAGATCAAGCGCTTTGGGCCAACAATGCGCTCACAGGATCTTCACACGGTGCACAAAGTATCTCCTACGCGGCCCGGCCCGCGACGGCCAATCCCGCCAAGTCGCCCGCGGAAGCGCTATCCGCGCAGCTCGCCGGCCACCAACTCGCCGATCTGCGCCGTGTTCAGCGCCGCGCCCTTGCGCAGGTTGTCCCCGCACACGAACAGCTCCAGCGCCCGCGCATCGTCCAGCGACCGCCGGACCCGCCCGACCCAGGTCGGGTCCGTACCGACGACATCGGAAGGAGTGGGGTACTCACCTTCGGCCGGGTCGTCGCTGAGCACCACACCGGGCGCCGCGGCGAGAATCTCGTGCGCGCCTGCGACGGTGACCTCGTTCTCGAACCGCGCGTGCACGGCGAGCGAGTGGGTGGTGATGACCGGCACCCGTACGCAGGTGACGCTGACCGGCAGGTCCGGCAGCCCGAGGATCTTGCGGGACTCGTTACGGACCTTGAGTTCCTCGGAGGACCAGCCGTCCTCCTGGAGCGAGCCGGCCCACGGCACGACGTTGAGCGCTATCGGGTCCGGGAACGGCCCCAGCGTGTCGCCGACGGCCCGCCGCACATCGCCCGGCTTGGTGCCCAGGTCCGTGCCGGTCACCGCGGAGAGCTGCGCCCGCAGCGTGTCCACGCCGGCCTTCCCCGCGCCCGATACGGCTTGGTAGGAGGAGACGACCAGCCCGCTCAGGCCGTACTCGGCGTGCAGCGCGCCGAGCGCCACGATCATCGAGAGGGTCGTGCAGTTCGGGTTGGCGATGATCCCGCGGGGGCGCAGCCGCGCCGCGTGCGCGTTCACCTCGGGCACGACGAGGGGCACGTCCGGATCCATCCGGAACGAGCCCGAATTGTCCACGACCACCGCGCCCTTGGACACCGCGACCGGTGCCCACTGCGCGGAGACCTCGTCCGGGACATCGAACATCGCGACGTCGATGCCGTCGAAGGCATCCTCGGCGAGTGCGATGACCTCGGTCTCCTCGCCCCGCACGGTCAGCTTGCGGCCGGCCGAGCGGGGAGAGGCGATCAGCCGGATCTCGCCCCAGATGTCGGCCCGCTCGGACAGGATGCCGAGCAGGACCGAGCCGACGGCACCGGTGGCACCGACGACGGCGAGATGCGGCTTACGGGCCGTACGGGCGTCCGCCCCCGCGATGACGGCGTGGGACGGACGGCCCGCCTCGGCCGGAATCATCGTCCGGTGCCGCCATAGACCACGGCCTCGTCGGTCTCACTGTCGAGACCGAAGGCGGTGTGGACGGCCTGCACGGCCTCGTTGACGTCATCGGCGCGGGTGACGACCGAGATGCGGATCTCGGAGGTCGAGATGAGCTCGATGTTCACACCCGCGTTGGACAGCGCCTCGAAGAACGTCGCCGTGACACCGGGGTTGGTCTTCATACCGGCGCCGACCAGCGAGATCTTGGCGATCTGGTCGTCGTAGCGCAGCGAGTCGAAACCGACCGCCGCACGGGTCTTCTCCAGGGCGGCGACGGCCTTGCGGCCCTCCGCCTTCGGGAGGGTGAACGAGATGTCGGTCAGGCCCGTGGACGCGGCCGACACGTTCTGGACGACCATGTCGATGTTGACCTCGGAGTCCGCGATCGCACGGAAGATGCGCGCGGCCTCGCCCGGCTTGTCCGGAACTCCGACGACCGTGACCTTCGCCTCGGAGGTGTCGTGTGCGACGCCCGAGATGATCGCCTGCTCCATCGGCTGGTCCCCTTGCGGTTCGTTGCTGACCCACGTGCCCTTGAGCCCCGAGAAGGAGGAGCGGACGTGGATCGGGATGTTGTATCGACGTGCGTACTCGACGCAACGGTGCAGCAGCACCTTGGAGCCGGAACTGGCCAGCTCCAGCATGTCCTCGAAGGAGATCCAGTCGATCTTCCGGGCCTTCTTCACGACCCGCGGGTCAGCGGTGAAGACACCGTCGACATCGGTGTAGATCTCACAGACATCGGCGTTCAGGGCGGCCGCCAGCGCGACGGCGGTCGTGTCCGACCCGCCCCGCCCCAGCGTCGTGATGTCCTTCTTGTCCTGGGACACACCCTGGAAGCCGGCGACGATGGCGATGTTGCCCTCGTCGACCGAGGTCTTGATGCGGCCCGGCGTGACATCGATGATCCGTGCCTTGTTGTGCACGGAATCGGTGATGACGCCGGCCTGGCTACCGGTGAAGGACTGCGCCTCATGACCGAGGTTTTTGATCGCCATCGCCAGCAGGGCCATGGAGATCCGCTCTCCGGCGGTCAGCAGCATGTCGAACTCGCGCCCCGACGGAATCGGGGACACTTCCTGAGCGAGATCGATCAGCTCGTCCGTCGTGTCGCCCATCGCCGAAACCACTACGACAACCTGGTTGCCGTTCTTCTTGGCTTCGACGACTCGCTTGGCAACGCGCTTGATGCCCTCGGCATCCGCAACGGATGAGCCGCCGTACTTCTGCACGACAAGGCCCACGTGCGCTCCTCGCAACTGTCTCATCGGGAGTTTCCTCCCGGACCCCCGGAAATGGGGGTACTGCGGTCGGCTCAGTCTACCGAGCAAGCGGAACCCGCCCCGCGAATACCACATCCTGAGACACGAAACTCATCGCTCGATCGCTGATTTCTCAGCCACCGGGCGCGATGATCGCCATGCCCCAGGGGCGGGATTCGCGCGGCGCACCGTTGCGCCTGCCCGGCGAGCACATGCCCGCTCCGGGCAGGAACACACGGAAACGTAACCCAGCTCACATGTGCCCGTAACGCAGGTCACACGCCATGCGACACGCCGCAGTCGAGTCGGCGGACCATCCGAACGCCCGGCACGGGACGCCGGCCTCCCTGCCCGGGCCGCCGCGAGTCCGGGCTCGCGCCGCCGGAACTCCGGACCCATCGGGCCCTTCCTGGCAACGCCTGCCCGAGGACCCCCGCCCTATGCAGCGCGTCGGACCGCCGTGCGCCGGACCGCCGGGCTCCCTGCCCCTTGGGCCGACCCCCGGCCGCGGCTCACACCCGCCGCAGCCCCAGCGGTCCCGCGATCTCCGCCGCCATGACCTTGCCGGCCTCCTCCGCGAGCCGGTCCTCGCCACCGTCGTCGCTGTCCGTGTCCAGACCGTTCAGCTCGTCAAGCGGCTGGTCGAGGCGTACGTGGGCGACCAGCGACTGCAGCGCGCGCAGTGCGGCCGAGGCGGTCGGGCCCCAATTGGAGAGGTAGGAGAACTGCCACCACCAGAGAGCCTCGCTGACCCGGCCCGCGCGGTAGTGCGCCAGTCCGTGCCGGAGGTCGGTGACGATGTCGGCGAGGTCGTCGGAGACCCGGCAGGGCACCGGCTCGCTGCGCGGCACGTAGGGGTCGAAGACCTCGGAATACACATCCACCGGGTCGAGCAGCGTGGCGAACCGCTCCCGCAGATCGTCGACGTCCGGCTCCGGGCCGCTGTCCGGCTCGTACCGCTCGTCGGGAACGATGTCCTCGTGGGCACCCAGCCGGCCGCCCGTGAGCAGCAGCTGGGAGATCTCCAGCAACAGGAACGGCACCGCGCTGTCCGGCTCGTCGCCCTTGGCGACCTCCGTCACCGCGACGATGAAGCTCTCGATCGAGTCGGAGATCGATACGGCGAAATCATCCGGGTTCTGCGTCGCGTTGTGCAGCGTGGCATCAGACATCGAGAAGTCTCCTCCCTTCGAAGGCCCGCCCGAGCGTGACCTCGTCCGCATACTCCAGGTCGCCTCCGACCGGCAGTCCGCTGGCCAGTCGCGTCACTCTCAGCCCCATGGGTTTGATCATGCGGGCCAGATAGGTGGCCGTGGCCTCGCCCTCCAGATTCGGGTCGGTGGCCAGGATCAGCTCGGTGACGGTGCCGTCCGCGAGCCTGGCCAGCAGTTCCCTGATCCGCAGGTCGTCGGGTCCGACGCCCTCGATCGGGCTGATCGCCCCACCGAGTACGTGGTAGCGACCGCGGAACTCACGCGTCCGCTCGATCGCCACGACGTCCTTGGGCTCTTCCACGACACAGATGACCGCCGGATCGCGCCGCGGGTCCAGGCAGACCCGGCACTGCTCCTCCTGTGCGACGTTGCCGCACACGCTGCAGAACCGGACCTTCGCCTTGACCTCCATCAACGCGTTGGCAAGCCGGCGGACATCGGTCGGCTCGGCCTGAAGAATGTGAAAGGCGATCCGCTGCGCGCTCTTGGGACCGACGCCGGGCAGCCTGCCCAGCTCGTCGATCAGATCCTGAACCACGCCTTCATACACGGAACGTCTTCTCTCTCTTCTGCCGTACTGCGTACGCTAGTTGGCTACTCCTCAGAAGGGGAGACCGGGGATTCCACTACCGCCGCCCAGACCCTGGGCGAGCGGGCCGAGCTTTTGCTGCTGAAGCTGCTGGGCACTCGCGTTCGCGTCGCGGACAGCGGCGAGGACGAGGTCGGCGATGGTCTCGGCGTTCTCCTCGGCCGAGCCGGCCTCGGGGTCGACCGCCTTGGGGTCGATGACCAGGCCCTGCAGTTCACCTGAGCCGGTCACCGTCGCCTTGACCAGACCGCCACCCGCGGAGCCCTCGACGGGCGTCTCCGCGAGCTCCTGCTGGGCGGCCGCGAGATCCTCCTGCATCTTCTGGGCCTGCTGGAGCAGCTGCTGCATATTGGGCTGACCACCGGGGATCACGACGTGACTCCTGCCATACGACAACTATTTGATGCGGTAGCCCGAGCCTACGTGTTTCAGGGGCGGCGCGCCCTACGCCGTACGGAGGAGCACGGATGTACGCCCGATCCGCCTGCCGCCCCCGTGACACCGCCGATCCGCGGCAATCCGGGCGTACGGGGCGAGGCCACCGAAGAGTGACCCGGGACGGGCGGATCCATGGGTGGCATGTTCATGGCTTGCAGCCTGGTCGTCGGCCCGCTCAGCTCCGTGGGCACCGCGGACCGGCGGCGCACTCAGGTCCCTGACCGCCGAGCCCGCCCGTGCTTCGCCCCCGGACGGGCCTGCTCGCCGATGGCTGCCCTGCCCACTCACTCGTTGTTGTTGAACTCCTCCACCACCGTCGCGCCCAGCTCGCGCATGATCAGGTCGTGACCGCTGAGCGCGGAGTCGACGAGATCGGGGTCGTCCTCGGCCGGCATGTCGTACTCGATGGACATCGGCGGGGGCTCCGGCGCATACGACGACTCCGGCGCGGGAGCATGCTGACCGCCACCGGAAGCCGGTGTGGAGACGGCCTCCCGGGCCATCCGGGCGCCCTGGCTTCCGCCACCGGAGCCGCCCGCGCCACCGGCCTGTCCGTACTGCCCACCGGACGCCTCGGGCCCCGGGGGATTCTGCTGCGGAGGCTGCTGCGGCGTGGGCTGCTGGGGCGCGGCGGGCGCGCCACCGCCGTAGCCGCCACCCGATCCCCCGCCGAAACCGCCGCCACCGCTCCGCGGGGCGCCGCCGGACGGTGGGTTCGTACCGCCCGAGGGGTCGACGATCGCCTCGACCCGCCACTGCACCTGGAACTTCTCGGCCAGCACCTCCTTGAGCACGTCCTCGCTCCCGCCATTGGCGAAGCTGTCACGCGCGCCGGCGTTGGGAAAGCCGATCTGGAGGGTCGTGCCGTCGAACCCGGAGACCTGGGCGTTCTGGCTCAGGAGGATCCAGGTGAAACGCCGACGGCCCTTCACCGCGTCCAGGATGTCCGGCCACATCTGCCGCACTTGCGCGGCACCCTGCCCGCTCGCGGGCGGGGGCCCGCCCTGCGACGGCTGCTGTCCGGGGCCGGGCTGCGAGGGCTGCGAGGGCCCGGTGGCGGCAGGCGGCCCGGCGGGCGCGCCGCCCTGCGGTCCCTGGCCTCCCGACCCCTGGCTTCCCTGTCCCTGACCGCCCTGCCCCTGGGCGCCCTGCCCGGGGGCCGCTGCCGAGGGCCAGCCGCCGGGCTGCCGAGCCCCGCCACCGGCGCTGCCGGCCCCGGCTCCGGCGCTCCCCGGCCACGCGCCGGGCCGAGTCGGAGTGCCCTCGCCACCGGCCGGGCCGTTCGCCTCGCCTGAACCACCAGGGCCACCGGAACCACCGGCGCCGGCCTCGTCGCCGGGATCGCCCGCACCAGCAGGTGCGGATCCGCTGCCCGCACTCCCCGGCCACGCGCCGGGCCGGGTGGGCGCGCCCCCGCGCTCACCGCCCTGCGGACCGGATTCCTGACCGCCCTGCGGACCGCCCGGAGAACCCGTCTCCGTCTGCGGACCGCCCTGCGACGCACCGTGCTGCCCTGCCTGCGGCCCCGAGGAACCGGCACCGCCGTCCGCCCGCTGATGCTCCACGCCCCCACCGTGCGGCGCCCCCTCGGGTGCCCCCGGCGCCGGACCTGCCGAGCCGCTCGCTCCGGACCCACCGCCGACAGCCCCGCGCACCGCGGCGCGCGCGGCCGCCGGACCGGAAGGACCGGCGGGCGGTGCCACCGGATGCGCCTCGGGACCGGGTACGTAGCCGGCCGCGGGCCCGCCACCGGAAGAAACCACCGGTGCCCCGGCTCCGCCCCCGCCCATGGCACCCGCGCCGCCCGGAGCAGCTCCACCCGCGCCCCGCTCCAGACGGTCCAGCCGCGCCTGCACCGACCGCTCGTCGTCGTACGCCGCCGGAAGCAGCACCCGGGCGCAGATCAACTCCAGCTGCAACCGCGGCGAAGTCGCCCCGCGCATCTCCGTCAGACCCGTGTTGACCAGATCGGCGGCCCGGCTCAGCTCCGCCGCGCCGAAGATGGAAGCCTGCGCGGTCATCCGCTCCACGACATCGGCCGGGGCGTCGATCAGCCCCTTCTCCCCCGCGTCCGGCACGGCCGCCAGGATCACCAGATCCCGCAGCCGCTCCAGGAGGTCGGCGACGAAGCGCCGTGGATCGTTGCCGCCCTCGATGACCCGGTCCACGACCTCGAAGGCCGCCGCGCCGTCGCCCGAGGCGAACGCCTCCACGATCGAGTCCAGCAGCGAGCCGTCCGTGTAGCCCAGGAGCGCCGTCGCCATGGCGTATGTCACACCGTCGTCGCCCGCGCCGGCGAGGAGCTGGTCCATCACGGACATCGAGTCACGCACCGACCCGGCGCCCGCGCGCACCACCAGGGGCAGCACTCCGTCCTCGACGGCAGCCGACTCGCGCCCGCAGACCTCCGCGAGGTACTCCCGCAGGGTCCCGGGCGGCACCAGCCGGAAGGGGTAGTGGTGCGTACGCGACCGGATCGTCCCGATGACCTTCTCGGGCTCGGTCGTGGCGAAGATGAACTTCAGATGCTCCGGCGGCTCCTCGACGACCTTCAGCAGGGCGTTGAAGCCCGCCGAGGTGACCATGTGGGCCTCGTCGATGATGTAGATCTTGTAGCGGCTGCTCGCCGGGCCGAAGAACGCCTTCTCGCGCAGCTCACGGGCGTCGTCCACGCCACCGTGCGACGCCGCGTCGATCTCGATCACATCGATCGACCCGCGGCCGTTGCGCGCGAGGTCCACACAGGACTGGCAGGTCCCGCACGGCGTGGGAGTGGGACCTTGCTCACAGTTGAGGCAGCGCGCCAGGATCCGCGCACTGGTCGTCTTGCCGCAGCCACGCGGCCCGCTGAACAGATACGCGTGGTTGACGCGGTTGTTCCGCAACGCCTGCTGCAGCGGATCGGTCACGTGCTCTTGCCCGATGACCTCGGCGAAGGTCTCGGGTCGGTAGCGGCGGTACAGCGCAAGGGACGACACGCATACGACGATATCGGCCCGCACCGACAACCGGCCCGGCCCCGCAAACGCAAGCGCCCCCCACGCACCCGCCAGAGCCGACCTACCCTTGCTGCCTTCCGGCCCTGGGGGAGTTCAGTCAGATAGCGCCACGTGAGGGGCTGCGCACCACAGTAGCGGATTCCCCGCCCGGGAAACGACCCCGGCCCCGCCCGGGCCCCCTCTCGAACCCCCACCCGGACCCCGGCTCCGGATCATGTTCGCGAGCACTCCCCAACGTCTTGTATTGTTTGCGGCGGAGGATTCGCCTAGTGGCCTAGGGCGCACGCTTGGAAAGCGTGTTGGGGGCAACCCCTCACGAGTTCGAATCTCGTATCCTCCGCCCAGCCTCACCGGGCTGAACGAAGGCCCCGACCGGGAAACCGGCCGGGGCCTTCGTCGTTGTTGCCTGCGGTCGCGCGTGGGGAGATCGCCCGCAGCCGCACCTTGGAAGGTTGAGGCGTGGCGTAGGACACATCTGCGATCGATGTCCGGTCAGGCCGACGAGGGATGAGAGGCCGGCCGTCCTGCCGTGATGCGGTCGTTCCGCGTTCGCCGTCGGGGCGCGCCGGTTTCCCGGTCGGGCGTTTGCGGGATCGGCCCGCCGGGGGTCGTCGTGAGCGCTACGGTGCAGTTCCGTGCGCAGGGAGTACACGTGGCGTCACGGATCGACATGTGGTGGCTGCCCGGGCGGGTCCGGGGGCGGCCGCTCGTTGGGGGGACTGCATGCACGAGATGACCAAGGGTTCCAACATCGACCTGGCAGCCCTGAGCGAGGACGCCGGTGCCGTCGTCGTGAGCCTGAGCTGGAGCAGCGTGGCGGGCGAGGGGGACGCGGATGTGTCCGTCCTGTTGCTGGGCGCCGGCGGCAAGGTGCGCAGCGATGCCGACTTCTTCTTCTACAACAACCCCGCTTCCGCCGACGGCAGCGTGCAGTTGCTGGGCAAGACGCCCGGCAGCGCGGGGAGTGAGGACCGCATCAGCCTCGATCTGACCGCGGTGGCCCCCGACGTCGAACGCATCGTGCTGGCGGCGAGTCAGTACGGTGACTCCCGCTTCGGGGAGCTGGACGACCTGCGCCTGACGCTTGCCGACCGGGCCGGAGAGGCCCTGCTCGGCTACTCCATCACCGAGGCGGGCGTGGAGAGTGCGTTCCTCTTCGGCGAGCTGTACCGGCGGGGCGACGGGTGGAAGTTCCGGGCCATCGGCCAGGGTTACGAGACCGGCTTGGCGGGTCTCGCCACGGACTTCGGCATCGATGTGGACGACGAGGGCGACGACGCCGGCGCGGAGTCCACGGTGGCGGCGGAGTCCACGGACGAAGCGCTACAACCGGCCGTCGCCGAGCCGGTGGTGACGCTTCCCTCGCAATCACGTACGGCGCAGGAATCACGTACTGCGCAGGAATCACGGACGGCTCAGGCGGGCGACGGGACGCCGGCACCGGCTCGTGCGCGGCGGCCCCGCACCGCCAAGAAGAAGGTCACCCTGCCCAAGGCGGAGAAGAAGTCGCTTGCCGAGAACGACAGTTGGAAATCTGCCCGGCTCTTCCCCGCGGGGGCGCTGAAGAGCGACAAGGAGCGCGAGGGGAAGGCCACTTCCGTGCTGCTTTCCGTCATGGCCGAGGTGCCCGAATTCGGACGGAGGCTGACGGCGGCCTTCGGTGCCCCGGCCGGCCGTATGCAGATCTTCACCGAGGTCGCCCTTCCCCACGGAGAGACCCCCAAGCGCCCGGACGGCGTGATCCGGGTGGAGCGCGCGGGCAAGTTGTGGACCGCCCTGGTCGAAGTGAAGACCAATGGGAACGCCCTCAGGTCCGATCAGGTCCAGAACTACATGGACATCGCCGCGCGCCGGGGCTACGAGGCGGTCATCACCCTCTCCAACGACGTTGCTCTGGAGGGCCGTCCGCTGGTGGAGGTCAAGACGGACGGCCGCCGCAAGCACAAGGTCGCTCTCTGGCATCTGTCGTGGGCCGAGGTAGCCCATCAGGCTCAGATGCTGATCCGTCACGAGGGCGTCGGCAATGCCGCGCACGCCTGGCTCCTTCAGGAACTCCTGCACTACCTCCAGCACGACAACTCGGGCTGCCACGGCTTCCAGAACATGGGCCCGGCCTGGGTGCCGGTGCGCAGGGGCATCGACACGGAAACGCTCTGCCGGGGTGACGGGCGTGCCGTCGAGGTCGTCGAGAGCTGGGAACGGCTCGTTCGGCAGGTCTGCCTGCGGCTGGGCGGAGAACTCGGTCAGAAGGCACTGCCGGTACAGCGAGGACGCCGCGGCGCCGATCCGCATTCCCGGCGGACCGTGCTTGCCGACCGGCTGTGTGACGAGGGCCGGTTGACTGCCGAGCTGCGTATCGACGGCGCGCCCGGGGTTCTGGCGATCACTGCCGATCTCCGCACCGGCAAGCTGCGTACCTCGGTCGAGGTGGCCGCGCCCGAAGGCAGTTACCCGCTCACCTCGGTCAAGCGCATGGTCCGGATGCTGGCGGCGGCGCCCGCCGACCTGCATGTCGAGACGCTGGTCGAGTCGGGCAACGGTCCGCGCGGCACCCTGGAGCGGCTGCGTCCCGAACCGGCTGACCTGCTTCCAGCGGAGGGGGCGCGGATCACCGGTTTCCGGCTGTCGCTGTTCAAGGGTATGGGCGCCACTCGCGGCAGCGCCGAGTCCGGGTTCATCCGGAGCGTCGACGAGGCCGTGGACCAGTTCTACGCGAGTGTCGTCGCGCAGCTGCCCGCGGCGGAGCGGCGCCCCGCGCGTGAGGCTGCCGGCGTCGGCTGACGCGGTCGGCGGGCCGGTCAGGGTTTTGCGGGGAGTGTCACCGGCTGGTCGTTGCGCAGTTGTGTGAAGGCCCGCTTCGCCTGGGGGAGGTCCCACTTCACTGCGCTGCCCTTGGGGGTGGCGAAAGAGGTGTCGGACACCGGGACGTTGAGGCGCTTGCCGTTGCCCGACGTGACGTTCTTCATGGCTTCGAAGAGCGCGGTGAGGCCCGGCAGGCCCATGTCCTTGTCCACGATGAGTGTGTCCAGTCCCGCGCTCATCGTCGGATAGACCTTGGACGGGTCGAGCAGGGTGCCGGGGGTGGCGGCCTTGTTGGCGAGTGCGGCCAGGAACTTCTGCTGGTTCTGGCTGCGGCCCAGGTCGCCCTCGGCCTCCTGGTGGCGCTGGCGGACGAACGCGAGGGCCGTGCGGCCGTCGAGGACGTGGCAGCCCTTCTTGAGGTCCGCACCCGACTTCTCGTCCTTGACGTCCTTGTCGAGGCACATCTGCACGCCGCCGACCGCGTCGACGAGGCCCACGAAGCCCGCGAAGCCGATCTCCGTGTAGTGGTTGATGCGCAGGCCCGTGTTGTGCTCGATGGTCCGCACGAGGAGCTCGGGGCCGCCGAGCGAGAACGCCGCGTTGAGCTTGTTCCTCGACGCGGCGTAGTGCTTGCCGGTCTCGGGACGGATGTACGGCGGGATGGAGACCCAGGAGTCGCGCGGCAGGCTCATCATGGTGGTGCCGTGGGCGCCGGTGTGCAGCAGGATCATCGAGTCGGTGCGGCGGCCGGCGTCGGCCGAACCGCCGGCGTGCAGGTCCTTCTTGGCCTTTTCGGAGAGGCCCGCGCGGCTGTCGGAGCCCACGATCAGGTAGTTGGTGCCGGCGCCCGCCGCCGGACGGTCCGCGATCTTCGCGAGGTCGACGTCGCGGTTGAGCTCGGTGTCCGCCCAGACGTACGTGCCGCCCGAGGTGACGAGGAGGACGCCGGCCAGGAGGATCGCGGCCCGGGTGAGCCGGCGGCGCCGGCTGGGGCGGGTGCGGGCGGACCGCTGCCTCGGGGTGCGGCCCCCGGCGCCCGGGCCACCCGGCCCTCGCACGGGACGGACGGGCGCTCCGCCGCCGGGGTGCCCCGCGTGCCGGTCCGGAAGGTCCGCGGCGTACGCGTCGAAGTGCTGCGGAGGGGTGTGGGGAGACTGTGGCGGGCCCGCGTGGGACGGGTAGGCGGCATGGCTCCACACCTGGCCGGTTCTGAGGTGCGTCGCCTCCGCGTCGCCTCGCCGGCCTCGGTCGGGCGCCCCCTCCAGCCAATCAGTCATGGGCGGCAGTCTGCCCGCCCACGTGCTCTTCACCAAACAGTCCAGAATTCTGCACGGGAGAAATGCCTGGTGAAAGGGGGTGAGGGGGCGTCACGGTGATCCAGTTCACCTCGGGGACGCCTGCCGTACACCGCGGGATCCGGGCAACCTTCACATATGACCGAGGGGTCCTTGCGCGGGCGGAGGACCGTTGCGCCCGGGGCGGATCGTGGTCGGGGCCTTCCCCCGAAACGGCGAGGGCGCCTCCGTACCCGATGGGCCGGAGGCGCCCTGTCGCCGGTCGGCTCAGCCTGCCGTGCGGCGGTCCGTGCGGTGTCCGTCAGCGCGAGGACAGGCTCTCGTACGCGATCGGTTGCCCGATCTCCTGTGCCGCGGTGCCGGAGCGGTGCATGCGGTGCCACTTCAGACGGGTGCCGAGCAGGAAGGCGACCACGGACTGGATGACCACCAGATACATGAGCTGCCGGTAGACGAAGAGCTGGAACGGCATCGCCCACAGCGCCCGCACCTTCTCACCGTCGAGCCGCAACGCGTATCCGGCGCAGGCCAGTTGGAGGGCGAGGAAGCCGATCCACACCCCGGCCGAGAGCACCGGGCCGCGGAAGAGCGCCCCGTACAGGGCGAACACGTCGACGATCGGGGCGAGCAGCGGCAGGGCGACCTGGAAGAGCGCGAGGTAGCTCAGGCCACGGCGGCCGAAGCGGCCGGCCGGTCCGACCTCCACTGCGGCGTGCCGGTGCTTCCACATCGCCTGGAGCGTGCCGTAGCACCACCGGTAGCGCTGCCGCCACAGCTGGCCGAGCGAGGTCGGAACCTCGGTCCAGGCGACGGCGGTCTCCTCGTAGACCACTCGCCAGCCCGCCTGCCACATGGCCATCGTCAGGTCGGTGTCCTCGGCGAGGGTGTCCTCGCTGACGCCGCCGACGCCCATCACCGCGTCCCGGCGGAAGGCGCCGATGGCTCCAGGGACGGTCGGCATGCACTCCAGCACCTCGAACATCCGGCGGTCGAGATTGAAGCCGAAGACGTACTCCAGGTGCTGCCACCTGCCGAGGAGACGGCGCCGGTTGCCGACCTTGGTGTTGCCGCTGACCGCACCCACCGCGGGGTGGGAGAGCGGCTGGATGAGCCGGTGGACGGCGTCCGGCTCGAAGACGGTGTCGGCGTCGACCATCACCACGATGTCGTGCCGGGCGTGCGCGAGACCGGTGTTGAGTGCGGCGGCCTTGCCCGCGTTGGACTGCCGGATGACCTCCACCCGGGGGTCGCCGATCCAGGTGGCGATGTCCGCCGTCCGGTCCGTCGACCCGTCGTCGATCACGATGACCTGCAGGTGCGGATGGGTGGACGCGAGCAGCGAGCGGACCGTCGACTCGATCCCGGCCGCCTCGTTGTAGGCCGGTACGAGGACGGTCACCGGGTCGACGACCTCCCGCAGCCAGGGCGCGCGGGGGCGGGACCGTGTGAGACGGCGGACGTGGGCTCGGGCGAAGAAGATCAGAAGGACCAGCCGCAGCACGCCCAGCGCGCCGGCGATCCCCAGCACCCAGGTCATGCCGCGTACGAAGGCGTGGCCGAGGGCCTTGATCCAGATCAGGGCCTTGCCCTCCCACCGCTCGGCGGTGGAGACCGGCTTGTCGGTCGAGGGCAGCCCGATGCCGGACGTCACGGTCGTGAACTTCTCGACACCGGGGTTCTTGAGCAGCCTTGCCGTATCCGCGTACGCGGTGTCGTTCTGGCTGAACTGCCGGATCGCGCCCAGCGACGGCTTGCGGAACCACTGATCGGCGGAGACCAGGGTGTAGCCCTCCGCCGTCGCGTTGCGCGCGGCCCGCCACTCGGCGCCGCACATGGTGTCCGACGTGGTGGTCTGCGGCAGCCGGAGCAGACCGGTGTGCACGCCGGCGGAGCCCGCGAGCGCCTTCTGGGTGAGCGACAGCTCCAGCTGGGAGCGGATGGCCGACGACGAACCCATGGAGGCACCGGTGTAGGTGTTCGACCCGATCTCATGGCCCTCGGCCCGAATCCGCCGTACCAGGTCCGGATGCTTGGCCGCCTCGGCGCCGTGGAGGAAGAAGGTGGCGTGCGCGTGGTGCTTGCGCAGCAGGTCCAGCAGGCGCGGCGTCCAGAGCGGGTTCGGGCCGCCGTCGTAGGTCAGCGCGACCGTCCGGGCCGGCATCTTGGCGGTCTGCACCCTGCCCTTGTCGATGTTCACGACCGGGCCGCCCTTCTCCACGGCCTCGGGCACCGGGGTGGTGCAGTCCTGCCGCGACTTCGCGGCGTCGACCTCGTGGGTGGTCCAGCCTTCGAAGAGCAGGGCTCCGAACATCACGGGGAGCACCAGGATCAACAGCAGCCAATGCCCACGAGGATCCCGGGACTGCGCGTGCCGTCCCCTGTTCGCGCGGCGCCTCACGTCACCACCGCGGTGTCCTCGGCGAGGGCCGGCCGACGACATCTTCGGGCGGAACGGACGGGGGACGTGGCGGGGGTTGAGGAGACCTGCCGGTGGTCAGCGGTGAACGCCCGGTGGGGGGCGCATCCGACCAGGACGGCGGAGCTGCGCAGGACCTTCCCGCGCCGACCCGAAGCGTCGGCGCATGGCTGATGAACGCGTATTTTCTGCCGTTTCATGATCCGGCTGGCCTCACACATGGTGGGCGAGTGTACTCATGGTCGAACTGGGGTACGCGCCGATGACGAGAAGCGGCCACTCCTCGGCGGCATCGGCCACGAACTGCCGCAACCGGCTTCCACGGGTGCATCCCAGCCGCGTTTATGCAGGTCAGATGGGCACCCGGAGGAGCATCCGGTCTCGGGGCGCGGCCGTCGCGCTGCGCCCCTGAGGTGACTTTCCACTCGGCTTTGCTCCGGAAGCCGCAAACCCCGGACGGGTGGCGGCGCGGAGGTGGTAACGGAGAGTGCACGGCGCGGGGGCGCTGCTCCTCGTCCGCCGTACGCCCGCCCCACCGCCCACCTGCTGTCCCAGCGGGCCGCCTGCGGAGTCGCCTCGGCCGGCTCGACGGCGATGGCCTCGCGCTCCGCACCTGTCGGTGTCGATGCGATGGCATTGGGGGCGTCGGTGCGCCGTCGCGGCATGAGCGCGCGTGGGGAAGGTCACCCGAAGGCCACAGCGGCCGAAGTGGCCGAAGTGGCCGAGAGAAGAGGGGGCGACGCGTCGCCCGGAGTCAGAAGGCGCGCGGACCGACCTCGAAGACGGCGCCGCCCTCGAAGGCCCCGTCGGCCTCGAAGAGCGCCCCGTCCTCGAAGACCGCGTCCCCCTCGGCGCTCACGCCCTCGGACAGCGGGACATGCCGCAGTGCCGCTCCGGTGGCCGGGGCCGGGGTGGCGCGGCAGGTGAAGCCGAGGCGCGTCAGGGCCCTGGTCACCTCGCCTGCGGTGAAATCGCGGCGGTCCTGCCGCGTGATCACCTCGCCCACCTGCTTGACGGGGTACGTACGGCGGCCGATGATCACGCACTCGCCGGTGGTGGGCTCGGGCTTGATGCCCTTCATCGCTGCCTGCACCTCACTCTTGACCAGATCGAAGGGGAAGCGGGCGATGACGCAGCGCATGGTTCCTCAACAGGGTGGGAGGGAGACGGAAGGAGTGCCGGCCCGCTCGGACCGGCCGGGCGGAGGGAGGGAGCGGACGGAACGGCAGGAGGCCGGGCCGTCCGTCCGTCCGTGGAATTACGCGGCGCTGCCGAGGGAGGACTGCCCGCGCTGGGTGCCGTTCTCCTGCCGGTTCGCACCGCCCGCGCGGCGGGCCTGTGCGGGGCGGCTGCGCCGGCCTCGCGAGGACGAGCCGGTGCGCTTGGGGCGCTCGGTGACCGGGGCGGTGATGATGACGGGGATGCCGGAGGGAGCCTGGGCGCCGGTGATGCGGCTGAGTTCGGCCTCGCCGGAGCGGACCTGGGTGGTCTGCGGGGTGATGCCGGCGTCCGCCATCAGGCGCGTCATCTCGCGGCGCTGGTTGGGCAGGACGAGGGTGACGACGCTGCCGGACTCGCCGGCGCGCGCGGTGCGGCCACCGCGGTGCAGGTAGTCCTTGTGGTCGGTGGGCGGGTCGACGTTGACGACGAGGTCGAGGTTGTCGACGTGGATGCCACGGGCCGCGACGTTGGTGGCCACCAGCACCGTCACATGACCGGTCTTGAACTGCGTCAGGGTGCGGTTGCGCTGCGGCTGCGACTTGCCGCCGTGCAGGGCCGCCGCTCGCACCCCGCTGTTCAGCAGGTGCTGGGTGAGCTTGTCCACGGCGTGCTTGGTGTCCAGGAACATGATCACCCGGCCGTCGCGGGCGGCGATCTCGGTGGTGGTGGCGTGCTTGTCCGCGCCGTGTACGTGGAGCAGGTGGTGCTCCATCGTCGTGACCGCGCCGGCGGACGGGTCGACGGAGTGCACCACCGGGTCGTGCAGATAGCGGCGGACCAGGAGGTCGACGTTGCGGTCCAAGGTCGCGGAGAACAGCATCCGCTGGCCGTCCTCGCGGACCTGGTTGAGCAGCTCGGTGACCTGGGGCATGAAGCCCATGTCGGCCATCTGGTCGGCCTCGTCCAGGACGGTGATCTTCACCTCGTCCAGGTGGCAGTCGCGGCGCTCGATGAGGTCCTTGAGGCGGCCCGGTGTGGCCACGACGACCTCGACGCCGCCACGCAGCGCGCCGGCCTGGCGGCCGATGGACATGCCGCCCACGACCGTGGCCATCCGCAGCTGCAGGGAACGTGCGTACGGAGTGAGGGCGTCGGTGACCTGCTGGGCCAGTTCGCGGGTGGGCACCAGGACGAGTGCGAGCGGCCGGCGGGGCTCGGCGCGCTGCCCGGCGGTGCGGGCCAGCAGGGCGAGTCCGAAGGCGAGGGTCTTGCCCGAACCGGTGCGTCCGCGGCCCAGCACGTCACGGCCGGCGAGGGAGTTGGGCAGCGTCGCCCCCTGGATCGGGAACGGCACGGTCATGCCTTCGGCGGTGAGCGCCGCCAGGAGAGGCGCCGGCATGTCCAGGTCGCCGAACGACTCGGCCGCGGGGAGCGGCGGGGTGACGGTGACGGGCAGCGCGAACTCGCCCTGGAGCGCGGGACGGCGCCCCTGGCCGCCGGAGCGACCCGGTCCACCGGAGCGGCGCGGGGACTGCCCCTCGGTGCGGCGGTCGCGGCCGGATCCGGCGCCGCCGCCGGAGCGGGTGCGGGAGTAGCGATCGTTACGGGCTGTGCGGTTCATGCGGAACCTTCCTCGAAGCGGTACGTCGAGGAATTCCCGGCAGCGCCAAGCCGCGCACAAAAGAATCGCAAGGACGGACCGAAGTAAAAAGAAAACGAAACGGGGGCGAATAAATGCACCCGCCGCGCCCAAGGGGATCAGGATCGGCCACAGGGTCGGAAATGTGGATGCCGGATCCGAGCCGGGCGGACCTGCGTCCTGCCACAGCATGGCGGTTCGAGCGCCTGACCGGCTGCTCGCAGCGCCCTGCGGCCGTCACGGCCGCACCGGGAGTTACCCGAAAAGAAACGAGCTGGGGCCCGCACCCAAGGTGCGGGCCCCAGCTTCGTACGCGTCAGCGTCAGGCGGGAACGATGTTCTCCGCCTGGGGGCCCTTCTGGCCCTGGGTGACGTCGAAGGTCACCTTCTGGCCTTCCTGCAGCTCACGGAAGCCCTGGGCGGCGATGTTGGAGTAGTGGGCGAAGACGTCGGCGCCGCCACCCTCCTGCTCGATGAAGCCGAAGCCCTTTTCCGCGTTGAACCACTTCACGGTGCCAGTAGCCATGTCATATCTCCTTAGGGGCAGTGCCCGGGGCGCACGCCGTGCGCGCCCCGCGTCGCCGCGATGATTGCCCCGTCCGGAAACCGGAAATACAAAAGTGCTCTCGATCGACGCGGAGTCATCAAGGGCACTTGAAGTCTTTGGGAACCACAACTGCAACTGAAATCGACAGTAGCACGCAACCAGTGGGCCCACGCGGCAGATTCCCGGGAATATCTCGGGGCCACGGAAAAACCCATGCCGCCGCCACGGCTATTTCTGTAGTTGCGGCATTAGATATGCCTTCGCCGCGGGTGACGGCGCCCCGGCGCCCGCGGAGGAAAAAGCGCGGGCGGAAGCAGCTCAGGGCAGCCGGAGAGGACGGGGCAGGGCGGTGGAGGAGGGGCACGACGACATCACGCACCGGGCGCTCGATCCCGGTGACAGCGATCAAGGCGCGCCCGGCCCCTGCCGCCGACACACCGCCGGCCACAGGTCTGCTCCTGCAACAGAGGGAAATCTGTGCCGACGGCGGTAGACATTCACGGCCCTCGTGGCTAGTGTTTCTCTCGTAGCCAACGAAGTCAGTCAGAGGCGGCAGAGACGACCTGCCGCACACCACGGCACGACAGTGGAGGCGTGGGGCCAGGAAGTGCACGAGGGTCCCACGGCTGACTGTCGGGTCGGGCGGCTGCGGAGCCGCCGCGCAGGATCACAGTCGAAGTTCCGGAAGAGCCGGAAGAAGCAGCACGAGAGAGGAGAGGAGCAGACGCCATCAGGATCGCCCGAGCGAGGATCCAGTTCGCTCGGGTACCGCAGACCCCGGATTGGCAGGTGGTCCCCGGTCAAGCAACCGCGATCCCCGCATCCCCGTCCGCTCGGACGCGCATGCGGAAACAGAAGGCCGGCGCAGGGCGCCGGTAGATGGTGTTGAACCCCTCGGGGCCCTGGTGCCGTTAGGCACCAGGGCCCCTCGATGCGTCCTCCGGGTCCACCGCCGACGAGCCCCTCGCCTGCCGGCCAACGGCCCCCACCGCTCCCCGGCCCCATCAGCCCGACCAGCCCTACAAACGAGGTGCAAGTGACTTCAAAGACCCCACCGAACACCACCGACAAGTTCGATGACGACGACTTCCCCGCTTACACCATGGGCCGCGCCGCGGAAATGATCGGCACCACGCCCGCCTTCCTGCGCGCGGTCGGCGAAGCGCGTCTGATCGTGCCGCTGCGCTCCGAAGGCGGCCACCGCCGCTACTCCCGCTACCAGCTGCGCATCGCGGCGCGCGCCCGGGAACTCGTCGATCAGGGCACCCCGATCGATGCCGCCTGCCGCATCATCATCCTCGAAGACCAGCTCCAGGAAGCCCAACGGATCAACGAAGAACTGCGCCGCCCCGCCGCCGACCGGAATCAGCCCACCGGGTCCGGCACGGGCTCCTGAAGGCAGCCACCGACGAATACCGGATACCGAACAGGCACCGATCGGTCACGACGCACCGGCTGACCCGACAGACATCCCGGCACCGCATGCCCACGAGCACGAACAAGGTCGCCGATGCGGGGTGCGGTCGTCTCATCACCCGGTCGCGGACGTTAGTAGCCCTCTCTCAGGGGCACGCGGTCCCCGTAGGCAGTCACCACGCACCACACCACACCGGGGTGAGCCTGATGGACCGCACGATGAGCAGCACCACCGCCACCGTTCCGGCGGCCACCACTCTTTTCCAGGGACGGCCGGCGACTCCGGCACGAGCGCGCCAGGCGGCCCGCGTCTTCCTCGACTCCATGGCTCCGGCCGTGGAGCCGGACACGGCCGAGACCGTCGTTCTGGTGGTCTCCGAACTGGTCACCAACGCGGTACGTCACGCCGGAGGTGTCTGCTCGCTCCGTCTGGTCACCCGGCCGCACGGCATCGAGATAGCGGTGGTCGACCCGAGTGCGCGCCCGCCCCGTATGCGTCAGCCGGACCTGGCGGGCGAAACCGGGGGCTTCGGCTGGCAGATGGTGCAGCATCTGGCGCGCAGCGTCAGCGTCGCGCCGCGGCGAAACGGCGGCAAGACCGTCCGGGCTCTGCTGCCGCAGTAGCAGGCCCCACTCAGGCGGCCTCCCCTCAGACCTTCCGGCCGCAGGCGCCGCCCCTCCCCCGTGCGCCCCGCCGGTCGTTGCTCAGTTCGCCCCGCTCACCAGCCGGGTGTGCCAGTGGGAGTACGTCGTCAGGGGGTCGCCCTCGGAGTTCCATGGCCAGGGGGTGGCGATGCCGGTGGTGGCGCGGAGGACGGTGGCGGCTTCGGCGGTGCGGGAGGCCTTCACCAGGGCGTAGGCGAGGACGTTGAGGTCGGCGCGGGACGCCGCGTGGTGGAGGAAGCCGGGGCGGGGCCAGTCCTGGGCCGCCTGGTCAAGGGCCTTGGCCGCCTGGGGCCGCCGCCAGTGGTCACCTGCGCCGAGTGCGGCCACCCCGCCGGCGGACACGGTGCGCTGGTAGCCGCGGACGAGGGAGATCAGTTCCAGGCCCGCGGTGGGGGCATCGGCCGGCATGACCGAGCGCATCCCGTCGAGCAGGTCGAGGACCTGGGACGTGGAGCCGCATTCGTCGGGCGAGAGGTAGCCCAGGGCCTGGAGGTGCGCTTCCCGGTTCCAGGGGTCGCGGGCCTTGATCTCCTGCCAGACCGCCGCGAGGTCGGCGTAGGGCCGTCGCTCGCTCCGCAGCGTGGCCAGGATCAGCACCCAGGGTATGGGGTCGGCGGGCAGGAGGTCCGCCGCCGTTCGGCAGGTCTCGCGGATATCGCTCAGGTCGCCCGGCGAGCCCTGCTGGCGGGCGAGAAGGAGGTCGGACCAGGCGCGCAGCAGAAGGGCGTTCTGGTTTCGCGGGTTGTTCCGCTGCCAGATGCCCGGCAGCGCCCGCCCGGCGGACGCGGCGAGCACCTCCAGGCGGTGCGCCTTGCGGTCCCAGTCGGTACCGGCCTCCTCGATCGCCTGCCCCACCGAGGCGACGACGGCGATGTCGAGCTGGCCGCGCGACCAGCATTTCTCCAGGCGCTGCCGGACCCGGCCGAGGTCGACGTCGTCGAGTTCGGGGGCGAGGCGGGGGAGGCTGCCTTTGCGGCGTCTGAAGGCGGACATCACTACGCGACCTTACGTGGTGGGTTCACGGGCGGGCGGGCGGTGTGCCCAAGCACACCGCCCGCCCTTCGAGCACGTCGCGCGGGTTACCGCGCCGTGACGGCCTCCTGCTCGTCGGTGGCCGACCGGCGCAGTCGCTCGCGCACCAGCGAGATGGCGACGACGACCACGGCCAGGAGAACCGACAGCAGCACCTGGATGCGACCGCCGCCCTCGCTGTCGTCGGTGAGCATATAGACGAGCACGAAGGAGATCATCGCGATCGTCGCCCAGGTGAGATACGGGAAGAGCCACATCTTGACGGTGAGCTTCTCGGGGCTCTCGCGCTGGATGATGCCGCGCATCCGCAGCTGCGAGAAGCAGATGACCAGCCACACGAAGAGCGCGACCGCACCGGAGGAGTTCAGCAGGAACTGGAAGACGGTGTCCGGCCACAGGTAGTTGAAGCCCACCGCGACGAAGCCGAAGGCGACGGAGACCAGGATCGCGGCCTGCGGGACGCCGCGGCCGTTGGTCCGCGCGAAGGCCTTCGGGGCGTCGCCGCGCTGGCCGAGGGAGAAGGCCATGCGGGAGGCGGTGTAGAGGCCGGAGTTGAGGCAGGAGAGCACGGCGGTCAGCACGATGACGTTCATGACCTGGCCGGCGTGCGGGATGCCGATCGTGTCGAGGGCCGCGACGTAGCTGCCGTGCTTCTCGATGGAGGGGTCGTTCCAGGGCAGCAGGGAGACCACGACGAGGATCGAACCGAGGTAGAAGACGCCGACTCGCCAGATGACGCTCTTGGTGGCCTTGGTGACCGCGCGCCGCGGGTCCTCGGACTCACCGGCGGCGAGCGTGACGATCTCACTGCCCATGAAGGAGAAGACGACCATCAGCACACCGGTGAGGATGGCGCTCGGCCCGTGTGGCAGGAATCCGCCGTGCGCCGTGAGGTTGCTGAAGCCGGTCGCGGCGTTCTCGGAGCCGGGCAGCACACCGAAGATCGCCAGGCCGCCGAGGACGATGAAGCAGACGATGGCGACGACCTTGATGCCCGCGAACCAGAACTCGAACTCGCCGAAGGAGGCGACGGAGGCGAGGTTGGTGGCGGTGAGGATGACCATCACGAGCAGCGCCCAGGCCCACTGCGGGACGGCCGGGACCCAGCTCGTGAGGATGGCGGCGCCAGCGGTCGCCTCGACGGCGAGCACGACGACCCAGAAGAACCAGTACAGCCAGCCGATGGAGAATCCGGCCCAGCGGCCGAGCGCCCGGTCGGCGTAGGCGGAGAAGGAGCCGGAGGTCGGGTTGGCCGCGGCCATCTCGCCGAGCATCCGCATGACGAAGACGACGAGGGCGCCGACCAGGGCGTACGAGAGCAGGATGCCCGGGCCGGCGGCGGCGATGCCGGAGGCGGAGCCGACGAAGAGCCCGGCGCCGATGACCCCGCCGACCGCGATCATGGACAGGTGGCGGTTCTTGAGGCCGGACTGCAGACCCGACTGGTGCGGGGCCTGACTGTTCCCGGGCGGAGCGGGAGGGGGTGCCACGGGAGCAGGGGGACGTGTGGTCATCTCGACATCCATTGCGTGGTGGGAGGGGTCATGAGCGGGGTGACTGCTGAATTCGCCTCGGAAGCAGGGCGCATGTGCGGGCCGGGTCGGGGGACGGCGGCCGTGGCCATGGCCTGAGGGGTTTCGATGACGGTGAGACCACGGACCGCGGTCTTCCCATGGCGGCGCGGGCGACGTACCGGCTGTCGCGCGGTTGCGCTCTGCTCCACCTCCTTGTGAGAGGTGAGCCGCATCACCGCCGGATGAATTTGCGCCAGCGTATGAGGAAAGACCTGGCGGCGTATTTGTGAAACCGCACAAACTCACGCCCGATAACTGTTCGGCCGGCCAATGCGCAACTCGGACAAACGGGATCCATTGCCGGCGGCAGGCGATGCGGGCCGCGTCGGCTGAGCATGCTCCGGGCGACTTCGCCGGGCCTCGCGCCGCCTCTTCCGCGCAGCCTACGGGTCGCGATCCGGCGTCGGCCGGCCCGGTCCCGGACGCCCGGAAGCCCTGCTCGTACGGCTGGACAACGCCGTCGTGGAGATCTTGGCCGGCGGCACAGCAGCCTCGGCCGGCCCGCGTCCTAGCGTGAGTCCGGCATCCCGGCGGCCGTCCGCACACCGGGCGTCCCCGCCGGTCGAACCGCGTGCAGCAACCCACCGACCTCGTCGACCAAGGGAGCTCCATGGACACCACCGGCGGCGGACCACCCCGGCCGGACGAAAACGCGCCACCAGGCGCGGTGGACGGCATGGTCGTGATCGGGGCGACCACCCTGGCGCGCCGGGTCTGTGCGGCGCTGCGGGAGAGCGGGCGCCCGGTCCGGCACCTCGCCGCACCGGACGACCAGGAGCTGCGGCACGCGCTCGCCGCACGCCCCGCAGGCGTCGCCGTCCTGGTGGGCGACGACCTGTCCGCGCTCCGCTACGCGCTCGCCGTACGGCATGTCCGCGACTCCGTCGAGATCGTCGCCACCGTCTTCGACCGCACGGTGGCACAGCAGCTCCGCTCCCTGCTCCACCACTGCGTGGCGGTCTCACCTGCCGATCTCCTGGCACCGACGCTGGCCGGCCTGTGCCTCGACGCCGGCACGCTCGCCGTACGGCAGGACGGGGACGGCGCGGTGGCGGTCCGCCGCCTGGACGGCGCGTTCGTGGAGCGGGCGTGGCGGCCGAGCGGCACCGCCCGGCGGCGTGCGCTGCTGGGCCGACTGCGCGAACAGCTGCAGCCCCACGACGCCGACGCCCGCCTGCTGCTCATCGGACTGCTGGGTATCGCGGCGGTGCTGGCCCTGGACTGGTTGTGGCTGGTCACCGCCTTCCACGAGCCGGCCGGTACGGCCTTCCTGGAGGCGGCTCGGGTCGTCGCCGGGGTCGGCCCGGCCGCGGCGCACCCCGGCCACCCCGGGTACGAGGTGGTGTCCGGCATCGCGATGCTGGTGACGGTGGGCTTCACGGCGCTGCTCACCGCGGGCATCGTCGACCGGCTGCTCGGGCCGCGGCTGGTCGGCGTCCTGGGCCCGCGGGTGCTCCCCCGCACCGGGCATGTCCTGGTGGTGGGGCTCGGCCAGGTCGGGCTGCGGCTCTGCCAGACGCTGCGGCAGCTGGGCGTTCCCGTCGTCGGCGTCGAGCGCGAGCCGGCCGCCCCGAATCTCCGGCTGGCGCGGTCGATGGGGATACCCGTCGTGCTCGCCCACGGTGAGGACCGCGAAGTCCTCGCACGGCTCGGACTGGAGCGGGCCCGGGCCCTGGTCGCGGTCGGCTCCCACGAGCTGGACAACATCGCCGTGGCGGTCGCCGCGCACGCCGTGGCACCGGAGGTCAGGGTGGTGCTGCGGGCGGGCGAGGACGAGGCGATCGCGGAGACCCGCTCGCTGCTCCCGCTCGGGCTGACCCGCGACATCACCAGGACGAGCGCCGCCTACGTCACCGCCCACCTGACCGGGCAAGCGACCGGCGCTGCCCCTCGCCGCGTCATCGCCGACTCCGACTGCGACTACGTCGACCTGCCCGGTCGGGGCCTGGTGCGATGGCCCGTCCCGGCGGGGGACGGCTGCGGGCATGTGGCGGGGGCGGCCGAGTCCGGGGCCGGCTCAGGCGTCTCGGTGCATGCCGTGGATCGCGACGCGGCTCAACGCGGCGACGCGGACCGGGACGTGGTGCGCACCGGATGACCGTGCGCGGGGCTCACAACAACCCCTCCAGCGAAGGCATCGACTCGTCCGACGACGGGTCCTGCTCCGCCCAGATGATCTTTCCGGTCGAGGTGTAGCGGGTGCCCCACCGCCGGGTGAGCTGGGCGACGATCAGCAGGCCACGCCCGCCCTCGTCGGTGGTCCTGGCGTGGCGCAGCCGCGGTGAGGTGTTGCTGGCGTCGGAGACCTCGCAGATCAGCGCGTCATCACGGATCAGGCGCAGGGTGATCGGCCCGGTGGCGTGCCGGATGGCGTTGGTGACCAGCTCACTGACGATCAACTCCGTGGTGAACAGCATCGGTTCCATCCCCCACACCGACAGCTGCCGGCCGACGAGGGTGCGCGCGCTCGCGACGACGGCCGGGTCGGTCGGCAGGTCCCAGGAGGCGACCTGGTCCGCGCCCAGGGCGCGGGTGCGGGCCAGGAGCAGCGCGGCGTCGTCGGAGGGCGGGCCGGTCAGCAGGGCCGAGACGACGTCGTCACCGATCTCCCGCAGCGTCGGCCCGGGCCCCGAGAGGGCGTTGGTCAACCGCGAGAGCCCGACGCCGATGTCCCGGTCGCATGCCTCGATGAGGCCGTCGGTGTAAAGGGCGATCAGACTGCCCTCGGCCAGTTCCCATTCGGCCGATTCGAAGGGCAGGGCGCCGAGGCCGAGCGGTGGGCCCGCGGGCAGCTCGGGGAAGTCGACGGCGCCGTCCGGGCTGACGATCGCGGGCGGGAGGTGGCTGGCCCGGGCCAGCGTGCACCGCCTGCTGACGGGGTCGTAGACGGCGTACAGGCAGGTGGCGCCCACGAACGTGGCGGCCACGCTCTCCTGCTCCACCGCCGCAGACGGCGCCTCGCCGCTCCGGGTCTCCATCAGACCGATGACCAAGTCGTCCAAGCGGGCGAGCAGTTCGTCGGGGGCCAGATCGAGGTGGGCGAGCGTACGGACCGCCGTACGGAGCCGCCCCATCGTGGCCGCCGCGTTGATGCCGTGTCCGACCACGTCCCCGACGACCAGTGCCACCCGGGCCCCGGACAGCGGGATCACGTCGAACCAGTCGCCGCCCACCCCGCTGGGCGCGTCGGCGGGAAAGTACCAGGACGCCACCTCCAGGGCTGACCCTCCGGACAGCTCGTGCGGCAGCAGAGTCCGCTGCATCGCGCGGGCGGCGGTGCGTTCGCGGGTGTAGCGGCGGGCGTTGTCGACGCACACCGCGGCACGGGTGACGAGTTCCTCGGCCAGCCGTACGTCGTCCTCCTCGAACGGGCCCTGCCGCCGCGACCGGACGAAGGTGGCGGTCCCCAGCGTGACGCCGCGCGCCCGCACCGGCACCACCATCGCCGAGCGGAAGCCGTACTCGTCGATGATGGCGGCCAGCGCCGGATCGTCCGCGACCCACGCGCTGGTGGCGACATCGAGCACCGCCTCCACCAGGGTCTTGCCGTCGCGCAGACAGCGGGCCACGGGCGAGGCCGGCGCTCGCCGGACCACCTCTCCCATGGCCAGGCTCGCCTCCGGGCAGCCTTCACGGACCGACTGCTGCCCGGACCGGCGCAGCACCGGGGTGCCGTCGACGGGCCCCGGGTCCGGCTCCTCGCCCCTGAGGACGGAGTCCAGCAGATCGACGGCGACGAAGTCGGCGAACTGCGGGACGGCGACATCGGCGAGCTCCTGGGCGGTCACCGTGACGTCCAGGGTGCTGCCGATACGTGCGCTGGCGTCGTTCAGCAGGGCGAGGCGTTCCTGGGCACGCCAGCGCTCGGTGACGTCGATGACCATGTACCAGATGCCGACGCGCCGGCCGCGAGGATCCGCAAGACCGAAGAAGGACGCCGAGTAGGCGCGCTCCTGGTGCGGGTCGGAATAGGCGGGACTGCGGAACTCGTAGTCCATCACCGACGATCCGCTCGCCAGGACCCGCTGCATCCGCTCCTCGAACGCCTCCGCCTCCTTCCTCGGCAGCACGTCCTTCACCTGTCGTCCCAGCCGCCGCTCCAGCGGAATCAGCCGCTCCAGCACGTCGTTCACCCAGACGTAGCGCAGGCTGGTGTCCAGCACGGCCATGCCGACGGGGGCGTGGGCGAGAAACGGCTCCAGCATCAGCTGGTTGACCCCGCCGCCCGGCAGTCGCCACTCCTCCAGGGCCAGCAGCGACCAGCGTTCGCGGCCGGTCGCTTCGAGGAGCGGCGAGACCTGGACGGCCAGTTGGAGCGGCTGTCCGTCACGATGGCGCGCCGTCACCGATCCGCCCCAGCCGTCGCCCGCACGGCACCAGTGCGCCACGGCGGCGGCGCGCGAGGCGTCCTCGGGGACGGCCAGGAGTTCGGCGGCGGGGTGGTTCAGGATCTCGTCCGCCGGATAGCCGAGCAGCCGCTCCGCGGCCCTCGTCCAGGCGACGACCTGCCCGGCCGCGTCCAGTTCGGCCGTTGCCGCGTCCGCGATATCGCAGGCGCGCCCCGCCCCCTCCGGCAGATCGCTCTCCGACGTCATCATCGCCAGCCCGTCACCTCAATGCCGCGTATGGCTCATTCTAGGAGGAATGCGCGATATGCCGCCGCGCGAGGCAGGGCCGAGGCGGACCGGTGCACCGGCCGGGGCGGATCAGCCGGCCGGCGGCAGACGCAGCTGGAGCATCGCGAGCAGCCGCTGATCGGGTCGGCTCAGATCGAGGCCGGTCAGCTGCTCGACCCGGCGGATGCGGTAGCGCAGCGTGTTGGGGTGCACATGCAGCTCGGCGGCGGCCGCCCGCACGTCACCGAAGGAATTCAGGTACGTCAGGATCGACTCGGCCAGCTGCCCCTGGTTCCTGCTGTCGTGCGCGACGACGGCGGTCAGCCGTGGATCGCGCATGTCCGGTCGCGCGGAGAGCAACGCGAGCAACTCGCTGACCAGCACTTCGGCCTGTATGTCGGGCAGCGCGGCCACCGTCGTGGCGACGCCGACGCGCACCATCGCATCGAGGATCCGGTCCGCCTCCCGGCGTGACTCCGGCACCTCGTCGAGGCGGGGCACGATGCATCCCACGCTGCCGCGCAGTGCGATGCCCAGGTGCCGGCGGGCCGCGGCGGTGATCTCCTCGCCCCAGCCGCGCAGCGTGCCGGTGTCGATACTGCGCGGCAGCTGCGGCAGGAGCACGTAGATGCGGTGATCGACCTGGGCGAGCAGGGCGCTGCGGTGCCGGGCGGCGGTGTGCACCGAGATCAGGTTCGCGACCTCGGCGCGCGTCAGCTCGGGCCCGGAAGCCTCTTCGGCGCCGTAGGTGAACCCCAGCACTGCGGCCGGGCGGCCGATGTCCAGCCCCAGGTGGGTCGCCAGCGGCTGCGGTCCCGTGCTGCCCTCCAGCAGCCCGGCGGACAGGGTGCGGGTGAGCGTCAGATCGGCCGAGAGCTCGCGCCGTCGGCGTACCAGGTGCTGGGCCGCGACCCGGGCCGCGCCGAGCAGCGCCTGCTCCGAGCGCTCGGTGAGCGGCATCGAGCCCTCCTGGACCCAGATGGTGCCCAGCTGGCGCTCCCCGGAGCGGATGGCCACCGCGAGCCGGCGGCGGATCCCCATCTCGGGGTGGCTGTCGATACGGATCACCTCGTCGGAGGCCCGTAGCCGCTGGAAGACGCCCCACTTGCGCAGCCGCGTCAGATACGCCTCCGGGCCCTGCCAGCCCAGGATGGACAGCCGCCGCAGGTCGTCGACCTCTTCGGAATCGCTCGAACGGGAGTAGGCCAGCACGCGGTTCGCGGTGTCCTCGATGCTGACGATGCCGCCGGTGAGGACGGCGGTGGTCTGGGCGAGGGCGAAGAGGTCCCCTTCCTCGGGGGTCTCGCCGGGCGGGCCCTGCGGAACGTCCTCCAGCGCCGCGCGCGCCAGGGCGTCCACATGCTCCCAGCGCGCCTCGCTGCGCACCGTCAGCAGAGCGATGCCGGCCTCCGCGGCGGTCTCGCTGAGGGCGGCCGCCTGAGCGGGCGCATCGAGCTTGACGGCGACGGCGGCGGCTCCGTCCCGGCCGCCCGCGCGCAGCGCGGGGAACGCGGCACGGCCCCGGGCCCCTATGGCCAAAATCAGCTCCCCGGGACGGGCCAGCGGCGGATCCTCGGGGTCGAGCAGAGCGACGCTACGGATCTCCACATCCAGCCCCGCGGGGGCTGCCTGCAGCTCCACCAGCGGCTCCCCCAGCGCCATCAGCAGCTGGCGCAGACTGATGCCCCTGGCGGGTGGCGGTGCCGCGGCAACGGAATCCGAATCCATGATCGACGCCTCTGCTGGGGTCGGGTGGCCTTGGCTCATTGGGGGATGGCCTTCGTACAGGCACTTCCGGATGACGTCATGACCCCCGCCCGACCACGTCACGACGAGCATCCGAGGGACGCGCAAGGCAGAACCGCCGCGCGTAGGACCACGCCAACAGTACTGATGTTATCGGCCACGGCAACCGCCTGCGGCGGGGTCGCCCGGGCGACGCCCGGCCGGCCCTCGGCAAGGGTCGCCCGCCACATATGACGAGACGCCGCGTATCGCCTAGCGGATCGTTTCCGCCACCGGCGCCTCAGCGGTCCGTGGCCCGATGAGTCGGACGGCGCGCCGGGAATCGCCGTGGGAAGCGGCTCGACGGTCGTCGTCACATGTGCGCCCGAAGGAGAAAGGCGATACGGCACCTCCCTTGCCTCACCACCGGAAGCCCTTCATCACCGGAGCTGTCCATCGCCGGAGCTGTCCAACTCATCCACATGAATTGCGAATTGAGTATCGAGTAATGCATTTTGCCGGTCGCCGGAACAACGAAAAAGCGCGGGAGAAGGGGCGATGGGATTTCTTCGGCACCCTCGGCACGGCCCCTAATATGTGCGTAAAGCCAGGGCGCCGAGCGCCCTTTGGGCAGCGGCCTCGTGGAAGTGCGCGGCGGGCTGACGTCACTTGCGGCCCGGCAGGGCCGCATACCGGGAGGATCCGTGAACGGGCGGGAACCGCAGGTCTCTGTGGGCGGGCGTTCCTACGACGCCTCACGTGTCGAGGCCGTGCGGGCGAAGGCCGGGCTGAAGTCGGCCCGGGAGGAAGCCTGTCGACAGGTCGCGGGCAGGAGCGCCTTCGAGCATCCCGAGACCCGGGCCGCCTGGAAGCGGTTGCGGAGGCGGGTGCGGGGGAGCCTGACGCTCTGGACCGTTCTGTGGCTGGGCTCGTTCGTCGCGGTGAGCGTCCTCGCCGGGACCGACCGCCTCGGCCCGCGCCCGGACAAGGTGACCGGCCCCTACGGGGGCGTGACGTTCCTCGTCTACCTCTGCTTCCTGTATCTCCGCGTCGGCTCACTGGGCTGCCTGCGGCGGATGCGGCGCGATCTTGAAACGTACGAGTGGCAGCCGATCCCGGCCGCGCGCCGCAACCCCCACTTCAAGGACACCAACGGGGTCGCCGTTCAGCTTCGGCTCGGCGCGGCCGACCCGGAGAGCGAGCCGGCCGGCGTCGTATCGCCCCGTAAATCGGCCCCGCGGAAGACCGGGGTCGCGCAAGGAGCGGCCGCCGGCCGTCTGTTCGGCGGCGCCGGTGAGCGGTGGACGGGGCTGCTTTCGGCGCGGAACCCGGCGCACCGGCGGCGCTGGACCGAGGAGATGGCAGATGGCGCGTGGTACGCGGGAGATCCCCTGGCCGCCCACCCGAAGGACCTCGTGGGAAGCGGCGTCGTGAGTACCCCGGGCGGCGGCGACCTCTTCGCGCTGACGTCGACGAACAGCACCGGCAGGCCCGCCCGCCGCTGATCCGGTTCCTTGCACAACCCGCATGTCGCGGCGAGCCGTTACGGCGCCTCCGGCTGGCATCGCGGGCACCACACGGTGCCGCGACCCGCGATCCGGCTGTGCTCCAAGGATTCGCCGCAACGCGGACAGCTCGCGTCCGTATCGTCGCGGTGGCCGGTGAGCCAGGAGGCGGGGGACGGCACCCGCCCCGCGCTCACCGCCTCCCGCAGCGTGCCCTGCATTTCCGTGTGGAGCCGGCCGCTCTCGTCGCCGGCGAGGTCGCGGGCGGGCCGCGCGGGGTGCAGCCGGGCGCGCCACAGGATCTCGTCGACGAGCAGATTGCCGAGTCCGGCCACGGTCGACTGATCCATCAGGACGGACTTGAGGCTGCCGCGCCGCCCGGCGAGCGCCTCGTCGAAGGCGGCGCGGTCCACCGTGGCCGCGTCGGGCCCCTGATCGGCCAGTACCCGGGCGACGCCGGCCTCGTCGGCCAGCCACAGGCCCTTGAGTTTGCGCTGGTCGCGGTAGCGGAGCTGCCGGTCGCCCGCCACGGTGAGGACGACACGGTCGTGGGCGTGGGGCGGGTCGTCGGGGGTGGCGCACAGCAGTTCCCCGGTCATGCCGAAGTGCAGCAGCACGGTGGGGCCGTCGGTCCGGGCGAGCAGCCACTTGCCGTGCCGATCGGGCCGGGTGAACGTACGGCCTTCCAGGTCGCGGCGGAGACGGCCCACGCTCACGTCGTGCAGCACCCCCGCGTCGTGCACCTCGACCCGCTCGATCCGACGGTCCTGCGCACAGGACTCCAGGATCCTGCGGAACTCCTCGACATCGGGCAGCTCGGGCATGACGTCGACCGCCAATCCTCGTGCGCCGCGCGACCTGAGCGGCGGCGAGGCACCGACCGGGCGCCGTGCGACGGCGCCACGGACCGGACCCGCCTCCGGGGGCCGGACGTAGACGGAACCGATGTTTTCAGGTGTTTTCAGGCATACCACGAGGGATGCGGAGGAGCGATTTTTCGCGGCCGCTGCACCCGGGGAGCTCCCGTCCGCAGCGCCTCACCGGGCGACCGCCATCACGATCAGCGCGACTCCCACCACCGCCGCGAGCCCGGCGCCCAGCCCGCAGACCAGCACCTTGTTGTTCGCACCGCGGAGCAGTTCCTTCTCGGACCTGGCCGACAGGACGAAGGAGCCGCCCTCGGCCGGTGGCACGATCGCCAGGTGGCCTTCGGCGTCGGTGGCCTCGCCGTGGACGTAGCAGCGGCCACCGGGGCGGACGAGCCACTCCTCCCGCAGATAGCCCAAGGTGCCGTCGCCGCCGCCGAGGTTCAGGCTGAGCGGGCCCAGTTCGAGGCGGTTGGCACCCGGCACGAGCGGGTCGAAGCGGTCGAGGACCTTCTCCGCGCCGACGACCTCGTGTCCTGCGGGGTGCACCGCCACCTTGCCGGTGGCGTCCGCGACGAAGAACGCGGTGGAGCTGGAGTGCTCGGAGAGCACATCGGTGCGCGTTCTGCGCTTGCGGTTGCCGTTGCCGTCCCGGTAGATCTCCTCGTACTTGCGGGAGATCTTGTGCCGGTGCCAGACGCACTCCAGCTCCTCCAGCTCGGATCGCAGCACGCCGTCCCGGTGCGGGCGCGCGTGACCCGCTACCTCACAGCGGTACCGGAAGTTGCCCGGGCCCGCGGCCCGGGCCGCCGCCTCGTGCAGCGACCTCAGGTCCCGCACCGGCAGCGTCTCGGTGCACTCCATCGAGCGGGCGCGCGCGTGCGCGGCGCGCGCGAGGTACGCGCACACCGCCGCCAGGGCCAAACCGGCGATACCTATCCAGATCACAGCAACTCCCCGGGTGGTGTACCCCCCTCGATCGCGTGACCCTACCCGGGCCCGCCGCAGGTGCGGCACCCCCGTACGAGGGCGGGCCGCCCCGCTCCCGCCCACCCCCTTCGCCCGATATTCACCCCTTGCATCTTTGGTCCCGTTCACGGCCTGTCAGGTGGATCGCCGGGCCCTCCCGGAGCAGGCTGAGCGCACACTCCACCGCTCGCCCGAGGAGGCCACCCGATGGCCGCGGTTCCCCCCGCTCCGTACCGCTACGACAACCTGAGCGCCCTGTTCGTGAACTGCACGCTCAAGCGTTCCCCCGAGGTCAGCAACACCGAGGGACTGATCGACAAGAGCGCCGCCCTGATGGCGGCGAACGGCGTCACGACCAGCGTGCTGCGTGCCGTCGACCATGACATCGCCACCGGCGTCTGGCCCGACATGACCGAGCACGGCTGGGAGTCCGATGCCTGGCCACGGCTGTACGAGCAGGTCATGGCCGCGGACATCCTCGTGCTGTGCGGCCCCATCTGGCTCGGCGACAACAGCTCCGTGACCAAGCGGTTCATCGAGCGTCTCTACGCCTGCTCCAGTCTGCTCAACGACCGGGGGCAGTACGCCTATTACGGCAGGGTGGGAGGCTGCCTCGTCACGGGCAACGAGGACGGCGTCAAGCACTGCGCCATGAACATCCTCTACAGCCTCCAGCATCTCGGCTACACCATCCCTCCGCAGGCCGACGCCGGGTGGATCGGAGAGGCCGGCCCCGGCCCGTCCTATCTGGACCCCGGATCCGGCGGCCCCGAGAACGACTTCACCAACCGCAACGCGGCCTTCATGACCTGGAACCTGCTGCACGTGGCAGCCATGCTCAAGCAGGCAGGCGGCATTCCCGCACACGGCAACCAGCGCTCCCAGTGGGACGCGGGCTGCCGCTCCGACCAGCCCAATCCCGAGCACCGGTGATCCGGCCCGGCCCGCCGGACACGACTCCGGCGGGCCGGGGCGAGGCCACTACCCGGCGCTCAGGGCCGACTGGAGCACGCGCGCGGCGGAGGTGCCCAGTCCGGTGAGTGCGGTGATCCTCATCGGGGTGCCCGGGGTGTGGCGCAGATCGGCCTCGCCGTAGCGGCGGCAGTCCCGGTGCCAGACGAGGATGCCGGACAGCCAGTTCTGCAGTTCCTTCACATACCCGTCGAGGATCTCGCGAGCCTCCGGGGAGAGGTCGAAGTCGTCATAGACGATGGGCAGTTCGTTCGCGGCGACATGCTGGAACTCACGCATCCGGGAGTTCATCAGGTCGTGGACGATGGCCAGCGCCGTCGGGTAGTCGCAGTCGAAGAAGTTCTGCACGACCAGGATGCCGTTGTGGACCTCGCCCTCGTACTCGATCTCCTTCTGGTACGAGAAGACGTCGTTGAGCAGGGCCGCGTAGTCCGAGGCGGAGTTCTCCAGGGCCCGCATCGGGCCGGTGCGGTAGATCTCCGGCGGCACCTGCCGCCCGTGCCCCAGACGGCTGAGACTCATCGTGAGGTCGGACCCGAAGGTCGCGCGGCGCATCTCGATGTAGTCGACCGGGTCGGGGATACGGTTCTGCGCCTGGTTGTCCAGCTCCCAGACCCAGCTGGCCGTCATCTTGTCGATCGCGGCCCGGAAGGTGCCCCGCGCGTCGGGGGACATCGGCCCTGCGGTGCGCGCCCACAGGTCAGCCAACGACCGTTCCATGGCGTTGACCGGTTCCGGCGCCGGCGTCGAGGAGTCGAGGGGCATGAACAGCGAGAGCCGCTCGGTGCACACCTTGGCCGCGGTCAGATCACGGGCCCGGCCGAAGACCGCCGGGTAGTAGTCGTCGCCGTAGGTGCCCCAGGTCAGCCACTGCGAGCTGAGGTCGAGCTCTTCCGGGGTGGCGTCCGGGTGCAGGCCGGCGGCGCACAGGGGGAGGTCGTACCTCACCAGGGCATCCTCGTCCCAGACGTCGGAGAAGGGCACGCCGGGCTGGCCGACGAGCAGGCCCATGCGGTGCGCCCAGCCGACGATATTGCGCCGGGCCGCGTTCAGGTGCGAGCTGTGCGTGGCGGTGAACGGCATGTCGAAGTCCGGCAGCACGGACGGGCCGACCTTCTTGTACGGGACGTGGGTGTGGCCGCGCAGGCGCTGGGCGCCGGCCGTGCGCAGCGCGGTCTTGAGGTCCGCCGCCGAGGTGCCGATGCCGCCGACCGAGAAGGGGGACCAGGGCACGGCCGAGGGCGCCGAGGGTCCGTCGGCGGCCGTCCCGCCGCCGTTCATGTAGCGGCTGGAGCGCATGTGCCACTCGTGGCCGCCGGACTGCCAGTCCTGGAGGCCCTTGGCGTAGGCGAGGACATCGGCGCAGGCGTGCGGGTCGAGGCCCTTCTCCACGAAGAGGGAGGGGAGTTCGGTGACGACGGTGTTCTCGAACTGCTGGAGCCGTGAGGTGATGAGGTCGTTGACGGCGTCCGCGGCCTCCTGGGTGGTGCAGTCCAGGAACGTCTCCAGCACCAGGACGCCATTGCTCAGCTCGCCCTCGTCCTCGGTCTCCCGCTGGTAGGAGAAGAGGTCGTTGCGCAGGTGCACCCCGTCGGAGAACGTGTCCTTCAGGACCCGCAGGGGGCGGGAGCCGGCGACGGCCGCGGGGACCTCGGCGCCGGTCGCGTACTCCACCAGGCCGGCCGACCAGGGCGCGCCGCCGACCTTGCGGCGCATCTCGATGTACTCGACGGGGTTGGGCACGCGGTGGATGTTGATGTTGGACAGTTCCCACAGCGATTCGTTGAGCAGGTGCTCGGTGCTCTCCGCGAAGCGGGCCCGCCATTCCAGGGACATGGACGGCACGGTGCGCGCCCACAGATCGGCCAGCCCGGCCTCGACGGGGTTGGTCGGCTCCGGCACGGGGGTGGACAGGTCCATCGGCATGAAGGCCGGCAGCCGGTCGAGGTATTCCTTGCCGCCCTTGCGGTCCAGCGTCCGCTTGAACTTCTCCAGGAAGTGGTCGTCGAAGAAGAAGACCCATACGTACCAGTCGGTCACCAGGGAGAGCGCCGGCTCGGGGGCATCGGGGTGGGTGTAGGAGCAGAGCAGCGCGTAGTCGTGGGCGTTGAGGTCACGCTCGTCCCAGATGTTCGAGCCCTCCAGCATTCCCATGCCGCGGGCCCACTCCTTCGAATGCTTTCGCGCCGCTTCCAGATGCGGGTTCAAACGCGCCGGATGCGGGGTGTAGAAGGTCGGCAATTCGAATGGCTGTGTCACCGTTCCTGGCCTCTCCCGGTACGTGCGGAGGCGCGGCGAATCGAGGAACGCCCCCTGGTCGCAGGAGCACTACCCGTGGCCACTTCGCGGTAGCCCACTCCTTACGAGGACTTGCTGCCGGGCCGGGATGTTGATATGAGCGGCAGGGAGGTGCGGGGGACTGCGGCTGTCCGCGGCCGGTCCTGAAGTCCCGTACCACGTAAGGAACTTCCCGCGGCGGCGCGCAGGGACAGTTCCGCCAGTGCCTCCGGCGCCCCGGCCTGGCCGCGGATGCCGGGGAAGGCGTTGATATCCACGTTGGCGTCCTCCCCCTCATGAATGAGGGGGATTCCCCTTCTCGGGGGTTTGGCCGGTCGCCCGGCCTACGGGTTCCTGCTTCACAGACCGGCTGATACCGAGGTCTCCACAGGCTGACACGGCATGTCCTGCCGCGTTGCGGATGTTGACGGCGGCGTTCACGTCGGCATGAGCTCGGTGTCCGCAGCCTGCGGCTTTGCACACGAAGACCGATTGGCTCTCTCGGTTCCCTTCGGTGACCAAGCCGCAGGCGGAGCACCGCTGCGAGGTGTACGCGGGGTTTACCTTCACCAGCACAGTGCCCGTGTACCGGGCCGCGCTCGTGAGGGCGAGTTCGAGGCGGTGCCAGCCCTTGTCGAGTATCGAGCGGTTCAGGCCCCGCTTCTGGACGACACCTGTACCCGGCTCGGCTGCCGTGCCGGCCGCCGATTTCGACATGTTGCGTGTCTTGAGGTCTTCGAGCACAACCAGCGCGTTCTTCGCGGTGAGGTGCGCGGCCGTCTGGGCGCAGAAGTCCCCACGCCGGTGTGACACCCTGCCCGCGATCTGGTTCATGCGGGCGCGGACCTTGGCCCTGTTGCGGCTGGTTTTGCGGGTGCGGGCAAGCTGCTGTTGCAGCCTGCGGTACCGCTTCGTTTCGCCAGGGGTGACGAACTCGCGGTCGAAGAAGTCGCCGTCTGAGGTGACCGCGGCCGCCTTCACACCGCGGTCGATCCCGACCGCGGTGTCCGGCAGGGCGTGCTGCTCAGGTGTCATCTCCTCGCTGGAGACGAGGAAGGAGATGCACCAGTGCCTGCCCTTGCGGGACACAGTTGCCGACTTGACCTCGCCGCCCAGGGGACGGGACCACCGGAAGGTAACCCAGCCCAGCTTCGGCAGCCTGGCCCGGCCCCACTTGCGGCCGAGGCGTTCCACGGTAATGAGATTCCCGGCAGGGAACCGGAACGAAGGGGACCAGCGGGCCTTGGACCGCCAGCGGACCTTGAATGTGCCGTGATCCCGGCACGCCTTGTCCAAGTCCTTGAGGGCCTGCTGCAAGACGTGCGACGGCGCGGCCTTCAACCACTCATGCTCGCGCTTGGCGTCGGCCAGCTCGGCGGCCTGAGGGACATAGTTCATCCACGCACCACGCCGCCGGTACTGCCTGCGCTGGTCGAGTCCGGTGTTCCACACCGCCCGGCAGATGTTCCCGAACTCCTCACACATCGACTCTTGCTCAGCATCGAGCGCGAGACGGTACTTACGACCGGACAGCATGACAACACCCCCTCAAGGGCGGAAAGTTGACCAATTCTAACGTCACCATTGCAGGTCAGAGTTTTAGGATGGTCTAACCTCCAGCCAAAGCAGGGGCCTGCGCCCAAGATCAGGTGATCAGTGGTGTGCCACCGCCGGAATCCAGCAGGTCCACGCCATAGACGTCTAGCCCGAAGGCCCCTCCGCCGCTCCCCATCCGGCGGGGAGGCCACCGCTCGGCAGCGTCAGTGTCGGCCCGCGTACGTTCGGCGCCAGCTCCGAGCGGCGCAGCCCGGCGAAGAGGTGGCCGTCGATCGCCCACAGCTTGTGGTCCAGCCGCTGGTGGCGGTGAACTCTGCACCACCACCGGCTCGTGAGGCCAGACCTCGGCCAGGTTCCGCAGCTCTGCGGCGCTGTCGACCCGCACCACGAGGTCGTGGCGCCTGCCGTGCCGGCTCTCGACGACCAGCGGGCCCGCCGGCCTCCCGGACAGGGGCCGCCGTGATCAGATAAAGCTGCCGTCTGCACCTTGTTCGGCGACAAGCGGAGGAGGGGGCGGTGTGGGTGCTTCCGCGGGGGTGCGGCCGGAGTGAGCCTTCGTCGTCCGACTTGCGAGCTTCCCATGGCGCGATGTCGTCCCCACCAGGCACGCGGCGCCATGTTTCCGCGAGGTTACGCCACCTCGGGCGGCGCCCGAACACGCCGTGACCTGGGCATTTCCGGCCACCGGAAGGAGCTGCGCCACCCCCTCGCCCACCAGGCGAATCCCGCATGTCGGAAGCCTTGTTCCGTTTCTGGCCGTGGTTCTAGTGTCGGGCCACCCGGCGCGGCTGACCTCGTACACGGGTGCTTCTGGCGTCACCGCGTGCGCAGCGCACCCCGCTGCTGCTCGCGCCACGGCGCCGCAGACGAACGTGCTCAGTGGGATGGACGCAAGTACGGAAGCAGGCGAGCGGGTTGGCGAACGAACGGCACGACCAAGAGATGCCGCACCACGAGCGGCGGGACCGGGCGCAGGCGCCGGGCGAGGGCGCGGACCAGGAGCCGTTGACGGACTCGGGGCAGGCGACGGGGCCGGGGACGGAGCATGAACCGGTCCAGGATTCGGGCCCTTCGGGTCAGGAATCGGGTCATGCATCGGCGCAGGGAGGGGACGGGGCTGCGGAGGAGGGAGCCGGGGGCGAGCCGTCGGGCGAGAGCCGCGGCGGCGTCGGGCGGCGCGGATTTCTCGTCGGGGTGGGGCTGACCGGCGCGGGTGGACTGCTCGGCGCCTCCGTGACCGGCGGTACCGGCGGGGCCTCGGCCACCGCGGCCACCCCGGCAGCGGCGGCCGGGCCGGGCGGCGGCAAGGCCGCGCACGCCCCGCGGCCGGAGGAGTTCGGCGGCACGAAGCAGCTGCTCGTGCCGGAGATGCTGATGCTGCCCGACGGGCCGGTCCGGGACCACGCGGTACTCGTGGAGAACGGGAAGTTCCGGGAGATCGGCCCGGCCCGCAAACTCCTCGCCCGGCACTCCGCGCTCCGCCCGGTGCGCCTCGACGGCCATCTGCTCATGCCGGGCTTCGTCGACGCCCACCACCATCTGACCCAGAGCTTCGGCAAGGCGCAGTCGTTCGGGCAGCCTTCGGAGATCTTCAAGACGGTCTGGGAGCCGCTGGAGCATGCGCTGGACGAGGAGAGTGCCTATCTCTCGGCGAAACTGGCCGCGCTGGAAGCGCTGCGCGGCGGCTTCACCACCGTCGCCGACGCCGGGACCCGCGCTCCGGTGGACGTCGGCGCGGTGGCCAAGGGCACGGAGGAAGCCGGCATCCGGTGCGTCCTGTCCAAGATCGTCTCTGATGGGACGGGCGGACCCGCGCACCTCGGGCGCTGGGACGCACATCCGCTGATCCACCCCTCCCTGGCCATCGCCGTGCCCGAGAACGCGACCGCCGAGGTGATCAGGAAGACGGCGAAGCTGTGCGCCGAGGCCGGAGCGGTCTTCCAGGTCCACGTCAACGAGCATCTCGCCTCCGTGGAACGTTCCTTGAAGAGCGTCGGCCGTCGCCCCGTCGAGTATCTGCACCACATCGGCGCGCTGGGCCCGCACACCCTGGGCGCGCACGCCACCCTGCTCACTCCCGGCGAGATGCGCCTGCTGGCCAAGTCCGGCGCGGCGATCAGCTACAACCCCGTGGCCAGCGCCTGGAAGGGCAACGGCGTCGCCCACGCCACCATGCTGGCCGCGATGGGCGTGCGCTTCGGCACCGGCACCGACGGCACCCGGGGCGACGGCTTCCGGATGATCGACGCCGCCGAGACGGCCCAGCGGCTGGCGTACGGCATGAGCGCGGGCGACTCCTCCTGCGGGGCGGGAAAGCTGTGGCTGGAGCACGCGACGTCGGGCAGCGCGGACGCCCTCGGTCTGGGCAGGGTGACCGGGCAGATCGCCGTGGGCAAGGCGGCCGACTTCCTCGTGGTGGACATCGCCGTCCCCGAGCTCACCCCCTCCTGGGACCTGCGCTGGGAACTCGTCCGCCTGGCGAACCGGGACCAGATCACCGCTGTCGTCGTCAACGGCCGGCTGCGCCTGTGGCAGGGCTGGCCGACGGACTGGGACGGGCCCGCGCTGGTGCGGCGGGTGGCGGAGGTCGCCCCCGAGGTCGTGCGCCGGGCCAAGCTGCAACGCGTCGAGCCCGTGTAGCGACCGGAGTGTGCCCGCCCCGGGGCGGCCTGCCCAGCCGGGAGGCCGCCCCGGGGCAGTGGCGTGCGTTACTCGCGTGGCAGCCACTGGGCGAGGAGGAGCGCCGTGAGCACGACGGCGGCGGCGAGGGTGAGGGTCGCGGTGTGCAGGCCGGCGGTGAAGGCGTCGACGACCGCGGCCCGCAGTCGCGGGTCGGACGTGCGGGCCTGCGCCGCCGCGACCGTCGTCGGGTGTCCTGGGCCTTGGAGCGCCGCGGGCAGACGGGCCGTGAAAACGGCCGTGGTGAGCGTCCCGGTGATCGCGATGCCCACGGCGCTGCCCAACTCCCTTGCCAGGCTCTGCAGTCCGGATCCGGTGCCCGCCCGGTCGGCAGGCAGGGCGGCCATCATGGCGTGCGACAGCAGCGGGGTGGCCGTGCCGCAGCCGAGCGCGGTGAGGCCGGCGCCGAGGGCGTACAGCGCGTACGGGGTGCGGGCGTCGGCGGCGGAGACCGTGCACAGTCCGCAGGCCAGCAGGAGCATCCCCACGACGACCGTGCCGCGCCGTCCGCACACCCGCTCCAGCAGCAGGCCGCAGCGCGGTCCGGCCAGGAGCGCCGCGGCCATCGGCAGCAGCCGCAGGCCCGCGCCGAACGGCCCGAACCCCTTGGCGTACTGCAGGTACTGCCCGTTGAGGTAGAAGAGCCCGAACATGCCGGTGAACAGGACGGCCATGCCCACCGCACCCGCCCGGACGGCGGGGCGGGCCAGCAGCCGGGGGTCCAGGAGCGGGTGCGTGGCGCGCAGTTCGTGCCGCGTCCATGCCGTCAGCAGCAGCACCGCGACGGTCAGGGCGCCCAGGACGGCCGGGCTCGCCCAGCCCGCCTGCGGGCCGGAGACGATGCCGTAGAGCAGGGCCAGGAAACCGCCGGTCAGCAGGACGCCGCCGAGCGGCGCCGCCGGGCGCGGGTGCCGCTCGGTGGCCGGGGCGGCGGCAGCGACCAGCAGCAGGGCGACGAACGCGAGCGGGATCAGGGCGAGGAACAGCGTCCGCCAGGTGCCGTACGCGATGGCCGCCCCGCCGCCCACGTTTCCCAGGACGGCGGCGAGCCCCGTCATGGACGCCCAGATGGCGATGGCTCTGCGTCGCGGCCGGTCCGCGAGACCGTCCACCATCAGCGCGAGCGTGGTGGGCAGCACGGCGGCCGCGCCGGCCCCGCTGATCATGCGCCCCGCGATCAGCACCGCGACATGCGGGGCGAGGGCGCAGACCACGCTGCCGAGCGCGAAAACGCCCATGCCGCACATCAGCGTGCCCTTGCGCCCTCTGCGGTCGGCGAGCGCTCCGGCGGGCACCAGCAGGCAGGCGAAGACGACGACGTAGCCGTCCACGACCCACACCACGGCCTCCGCGGAGGCGTGCAGGCTGCCGCCCGAGAGGTCCGGGATGGCCAGATTGACGGCGGAGACCATGCCGACGACCAAGGTGACGCACAGACACAGGGCGAGGGTGCGTGCCGGGCGCGGCGGGGTCCCGGGACGCCCGGCCGTACCCGTGGCCCCGTCGTCGCCGGTGGGCGGCGCGGGCCCCGTGGCCGGTCCTTGCTCGGCGCGCGTCGTGGATCCGGGCTCGGTGCAACCCAACGAGACCTCCAGGGCAGGGGTCGCCGCGGCACCGGCCGGCTCCGCGGGGCGGAGGCGGCGGGCCGTGCGGCCGGGTAACGGCATCACAGGAGCGGGCTGTCGGTGCTCCCGGCCCGGTCGAGCGTGGCGTGCAGGGTCAGCCGGTCGCCCCGCAGATGGATGAACTCCAGGTCGGCGGGGCGGCCGTCGGCGAGCCGGGTGAGGCGTTCGACGGCGAGCAACGCGCCGCCCTCCGGCATCGCGAGCACCTCGCAGGTCGCCGGGTCGGCGACCACCGCCCGCACCGACACCTCGGCCCTGCCGAGCGGCGCTCCCGCGGCCGTCTCGATCAGGTCGAAGACATCGTGGTTCTCCAGCGTGTCCGGGGCGAGGGCCAGCAGCGTCTCCCCCACCTCGGGGATGAGGTAGGTGCAGTCCAGGGAGAGCGGCGCGCCGTCCACCTTCCGCAGCCGTTCCAGATACACCGCCGGGCTCCCCTCGGGCAGTCCCAGGCGGCGGGCGACGGAGCGCGGCGGCCGGACGGTGCGGGCCTCGCGCACCTCGTTGACGACCGTCCCGTGCCGCTGGAGCACCTCGGCCAAGCCGGACAGCTCGCCCAGCGGATGCTGGTAGGTCCGCCCGACCACGACCGTTCCCACGCCCCGGCGGCGCACCACCAGCCCCTCGTCGCGCAGGAGCCCCAGCGCCTCCCGGACGGTGTTGCGGGAGGTGTCGAACTCGGCCACCAGGTCCCGCTCGTCGGGCAGTACGCCCGAGGGGAAGGCACCCCGCAGCACCTGGCCGCGCAGGACATGGGCCACCCGCCGGGCCCGGTCGGCCCGCGTCAGCCCGTCCCCGGGCGTGCCGCCCGGCATCGGATCCTCCATGGCCCCTCCTCGCTCCTACGGCTCGCGGAGCCGACGGCCCCAACGGACCGTCGACCGCAGACGCTAGGCGAGCCGTGTTGCCGCGAGGTTACGCCACCCCATGTGACCTGCATCGATTGCTGACCTGGTGGTTCGCGTCGGGCACGGGTGGTTGCGCCGCCCACCCGTCGCCCGCCCGGCGGTAGCGGCCGCCCTCGGCGCGGCGGCCCGGGGAGCCACGGCCCCCCTCCCCCGCCCGCGTTGCGGCCCGCGGACGTCCGGCCGGATATCGCTACCGTGGGGCGACTCCGGACCGATGGCGCTCGGCGCGAAGAGCCCACGCTCGCGGAGCGGGAACAGGAGGGTCGCCAGATGACCAACAAGGCCGCGCCGTTCGACGCGCTGGACCGCAAGATCGTTGCGGCACTGATCGAGAACGGGCGGACGAGTTTCGCGGAGATCGGCGCGGCCATCGGCCTGTCGGCCACCGCCGTCAAACGCCGGGTCGACCGGATGCGCGAGAACAACGTCATCACGGGGTTCACCGCAACCGTCCGGCCCGCCGCGCTCGGCTGGCTCACCGAGGCGTACGTCGAGGTGTACTGCGACAGCGCCGCCCCGCCCCGCCGCCTCGCCGAGGTCGTGCGCAACCATCCGGAGATCGCGGCCGCCATGACCGTGACCGGCGGCGCCGACGCGCTGCTGCACGTCCGGGCGACCGATGTGGAGCACTTCGAAGAGGTGCTCGAGCGCATCAGGGCCGAGCCGTTCATCCGCAAGACCATCAGCTACATGGTCCTGTCCCACCTGCTGCCGGAGAGCCCGGAGGCGGGTGCGGGCCAGCCCTCCGCTTCGATCGGCGCAGCGAACTCGCTCTGAGGGGCATATCTGCGCAGGATTCCTGCGCCTGCGCGCAGCGTTTGTCGCTTGTCCGGCGGCTTGCTCGATCTTTACCGTGGAACACGTGCCGGATACCTCCGGTCACCACCGGTCACCACCGCTGACCCCGGTGCGCTCGACCGGTGCCGGTGCGCCCGCCCCGGTATCCGGCCGAACCCGGCACCCTCCGCGCGCACCGCCCCACCGCCGGAACCGAAGGGATCCTTCCTTGCCGACGAGCCTTTCGACGACGCCCCGCGTGGCGCGCCCCGGGCGCTATCTGCTCTGCGAGCCCCGGCACTTCGCCGTGCACTACGCCATCAACCCGTGGATGCGGGCGGACGCACAGGTCGACACCGCGCTGGCGGGGCGCCAGTGGGAGACCCTGGTCCGCGCCTACCGCGAGCACGGCCACACGGTGGAGACGGTGCCACCGGTCGCCGGCCTGCCCGACATGGTCTTCGCCGCGAACTCGGCCCTGGTCCTGGCCGGCCGGGTCTTCGGCTCCCGGTTCCACGCCCCCGAGCGGCGGCCGGAGTCCACGGAGTACGAGACGTGGTTCAAGGCGGCGGGGTACGACGTCTACCGTCCCGAGGAGCTGTGCGAGGGCGAGGGCGACCTCGCGCCGGCCGGGCCCTTCCTCCTGGCGGGGACGGGCTTTCGCACCACCCGGGCGGCCCATGCCGAGGTGCAGGAGTTCTTCGGCGTACCGACGATCGGCCTCCAGCTGGTGGACCCGTACTTCTACCACCTGGACACCGCGCTGTTCGTCCTCGACGACCCGGGCGCGGGCGGAGCCGGCGGCGAGGACGGCGCTCCGCGTCCGGCGGCGAACATCGCCTACTACCCGCAAGCGTTCTCCTCCGGCAGCCGCGAGGTGCTGCGCCGGCTGTTCCCGGACGCGGTGATCGCCACCCGCGAGGACGCGATGGCCTTCGGCCTCAACTCCGTCTCCGACGGCCGCCATGTCTTCATCGCCCCGGCCGCGGTCGGCCTCATCGACCAGCTCACCCACCGCGGCTACGTCCCCGTCCCCGTCGACCTGTCGGAGTTCCACAAGGCCGGCGGCGGCATCAAGTGCTGCACCCAGGAGATCCGCTGATGACCGCTCCCACCGAGACCGTCACCTCCGCCACCGCCGGGGCCGGTGCATCCCGGGCGCCGCGCACGCCGCGCTCGTCGGCGGAGGTGATCAGCGCGGAGGCACCGGTCCTCGCGCACAACTACCACCCGCTGCCGGTGGTCGTCGCCCGTGCGGAAGGCGTCTGGGTCGAGGACGTCGAGGGCCGCCGCTACCTCGACATGCTGGCCGGCTACTCCGCCCTCAACTTCGGCCACCGCCACCCCGCGCTGATCGAGGCCGCGCACCGCCAGCTCGACCAGCTCACCCTCACCTCGCGCGCCTTCCACCACGACCGCCTCGCCGGCTTCGCCGAGGACCTCGCCGAACTCACCGGCCTGGACATGGTGCTGCCGATGAACACCGGCGCCGAAGCGGTGGAGAGCGGCATCAAGGTCGCCCGCAAGTGGGCGTACGACGTCAAGGGCGTGCCCGCCGACCGGGCCACGATCGTGGTGGCCGCCGACAACTTCCACGGCCGCACCACCACCATCGTCGGCTTCTCGAACGACGAGACCGCCCGCGCCGGCTTCGGCCCCTTCGCGCCGGGCTTTCGCGTGGTGCCCTACAACGACCTCGCCGCGCTGGAGGCGGCCGTGGACGAGACCACGGCCGCGGTGCTGATCGAGCCCATTCAGGGCGAGGCCGGGGTGGTCATCCCCGACGACGGCTACCTCAGCGGCGTACGCGAGGTGACGCGGCGCGCCGGGTGCCTGTTCATCGCGGACGAGATCCAGTCCGGCCTCGGGCGGACCGGCCGCACACTGGCCGTCGACCACGAGTCGGTCGTCCCGGACGTCCTGCTGCTCGGCAAGGCGCTCGGCGGCGGCATCGTCCCCGTCTCCGCGGTCGTCGCCCGCCGCGAGGTGCTCGGCGTCCTCGGCCCCGGCCAGCACGGTTCCACCTTCGGCGGCAACCCGCTGGCTGCGGCGGTCGGTTCCGCGGTCATCGAGCTGCTGGCCACCGGTGAGTTCCAGCGCCGGACGGCCGAGCTCGGCGAGGTGCTCCGCACCGGGCTGACCGCCCTGACCGGCAAGGGCGTCACGGGCTTTCGCGCACGCGGCCTGTGGGCCGGCGTCGACATCGACCCCGCCCTCGGCACCGGCCGCGAGATCAGCGAACGGCTGCTCCGCGAAGGGATCCTGGCCAAGGACACCCACGGGTCCACGATCCGCCTGGCCCCGCCGCTGACCATCACCCGCGAGGAACTGGAGTCGGCACTGGGCGGGCTGGAGCGGGCCCTGAAGTAACCGTCGCGCCCGTGCGGCGGCCGGGGAAGGCCGCCGCACATGGCCGGGGACGCCCGCGCGCTCCCGAGCGCGACTGTGCTCCGGAGCGCGGTACCGAGGTACCGCGCTCCGGAGCACAGGAACGCTCAAGGGCGGGCTTCCGCTACCCGGCGGCGCGCCCCGCCCCCGCCGTGGCCACCGGGGTCGCAGTCACCGGCTCCGCGCCGTTGTGCTGTGCGGCCCAGCCGTCCAGGGCGGTACGGCAGGCGTGGTCCAGGTGCCGCAGCTCCGTCAGGTCCAGTTCGACGGGCTTGTCCCGGGGCAGCTTCTCCAGCGCGTCCAGGATCTTGGGCAGCCGCAGGAACGTCGCGTTGCCGGTGAGCGCGACGATGATCCGTCCGCCCGTCAACTCCCTTACGTCCACCTGCACATGGGAGGTCTCCCAGGCGGTCTTGACGACGGCGAGCAGCAGCCCGAGGAGCACACCCTCGAACATGTTGGCCACGACGATGGCGCCCGCGGTGATCACGAGGATCACCGCCTCACCGCGATGCTCCCGCCACATCGACACCAGCTGTCGGCCCGGCACCAGCTTCACCCCGGCGTGCACCAGCACGGCCGCGAGCGCGGCGAGCGGGACGACGCCGAGCGCGGCAGGCAGCAGCGCCGCGAAGAGCAGCAGCCAGACGCCGTGCAGGATGCGCGAGAGCTTGGTACGGGCACCGGCCTGGACGTTGGTGGCACTGCGCACGATCACCGCGGTCATCGGCAGCGCGCCCAGCACACCGCAGAGGGCGTTGCCCGCACCCTGCGCCATCAGCTCCTTGTCGTAGTCGGTCCGCGCCCCGTCGGTCATCCGGTCCACCGCCGCGGCGCTGAAGAGGCTCTCGGCGGAGGCGATGAGGGTGAAGGCGAGCACCGTGCCGAGGATGGACAGCCCGGCGAGACCGCCGAGTTCGCCGAGCCCCGGCGGCTGGACGGACTCCAGCAGGCCGTGCACCTCCACCTTCTTGATCGGCAGGCCGAACACGGCCGTCACGGCGGTGGCGACGGCGATGGCGGCCAGCGGGCCAGGCACCTTGCGGACCTTCTCGGGCATCCACTTCCACAGCAGGAGCAGGCCGAGGGTGCCGGCCCCGACGGCGAACGCGGTGGCCGCCTGCGGGCTGCTGACCAGCTCGGCGGCGAGCCCGGGGAGCCCGGCGATCTTCGCCGGTCCGCTGCCGGGCTGGGCGACGTCGGCCATGGCGTAGACCTGGCCGAAGACGAGGATCAGGCCGATACCGGCCAGCATCCCCTGCACCACGGCGACGGATATCGCCCGGAACCACCGGCCGAAGCGCAGCGCGCCGAGGACGATCTGCAGCACACCGGCGGCGAGCACGATCGCGCCGAGCGCCGCGAGCCCGTACTGCTGCACGGCTTCGTGGACAAGGACGGTCAGGCCGGCCGCGGGCCCGCTGACCTGGAACGAGCTGCCCGGCAGGGCGCCGACGACGAGACCGCCGACGATGCCGGTGATCAGCCCGAGTTCGGCGGGTACGCCGGACGCGACGGCGACTCCCACACACAGCGGGACGGCGACGAGGAAGACGACGAGCGAGGCGAGGACATCACGCCGCAGCGTGTCGGGGCTGGGGGCGGAGAACTTCGGCAGGGAGAACTTCGGTACGGGGGTCTTACCTGAGGCGATCATGGAAACTCCGGTTCCTCCGGAACGGTGAGGGGACGGGGCGGGGCGGCGCGCCGCATGCGGGCGCGGCCGCCGCTACAGCGGCTGAAAAGCCCCCGTCTCCGGCCGATGGCTGCGCACGGCTCCCGTGTGCACCTCGTAGAACCAGACGTCCAGCGTCAGCCGCCCGGCGTCCATCGCCTCCCGCACGCACGGATAGGCCCGCAGCCGTTCGCCCTGCTCAACGGCGTGCCGCTGGACGGCCTCGGCGAGATCGGGCCCGGCACCCGCCCACGCGGCACCCGCCTCACGCAGCTGCTCCGGAGCGGCGCTGTCGAGCCAGCCCCGGACCGCCGGCACGCCGCTGAGGTCGTCCCCGCGCACCACGGCGCCGACCGCACCGCAGTGGGAATGGCCGCAGACGATGATGTGCCGCACGCCCAGGACACGCACCGCGTACTCGATGGTCGCCGTCTCACCCGCGGGGCGCTGTTCGCTGTACTCGGGGACGATGTTGCCCGCGGTGCGCAGCTCGAAGAGGTCGCCGGGGCCCGCCCCGGTGATCAGTGCGGGCACGACACGGCTGTCGGAGCACGTGATGAACAGGGCCTGCGGTGACTGTCCCGCCTCGAACCTCTCGAAGTCCTCGCGACGCTCGGCGCAGCGGCGCTCGAAGGTACGGGCATGGGCGGTGAGTTGCTGCATGGTGGTGGCCTGCCTCCTACTCGCCCTGACGGGCGCGTGGTGTGGTCGGGTCAAGGGGGTGGCACGGCCGCCACGTCGACACTGACAAGGCGATGCCACACCCGGCGCGGGGTACTCCCGCGGCCGTCAGGCGCTCGGCGAGCACCTGAGGTCACCATGACGCAATGATCCTTAAGCGAAGCTGAAGACGGCTTCCGCCACCGCCCGCCCCTCCCCCTCCTGGCCGCCGCCGGCACGGTGGCGTGACCCCGCTTCTTCCCGTCAGCCCCGGGCCGCGGCCCCGGCCGGCGCCGCCTCCGCAAGCCGCCGTAGCGCCACGGCCGACGGCGACGCCGGTTGCGCATGGTAGGTGAACAGCTGCTGACCGGGGTCGGCGGGCAGCGCCAGGACTTCGTACGCCAGCGTCAGCCGTCCGACCAGTGGATGGTTGAGCACCTTGACGCCGAAACCCTTGTCCCGGACCTCGTGCGCGGCCCACAGCCGACGGAACTCACCGCTCCTGAGCGACAGTTCGGCGATCAGCGAGGCCAGCTCGGGGTCCTCGGGACAGCGCCCCGCGTCCCGCCGCAGATAGCCGACGACGTCAGCGGCCTTGGCCGCCCAGTCGTCGTACAGATCGCGCGCGGCGGGATCGAGGAAAACCTGCCGGGCCAGGTTGGGCCGGTCCCGCGGCAGCGCGGAGAAGTCGCCGAGGAGGGCGAGGGAGAGCCGGTTCCAGCCCAGGACGTCCAGCCGCGGGCCGACGACGCAGGCCGGGACGCCCTCCATCGCGTCGATGAGCTGCTGCACGGCGGCCCGCACCCGCATCGGAGCCGCGCCGCAGCCGCCCCCGGACCGGCCGGGCGGCCGTACCCGCCGCGAGACCGGGCGGGCCAGGTGGGTGAGGTGGTCGCGCTCGGCGCCGGTCAGCCGCAGCGCGGTAGCGACGGCGTCCAGGACGGCGGCCGAGACGTTTCGGCCGCGGCCCTGTTCCAGGCGGATGTAATACGCGACACTCACCCCGGCGAGCTGCGCCAGCTCCTCGCGCCGCAGTCCCGGCACCCGGCGCCGCCCGCCGTGCTCCGGCAGCCCGACGTCCGCGGGCCGCAACCGGGCCCGCCGGGAGCGCAGGAACTCGCTCAATTCGGTGCTCCGGTCCATGACGGCAGTATGCGTCCGGCACCGCGGAACGGGCCTCGCCAGGGTGGTCCTGGCAGTGGTAGGAACGCCGTGCATAGGTACAACGGGGCCTTGGCCGGGCCTCTGACCTGCCGCATTCTCGATGGCATGACCCACACCTCTGTCGCCGCGTACGCCGCACCCGCCCCGAAGGCACCGCTGGAGCGGACCACGATTCCGCGCCGCGAACTGGGTGCCCACGACATCCTGATCGACATCAAGTACGCCGGTATCTGCCATTCCGACATCCACACCGCGCGGGCCGAGTGGGGAGACGGCGGCACCTTCCCGCTCGTCCCCGGGCACGAGATCGCCGGCGTGGTCGCCGAGGTCGGCCCCGAGGTCACCCGCTACCGCACCGGTGACCGGGTCGGCGTCGGCTGCTTCGTCGACTCCTGCCGCGAGTGCGAGAACTGCCTGGCCGGCCTGGAGCAGTACTGCACCGGCGAACTCGGCAACGTCGGCACGTACGGCGCCACCGGCCGCGACGGCGAGCCCACCCACGGCGGCTACTCCACCCACCTCGTCGTCGACGAGAACTACGCCCTGCGGATCCCCGAGAGCATCCCGCTGGACGCCGCCGCCCCGCTGCTCTGCGCCGGCATCACCCTGTACTCCCCGCTCGCCCACTGGAAGGCGGGCCCCGGCAAGAAGGTCGCCGTCGTCGGCCTGGGCGGCCTCGGCCACATGGGCGTGAAGATCGCGCACGCGATGGGCGCGGAGGTCACCGTGCTGAGCCAGTCGCTGCGCAAGAAGGACGACGGCCTGCGCCTGGGCGCCGACCACTACCACGCCACCTCCGACCCGGCCACCTTCGAGGCGCTGGCCGGCTCCTTCGACCTGATCGTCAACACCGTCTCCGCCGACCTGGACATGAACGCCTACCTCGGGCTGCTCGCGACGGACGGCACGCTGGTGCAGCTCGGCGCCCCGCAGAAGCCGCTGCAGATCGCGCCGTTCGCACTGATCCCCCGGCGCAGGTCGTTCGCCGGCTCGATGATCGGCGGCATCCGCGAGACGCAGGAGATGCTCGACTTCTGCGGCGAGCACGGGCTGGCCGCGGACATCGAGGTGATCGACGCGACGCAGATCAACGAGGCGTACGAGCGGGTGCTCGCCAGCGACGTGCGCTACCGCTTCGTGATCGACACCTCGACGATCTGACGAACCGCGCGGGGTAGCGCCGCCCGGACACCTGATCCTCCGGCGTGCCCCCGCTCCACCGCACCCTCGGCACCACTGCGCCCGGGGCGGCCCTGCCGGCCGCCCCGGGCGTTCGCTCTCCCAAAGACCCACTTGGAAATGGGATCCATTTCCATATAGCCTCCTGGCGACCGCCCCATCCCGAAGGAGGCCGGACCACCATGGCCGTACCCAAGCGCAAGCTCTCCCGCAGCAACACCCGGCACCGTCGCTCCCAGTGGAAGGCCACCGCCCCCTCGCTGGTGCCCGTCACCGTCGACGGCTCGGTGTACCAGGTGCCCCGCCGCCTGGTGAAGGCCGTCCGGCTCGGCCTGATCGACCCCAAGGACTGACCGGCCATGGCGCACCCCCGGCTGCCCGTCACCGTGCTCTCCGGGTTCCTCGGCGCGGGCAAGACCACCCTGCTCAACCACATCCTGGGCAACCGGGACGGCCTGCGCGTGGCCGTCATCGTCAATGACATGAGCGAGGTCAACATCGACGCCGCGCTCGTCCGCGGCGGCGACGCGGCGCTCTCCCGCACCGAGGAGCGGCTGGTCGAGATGACCAACGGGTGCATCTGCTGCACCCTGCGCGACGACCTGCTGGAGGAGGTCGCACGGCTGGCCGGCGAAGGGCGCTTCGACTACCTGCTGATCGAGTCCAGCGGCATCTCCGAGCCGCTGCCGGTCGCCGCCACCTTCGCCTTTCCCCGCGACGACGGCGCCACCCTCGGCGACCTCGCCCGGCTCGACACCATGGTCACCGTCGTCGACGCCGCCGGCTTCCTCCCCGAACTGACCGGCGGCGACGGGCTGGCCGAGCGCGGCCTTGACCAGTACGAGGACGACACGCGCACGGTCAGCGACCTCCTCATGGACCAGATCGAGTTCGCCGACGTCATCGTGCTCAACAAGACCGACCTGGTCGACACCGAAGCCCTCCTGCGCCTGCGGGCCACCCTCACCCGCCTCAACCCGGCCGCACGCATCATCCCCGCCCGAAGGGGCCGGGTGGCGCCCGCCGAGGTGCTCGGCACCGGCCGGTTCGACCTGGAGAAGGCCCAGGAGGCGCCCGGCTGGGTCAGGGAACTCAACGGCGACCACGTGCCCGAGACCGAGGAATACGGCATCTCCAGCACCGTCTTCCGGGCCGGCCGCGCCTTCCACCCGGGCCGCCTGTGGCACTTCGTCACCGAGGAGCTGGACAGCGGCCGCTACGGCGCCATCCTGCGCTCCAAGGGCTTCTTCCGCCTCGCCACCCGCCCCGGGGTCACCGGGCTGTGGTCCCAGGCCGGCGCGGTCGCCCGCTTCGAGCCCTCGGGCACGGCGGACGCGGGCGGCGAGCCCGGTGCGGACACCACGGAGGAGTCCCGGTACGGCCAGGAACTGGTCTTCATCGGCACCCACCTGCGGCCGGAGCCCCTGCACGCCGCTCTGACCGAGTGCCTTCTCGCGGCCGGCGAGCCGGTTCCCGCAGCCGCCGACGACCCGTTCCCGGCGTGGGCGGTGCACGAGGTGGAAGAGGTCTGCGACCACGATGGGAGCGGCCTGCCACTCGAACGGCAAACGGCCGCCCTGATCGCCTAGTTGGGGCCTCCCACGGTGTCCTGGGAGGTGTGCCGGAGAATCGCGCCGGCGAGTTCCTCGTGCACCTCGGGGGGAAGGGTGTGCCCCATGCCCTCGACGGCGAGGAAGCCGGCCCCGGGAATCGCCTCGGCGATCAGCCGCCCGTGCCCCGGTTTGACCGGCTCCTCGGTCCCCTCGACGACCAGCGTCGGGGCCCGCACCCCGCCCAGGGCGCCTGCCGGCTCGAACTCGGGGTCGGCGGCCCAGGCGAGCCGGTGGTTGCCCAGCGCTGCCGGATCGGCCGCCCGGTCCCACAGCAGTTCCTCGAACCGGCGCTGGGCGTCCTCGTCGAAGGGCAGCACCGTCCCATGCAGCATCCGGGCCATCTCCACCTGGAAGTCGATCAGTCCGGCGCGGCCCTCGGGCGGCGGGCCCACCGCCGCCTTCGCGAACAGCTCGACGAAGGCGGGCGCGGGTCCGGGCAGGCTGCCCGCCGGCTGCGGCTCGCCGGTCAGCGCCCGCAGGAGCACCTGCCCCTCGCCCCCGCCCAGCGGTGACGACGCGATCGCGGTGAGCGTGGCCACCCGCTCGGGGTGCTCGACCGCGATCCACTGGGCAAGCAGACCGCCCGCCGAGTGGCCGACGACGTGCGCCCGCTCGATGCCGAGGGCGTCGAGCAGCCCCACCACGTCGTCCTTGACCGCGTGCCAGGTGTAGGGGTGCGCGGCGAAGTCCCAGGAGGTCGAGCGTCCGACGTCCCGGTGGTCGTACCGGATGACCCGGCGTCCGCCTGCCACCAGCAGGCCGATGAACTCCTCCGGCCAGAGCAGCCCTTGCGACATCGAGCCCATGACGAGCAGTACGGACGGATCCGCCGGATCGCCGAACTCCTCCGTCCACAACGCGATCTCGCCCACTGAAACCATGCGTTCCGCGCGCTGCATATCGCTCTTCCCCCTTGTGACGGTGCTGCGGTCCTGTGACGGCTGCGACCTCCGGGACTGTAACGACCCGCGCCGCCCGGCGCCCCCACCTGCACGGCCTGCGTACGGATACGGGGGACGGAGGCCCGCCGCGGGTCAAGCCGCGGGGTCAAGTCTCGGGGCCAACGCCCCCCTGACTTCAGGGCGTTGCGCTCTCCGGCACGCTCTCCGCGGAGCGCCGCTCCCGCCGCCACAGCAGCCCGAAGCCCACGACGACCACCGACCCGCCGGCACACAGCATCCCGAACACCGCACCGATCTCGCCGTAGAGGGTCTGCGTCCGCCGCTGCACCGGCACTTCGGCGACCAGCGTCTGACGGCCGGCGGTGAAGTAGTCCGCCGTGCCCAGGACGCGGCCCTGCGGATCCACCGCGGTGGCGACCCCGTTGACCGACTGGCGGACCATCGCATAGCCGTACTCCACGGACCGGAAGACCGCCCGCTGGGCGTGCAGCGACTCGAACCCCACCCAGTCGTTGGCCGGCACCAGCATCATGTCGGCGCCCTTGTCCGCCGCCTGCCGCATCAGATCCGGGTAGTCGGCGTCGTAGCAGATCACCGTGGCCAGCCGCCCGTGAGGCGAGTCCGCCACCGGAACGTCGCCGCTGCCCGGCTTCATCGTCTCCATGGGCGTCGGATGCGCCTTGTCGTACGTCCATGCCACCTTCCCCTCCGGTGTGACCAGGACGGCGACGTTCCGCACGTAGGGGGCGTGCCGCAGGTAGAGGCCGTAGGCCGCGTTGACATACACCCGGTGTTCGCGGGCGATCGCCGCCACCCGCCCGAGCAGCCGCCGCTGATCGCTCTCCAGCACCCCGGCCTGCGTCTCCGGCCACACCACGATCCGCGCGCCGGCCCGCGCCTCACGGTCGGTGGCCGCCACCAGATCGTCGGCCACCGGCGCCAGCGCCTTGCGCACCCGCTCCGGAGCGGCCCCGACGGCCGACCGCGGCCGCCATCCCTCAGGGTCGATCCGGTCCAGCGCCCGGCGCGTGTCCCGCTCCGCCGCCCGCCCCGCGCTGACCCCCGCGACCCTTACGGTGTCCGTCACGGGCGCGAAGAGCAGCAGGCGTACGCCACCGGCACCCAGTACAACCGCCAGCACCCCGGCCCACACCAGCACGCCACGCCGGACCCTCGGCCGGGACACCCCGCCCTGCCACAGCCAGTGCGCCATCGATGCGGTCCACGCCACAACGAAGCTCACGCCGTGCACACCGGTGACGGAGGCGAGTTGGACCAACGGCAGAAAGCCGTGCTGGGTGAACCCCAGCACGCCGAAGTCCCCGAAGTCGGCCAGCTCGGCGAACAGATACTCGCCGCCGACCAGCACCGTCGGGAAGACCAGCGTCGTCAGCACCGACCGGCTGCGCACCCCGATCAGCCGGTCGGCGACGAATGGCAGCGTCTGCAGCACCGCGAGCACCGCGAACAGACCCACCACGGTCGGCACGAACACCATGCCCGTGGAGACCAGCCACAGCAGCGTCGCCGACGCGGACGCCCAGCCGATGCGGAGCAGCCCGTGGCGGGCCGGGCGCAGCCGCCCGTAGCGCAGCAGGAAGACCGGGAAGAGCCAGGCGGCGAGCGCCACATGCCAGTTGCTGTGCAGGGCGAGGACCAGCAGCACGGTGCCGGCGACCCACAGCCATCGGCCCGGCGGGCGTCCCCGCGGCACCCCGGCGGCCGCCCCGCCGCCCTCCGGCGCCACCCCGCGGGCTCGCCTCTCGTCCTTCTTCCGTTCCCGCAGTCCGAGCACGGTGCACTCCCCTCCTGTGCCGGCTTCCGCATCGGGCGATGCGCATCGGAACGCTAGGGACACCGGGGCACCCGGCACCGCTGCCGTTCGACAGGACCGACCCCCGACTTTCGTCAGGTGCGCCGGGCGTACCCCGGGCGGCGCAAGCCGCAGGAGCCTCCTCCGCCACTCCATTTCGCGTTAGCCACGCGTTAGCCGATCACCAGTGCCACCACCGACCATCGTCCCCACGCCACCGCCCCGCACCGCCGCGGGCCGGGCCCGCCGTACGTCCCCGGGGGACCCCATGCGACTCACCGCCCTCGCCACCACCCTCCGCCGCGGCCGCCGCCTGTCCGCCGCCGCCCTGCTCGCCACAGCCGCACTGCCGCTCACCGCATGCCACGGCCACGGCAAACCCGTCGACGCGGCCCCCGCCACCGCCTCCTCACCGGAGGAAGGGAGCCGGAGCGAGCCGGCAGACTCCAGACCCGGCGTCTCCGGCAACGGCCCCACCCCCTCCGGCTCCAGGCCCGGCGCCCCACGGGCCTGTACCCCCGACATGCTCGGATTCCACGCGGGCGGAGTCGGCCGGCCGCCCGGCCACATGGTGCTGGCCGTCACCAACCTCTCCGACCGCACGTGCACCTTCGCCGCCCAGCCGTACCCGATCCTGCGCTTCCACGACGGACAGCGGACCGCCACCCCGGTGATCGAGGCCAGCAAACCGCGGGCCGTCGTCTCCCTGGCGCCCGACCGGACCGCGTACGCCGGGATCACCACCGCCGACGAATCCGACGGTGAGGGCGAGAAGATCTCCCAGTTCGGCGTCGCCCTGGCGGCCCGCACCGACCCGGCACAGGTCGGGCTGGACGGCGGCCCCCCGGTGTACGTCGATCACCACACCGCCCGCGTCACGTACTGGCAGTCGCGCCGCGCCGACGCCCTCAGGTGGTGACACCCGGGCGCGGACAGGCTGTCCGCACCCGGCGCGTACGACACGCGCCTGTGCGACACGCGGTAGCTCGTTCGTGTCACTGCTCCCTCGGGCCGCCGCACCGGCGGCGAACTCGGCCCGACGGGCCGTCACCACGGCCGGAAACAGAGCCCGCCCTCACCCACCGTTCCCGCTTTGCTCCACTTCTCCCGCTTTGCAGTCCTGCGGCATGGCTGCGCCCGGTGCCGCTTGCCCGGTAGGCTTTCCGTGTGATCTTCAAGCGCATCGGAAATGGGCGGCCGTACCCGGACCACGGCCGGGAGAGCACCCGCCAGTGGGCGGACGTCGCCCCGCGCCCGGTACGCCTCGACCAATTGGTGACGACCAAACAGCAGCTCGACCTCGAAACGCTGCTCGCCGAGGACTCCACTTTCTACGGCGACCTCTTCGCGCACGTCGTGAAGTGGGAGGGCGACCTCTACCTGGAGGACGGGCTGCACCGCGCCGTCCGCGCCGCCCTCCAGCAGCGCCAGGTCCTGCACGCCCGCGTACTCGAACTGGACTGACGCCCCAGCCGCCCCACCGCCCTCACCAGGCCCTTCCCTGCCCAAAATTGATCCTTTTGGGTGGGGTCTTACGCCACGCATTGATCATTTAGTAGGCACGGCCCCTCGCCCGCACTACGCTGCGGCCATGAGCATGCTGACGCCCCCAGGCATGGGCGGTAAGAAGTACCGCATCACGGGCGACAGGTACCCGCGGATGCGCCGTCCCCGACACCGCCGAAGGATCGTCCTGACCCTCGTGGCCACGGTCTGCGTCCTCGGCCTGACCGGCTGGGGGTCCCTACAGCTCATCGATGTCTTCGGCGGCAAGAGCAGCACAGCCCAGGCCGCCCAGGGCAAGCACAAGTGCCGCACCGGCGACACCGCGAAGGGCCCGCACGCCAAGCCCGCCGCCGTCGGACCGCTGCCCAAGCCCGCCGTGCTGACGGTCAACGTCTTCAACGCCACGCCGCGCAGCGGTCTCGCCAAGAGCACCGCCGACGAGCTGAAGAAGCGCGGCTTCAAGATCGGCAAGGTGGGCAACGCCCCGGCGGCCTACGACAAGAAGATCAAGGGCACCGCGATACTGCTCGGCCCGAAGTCCGCGGTCGACGGCCCCCTGAAGGTACTGGCCACCCAGCTCGCGGGCGCCGAACTGAAGACCGACGACCGCAAGGGCACCGAACTCGATCTCCTCATCGGCGACGGCTTCAAGGAACTGGCCAAGCCGCAGGAGGCCGAGAAGTCCCTGGCCCTGCTGACCCAGCCGTCCCCCCGGCCCTCGACAGCCGACAAGTGCTGACCCCCCTCCGGCCGTCCCGCCCGCGCCGCCCTCCGCACCACGCGGCGCGCTGACGGGCTCCGCCCGCACCACGCACTCGGGCCCCTCGCCGGTCAAAAGCGAGGGGCCCGAGCTGTGGCTTGGGAGAAGCGGCGCGGAGGCTCAGCCCGCGGTGCCGTACATCCGGTCGCCGGCGTCACCGAGGCCCGGCACGATGTAGCGGTCGCCGTTCAGCCGCTCGTCGACCGCCGCGGTGACCACCGTCACCGGCGCCCCGGCCAGCTCCCGCTCCATGACCTCGACGCCCTCCGGCGCGGCCAGCAGGCAGATGGCGGTGACATCGTCCGCGCCACGCTTGATCAGCTCGCGGATCGCGGCGACCAGCGTGCCGCCGGTGGCGAGCATCGGGTCCACGACGTACACCTGGCGGCCCGAGAGGTCGTCGGGCATCCGCGTCGCGTACGTGTGCGCCTCGTAGGTCTCCTCGTTGCGCACCATGCCCATGAAGCCGACCTCGGCGGTGGGCAGCAGCCGGACCATGCCGTCCAGCATGCCGAGACCGGCGCGCAGGATCGGGACGACCAGCGGCCGGGGGTGCGAGAGCCGCACGCCGGTGGTCGCCGTCACCGGGGTCTCGATGTCGACCTGCTCGGTGCGCACATCACGGGTGGCCTCGTAGGCGAGCAGGGTGACCAGCTCGTCGGCGAGCCGCCGGAAAGTCGGGGAGTCGGTGCGCTTGTCGCGCAGTGTGGTGAGTTTGTGCGCGACCAGCGGGTGGTCGACGACGTGAATCCGCATGACTTCGACAGTAGCCGAGCCCCGGGGCCCCGACGCCCGCCCGGCCCTCCCCGGCGGTCGGATCGGCTCCGCGGTATCGCTGGCATCAAACCACCGAAACGAGGGAAAGTGGGCACGTACGCTCGATTTGCCAGCTCGGCTTCGGGCGAGGACCTCCTCCAGGGGTGGTGTTTACGCGTGCCCGACCGCAAGCGGAGCGACGACACGAAGGACGCCATGTCCGCCGCCCACGGCGTCGAGAACGACGCGGCGCGCCGAAGGCGCCGGGCGCAGTTCCTGCGTGAACTGCACGAGGCCAAGGAGCTGCGCGACCGCGTCCAGCCGCGTCGCGCACGGGCCGCGCGGATGCGACAGGCCATGCGGATGCGCACCTTCCGCTGGTGACCCGAGCCTCCGCGCCCCCGCCCGCGCTCCTGCACGTGAGCGACATCTCGCAGAACCGCCGCACGACGCAGCGCCGAAGACCCCGCGCGAGCGCGCACTTTCTGCCACGATTCCGAAGGGGCGGGACCCGCGGCGCACCCGGCGTCGCCCCGCCCGGCCCGGCACGCTTATGACCAGTGGGAGAGTCACGGTGTACTTCGCCGCACTGCTCGCGCGCACCGAAGACGGGTGGGAAGCGAGCGATACAGAGCTCGACAATGTGGAGACCCTGTCCGATCTGGCCGATCTGGCCCGAGAGGCAGCGGTCGACGACGACACAGTGGTGGCGTTCATCGAGCAGGAGGACGCCTGGTTCGGCGTCATCCGGGTGGACGGCGAGGAAGACCCTCGGATCTTCCTCTCCAACGCCGCCGCCGCTGCCCGAAGCTCGTACGGAGCGATGCTGACCGACGAGCTCCTCGGCCGAGATGAGGACGATCTGGCCGACCTCGACACCCTCGACCTGGACGGCACGGAGGACGGCGAACTCGAATCGGACGACAGCGCTGACAACAGCGACCCCCAAGACGCGGTGAGCGAATCGGGCGGCCTCGTACCGCCGCCCGGCCCGCTCGGCGACTCCGAGCTCCTGGCCGACCTCGGTGTCAGCGAGAAGGAACTGCTCGCCCTCGACGGCGACGCCCTCTCCACCATCGCCGACTCGCTGGGCTGCACGGATGTCCTGGAAGCCGTGCGCTGACAGCTGCCGGGCCACGCCCCCGCCCTCCGCCGGGCCCCGGTCACCGACACCGGGCCCGGCACCCCTCCTCATCCGGACCGGCCGCCCGGCCGGCACCGGGTCACTGCGCCGGGTCCCGTCCCCGACACTGGGGACATGACCCGGCCCCCATCCGCCCCTTCGCAGTCCCCCGCCCCCGACCCGCTGCGCGATCCGTGGATCGCACCGATGCGGCAGGCGCTGGACGAGGCCGCGCGCGCCCCCGGGACCGGTGACGTCCCGGTGGGTGCCGTCGTGCTGTCCGCGGACGGCACCGTGCTCGGCACCGGCCACAACGAACGCGAGGCGACCGGCGACCCGACCGCGCACGCCGAGGTCCTCGCGCTGCGCGCGGCCGCCCGCTCGGTCGGGGAGTGGCGACTGACCGGCTGCACCCTGCTGGTCACCCTCGAACCGTGCACGATGTGCGCGGGCGCGATCGTGCTGTCCCGGGTCGACCGCGTCGTCTACGGCGCCCGCGACGCCAAGGCGGGCGCGGTCGGCTCCCTGTGGGACGTCGTACGCGACCGTCGCCTCAACCACCGCCCCGAGGTCATCACCGGCGTCCTCGAGGCCGACTGCGCCGCCCTGCTCACCGCCTTCTTCCGCGACCGCTGAGGCCCGCGGTCACCGCTGCCCGGAATCCGATTTCGGAGCACGGCCCCCTGTGGGCTAAGCTCTCTCTCGGTAGCGTGTCCGAGCGGCCGAAGGAGCACGCCTCGAAAGCGTGTGAGGGGGCAACTCCTCCGTGGGTTCAAATCCCACCGCTACCGCTCTGAAGGCGAAGGCCCCGATCCCCAGCGGATCGGGGCCTTCGTCGTATCCGGGCGCGGCCGCCGTCCCGGTGTGGAGTCGCGGGGACCGGCAAACCGGCTGACCCTTGAGTGCATGAGTGAACGGAGTCCGGGGCAGGGCCCCGAGCCGGAGCGGGCGGGGCGGAGCCGGGGATGGGGCCCCCGTCGGCCCGCGCCGCCGCACCAGAGGGGTTGGGGTCCGCCCGCCGGTGAGCCTCCCCCGTACGGAGCACCGCCCGGCGGGCCGGGGCAGCCGCGGAATCGGGCCTGGCCGTGGGTGGTGCTGGGGCTCTGTCTGCTGCTCGTCGGTGGCTGCGCCGCCGCCGTCGCGGTGCTCGTGACCGATGTCACGGACGAGATCACCAAGACGGTGCAGGTCAGCTACAAGGTCACGGGAGACGCGAAGGATGTCGCCGTCACCTACTCGACCTGGCGGGGCGACGACATGTCCACCAGTCAGGCAACTGCGCGAACCCTGCCGTGGGTGAAGGAGATGCAGGCCGAGGGGCTGGTGAAGGGCGGCGCGCTCAGCATCACCCTCGGCGCTGCCGGCGGCACCGCGACCTGCTCGGTGTCCGTGGACGGCGCGCAGGCGAAGACGGCCACGGCCACCGGCCCGAACGCGACGGCCGCCTGCGGTTACTGAGCGCGGCCTGCGGGGACCGCGGGGCGTACCCGCGGCCACCCGGCAAGGGCCCTCAGTCGTTGCGCCCGCGTACGCCGCGGCGGACGGCGCGGATGGCCAGCCAGATCACGAGGGCCAAGAGGCCGATGAAGATGATGCCGATCACCAGGGCGATGATTCCGCCCTTCTTGAAGAAGCCGCGGCTCCTGGACTTCCCCTTGAAGCCCTTCGACCCCTTGGATCCCTTGGACTTGAAGACCGTCCGGGCGTGCGTGGAGTGATGCCCGGACGAGGAGCGGAGGGAGGTGAGGGAGGCCGCTCGTACCGCGCCCGCGGCGGAGGTGGCCGTGCGGGCGTCCACGGTGGTGTGCCGGACGGCGGTCGTGGTGCGAGGTACGGCCTCGGCTCGGCCCGCGGCCACGGCCGGAGCGGCGGTCGCTGCGAACAGGCCGAGCAGCAACGCCAGGACGACGGCCGGGCGGCGGCGCGGCAGGCGTCCGGTGGATGGCTGCGCTTCGGTGCGTGGTGAATCCATATGCCGGTGTGTGGAGTTCATGGTGAAGGTTCCTTCCCCCTCGGATGCCCGGTCAGCCGCGACGGGCCGGTGCGAAGCGCTCCGGTGGAGGGCTTCGCCTCCGGGTGCGGGGCGCGGTGCCGTCCGTGTCGTGAACCGTTCAGCTGCCGCGCAGCCCGAACAGCCGTTTGTCGAGCGCGATATGGGCACGGCGAACATGGGACGCGCGAATGCGGGACTCCGGGCCGGCCGGTGTCCCGGCGGGCGGCGGGGACGACGTCACGGCACATGCGGTGCCGTGGGCGGGCGTGGCTGCGCGAATCCCTGTCGAGCTTCATCGTCGGGCCGCGTGCCCCCTTCGTCGTCCCGTTGCCCTCGCGCGTCGCGCCCGGCTCGCCGCCGTACCGCCACGCCTGAATCTGTCGCGTACATGATGCCCATGAAGGCGTGTGGGGTGGGAGACGCGGGGTGCCGCGGGGGCGGTTGCAGACGGGGCGCCCTTTCGGGCGGGGGAGACGGCGCGCGTGAGCGGGCCGTCTCCCCCGAGTGGACGGGCCTCCAGCCCGCGCCGTACTCAGGGGCGCGGCGCGGACCCCGCAGTGAGGCCGGTCCCGGGGCCTTCGGACTCCTGCCAGGTCCTTTGGCCACCTCTTCCATCGTGCCCGCCGGTCTCCTCCCAACGGGCAGCCGAAAGGCCCCGCTTGGCGGGACTTTGGTCCCCGGCCCGCCGGGAGCCGGCGAAGGGCGGTCCACGGCCCCGGACCGGGAGGCGATGGCCGGGCCTGCCACGATCGAACACCTGTGGTTACACTCGCCCGACTGCATTCGGGAACTGCAGGTACTGCCGCAGGGGAGACGGGACTGATGGTGCAAGCGAAGAAGATCGCGCTGTATTTGGTCATCGTCTTTGTGCTCTACACGATCATCACGTCCCCGGGACGGGCCGCCGATCTCGTCCAGATAGGCTTCGAGGGCATCTCGTCCGCTGCTCAGGGCGTCGGCGAGTTCATGACCCAGCTGGTCGCCTGACCTGCTGGGCGCCCCAGCCGGCCGGCCGGTCCGGCTGCGCATCGTCCGCCGCACGGAGGCCCCAGTGATCCGCCACCTGGTCCTGTTCAAGCTCAACGAAGGTGTCTCCCGCGACGAGGAGCGGGTACAGGCCGGCGCCCGCGCGTTCGCGGAACTGGAGGGCCGGATCCCGGAGCTGCAGTTCTGGGAGTGCGCCTGGAACATCACCGACCGCCCGATCGCCTACGACTTCGCGATCAACTCGGCGGTGGCCGACACCGATGCCCTCAAGCGCTACGTGGAGCACCCGGCCCACCAGGCGGCCGCCGGACAGTGGCGCGAGTTCGCCACCTGGGTGATCGCCGACTACGAGTTCTGAGCGCGGACGCTCCGCACGCCGGGCCCCTCGCCCCTACGGGCGCGGGGCTTTGTCATGTCCACCGGGCCGCCTCCGAGGCGGCGCACGCACTCTTTGGCGCGCCCCCCTGCGGCCCGCACGCGTCCTGGCGGCGCACTCACCCCGCTCACCTCCGGAACGACCGCGCGAAGCGCTCCTGCGGCACCCCACGTGTCACCCGACCCCCACCGACCTCCGCGGCATGCCACACCTGCAACAACACGCACCTTCCGCACCCTCCAACTCGTCAGTCAACACGGAGTTATGGGGTGCTTGCACACAGTGCACATGTCTTGTGATGCTATGACCGCTTTTGCCGGATACATGCACTGTGAAGGGTGGCGTGAACGTGACGGCCCGTACTGCGCCAAAGGCTCCATCCCGCGAGAGCCGAAGCGCGGACACGCGGGCGCTCACGCAGGTGCTGTTCGCGGAACTGACGGGTCTCGAACCGGGTACCCCTGAGCACACCCGGGTCCGTGCCGCACTGATCGAGGCGAACCTGCCACTCGTCCGCTATGCCGCTGCCCGCTTCCGCAGCCGCAACGAGCCGATGGAGGACGTCGTCCAGGTCGGCACCATCGGGCTGATCAACGCCATCGACCGGTTCGACCCGCACCGCGGCGTGCAGTTCCCCACCTTCGCGATGCCGACCGTCGTCGGCGAGATCAAACGCTACTTTCGAGACAACGTCCGCACCGTGCATGTGCCGCGCCGCCTCCACGAGCTGTGGGTGCAGGTCAACGGAGCCACCGAGGACCTGACCGTGTTGCACGGCCGGTCCCCCACCACCGCCGAGATCGCCGAGCGTCTCAAGATCGGCGAGGACGAGGTCCTGGCCTGCCTGGAGGCGGGCCGGTCCTACCACGCGACCTCACTGGAGGCCGCCCAGGAAGGCGACGGCCTGCCGGGCCTGCTGGACCGCCTCGGATACGAGGACCCCGAGCTGGCCGGCGTCGAGCACCGGGACCTCGTACGCCATCTCCTGGTCCAGTTGCCCGAACGCGAACAGCGAATCCTTCTCCTGCGCTACTACAACAATCTGACGCAGTCACAGATCAGCGCGGAGCTGGGGGTGTCGCAGATGCATGTCTCGCGGCTACTGTCGCGGAGCTTCGCCCGGCTGAGATCCGCAAACAGGATCGAAGCCTAACCGGGACGAGGGATCCTCACCGCGCAGATATGTCGACTTGGCGCTACAGCGTGTTGCCGACATGTGACATTCTGCAGGAACCGCGTTTGCCGTGGCGCTGCCTCCGGTATTCAGGTGGAGGCATCACTCCTCGGTCCGCCTCGGTCCGGGGACGCTGCAGCGACCCGACCCGCGACCTCAAGGGGGTGGCATGTCCGTAGAACTGGGCAGCTCGAAGGTGCTTCCCGCGATTCCCGCGCCAGCACCGCACGTGCACGACGACGACGCCATCAACACCCGCACGCTCTCCCGCTCCCTCTTCCTGCGGCTGGCCACGCTCGACAAGGACTGCGCGGAGCGGACCTACGTCCGCGACACCCTGATCGAACTGAACCTCCCGCTCGTCCGCTATGCCGCGGCCCGCTTCCGCAGCCGCAACGAGCCGATGGAGGACATCGTCCAGGTCGGCACGATCGGCCTGATCAAGGCGATCGACCGCTTCGACTGCGAACGCGGCGTGGAATTCCCGACGTTCGCGATGCCGACCGTCGTCGGCGAGATCAAGCGCTTCTTCCGCGACACGTCGTGGTCGGTGCGGGTGCCTCGCCGTCTGCAGGAGCTCCGGCTCGCCCTCACCAAGGCCAGCGACGAACTCGCGCAGAAGCTCGACCGGTCCCCGACCGTCCCCGAACTCGCCCTGGCTCTCGGGGTGTCGGAGGAGGACGTCGTCGACGGCCTGGCGGTCGGCAACGCCTACACCGCCTCCTCCCTCGACTCCCCCTCCCCCGAGGACGACGGCGGCGAGGGCTCCCTCGCGGACCGCCTCGGCTACGAGGACACCGCGCTGGAGGGCGTGGAATACCGCGAGTCCCTCAAGCCGTTGCTGGCCAAACTCCCGCCCCGGGAGCGCCAGATCATCATGCTGCGCTTCTTCGCCAACATGACGCAGTCGCAGATCGGCGAGGAGGTCGGCATCTCCCAGATGCACGTCTCCCGGCTTCTCACCCGCACCCTGGCGCAGCTGCGCGAAGGGCTCATCGCCGACTGAGGTCAGGTCCGCCGAGGGGACGGCTCCTCGCGCCGCTCGGCGGACAGCTGAAGAAGGCCGTACGGCATGCCCACGGGACGCCGTACGACGTCTGTACACCTGACGACTCGTCAGCAACACTGGCCCGATGCGACGGACGACGACTGTTGCCTCCGCCTCGGCGGCCTTACTGTGCCTGGGAGTTCTGCTCACCGGCTGCGGGAGCGCGGCCGAGGAGGGCTATGCCGCGGTGGGCGCGGCAGGCCCCGCGGACGGACGGGCGCCGACGAAGGCCGGACCGCCGGACGCCAAGGTCGAGCTGACTCCCCTGGACGGCGACGGTGACGGCGTACCGCGCACGGGGCCGGGATCGCGCACCGGCGCGGACTCCCGCGACGCCCACGACCGCCCCGGAGACACCCCGGGCGCTTCTTCCTCCTCTCCCGCCCCTTCCTCGAAGGACGCCGGCGGCAGGGACGGCGACGCGCCCCGGACTCCCCCCGGCTCTTCGTCCCCGCCGGAAGGAGACGGCCCCTCCGACGACGCGGGCGACCATCCGGACTCCCCAGGAGACGGCTCCCCCGCGCCCGCGCCGCCCTCGCCCGCCCTCCCGGCCGGTCCCGGCGCCCCCGCGGGCCTGCTGATCGGCGCGAAGGATCTGGCCGGTACGGACGTCCGCTGGTGCGAGAAGGTCACCCTGGACTTCCTCAACACCGGCAAGCACTCGGTGACGTCGGGCAGCGTCTCCTTCGGCACCCATGTCATCGGCGGCCTCGGCGTCGACTGGGCCACCCTCCGCTCCACCCACCGCCTCCCGCTGCCCCTCGCCCCCGGAGAGAAGAAGACCGGCAGCTGGCGGGTGTGCGTGGACGCCTGGCGGGTGCCGCTCGGCATGCGCATCGACACCCAGGACGCGAGCTTCACCTGGGAGTGACCCGGGTGGCGGAGGGGCCCGGCACCCGGCGAAGTCATCGTCCGGCTGGCGATGACTTTCGGTCGGTGCGACCGTCAGAACTGGTGACGGCATACAGGCCGACGACACCAGGAGAGAGCCATGCCCAAGATCACGCCCAACCTGTGGTTCGACACCCAGGGCAAGGAAGCCGCCGAGTTCTATGTCTCGGTGTTCCCCAATTCCCGGATCAAGGACATCACCTACTTCGGCGAAGCGGGCCCGCGCGAGGCCGGCATGGTGCTGACCGTCGACTTCCTGCTCGACGGCCAGGAGTACACCGCGATCAACGGCGGCCCGGAATTCACCTTTGACGAGTCGATCTCGCTGTTGATCAACTGCGCCGACCAGGACGAGATCGACTACTACTGGGAGAAGCTCTCCGCCGGCGGTGAAGAGGGCCCCTGCGGATGGCTGAAGGACAAGTACGGCCTGTCCTGGCAGGTTGCTCCCGTCGTGATGATGGAGCTGCTGACGGACCCCGACCAGGTGCGCGGCCAGCGCGCCATGAAGGCGATGCTCGGCATGAAGAAGATCGACATCGCCGCGCTCCTGGCCGCCGCCGACCGGGCCTAGAGGACGCCCGTCGGCCTGGAGGAATGCGTCCGCAGTCGCGTCGCGGGTCCGGCGCCGCGAGGAGGATCGCGGCCCCGGACCCATCGGTCGTGCGGGCTTTTGCCGACAGGCGGCTACGGGCCGCTCAGAAGGTGAAGGTGGTGACGACTGCCAGGTGGTCGGAGGGCCAGTCCGAGCCGCCCCCGTAGGTCCGGGAGTCGGCGGGCTTGAGCGAGCCGCCCCTGTGCAGCACGAAGTCGATGCGGTCCTGCGGCTCCGGCTTGTTGCCGTAGTCGCTGTTCTCCTTGGTCACGGGGGACCAGGTGTCGCCGGGCACCTCGGCCGGGTTCGGATGCACCTCACGGTAGGAGTCCTTGAACCCCTTGTCCTCGAATGCCTTGGTGGCGGGCCATTCGACCGCCGAGTCGCAGTGCTTGTCCTTGGTGGCATCGGTCCAGTCCAGGTGGGACGGCGTGTTGAAGTCGCCGGCGACGATCGCAGGCGACGACCCGGTCCACTGCGCGATCGCCTCGGCCTGCGCCTTGCGACTGGCCTCGTCCGCGTAGATCTGCGCGTAGCTGTCCTGGTCGAAACAGGCGTTGTACGGGCCGTACTTCGTGTAGTCGAGGTGTATCGAGTACACCCAGACGCCCTGGATCTTCGCGGCGATCGCCTTCGCGCCGGAGGACTCCTGCGAGAACCAGTCGGTCTTCTCGATCGGCTCACTGCTCAGGAGGTCGACGTCCGAGCCGCTGGCCGTGTGGTACTTCCACCCCAGCTTGCCCGCGATCTCCTTGGCGACGTCGCTGGAGGACTCCTGGAGCGCGACGACGTCGGCGCCGGACGCCTTGATCTGCTTCGTGATCTTGTTGACCCCGTCCGGGACCTTGGCGCCGCCGTGCCACGTGTTCAGGCTCATCACCTTCAGGGACTTCGGCGACGAGCTCCCTTTCTCGGCGGCCGCTCCGCCGGTGGCCGCCACCGCGCTCGCAGCGACCGCCAGCGCCGCCACGCCACCGACCAGGCCGAAGGCCAGGCGCCGCTTGACCTTGGGGGTCTTCGAGTCGTCCGAGGGCATCGCACTGTTGCTCACGTAGGGCTCTCTTCTCTCGTACGCCGGATGAACCGGCAGTTGTGTGGGGGGCAGCAGCCGGGGATGGCAGGCCATCACCCGGCTCCTCCTGTCCAGCGCCTCTTGCCGAGGGCCGGAGCCCCAAACTCGATTCCTTGCCCCGCGAGGGTGTCTGTTGCAGGGCCGTGACAGGGGGCATACCGAATGAACATGTCTGAACAAGTTGGGTGCGTCAAGGCGCCCGGGCGAGACCGGCGGAAGTGGACGGCGCCCGTGGCGCGTTGCGAGATCCGGCAGCGGTAGGAAGCGCCAAGAACCCGGCGAGTTTGCTTTGTTGCAGGTAGGCGGCGTGTGGTGCAGTCGTCGGGGGATGGTACGAGGGGTGGGCGGAGTCCCGGCATCGGGGCACGGCGCCTACGCGGGCTGCGCCCCGGGCACCCAAGCCCGTCCGGAAGAAGCCGGATCGGCAGATGGGCTGTGCACAGATTCAGGGCGGCAAGCAGCGACGGCCGGCAGGGCCGGCGTCGTCCAGTTCGCGCCTGACCGGGCGTTACGAGGCGGCGAGCGGAGTTCCCGACGCATGAGTCGTCGCCCCGTAGGGCCTGGAGTCCCAGGTGATGTCGCACCCGGACGGCAGCTTCATGCAACGGAACCGGCACGGGCAGCGGATCGTCATGCAGGGCATGCCTTCTGCTCTCATTGTCGGTTTCGACCCGCACGCCGTGCCCGGCATGGACGGGGACGCCATGCGCGCGGTCCTGGACACGGAAATGGCCCGCTTTCGCGAACATGGCGTCGAAGCCTCCATGGCGCTGATCGCGCCGGACGAATCGGCCGAGGCCACGGTGGTCGCGGCGTTGTCCGAACGAGACTGGGACGTCGTCGTCATCGGGGGCGGGATCCGCAAGCCGGAACCTCTGCTGACGTTCTTCGAGCAGGTCGTGAACCTGGTCCGGCAGCACGCGCCACGGGCCGCAATCGCCTTCAACACCAGCATCGGCGACAGCGTCGAGGCAGCCGTGCGCTGGCTATGAGCCCAGCCCGGCCGAGAGCAACTGGGGGCAGCCAGGCTCGGATCGAGCGTGCGGTGCTGCTCGCTGCCCGACGAGAAGCAGCACTTCGAGCTGAAGTGGCCTGACGGCGGCGCCATCGTGGAGTGGTCCGGCGCCATCCGTCCGGGCACCTCCGCCAACCGGTCAACGCCCCCCGACCCCACGGTCACCGCTTCACCCTGTGCACCGGCGGCAGTTCGGGGACGCGGCACCCCGGTCCTGCCGCGGCCGACCGACGACGTCAGGCGGTGCCGTTCGGCCCCTGCGGTCGACGCTTCGCCACGAAGGACCCCAGTGGGGGGCAAGCTCCTTCCGCCGGGCTGCTTGCTCTAGGCGTCGCCCGGCTTCTCGCCGGACTCATGCCAGCCCTCCGGAAGGTTCTTCGAGACGAACGAGCCCATACCGGGTTCGGTGTAGATCAGCCCTTCCGCCCGCAGCCCACGGTGCACCTTCTGGCCCGTGGTGGTGGCGATGCCGAATTCCTCCAGCATTTCGACCACGGACGGGACGCGAGTACCGGGCGGGTAGGTGCCGTCTGCGATGCGCTCACGGATCACGTCGGCGACCTGGCGCCATCGCGGCCGGTCAGGGGCAAATTCGATCACCTGACCAAGGTAGGCACGGCATCGCATGGTAGGCGAGAGGTACCAAGGGGTACCAGAGTGCACTAGGGTGGGATCCGCGAAGACCCCGGCGACCGCTGGAACGGTCCCGGGGCATGGCCAACGCCGCCCAAGGAGCGTCGACATGCAGAACCTTATGCGTAGCCTCATCGCCCGATTAAGGGGAAGGTCCACAAGCTCGGCCGCCGCCCACCCATCTCGGGCCTCTCGGCCGGCCCGGCTTGCGCGACCGGCCGGACGCATCCGCCCCGAATCCCCCCTCGACGGCGACGCCACTCCCCTCGTGCGTCCCTACCTCCTGGCCTTCGAATACGCGGAGGCCAGGCGCGAGCGGGCCTTCCTGCGCGAGATGGCGGTGGCCTCATGAGCGAGGGGATGCGCCTGCTGCCGTGGGCGGGGCCGGACGGACAGCGGTGCTACGTGGTCGGCGGCGAGGGCGACGGCTATGTGTCGCAGCTGGCGGACCACCTGGAGGAAGTACAGCTCGACACGGGGGCGGAGCTGCTCGGGCATGCCGCCGATCTGGTCGCCGCGGGCCGGGGTGCCACCGTCGACGAACTGCGCTTCTGCGTCCACCGATTGCGCGAGGCGCTGCGGGACGCGTTGCGGGTGGCCGAGAGCCGCGGGATGCGGATCGGCTGAGGTGCGGATCGGCTGAGGTGCGGAACGACTGACGCGCGGCGGCTCGCGGTGCGCGCAGGGGCGTCCGCGGGGAGCAATCAGGGCCCGGTGAGGGGTGTCACCGGGCCCTGTCCGTACGGGGTGGCATGTGCGGCGGCGGGCCGTTCGCGGGCCCGCCGTGGCGTTACGACAGCGCCAGCCAGGCGGCTCCGGCCACGACCAGGATCGCGACGATCACGCCGACGATGAGGCCCACGCGCGGACCGCCCTGCGCCTGCTGCGGGGCCGCGGCGCGGCTGCCCGCTTGCGGGGCCCCGCCCTCGTCCACGAAGGCGCGGAACATCTGGGTGCTGCCCGCCGGATCGTAGTTGCCGTCGGGCTGGTTCTGCGGGTTGGTCGCCATGGGGAAGGACCCTAGCGAACCAGGCCCTCGGGAGCACCCCTGGGGCGCGCACCGTGCACCGCTCGGGCACGTGGCCGACACGCCGCGCTCACGGATCGCGCCACACCCGACTCCCTACGCCCCTGACCTGCACCTTTACATGACACCACGCGGCTTTTGACCGATGCCGGGTGCAGACTTTTCGCTCCCTTTACCCCTAGAGCCCGGAAACAGTTTGCCTTCAGCAACCAACTGAGCCTATGGTTGCCCTAAGCAACAAAACATGCGTGGAGGAGCCCATGGCCGCTCGAAGTCAATACGAAGAGCTGGCCAGGCAACTCAGTGCCATCGGCGCCGTCAAGCGTGAAATGGGCCGAATCCTTCCCCAGGACTGCCCGCCCGCCTCGGCAGGTGTGCTCACCCTTCTCGACCGGCACGGCGAGATGCGGATGAGCCAGCTCGCCGAGCTGCTGGCCATCGACATGTCGGTGACCAGCCGGCACGTCGCCCATGTCGCCGACCGCGGCTGGATCGCGCGCGAGCCGGATCCGGCGGACAAGCGGTCGCGGCTGCTGCGCCTGACGCCGAGCGGCAAGGAACTCCTGACGGAGCTCTCCGAGCGTTACACCCAATCGCTCGCCCGGTATCTGGACGACTGGTCCGACGCCGACGTCGGACAGCTCGTCGAGCTGCTCGCCAGGCTCCGCACGAGCTTCGGCGACTGCCGCACCCGGGCGCACCACGACTCCACCACCCGTACACCCGCAGGATGAAAAGGAACTACATGGCTACGACCACACCAGCCGGTGTGCGGGGCGGCCACGCCAAGCATGGGGGCGGCTCCGCTTCCAACGGGGCGCCCATGACGCACCGTCAGATCATGGAGGCGCTGTCCGGGCTGCTGCTCGGCATGTTCGTCGCCATCCTCTCGTCGACGATCGTCTCCAACGCGCTGCCCGAGATCATTCACGACCTCGACGGCGGCCAGAGCGCCTACACCTGGGTCGTGACGGCGTCGCTGCTCGCGATGACCGCGACCACCCCGCTGTGGGGCAAGCTCTCGGACCTGTTCAGCAAGAAGCTGCTGGTCCAGGTGTCCCTGGTCATCTACGTCGCGGGCTCGGTCGTGGCCGGCCTCTCGCAGAACACCGGCATGCTGATCGCGTGCCGTGTGGTGCAGGGCATAGGCGTGGGCGGTCTGTCCGCCCTGGCCCAGATCGTGATGGCCGCGATGATCTCGCCGCGTGAGCGCGGGCGCTACAGCGGCTACCTCGGTGCCACCTTCGCCGTCGCCACCGTCGGCGGTCCGCTGCTCGGCGGCGTCATCACCGACACCGACTGGCTCGGCTGGCGCTGGTGCTTCTACGTCGGTGTGCCGTTCGCGATCATCGCGCTGATCGTGCTGCAGAAGACCCTGAAGCTGCCCGTCGTCAAGCGCGAGGGCGTCAAGGTCGACTGGGCGGGCGCCTTCTTCATCAGCGCGGCGGTCTCGCTGCTGCTGGTGTGGGTGACGCTGGCCGGTGACAAGTACGACTGGATGTCGTGGCAGACCGCCGCGATGGTCGGCGGCGCTGTCGTGCTCGGCGCGATCTTCGTCTTCGTCGAGTCCAAGGCCAAGGAGCCGATCATCCCGTTGCGGCTGTTCCGCAACAAGACGATCACCCTGGCGTCGCTGGCCTCGCTGTTCGTCGGTATCGCGATGTTCTCCGGCACCGTCTTCTTCAGCCAGTACTTCCAGCTGGCGCGCGACAAGTCGCCGACGATGTCCGGTGTCATGACGATCCCGATGATCGGTGGCCTGTTCATCTCCTCGACGGTCTCCGGCCAGATCATCACCAAGACCGGTAAGTGGAAGGCGTGGCTGGTCGCCGGCGGTGTGCTGGTGACCGCGGGCCTCGGCCTGCTGGGCACCATCCGCTACGACACCGAGTACTGGCACATCGCGATCTTCATGGCCCTGATGGGTCTGGGCATCGGCATGATGATGCAGAACCTGGTCCTGTGCACGCAGAACCAGGTCGCGCCCGAGGACCTCGGCTCCGCCTCGTCCGTCGTCACCTTCTTCCGCTCCCTCGGTGGTGCGGTGGGCGTCTCGGCGCTCGGTGCGGTGCTCGCCAACCGCGTCACCCACTACGTCAAGGACGGCCTGACCGAACTCGGCCCCAAGGGCGCGCAGGCGGCCGCCAAGGCCGGTGGCAGCGGCGGCGGCATCCCGGACCTGGACTCCCTCCCGGCCCCGATCCGCACGGTCATGGAGAGCGCCTACGGGCACGGCGTCGCCGACGTCTTCCTCTACGCTGCGCCCTGCGCGCTGCTCGCCTTCCTCTTCACCCTGTTCATCAAGGAGGTCGCGTTGAAGACCCGCGGCGGACTGGCCCAGAGCACGTCCGACGAGGAGAGCGCGGGCACCCCGGCCGCGGCGCCGGCCTCGGCCGCCTCGGCTCAGGCCGAGGAGCGGGAGCCCGCCCTGGTCGGTGCCCCGTCGGTCGGCTCCGAGCCCTCCGACAGCGACGGCCGCACGCCGTCCTGGGCACAGCCCGCCACCGCGGCGGCCACCCAGCCCCTGGCGGCGTTCGCGTCCACCGGCGGTGACACCACCCCGGCCGGCTCCGCGATCCACGGCTTCGTGCGCAACGCGGAGGGCAACCCCGTGCCGCGCTCGGCGGTCACCCTGATCTCGCTCGGCGGGCGTCAGCTGGGCCGCTCGGTGGCACAGGCCAACGGCTCGTACGTGCTGAACGCCCCCGGCGCCGGCTCGTACGTGCTGATCGCGGCGGCCGACGGCCACCAGCCGCAGGCGTCCACGGTCGTCGTCGGCGACGAGCCGTACGGCTACGACATCCTGCTCAGCGGGACCAGCGGCCTCGGCGGCCAGGTCCGCAGCGCGGTCACCGGTGAGCCGGTGGACGGCGCGATGGTCGTCGTCACCGACGTCCGCGGCGAGGTCATCGCCACCGGAAAGACCGGCGAGCAGGGCCACTTCACCTTCGACGAGCTGACCACCGGGACCTTCACCGTCGCGGTGAACGCCGCGAACTACCGGCCGACCGCATTGCCGGTCGAGGTCGGCGGCCAGGGCACGACCCGTATCGAGGTCGAGCTGCTGTCCGGCGCGCGGGTGCAGGGCATCGTGCGGGCGGGCAGCCCGAGCGGCGCCCGCCGCCCGCTGCCCGACGCCCGGGTGACGCTGGTGGACGCGGCGGGCAACGTCGTGGCCACCTCGACCACCGGCGAGGACGGCGCGTACGCCTTCACCGACCTCGACGCCGGCGACTACACGGTCATCGCGAGCGGCTACCCGCCGGTCGCCAGCGGCCTTGCGGTCGACGCACGCGGGGTCGACGGCTACGACGTCGAGCTCGCCCACCCCGGGGACTGACCCGGCCCCGGGTGCACCACCCGGGATGCGATACCCCGGGCCGGGGCGCGCGTTGAGCGGAGACGCGCCCCGTGCCCGGACCCCAGGGCTCCGGCGGCGGCTGTGCGCACAGGCAGGGGACGGCCTGCACGCCGCCGTCCGGAGCCCGACATTCCCCAGGCTCCCGACACGTCTCGCGAGCACGGGGCCCCATCAGGCAACAACGGGAGAGGTAATGACTTCGACGGGCGCGGGAGCTGCGGGACTACGGGCGCAGGTCCGCACACGGGACGGCTGGGCGGTTCAGCACGCCGTACTGACCGTCACCGATATGACGGGCACACAGGTGCTGCGCGAGGCAGCGGACGAGGAGGGCGCCGTCCGCAGTGAACAGCCGCTGCCCGCGGGCCCGTACACGGTCATCGCGACGGCCGTCGGCTACGCCCCGGCCGCCTCCACCGCGATCGTGACGGCGAGCGGCCGGATGGACGTCGGCACGGTGGTGCTGGCGCGGCAGGGCGGCGCGGAACTGCCGCCGCCCGGGACGTGGACGATCGACCCGATGCACTCGACGGTGGCCGCGGTCGCCCAGCACCTGGGCATCTCCAGCGTGCACGGCCGGTTCACCGCGTTCAGCGGCCGGATCGAGATCGCCGAGGACCTGGAGAAGTCAGGCGTCGAGGCGGTCATCGACGCCGCGACCGTCGACACCGGCAACGGGATGCGCGACGGGCACCTGCGCTCCGAGGACTTCCTGAACGTGGAGCAGTACCCGCAGATCAGCTACCGCAGCAACGGTCTTGCGCCGGCCGGTCCTGACCGCTGGACGGTGCACGGCGAGCTGTCCCTGCACGGCGTCGTACGGCCCGTCGACCTCGGCCTGAGCTACCTCGGCACCGGACCCGACCCGTGGGGCGGCGTGCGTGCGGCGTTCCGTGCCACCGCGGAGCTGCGCCGCGAGGACTTCAAGATGAACTACAACCAGGTCGTGGCGGCCGGTATCGCCGCGATCGGCACCACCTTGAAGGTGGAGCTGGACATCCAGGCGGTGCAGGGCGAGAGCCTGCCGACCGGCTGAGACCCCCGGGGATCATGGAGCGGTCCCCGGGCCCGGCCACCATGAGCGGCCGGCCGGGCGGGGGGGGGGGGGGGGGGGGGGGGGGGGGGGGGGGCGGGCGGGCGGGGGCGGGGGGGGGCGGGGCCCCCGCCCCGCGCCGGCGTCCCCCCCCGGCCCCCCCCGCGCGGCCGCCCGCCCCCCCCCCCCCGGGGGGCCGGGGGGGGGGGGGGGGGGGGGGCGCCGGGCGCCCCCCCCCACCGCTCCTTTTCCGTCGGCTCAGTCCCCGGGCCGGTCCCGCATCGCCTCGATCCCCGCGATCTGCAGATCGAGGGCGAACGCGAAGTCCCGGTCCAGCATGTCGAGGGCGCTGCGGCCCTCGCCGGCGTACGCGGCCCTGGTGGACAGCTCCATCGTCTCGGCGAACTCCGGGCGGTCCGAGATCGCGGCGACGACCAGCTCGAAGTAGTCGTCCAGCGCGACCCCGGCGGCCCGGCAGCGCGCCTCGTGCAGCGCCCGGATCGTCGAGAAGCCGTAGACGAAGTGGAAGACGGACGCCAGCGCGCCGGACGTCCGCTCCACGCTCAGACCGCTGCGGGCCATCACCCTCAGGGTGGCGTTGGAGAAGGCCGTCGAGCGCGGGCCGACGTTGAGGAACTCCCCCAGCAGCCGCGCCGCCCAGGGGTGGCGCAGCAGCATGTCGCGGTAGCCGGTGGCGAGGACGCGCAGCTGGTCACGCCAGTCGGCGTCGGCCTGCGACTCGTCCGGCAGGGTCATCTCGCCGGCCACCGCGTCCATGGCCAGCTCCAGCAGGTCGTCCTTGGTGTCGACGTACCAGTAGACCGACATGGCCGTGACGCCGAGTTCGGCGGCGAGCCGGCGCATCGAGAACTTCGCCAGGCCCTCGGAGTCCAGCAGCCGGACCGTGGCCGCGACGATCTTGTCGAGGTCCAGGCCGGCCGGCTGGCCCGCCTTCCGGGTGAGCGGGGGGCGCTCGGTCAGCCAGACGCTGTGCGGCCGCTTCCCGGCGCCGCCGTCCGTCGCTGCCATGGCGCCCCTTCCATTTCGCTGCCTCGCGGTTCGCGCCGTACCGGGTCGTACGGATCACTCACCGCCGATGCTATTCCGCCGCCGCGACGACGGGTTCGGATCCGGCTGCCGTCCGGTCCCCCTGGCCGGTGCGTTCCGCCCGGCGCAGCATCACCGCGGCGAGCAGCCCACCGGCGAACACCGCGGCGGCACCGACCAGCTGACTGGTGCCGATGCCCGCCGCGAAGGCGTCGTGAACGGCGGCGCGGTCGGCGTCGCTGCGGACTTCGGCGAGTGCGGCGGGCAGCGAACCGGCGCCCGCGGCGACCGCCGGGAGCAGTGCCACGAAGCGGGAGTTGAGGACCGCGCCGAGGACGGCCACGCCCAGACCTTGGCCGAATTCCATCAGCGTGCCGTTCACTCCCGCGCCCACGCCGGCCTTGGCGGGCGGGATCGCGGACATGATGGCGTTCGCCATCGTCGGCATGGCGAAGGCGACGCCGACGCCCATCACGATCAGCCCGGTCAGCATGCCTGTGTAGCTCGCGCCGCCGAGGGTGGAGACGGCGGCGAGACCGGCGGCGAGCAGCGTCATGCCGGAGACGATCATCCCGGGGGTGCCGAGCCGGGGCGTCAGGCGGGCGCCGAGGCCGGTGAAGTTGACCAGGATGACGGTGACGGCGAGCGGCGCCATCCGCAGTCCCGCGTCCAACGGGCCGTAGCCGAGGACGAGTTGCAGATGCTGGGTCAGCAGGAACATCGAGCCGCCCATCCCGAAGGCGACGAGGATGCCGCCGGAGACGGCGCCGATGAAGCGGCGATTGCGGAAGAAGTGCATGTCCAGCATCGGGTGCGGGATGCGCAGCTCCCAAAGCGCGAAGACGGCCAGGCCGACGAGGCCGATGGCGGCGGAGATCAGCACCCGCTCCGAGAGCCAGCCGGAGACCGGACCGGAGATGATCGCGAAGACCACCCCGACCATGCCGATCATGGACAGCAGCGCGCCGAGCGGGTCCGGGCGCTCGCCGAGGGGGTTCTTGGACTCGGGGACGAGCGTGACCACCGCGACCAGGGCGATCACCGCGACGGGCAGGTTGATCAGGAACAGCGAGCCCCACCAGAAGTGGTCGAGCAGGGCGCCGCCGATCAGCGGGCCCGCGGCGAAGCCCAGGGAGTTGACGGAGCTCCAGATGCCGATGGCCTTGGGCCGCTCCGCGTCGTCGAATATCTGCATGACGACGGCGAGGGTGGTGGTCACCAGGAGCGCGCCGCCGACGCCCATGCCTGCGCGGGCGGCGATCAGCTGGCCGGGCGACTGGGCGAGCGTGGCCCCGAGCGAGGCGATGCCGAACAGCACCAGGCCGACGGCGAGCATCTTCCTGCGGCCGTAGCGGTCGGCGGCATTGCCCGCGGTGAGCAGCAGGCCCGACTGCACCAGGGAGTAGGCGTTGATCATCCATTGGACGTCGGCGGTCGTCGCCCCCATCTCCTCCGTGAGGGAGGGCACGGCGACGTTCAGCACGGTGTTGTCGAGGACGACGGTGAGCTGGGCGACGCAGATGACCGCCAGGATCAGCCAGCGGGTGGCGGGCCGGCCGGGCGGGCCGAGGGTCGCGGTGGCGTCGGCGGCCACGGGGGTCATACGGGCTCCCTGTACGGTGCGAGCGGCGAGGCTTACACCGTACAGGGACTGTTATACGCCGTACATTTGCTTGGCGGTCGGGGGGGGGGGGGGGGGGGGGGGGGGGGGCGGGCGGCCCCCCCCCCCCCCGCCCCCCCCCCCCCCCCCCCCGGACCGACCTTCGTGGATCGGCCTTCGCGGAGCCGGGTCGCGCGGGCGGACCGGCTCCGTCGCCATCAGACCTTGCGCGTCAGGTCGTAGAAGGTCGCGCTGCCGACGGTGACCTTCTCGAAGGTCTTCTCGATCCACGACGTGATCTTCGAAGAGCTGCCCTGGCCACCGCCGGGACCGCCCTGCTGACCGGCGATGAAGTAGTGGATCTTCCCGTCCGCCACGTACTGCTTGAACTGATCCAGGGTCGGCGACGGGTCGCTGCCGTTGAAGCCACCGACCGCCATCACCGGCTTCTCCGTGGCGAGTTGGTAGCCGGCGGCGTTCTGGGAGCCGATGGCGGCGGCGGCCCAGGTGTAATCGTCGGCGTCCCGCTCCAGCAGCGCCTTCGCCTTGTCGCCGACCTTGCTGCCGTTGAGCAGACCGCCCATGCCGCCGCCCCCCATCCTGCCGCCGCGCTCCGCGGCACCGGCCATCCGACCGGGGAAGCCCTGCTGGCCGGCCCTGCCCTGCCCCTGACCGGCGCCCGGCGCGGGGAACTGCCCCTGCGCCCCGCCCGGAGCCCGGCCCTGCTTCTGGCCCTGCCCGGGTACGGCCTGGCCCTGGCCGCCCGGGGCCTGGCCGCCACCCGGCCCGCCCGGCATCGCGCCGCCCCCGGGCCGGCCGCCCCCGGGGAAGCCACCGCCGCCCGGGCCGCCGCGGCCGCCCTGCACCGAAGGCCCGGCCGTGATGATCGAACCGCTCTTCGGGGTGTCGACGGTGGTCAGCGTGTACGCCACCGGGCCGGCCAGCGCGGTCGCCACTCCGAGCCCGGCCGCCAGCAGCGCGACCCGGCGACCCGCCCGCGCCCCGAACAGCAGAAGACCCAGCACCGCCAGCGCGCCGAGCGCCAGGACCGTCCAGCGCAGCCAGGGCAGCCAGTCCGGCGAGCGGTTCAACAGGACGTACGACCAGCCGGCCGTCGCCGCGACCGTCAGCGCGAGGACGAACGAGGCGAGCCGTCCCCCGCTCCGCCACAGCAGCGTCGCCCCCATGCCGACCAACGCCGCGATATAGGGCGCCAGCGCGATGTTGTAGTACTGGTGGAAGATCCCGGACATGAAGCTGAAGGTCACGAAGGTCATCAGCAGCGCGCCGCCCCAGACGAGGAACTCCGCCCGCTGACCGGCCCGTTCGGCGTCCACGGCCCGCCGGGCCCGTCGCAGCACCCACACACCGGCGACCAGCAGGATCAGCGCGGCAGGCAGCAGCCACGAAATCTGGCCGCCCATGTCGGAGGAGAACAACCGGGTGACACCGGTCTCGCCCCAGCCACCGCCACCGCCGCCCCGGCCGCCGCCTCCGCCGCCGACACTGCCGGTCTCGTTGCCGGTGATCCGGCCGAAGCCGTTGTAGCCGAAGGTCAGTTCAAGGAAGCTGTTGTTCTGCGAACCGCCGATGTACGGGCGCGAGGACGCCGGCCACAGCTCGACGATCGCCACCCACCAGCCACCGGACACCACGACCGCGAGACCGGCCAGCAGCACCTGCCCGAACCTGCGGCGCAGCGCGACCGGCGCACAGCACAGGTAGACCAGCGCCAGCGGCGGCAGGATCAGCCACGCCTGGAGCGTCTTGGTCAGAAAGCCGAGGCCGAAGCAGAGTCCGGCGATCAACAGCCACTTCGTCCGCCCGTCCTCCAGGGCACGCAGCACGGCGGCGATCGCGCCGACCATCAGCAGGCACAGCAGCGCGTCGGGATTGTTGAACCGGAACATCAGGGCCGCGACCGGCGTCAACGCCAGCGCCGCGCCCGCCAGCAGCCCCGCCCCGGCGCCGAACCTGCGCCGCACGGCCGAGTGGAGCACCCCGACCGTCGCGACCCCCATCAGGGCCTCGGGCACGAGAACCGCCCACGAGCTCAGCCCGAAGAGCCGCACGGACAGAGCCATCGGCCACAACGCGGCAGGCGGCTTGTCCACGGTGATGGCGTCGGCCGCGTCGGAGGACCCGAAGAAGAACGCCTTCCAGCTCTCGCTGCCGGCCTGTACGGCGGCGGAGTAGAACTGGTTGGCGTATCCGGACGCCGCGAGGTCCCACAGGTAGAGCGCGGCCGTGACCACCAGCAGCGCCAGCAGGCCGGGACGCGCCCAGCGCGGGTCCTCCGGCCGGCCGCGCACGATCCGCTCGGGCAGCCCTCGCAGCCCCGGGCGGGGCTCGTAGCGGCGGACGGGCGGGACGGAGGGCTCCGGCGGGACGCCCGGAGCGGCGGCTTCCGGCGCGGCGCCACCGTCACCGGCGACGGGCGCCAGCGTTCTCACCGGGTGTCGCGGTGGGAAGGACGGCTGAGCCGGCGTGCCGGCCTGGGGCGGGGTCATCGGGTGCTCCTGGTGAGGTCGTTCGGGTCGGACTGCGCGTACGGCGGGTGGGGGGCGTTCAGGCCGGGCTCGGCGTCAGACGCGGTCAGCTCGTCACGGCGCTCGGGGTCGGGAAAGACCCAGGCGCGAAAGAGCAGGAACCGCAGCACCGTCGCCGCGAGGTTGGCGGCCACCAGCACGGCGAGTTCGGTGCCGTGCGAGGGATGACCGGTGGCGGCGTCGAGCGCGGCGAGAGAACCGCTGGTCAGGGCGAGTCCGATGGCGAAGACCACCAGCCCCTGGGCCTGGTGGCGGACCACACGGTCCCGGCCCCGCACACCGAAGGTCAGCCGGCGGTTGGCGGCCGTGTTGCCGATCGCCGACACCAGCAGCGCGGCCGCGTTGGCGCTCTGCGGCCCCACGCCGCGGCGGAAGAGGGAGTACAGGCCGAGGTAGACCAGGGTGCTGAGCGCACCGACCACACAGAACCCGACGAGCTGACGGGCCAGCCCGCCCGGCACACCGGGCACCTCGCGGTCGCGCGGATCGTCACCGAAGGGCCGGACGAGTCGGTCCAGCGGCAGCCCGCCGGTCGCCAGCGCCCGCCCCACCCGCCACACACCCTTGAGGTCATCTGTCGCGGTCCGTACGAGGTGCACGGTGCTGTTGGGGTCGTCGACCCAGTCGACGGGCACCTCGTGGATCCGCAGCCCGGCCCGCTCCGCCAGCACCAGCATCTCGGTGTCGAAGAACCAGCCGGTGTCCTCCACCATCGGCAGCAGCCGCTCGGCGACATCGCCGCGCACCGCCTTGAAGCCGCACTGCGCGTCGGAGAACCGGGCGGCGAGCGAACCGCGCAGGATGAGGTTGTACGTCCGCGAGATGAACTCCCGCTTGGGGCCGCGCACCACCCGCGAGCTGCGCGCCAGCCGCGAGCCGATCGCCAGATCGGAGTGCCCGGAGATCAGCGGCGCGACCAGCGGCAGCAGGGCATTGAGGTCGGTCGACAGATCGACGTCCATATAGGCCAGCACCGGCGCATCGGAGAGCGTCCACACGGTGCGCAGAGCGCGGCCGCGCCCCTTCTGCTCCAGCCGCACGGCCGTGACCTCGTCGATCGCGTCGTCGAGCAGGGCGGCGACCTCGGGGGTTCGGTCGGTGCTCGCGTTGTCGGCGATGGTGATCCGGAAGCCGTACGGAAAGGTGCGGGTGAGGTGTTCGTGAAGCCGTCGCACGCAGGGTTCGAGGTCGGTCTCCTCGTTGTAGACGGGGATCACGACATCGAGAACCGTCTCGATCTGACCGAGGCGCAGATGCTCGCGTGGCGGCAGGGAGCCCAGTGGGGTGCGGGCCGGCTGTGTCGTCGTCATGCGACGACACTCGCCAACCCCGCTGTCACGTCGGTGTGCTGAGCCTGTGGCCGCGCTGTGAGTTGTGCGCAGCGGCCGCGACGGCCGGGCGCACGGCGGGACGGGCCGCCGGAAGGGTGACCGCGAAGACCGTCCGGCCGGGCACGCTGTCGACGGTGACCGTGCCGCCGTGCGCGGCGACCACCGCCTGCACGATGGCAAGGCCCAGCCCGGTGCTCCCCGCGGCCCGCGAGCGGGAGGCGTCACCGCGCGCGAACCGCTCGAAGACGTGCGGCAGGAGGGCGGGCGGAATGCCGGGCCCGTCGTCCGCCACCTCCAGGCGGGCGGTGGGTCCATCGCCCGCTGCACACAGCCGCGCGGTGACGGTTGTCCCCTCCGGCGTGTGTGTACGGGCGTTGGCCAGCAGGTTCACCAGGATCTGCTGGAGCCGGCCACCGTCGCCGTGCACCAGCACCGGCTCCTCCGGCAGCTCCAGCCGCCACCCGTGACCGGGTCCGGCCGCCCGCGCGTCGCTCACGGCGTCCACGACCAGCGCCGAGAGATCAGTGCTCTCGTACGAGAGCGGGCGCCCGGAGTCGAGCCGGGCCAGCAGCAGCAGGTCCTCCACCAGCCCCGTCATCCGCTCCGCCTCCGACTCGATACGGCCCAGGGCGTGCCGGGTCTCGGGGCCGGGCTGCTCCCGCCCGCGCCGGGTCAGCTCGGCGTAACCCCGGATCGACGCGAGCGGCGTCCGCAGCTCATGGCTGGCATCGGCGACGAAGCGCCGCACCCGCGTCTCGCTCTCCTGACGCGCGGAAAGAGCCGAACCGACGTGCCCCAGCATCCGGTTGAGCGCGGCGCCGACCTGCCCGACCTCCGTCCGTGCGTCCGCCTCGGACGCCGGCACCCGGACATGAAGCGCCACCTCGCCATGATGCAGGGGGAGTTCGGATACACGGGTGGCGGTGGCGGCGACCCGGCGCAGCGGCCGCAGGGCGATGCCGACCATGGCGGCGCCCGCGATCCCGGCCGCGACCAGCCCCGCGACCGTCACAAACGCCTCGACGGCGACCAGCCTGCCGACGGTCTGCTGGACGTCGCCGAGCGGCATGCCGACCACAAGGGTGGCGTCTTTGGAGGACTCCACACGGTAGTCACCCAGCCCGGGCAGCTCGGTGGTGTGCGGGGAGCCGTCCCGCGGCACGGCGTCGAGCGCCGCGCTCTGGCCGGCGGTCAGCGCTTCCATGCGCTCCGTGGGCAGGCGGCTGGCGGAGCGGTTGCTCTTGGCGCCGTCCTCGATCGTGCCGCCGGGCCCTACGCGCGCGCCGACCGTCCCGAAGGGCTGGCCGCCCATGGCGACGAAATCGAGGCCGGCCGAATGCAGCGGGTCGTGCGGCCGGGGCCCCTGGGCGCGGACGACGGAGTCCCGCACCTTTTCGTCCAACTGCCCCTGGAGGTAGGAGTGCAGCGCGATGGTGGTGACCGTCCCGATGACGGCCCCGACGACGGCGATCAGCGCGACCGCCGAAACGGCCAGCCGCGTGCGCAGGGACCAACGGCGGCGAGTGGGGCGCGTCGGACGGGTGGGGCTCGTCGGGCGGGTCGGGCAGCTGGGCGGTGGGGCGGAGGACGAGGAGGGGGGCGGGGGACGATCGGACGTGGTCGGCGAGTCGGACGGCGTGGTCGGGTCGCGCGGGTCGGACGGGTTGAGCGAGTCGGACGGGTCGCGCAGGTCCGAGGAATCGCGCAGGTAGGGCGGGCCGGATGGGGCGGAACGGCCTGAAGGGGTGGTGGTGTCCGGGGGGACCATCGGCTCGTTACCCGCCGGGCTTGATCAGATAGCCCGCGCCACGCCGGGTGTGGATCATCGGGGCCCGTCCCGCGTCGATCTTCCGCCGCAGATACGAGATGTACAGCTCCACGACATTGGCCTGTCCGCCGAAGTCGTAGCTCCACACCCGGTCGAGTATCTGCGTCTTGCTCAGCACCCGGCGCGGATTGCGCATCAGATACCGCAGCAGCTCGAATTCGGTGGCCGTGAGATGGATTTCCCGGCCGTCCCGCCACACCTCGTGACTGTCCTCGTCGAGCACCAGATCGCCCACCGTGAGCAGCGACTCGCTGCGCGCGGCGGCCGCGCCCGCCCGGCGGAGCAGCCCACGCAGCCGGGCCACCACCTCTTCCAGGCTGAACGGCTTGGTGACGTAGTCGTCGCCGCCCGCCGTGAGCCCGGCGATACGGTCCTCCACGGCGTCCTTCGCGGTCAGGAAGAGCACCGGGACGTCGGGCAGCTCACGGCGCAGCCGTCCCAGGACCGTCAGCCCGTCCATGTCCGGCAGCATCACATCGAGCAGCACGGCATCGGGCCGCCAGCTGCGGGCCACGCGCAGGGCGCCCGCTCCGTCGCCCTCGGACCGGATGTCCCAGCCTTCGTAGCGCAGCGCGAGCGACAACAGGTCGGCGAGCGAGGACTCATCGTCCACGACCAGCACCCGCACCGGGCTGCCATCGGCCCGCAGCAGCACCGGCTGTTTCCCTGGCGCCCGTGCCGGCGCACCGTTCTCGGCGGTGGCCCGGGTGCCGGTCGGGCGGCGGCCACCCGCGGCCCTCGTGGCCCTGGGCGGGGCGGGAGCCACCGGCGAGGATGCCACCGGCGAGGGAGCCACGGCCCCGGTGGACACCGCGGACGCCGCGGACCCGGCGGAAGACGGGGCGGCGGACGACACAGGGGACGACGGAGTGGCGGTCATGCCCTTGAGCGTGCCGAGCCCCCGTGAGAGCACCCTTGCGGCTTTCTGTGAATTACCTGAGAAAGCCGCCGGGGCGGGCCTGAGGGGGGGCTCCCCCTCCCCCTCCCCGACCCACCCCGCTCCCCCAAGCCACCCGACTCCGCGCCCCAACCCCGCACCCATACCCCGCACTCAGCGCCCGCACCGCCCACTACCTGCGCGCGCCTGCAGCCACCCGGCCCCGCCCCCGTCCCGCCGGTGACCTCAGCCCCCTATCCCGCTGTCCCCCTATCCCCATGTCCCCGTATCCCCGTCCCCCCCGGGCGCCCCGTCCCGGCAGTCCCCCCCAGCAGCCCCTCCCTCCAGCAGCCCCACCCCGCCGGCCCCGCCCCACCAGCTCGGGCCGGCTGCGCAACCGGCCCGAGCCCGCGCGCAGTCGGGCGGGTCCCCCGTGCAACCGGTCTGGGCCGCCCCCCGCGCGGTCCAGCCCGATCAGCACAACCTCAGCATGACACCCACCACTGACAATCGCTCTGACCAGCAACTACGCGCCCCTGAGCAGCATTTGCCGTCGCTCTCAGCCTTCTCGCCACGCCGCTGCCGTCACCGTCGTACCGTCGCGGCATGAAGCTCCTCGCACTCTCCGGCAGCCTTCGCGCCCGCTCCTCCAACAGCGCGGTCCTGCGCTCCGCCCTCGACTTCTTCGACGGCGCCACCACCACGGCGGACATCGGCGCGCTCCCGCACTTCAACCCTGATCTGGACGGCGAGGATGCCGTGCCGCCCGCTCCCGTGGTCGCGCTCAGGGCCGCCGTAGGCGCCGCGGACGCCGTCCTCATCGTCAGCCCGGAATACGCGCACGGCGTCCCCGGAGTCCTGAAGAACGCCCTCGACTGGCTGGTCAGCAGCGGCGAATGCGTCCACAAGCCGATCGCCGTGATCACCGCTTCGCCGTTCCCGACCGGCGGTGACCATGCCAATGCCCAACTCCGTGAGACCTTGCGGATGATGACCGGCACGGTCGTCACCGCGGCCTGCCGCGAGATCCCGGCCGTCGGGCCGCTGATCGACACCGCGACGGACCGCGTCAAGGACGAGGCGACCCTCGCCGACCTCCGCACGGCAATCTCCCACCTGACAGCCGCCGCCACCGCGGCCACCACACCCTGACCGTCCGCCCCTCGGGTCACCCCGGCCCCCGTGATCCGGACGCCCCGGGGCCCCAGCAGACCGGCTGACCGGCTGACCGGCTGACCGGCTGACCGGCTGACCGGCTGACCGGCTGACCGCGAGCCTCACCCGCCCAGCCCGGCCGCCAACGCCCTCGTAGCCCCAGCGCGTCGTATCCCCAGCGCGTCGTATCCCCAGCGCCCCTCACAACCCCTCACAGCCCGAACAACCGCGCCCCGTTCCCGTAACAAACCCCCCGAAGCCAGTCGTCGCCCAACTCCAGCCGGAGCAGCGCCTCCAGAGCATGGGCGTACCCGTAGGGGATGTTGGGGAAGTCGCTGCCGAACAGCACCCGGTCGCCGAGATCCGCGAGCCGGGGGCGTTCGGTGCGTGGGAACGGCGCGATCCGCTCGGCGAAGTCGGTGAACGCCATCGTCGTGTCGAGGTGCACACCCGGATAGCGCTGCGCCAGGTCCAGGAAGTCGGTGTACTCGGGCATGCCCAGGTGCGCGATGACCAGCCGCAGCCGGGGGTGGCGGGCCAGCAGCCGGCCGATCGGCTCGGGGCCGGTGTACTTGCCCGGCGCCGGGCCCGACCCGCAGTGGATGACGACCGGGGTCCCGGCCTCCGCCAGGGCGCCCCACACCGGGTCGAGCAGCGCATCGCCGGGGTCATATCCACCGACCTGCACATGGGCCTTGAACACCCGCGCTCCGTCGGCGAGTTCCGCCCGGACGTACTCGGCGGCGCCGTCCTCGGGGTAGAACGTCGCCGTCCGCAGACAGTCCGGCGTCCGGGCCGCGAAGTCCGCCGCCCAGCTGTTCAGCCAGCGCGCCATGCCGGGCTTGTGCGGATAGATCATCGACGTGAAGGCGCGTACGCCGAACCCGCGCAGCACCGCCAGCCGTTCGTCCTCCTCGAACCGGTAGCGGATCGGCCACTCCCGGCCGACCAGCGGTCCGGCGGCGTCGAAGTACGCCCAGACCTTCGCCATCACCCGCTCGGGCATGAAGTGCGTGTGCACATCGATCAGCCCCGGCAGCCCCAGCTCCCGCCAGAACGCGTCGACCCGCTCATCGCCGTCCGCCATGCCCGGCCCCTCCCGCAGTTCGCAACCACCGGGCAGTGCGACTGCCCGGCACCGACCCGTGGCCCCGGCTTGTCCGGCGTCCACCACCCGACGCCTCCTCCGCTCTCGCCGGAGGCGATCCGTGCCGCCCACACCTATCAGAGAAAGCCCCGAGGTAAAACGCCCCCCATACAAGCCCGCACCCCGGCACCCGCCCATCCCCCGTACTCCCCCTCAAGCCCCCTCCCTCTCCTCAGAACAGCCCCTCCTGGCCGCCGTCCCACTCTTCCTCGCGCCGCCCCGAACCGCGCCGCGCCGCCGAGCCGTACGCGGCGGCGCGTACGGGCACCGTCGTCACCCGCCCCGCGGCCGGGCCCAGCACCCACCCGGACAGCATCCGGGCATCCAGCACAGCCACCACACCGGCGCCACCCTCCGCGGCCCCCGACGCCTCACCGTCCCCCGCCAGCCGCAGATACACATCGGCTCCCACGCCGGCCAGCACCTCGCCCACGATTTCCGCGCCCGGCGCCAGGCCCGCCAGCTCCGGCGCCTCCGGGGGAATCCGGTCCAGCCCGAACAGCTCGCCGTGATCATCACAGGCGAACGCCACCGGCTCCAGCGTCTCCGGCCATCCCGTCAACGCCGTCGCGTCGGCGTGGAGTTGTGCCAGCTCAGCCGCTCGTTCGGCCGGTGGCGGCAGCGCCCCGCGCGCCGCCCGCTTCGCCGCCTTCCCGAACCGGTCCGGGATGCCCAGCGCGCTGCCCAGCAGCGCCTCCGCGCGCCGCGCCGCCATCAGGGGCCCGCGCCCCAGCCATGCGTACGCCACCGCGCCCTGCTCCACCAGACGCGCCGGCCCCCGCTCGGCGGCCGTGATCCCCACCTTGAGCAGCCCGGGACCGAAGTACGCCAGATAGACGCCGTACGGGCGCCTGTCGTCGGCCATGGTGTCCGCGGCCACCGAACGCGACCGGTCGAGCTGCGCGCATCGCGCGCACTGGTCCTTCGCGCTCGCCCCGTCGAGCACCGCCGCATACGGGCAGACGATCCACCGGCCGGCCCGCCACACGCCCAGGCACCGCCGCTCTCCACGCGCCGCGAACGCCAGTGCCTTACCGGCAGGGAGCATGCTGACGCGCTCCTCGCCGCGCTCGGCGCTGTACCAGCCGAGGCGCTGCTCGTACCGCCCCGCCGCCCCCGCTCCACCGCCGGACCAGCGCGGTCCCGTACATCGCCACACGCCGCCAGCCTACGGCGGCAACCGGTCGGCCGAGCCCCTGAATGGCGCCCCCGCCCGGCCCGAGTCGCCCCGGCGCCCCGCCCACTCCGGCCCGGAGCCCGACCCGCGGCGCTCCCGTCAGAAACGCCCCCTACCGCACCAACCGCAGCTCCGGACCCCGGAACGTGCTGCGGTACGCCCGAGGGGAGACCCCGAGCGCCGACTGCAGATGCTGGCGCAGCGAAGCCGCCGTGCCGAAGCCGGCCTCCGCCGCGATCCGGTCCACGGTCAGGTCGGTCTCCTCCAGCAACTGCCGTGCCCGCTCGATGCGTTGTTGCGTCAGCCACTGCAACGGGGAGATCCCGACCTCCTCCCGGAACCGCCTGGTGAAGGTGCGTACGCTCATCGCCTCCCGCGCCGCCAGCTCCCGCAGGCTCAGCGGCCGGTCCAGATGCTCCAGGGCCCAGGCCCGCGCCGCCCCCGTGGAGGACAGCTGGGGCTCGGGAACCGGCCGCCGGATGAACTGCGCCTGGCCGCCCTCCCGGTGCGGCGGCACCACCGTGCGGCGGGCCACGTCGTTGGCCACGGCCGCCCCGTGATCACGGCGGATCATGTGCAGGCACAGATCCAGCCCCGAGGCGACACCCGCCGCCGTCAGCACATCGCCCTCGTCCGTGTACAGCACGTCCGCGTCCAGCTCGACCGACGGGAACAGCCGGCGGAAGTCGGCCACCGACCGCCAGTGGGTGGTCGCCCGCCGCCCGTCCAGCAGCCCGGCAGCCGCCAGCACGAACGCCCCCGTGCAGATCGATGCGATCCGCGTCCCCGGCCGGATGCGCCCCAGCGCATCGGCCATCGCCGGGCTCAGCCGGCCGGCACTCCGCTCCGTCCCCGGGGCGTAGTCCACTCCCGAGGCCGGTACGACGACGGTGTCCGCCTCCGCGAGCACCTGCGGTCCGTGCGCGACATTCACCGTGAAGTCGGTGTCCGTACGCACCTCGCCCGGCTCCGGCGCGCAGGTCACCAGCTCGTAGAGCCGCTCCCCGGCCGCCGACCTGGCCTCCCCGAAGATGCGGTGCACGATCCCCACCTCGATCGGCAGCATCCCGTCCCGCACCAGCACCGCGACCCGGTGCCGGCCGTCCCGGGAAAACGCCCGCGATCCATCCCCGGAAGGCGCCCGTCCGCTCCGACCACTCTCCATGACTCCCATGGCCCGATCCTTGCACACTATGACCATCGGGCCACTCGTTCGTGCCGCCGCCCCGCCGGACAGTGGACGGCATGAAGGTCCTCTGGCTGTTCGCCCACCCCGATCACCGCTCGCTGAGCGGCGCCCTCAAGACCGAGGGGCTGCGCACCCTCGACGCTCACGGCCACCGGCACGAGGTCTCCGACCTCTACGCCATGAAGTGGAACCCGATCGTCGACGCCGACGACTACGCCCACGACCCGGACGACCGCCTCCGTATCGGCGATGCATCCGAACGCGCCTACACAGAAGGCAGGTTGAGCCCCGACATCCGCGCCGAGCAGGAGAAACTCGCCTGGGCCGACACGCTCGTCGTCCAGTTCCCGCTCTGGTGGTACGGCATGCCCGCCCTCCTCAAGGGCTGGTTCGACCGGGTCTTCGTCAAGGGCTTCGCCTTCGGCCTCACCGACCCCGTAACCGGCCGCCCTCGGCGCTACGGCGACGGCAAGCTGGCCGGAAAGCGCGCCATGGTCGTGGTCACCGCCGGGGCCCGCGCCACCACCCTCGGCCCCCGCGGCGTCAACGGCGACCTCAACGACCTCCTGTTCCCCCTCCAGCACGGCACGCTCTGGTACACCGGTATGTCCGTCGTCCCCCCGCTGCTCATCCCGGGCGCGGACCGCGCCACGGGCGAGGACTACGAGAGGGCCGCCACCCGCCTACGGGAGCGCCTGCGCACCCTCCCCACCACCGAGCCGCTCCCCTTTCGCCACCAGAACACCGGCGACTACGACGACGAGCTGCTCCTCCAACCGCACCTGGCCACCGCCCACCAGGGCCCGGCCGCCCACTACACGGCCCCACCCACCCCGGCACACGCCGAACCGAGCTGACCGACGAGAACAGCCGTCCGGATCAGCCCTCCCCGAACAGCAAAAAGCCGTAGGCCCGGTGGAAGAATCCACCGGGCCTACGGCGTCAGTAGCGGGGACAGGATTTGAACCTGCGACCTCTGGGTTATGAGCCCAGCGAGCTACCGAGCTGCTCCACCCCGCGTCGGTAGGTCAGACACTACGCGACCCACCGGCCAACGCCTAATCCTTTCTTCACGCCCCCGTCCGCACCGCCCAGGAGCCCGCATGCCCCACCCCATCCCGGACCCCGCCCGGACCGGACCCGGCGAGCACCCCCACTCACCCCCCGGCCTGCACTCCACCCCCGGCCCCGAGCCGCTGCCGGCCCCCCACTTCGTCCGCTTCCAAGGCACCACGCGCCACCCCCGCGGTCACTTCCCCGGCGTCTTCGCCCTGGTCAACACCCTCGCCAAGAACGGCAGGCTCACGCCCGACCAGGAGCGCTTCCGACGCACCCACAACGACTGGTACGACGCGAACTACCCCGACCCCTCGACCGTCGACCCCACCGTCTACGACGAAGCCGTCAACCCGGGCGCCGTGGCCTGGTTCAAGTCGACCTCCCTCGAACTGATCGGCCGCGTCGACGGCTACCTCACGATCCTCGCCGCCCACGACATCCCCTGCCGCCGCATCCACTCCACACGCCCCGGCCGCATCGTCTACGAGGACATCCACCAGGTGGTCGTCACCCCGTGGCCCACCGACCACTCCACGACCACCTGACACACGACACGCCCCGCCCGGTTCGCCCGGGCGGGGCGTGTACAGACTTCGGAGGCGGCAGAACTCACGCCAGCCGCAACGTGAACCAGGGCACCTCGTCCCCCGGCAGCACATACCGGTCGACTTCGACGAACCCCTGCTTCCGCGCGAACCGCAGCCCCTCCGTGTTGGCGGCCCACACCACCGTCTCGATCACCCCGACGCCGAGTCCGCGCGCCTGCGCCAGCCCCCGCGAGTACAGCGCTCCCCCGAACCCCCGCCCACGGTGCTCGGGCAGCACCCGAGCGATCACCGTGGCCGCCGGCTCGTCACTCGTGGGCGGACGCACCGTCGTGCAGCCCACCACCACGTCATCGAGGTACGCCACGTCCAGCTGATACCGCCCGGCCCGCTCGCGCACCTCGTCGAGGGACAGCACGGCACTGGGAATGATCAGGTTGTGGACGTACTGCCAGTCCTGGAGCGCGGCCTCGCCATCCACCGCTTCGATACGAAGTTTCGACACAGCCACAGCGAACCCCGCACCCCCTGGACCGTCAACTGCATAAACGCCCACCGAAGTTCACGACCCCACCCCGACGGCCACCCTCACCCCGCATGTGACCCAGACCACTTCCACCCGTTCACGGGCCTCACCACACGGAGCGGCCCCGGCGTCCGCGCTGATGTCACGCACCCACGCAAAAGGCCCTCCGGGAATCCCGGAGGGCCTTTCTCTGCTGTGCGCTCGGCAGGATTCGAACCTGCAACCTTCTGATCCGTAGTCAGATGCTCTATCCGTTAAGCTACGAGCGCTTGGCTTTCCCGGCGGTTTTTCTTGCCGGTCGGCGTTGCGGGAACAACATTACATGACCGGCGCCGTGAGGTGAAATCCATTCCCCCAACCCCCTCTGACCTGCGCAAATGCGTTCGCAGGGGGTTCTGAGGGCGGTTGGCGCCGGACGGGCTCCGCGGTGATCCGGACGAAGTTCGGGTGGGTGTCGTCCTCTTCGGAGGGGTGCCGGCCCACATGGAGATGTCCGCCCTCCTCACCGCAGCGCGCTCGCGCCCCGGGGTGGACCGGTGCGGGCGGCCTCGCCTCGTTCGCGCGGGCCGGCGGGGGCGTCCACGTACGGGCGCCCGAGGAACCCGAAGGAAGTAGCCGGAGGGCATCAGGTGTCGACCGGAGCTCGCGAACAGGACGCGCGAACGGGCGCGAGAAGCGTTCAGGCCCCGGTCGCGGACGACCGGGGCCTGAACGAAGAGAAGCGGAGGCGGAGGGATTTGAACCCTCGATGGGGGGTAAGCCCCAAACCGCATTAGCAGTGCGGCGCCATAGACCGGACTAGGCGACGCCTCCACACACCCCACACGCGCAAGTGCGCTGTGGCGTGTCCAGATGATGGCACAGCCCTGCGGGCCGTCACCAATCGCCCCCTACCGTACTAGGCGGGCGACCCGACCGGCAAAGACGTTCCCGCGGCGCAACGTCGGCGTCGGCGGCGCGTTAGGAGAAGCGGGGCCGTGCGGCCACGCAGCCGTACGCCCCCCGCGCGTACGCACCGCGTGCCCGCCCCGCACTCGCCCCTGGAGCTTGTGATGCCGCACCGCCGGACCTCCCTCTTCGCCGCGGCCGCCACCGCCGCCGTGTCCGTCGTCTCCGCCGTCGCCGCCCTCGCCCCGGCGCCGGCCGCCGCGGCCGCCCCGATCCCGCTGGCCCAGCACCGCGCCCCGGAAGGTCTGCCGCCCCTGCCCTTCGGCCCCCGGTCCGCCGACCACCTGACGGTCACCGTCCGCCACTCCGGTTCACCACTGACCGACGGCACCTTCGAGCTGTACTGCCACCCCGACGGGGGCACGCACCGGTCCGCCAAGGACGCCTGCGACAAGCTGGACGGGATGTCGCGGTGGGGCGAGGACCCGTTCGCCGCCGTTCCGAGGAACGCGCAGTGCACGATGATGTACGGCGGCCCGGCCACCGCGCATGTCACCGGCACCTGGGCGGGACGCCCCATCGACGCCGACTTCAGCCGCACCAACGGGTGCGAGATCCACCGCTGGGGCCGCTTCGTGCCGGTGCTGCCGGCGACCTCTTCCTGAGCCGGCCCGGGTCCGGCCGACATGCGGGCGTGGTCCGGCGTGGCGCGGGGTCCGGCCCCGGAGCGAACGGCTGTCGGCGGACCGTTTCGTGGCGGAGTGGCGCAGCAGATCAGGACGCGGGGCACATGTCCGGCGTGCGGTGAGTCGCACACAGCCGTGGCATTACCTCCTCGTCATCCGCCTCCGCGTCCCGGGCAAGTGCCCGTAGACTCCTTTCCAGCGACCTGCCACGGTGGGTCGGCAAGGTGCGGTAACAGGGAGGAAGCGTCGTCGTGAGCAGCAGGCCATCCCGAGGCGCTGCTCGCCTCGCAGCCATACTCGACGCCCTCCCGGACGCGCTGTTGCTCGTCAACTGCAACGGCACGGTCGTCAACGCCAACACCATTGCCCTGGAGACCTTCGAGGCGCCGGGCACCGCCCTGGTGGGCCGCGGCCTGCTCGATCTGCTGCCGACCTTCGACTCCAAGCGCATCCCCGGCTCCATGCGGCGCCGGGACGAGGAGATCGAGGGCCCGCGCACCAAGCCCACCCGGATGGTGGCGCGGCGTACCGACGGCACGGAGCTGCTGGTCGAGGTGACCAGCGCCAATCTCGAGGACGGCCGCACGCCGTACGAATCCGCCTTCGAGGCCGCGTACGCCGAGCACCGGACCGGCTACACCGGCGATGAGCTGCTGATGCTCGTGGTCCGCGATCTGACCGGGACGCTGGACACCGAGACCGAGCTGGCGCGCCAGCAGCGGCAGACCGAGATGATCCTGCGGGCCGCGGCCGAGGGCGTCGTCGGCGTCGACGCCGAGGGCAAGGTCGTCCTGGTCAATCCGTCCGCCGCGCAGATCCTGGGCTTCCGGGCCAGCGAGCTGGGCGGCAAGGAGCTGCATCCGCTGATCCACCACTCCCGGGCGGACGGCTCGCCGCTGCCGTGGGAGGACACCCCACTCGCCGACACCCTCAAGTCCGGTCGCAAGCACCGGGTGCGCGGGCAGGCGCTGTGGGCGAAGGACGGCCGTGCGGTGTCCGTGGATCTGACGACGGCGCCGGTGCGGGACGGCGATCAGCTCGTCGGCGCGGTGATGACGTTCACCGACCGCCGCCCTTACGAGGCGCTGGCGGCACGGCACGCCCAGTTGCTCGCCGTGCTCGACCAGGCGCTGCGCGGACCGCTGGAGGAGCTGAACGGCGAGCTGAGCACCCTCGCCTCCGACCCCGCCGGGCAGCTGTGGCCCGAGGCGAACCAGATCCTGCATCACCTCGCCGCCGGGCACGCCCGGATGACGACGCTGGTGGACAACGTCCTGAGCTATCAGCGGCTGGACTCCGGCACGGACCGGCTCAACCGCGCGAAGGTCTCGCTCGACGGCGTCGTCGCCGCGGGCGTGGAGGGCGCGATCGAGCTGATCGGGCCGGGCCGGGCGCAGTTCGCGGTGCACGCGCCGCCCATAGAGGCCACCGTCGACGCCGACCGGATCGCCCAGGCCCTCTCCCACCTCATCGCGGACGTCGCTGGGGTGGACTCCACGGGCCGGATGTCGGCCGTCGGCGGGGACGCGGGCGCGCGGACGGGGCCGGTCCCCGGCGACTCGACGATCGTGGTGGCGGCCGCGCAGCGTGGTGACGTCGTACGGATCGAGGTGCGCGGCCCGTACGGCGGCGGGGACCCGGTCCATGGGCCGATCGTCCGCGGGATCGTACGACAGCACGGCGGCCTGGTGCAGACGCACGACGTGCCGGGTGCGCCGGGCACGGGCGGCAGCGCGTATGTGCTGGAGCTGCCGATGGCGGCGGACGGCGCGGCGGCGCAGGCGGAGAGCGCGCCGGAGACGACCGGCAACGAGACGACGGTGATGCCGGTTCCGGCGGCCCGCGCGCGCGGCACGCAGGCGGCGGACGCGACGGACGGTGCGGGCGTTCAGCAGCAGGGCGACGAGGGCACCGAGGGCGGTGACGGGGGCGCCGGTGGTTCGGGAGGCCCCGGTGGCGGCCCGGGTACGGGTGGTTCCGACGGGACCGACGGCGGTGGCCTCGGCGGCGCCACGGCGCAGAACTCCTCGGACGGCGGCGCTGTGGCGCTGCCCGCCCAGGCGAACGGCGCGCAGCCGACGGGACGTCGGCGGGCGCGGCACTCCGGCGCGGAGCAGGGCGAGACATCCGGCGGCCCGCGGGCACTGGGGCCGGGACAGGGAACGCAGAACGGACAGGGGCCGGCCGCCGCGGATGACCGCGCTCCGGCTCCGGCAGCCGCGAGCGGCGATCCGCGTGGCGCGGCCGGCTCCGGTACGGCGGGCGGCGCGGCGGGTGCGCAGCCCCAGCCGCAGCACGGAAACGAAGCGGCCCGCTCCGAGGGCGACAGTCACGGCGGCCGACCGGGCACGGCAGGGCCTGCGGTGCCTCCGGGCGCCGAGGCCGTTCCGCCGAGCGGTCGGCGACGGGCACGGCAGGCGGCACCGGAGGGCAGCGCGCTGCCCGCGCTCCCCGCGGGGACGCAGGGCGCGCCACAGAGCCACACCGCGCCGCCGGCACCGGCCGCGACGCAGGCGCACGCCCAGGCGCAGGCGCGGGCGCACGAACAGAGTCAGGGCGGGCCGCAGGGGCTGTCGCCGGTGCAGCCGGCGGGCCGTCGGGCGCGCCGCGCGCTGGCCGAGGCGCCCGAGCGGCCCGCGGCGGGCGAGCGGGGCCCCGCGCACCCGTCGGACGCCGCATCACAGCCGGACGGCGCGCCGCATCCGTCGTCCCCCCGGTCCGCGGATTCGCTGTCGCCCGCCGGGGCGCGTACGGCCTTCGCTCTGCCGCCCGCCGCGGCGGACCGGTCCCCGCAGTCGACGCCGTCCCTGCCCGCGCAGGCGGGTCCGCAGGACAGCGGTGGCACCGGCCGGCGCCGGGCGCGCCGTGCGGTGGCGGGCGGGCCTGAGGGGGCACCGGGTGAGCAGTCCGGGCTTGCCCTCGAAGCGTCGGACAACCACGTTGACGCACAAGGCGATTGGGATGCCGAGCCGACCGGCCGCAGGCGCGCGAGGCGGGCGGCTGCCGAGGAGCGGGCAGCCGCCGCGATGGCCGATTCCGAAGCGTCCGGCACGTTCGTGGCGGGCCCGGAAGGGCTCGTGGCGCAGCCCTCCGAGCCGGCCGAGGCGACCGGTACGGTGACCGGCGCCGCGCCCGGGATCGCCCCGACTCCGGAGGCAGCCGCGCCCGCTCCGACGGGCCGCCGTCGTGGGCGCCCCAGCCCGGTCGAGGAGGCGCCCGGCCAGACCCCGGAGCAGGCCCAGGCCCCCGCGCAGGGACCACCGCCCGCGCCCCGGCAGCCGCTGCCGCCCGCCGACGACGCCGCCGTGCCCGGCCATGCCCAGGAGCGGGCGTTCAGCGTGCGCACGCTCGGCCAGGGCGTGCCGTTCGCGCAGCAGATTTCCGACCAGCAGCGTGCGGCTCCGCCGGGCAGCACACCGCCCGGTGGCACGTCCGCCGGGTCGGGGCGCCGCCGCAAGCTCGCCGCGCCCCCGCAGGAGGGTGAGCGCGCCGCGGCCGCGGACTCCTCGGCCACCCAAGGAGGGCGCCCGCAGCCGGGGCCGCAGGTGGCGCAGCCCGCCCCTGCCCCGCAGCAGGCCCAGCAGCTTCCGCAGCACCAGCAGCACCCGGCGCAGCCGAAGCCGCAGGCCGCGGCGTCGCAGTCGCATCTGATGCATGCCGGCGAGGGGCGCGCCTTCGCCATCTCGGCGCCCGACGAGGGCAGCGAGGGCCCGGAGCCGTTGGACGGCCCGAACGGCGCCATAGAGGTGATGGACCGTCAGCCGCCGCCCATGGACGACGAGTTGCCGCCGGAGCCGCTGGACAATCCGCGACGGCTGCTGGTCTGGCCCGCGCCGGACGTCTCCACCCAGCAGGCGCTGAGCGACCGTGGCTACCGTCCGGTGATCGTCAACTCCCGCGAGGAGGTGGACGCGCAGATCGCGGCCTATCCGGCCGCGCTGTTCGTCGACCCGCTGACCGGGCCGATCACCCGCACCGCGCTCCAGTCGCTGCGCCAGGCGGCCGGTGCGGCCGAGGTCCCGGTGCTGGTCACCGCGGGCCTTGGGCAGGCCACCCGGGAGGCGGCGTACGGCGCCGACCCGGCCGTGCTCCTCAAGGCCCTCGCCCCGCGCGACAGCGAGCAACACCCCCCGCGGGTGCTGCTGATCGAGCAGAACGACGCCATCGCGGGCGCCCTGACCGCCTCGCTTGAGCGGCGCGGGATGCAGGTCGCACGGGCCGACGCGGACACCGACGCGGTCACCCTCGCGACGCAGATGCGGCCGAACCTGGTCGTGATGGACCTGATGCAGGTGCGGCGCCGGCGGGCCGGCATCGTGGACTGGCTGCGGGCCAACGGGCTGCTCGACCGCACCCCGCTGGTCGTCTACACCTCCGCGGACATGGACCCGGCCCAGCTGCCGCGGCTCGCGGCGGGTGAGACCGTCCTCTTCCTGGCGGAGCGCTCCACGAGCGCCGAGGTGCAGGCCCGGATCGTCGATCTGCTCGCCAAGATCGGTACGAACTGACGGAGCGGCCCGGGGCGCCTGAAGAGCGGTGCGCCGTAGGGGAGACAGCTCGCGCCTTCCCCTACGGCCGCCCCGGAGGGGCCCCGGGCCCCCTCGCCCGTCGGCTCAGCCGAGGGTCGTGACGTCCAGCTCGCCGTCCGCGTACTGCCGGCGCAGCACCTTCTTGTCGAACTTGCCCACGCTCGTCTTCGGCACCGCGGGGATCACCGCCCACCGCTCCGGCAGCTGCCAGCGCGCGATGCGCTCGCCGAGGAACGCCTTCAGCTCTTCGTAGCCGGTGGCGGCGCCCTCCACCAGGACCACGGTCGCCAGCGGGCGCTCGCCCCACTTGTCGTCCGGTACGGCGACCACCGCGGCCTCGGCGACGTCCGGGTGGGCCATCAGATGGTTCTCCAGCTCAACCGAGGAGATCCACTCGCCGCCGGACTTGATGACGTCCTTGGCGCGGTCGGTCAGCGTCAGATAGCCGTTCGGGGTGATGGTGCCGACGTCACCGGTGCGCAGCCAGCCGTCGGGGCTGAACTTGTCCTCGGGGCGCAGCGGTTCGCCCTGGGCGCCGCCGTAGTAGGAGCCCGCGATCCACGGCCCGCGGACCTCCAGTTCGCCCGCGGACTCGCCGTCCCAGGGCAGTTCCTCACCGCCGGGGCCGATCAGCCGCGCCTCGACGGAGGCGGGGAAGCGGCCCTGGGTGGCGCGGTAGGTCCACTCCTCCTCGCCGCTCACCCCGGCCGGCGGGTGGGAGACGCAGCCCAGCGGGGACGTCTCGGTCATGCCCCAGGCGTGGACGACGCGGATGCCGTGCCGCTCCTCGAAGCCGCGCATCAGCACCGGCGGGCAGGCGGAGCCGCCGATGATGACCGTGCGCAGGCAGGAGACATCGCGCTGCTTGGCGTCCAGTTCGGCGAGCAGGCCCTGCCAGATGGTGGGCACCGCGGCGCCGATGGTGGGGCGTACCGCCTCGATCATCTCGGCGAGCGGGGTGGGCTGCAGGAACCGGTCGGGCATCAGCAGCGACGCGCCGGCCATGAACGCGGCGTGCGGCAGACCCCAGGCGTTGACGTGGAACATCGGCACGACCGGCAGGGCGGTGTCGCGGGAGCTCAGCGCGAACGCCTCGGCGTTGTTGACCTGCAGCGAGTGCAGGTACAGGGAGCGGTGGCTGTAGAGCACGCCCTTGGGGTCGCCGGTCGTCCCGGAGGTGTAGCAGAGGGCCGCCGCCTGCCTCTCGTCGATCTCCGGCCAGGGGTAGCTCTCGTCCCGCCCGGCGATCAGCTCTTCGTAGTCGTGCACCCGGACCTGCGTGCCCGAGAGGGGGGAGCGGTCGCCGGGGCCGGCGACGACGATGTGCTCCAGCGTGGGCAGCTGCGGCAGCAGCGGGGCGAGGAGCGGGATCAGGGTGCCGTTGACGAGCACGACCCGGTCCGCGGCGTGGTTGACGATCCACGTCAGCTGCTCTGCGGGCAGCCTGAGATTGAGGGTGTGCAGCACCGCGCCCATGGAGGGGATCGCGAGATACGCCTCCAGGTGCTCGGCGTTGTTCCACATGAGCGTGCCCACGCGCTCGTCGGCGGCGACCCCGAGTTCGTCGCGCAGTGCGTGGGCGAGCTGCCCGGCACGGCTGCCGACCTCGGCGAACGAGCGCCGCTGCGGCTCTGCGCCGGTCCAGGTCAGGACCTGGGACTCGCCGTGGACGGTCGACCCGTGGGCCAGGATTCGCGAGACCGTGAGCGGTACGTCCTGCATCGTGCTGAGCACCGGGTGCCTCCGCTTGTTACGGGCGGGTAGTGGTGCTGTGATTCTCGACGCGTACCGGGCGGTATGTCACGCCCTTGAGATGTGTTCTTTATCCTCCCCCGCCGGGACCGGGCCGGGAGGTGAGCCCACCCGGCCCGGTCCGGCGCCCCGTTGCCGCCGGCGAAGGGCCGACGCCCGCGGCCCGGGGCAGCGGAACGCCCCGGCGGGGGCCACTCCCGCCGGGGCGTCCTCTCCTGCGACGGGAGCCGGAAATCCCGGAGGGCCGGCCGGACCACGGAGGAAATGGTCCGGAAAGGCGCCCTCAGGAGGCCATTGCCTCGCACAGAAGAGTCGAATCCCAGGGGCGCCGATAAACCCTCGGGATAAATACGCCACCGACCTCGTCGAAAAACTCTCCCGGACGGCGCATCGAAGCCGTGCCACACTTCGACCACACCGGATGAGAAGGAGATTTGACCAGGGGCGAGGCGATGGCCTCATTGTTTACCGTAGGGCTTCGCGCCCTTTGCGACCCCGGCCATGACGTGCACTTCATACCGCTCCTAGCCGAGCGGACGCGGAAAATCTTCGGGGACCCGGCGGTCCGGTGCGCGCCTGTGAGATCGTCAACGAAATTGCCGTCCGGAGTCGCGCCTTTGAATGCGGAATTCATCGGAGTCACTGCTTCCTCCGCTTGCGTCGGCACTACCTTTCGCCCTTGCCAAAACTAGCGGCCGGGGCGGAGGGCAACAATTCCCCGAAAGGGTGACCACGAACCCGTTGGCGGATATCTGATAATTTCCGCGCGAAAAGGAGCCGCCCTATTCTGGGGAGCGTTGTCCCTCCGGCGCGGCCTGCAGGACCAGCACCGAGAGGTCGTCCTCGACCGGCCCCACACCGAAATCGTGTGCCGCCCGCCGTACGTGCTCCGCCAGCGCCTTGGCGCCCAGCCCGGTGCCCTCGCGCAGCACCTCGGCAAGGCCGTCGTTGTCGTCCAGCTGCCAGTTGCCGCAGCGGCGTTCGGTGACACCGTCGGTGACGCACACCAAGGTTTCGCCGGGCGCCAGGGTGAAGGGGCTGGCCCGGAATTCGGCACCCTCGTCGATGCCGAGCAGCATCTGGGGATCGCCTGCCGTCGTGACGGCCCCCTCGGCGGAGAGGTGCAGTGGCAGCGGGTGGCCGGCGCTGGCGACCATGCCGCGCGCGCCTGCCCCGCCCGGGTCGACCTCCAGCTCCCCGAAGAGCAGGCTCAGGAAGCGGGAGCTGGCGAGTTCGCCGCCGATCGCCACGGCCTCCGCGCTCTCCTCGGCCATGGCCACGTTCAACCGGCCGAGCACCGACTCGACGCCGTGACCCTCGCGGGCCAGCAGGCGCACCAGGTGGCGGGCCAGCCCGGTGACCGACATCGCCTCCGGGTCCTTGCCCTGGACGTCCCCGAGGAGGAAGCACCAGCGGCGGTCGCCCATCGGGAAGACGTCGTAGAAGTCGCCGCCGACGGTCTGACCCTCGCCGTGCGGCTCGTAGACGATCGCGGTGTCGACACCGGCGATCCTCGCCAGCGACGCGGGCAGCTGTCTGCGCTGGAGCGCCCGGCTGATGGTGGTCTGGCGGGTGTACTGGCGGGCGGTGAAGACCGCCTGGGCCACCCTGCGCGCGACGTCCTCCACCATCCGCGCCACCGCGTCCGTCATCATCAGCTGCCCTGCCCGGCCGAGCAGCAGAACGCCCTGGTCGGTGTCGCGGGCGACCAGCGGGAAGGCCAGCGCGGACCCGCCGCCGGGGTCCCCGCCGGCGCTTTCCGGCCAGGGCCACGGCGTCCCGGCCATGCGTGCCCCGACCGCCGGCGAGTCCCGCTCCAGCTCGGCGCGCAGCGGGTTGATGCGCTGCTCGTCGACGTGCCAGACGCGGGACAGCTGCATGTCCGGGCCGTCGCCGGTCAGCCAGATACCGCACCAGTCGGCGAGGCGGGGGACGAGCAGCTGCGCGGCGAGCGCGGTGACCATGTCCTGATCGAGCTGTCCGGCGAGGAGTTCGCTGGTCTCGGCGAGGAACGAAGGGCCGCCGCGGTCGGCCCATTCGGCGGCGTTGCGCACGTGGGGGTGGGCAGGGGCGAGGCCCACCGGCGGCTCGTCGGGCGGCTCGATGGACGGTTCGGCGGGCGGCTCGATGGACGGCTCGGTGGGGGGTGCCGCCTCGGGAGGCGGCGCGGCGGGGGGCACTGCTGCGAGAGGGGGCTCCGCAGCCGGTGCAACCGCGGGAGGCGGCTCGGCCGGAGAGGTCTCGGCGGCGGGCTCCGCCGCGCGGGAGGGGAGCGGCGGCGCCGTCACGTACACCGGGTCGGCGATCTCCAGACGGAACCACACGGTCTTCTCCGCGTGGCGATAGGTGACTCCCCACTCCTCCGCCAGGGCGCCGACGAGCTGGAGGCCGTAGCCGGGCTCGTCGTGGCGGGCGTCCACCCCGCCCCGCACCATCCGGGAGGGGTGACGGTCGGTGACCTCGACCACCACGCCGCTGGGCCTGCTCCCGGCCGCCTCACCGGGCGGCGTCGGCAGTCGCTGCTCCATACGGCAGAGCACGTCGATATCGGTGCCCGCGTACATCACGGCGTTGGTCACCAGCTCGCTGACCAACAGGGAGACATCGTCCGCGAGGTCCTCGGCGACCGCTTCCGGGATGGCACCCCCGGCCGCGTCGGCGGGTTCGGGCACCGACCGCGTTCGCCCGGTCAGCACGGCCCGGACGAACTTCCGGGCGGCGGAGGGCGCGAGTGGATTCGCCGGCAGCCCCTTGCGGGACACCGACTGCGTCGCGTGAGCGGACAGCTGTCCCACTGCGCCCCCTGGGTGCACCGGGGAAGAAGGAGTGTCGGGCGCTTTATACTATGACATACATGCCCAAAAGGATCATTGGGGGGATGGTGCGACATGGCACTCGACCCGGCCCGGCCTGATGCCGCCTCTCCGCCCGCAGAGTCCCCTGATACCCCCGACCCGCCGGCCGCCCCGGCACCGGCCGCCCCGGCGGACCCGGTCACCTCGCCCGACGGGCAGTGGGTGCGTACGAGTGCGCTGCGGCCTCTGCTCGCGGCGATGAACGCGCTGTGCGACGGCGACTTCTCGGCCCGGGTCGCGAGCCCGGACGACGGCGTGGTGGCCGATATGACCGGCGTCTTCAACCGGATCGTCGCGCGCAACGCCCATCTGGCCCAGGAGATGGACCGGGTACGGGGGGAGATCATCCGGCAGGGCCGCCTGGACGAGCGGATCACCGCGAGCCCCGGCCAGGGCACCTGGGCGGCGAACGTCGACGCGGCGAACAGCGTGCTGGAGGCGCTCGTGGTCCCGGTGGCGAAGGCCACCCGGGTGCTGGACGCGGTGGCGGACGGCGATCTGACCCAGCACGTCGATCTGCACGACGGCAAGCGGCAGATGCGCGGCGATCTGCGCCGCCTGGGCAGCGGTGTCAACCGCATGGTCGACCAGCTCTCCCTCTTCACCGGCGAGGTCACCCGCGTCGCCCGCGAGGTCGGCACCGAGGGCCGGCTCGGCGGCCGGGCCAAGGCGCAGGGTCTGTCGGGCGACTGGCTGCATGTGACCGAAGCGGTCAACACCATGGCGTCGCGTCTGACGGCGCAGGTGCGGGACATCGCCGTCGTCACCACGGCGGTGGCGCGTGGCGACCTGACGCAGCAGGTCACCGTCGAGGCCACCGGCGAGCTGCTGGAGCTGAAGCTCACCGTGAACACCATGGTCGACCAGCTGCGGGCGTTCGCCGACGAGGTCACCCGCGTGGCCCGCGAGGTCGGCACCGAAGGACAGCTCGGCGGCCGGGCCCAGGTGCGCGGCGTCTCCGGCGTCTGGAAGGACCTCACCGACAACGTCAACTTCATGGCGTCCAACCTGACCTGGCAGGTCCGCAACATCGCGCAGGTGACCACGGCCGTCGCCAACGGGGACCTGAGCCAGAAGATCACGGTGGACGCGCAGGGCGAGATCCTCCAGCTGAAGTCGACGATCAACACCATGGTCGACCAGCTCTCCGCCTTCGCCGACGAGGTCACCCGCGTCGCACGCGAGGTCGGCACCGAAGGACAGCTCGGCGGCCGGGCCCAGGTGCGCGGCGTCTCCGGCGTCTGGAAGGACCTCACCGAGAGCGTCAACTTCATGGCCGACAACCTCACCTCCCAGGTCCGCAACATCGCCCAGGTGGCCACCGCCGTCGCCGAGGGCGATCTCGGCAAGACGATCACCGTCGAGGCGAAGGGCGAGATCCTGGAGCTGAAGTCGACGATCAACACCATGGTCGACCAGCTCTCCGCCTTCGCCGACGAGGTCACCCGCGTGGCACGCGAGGTCGGCACCGAGGGCAACCTGGGCGGTCAGGCGCAGGTCAGGGGGGCGTCCGGGGTCTGGAAGGACCTCACCGACAACGTCAACTTCATGGCCCTGAACCTCACCTCCCAGGTCCGCAACATCGCCCAGGTGACCACGGCCGTCGCCAACGGCGACCTGTCGAAGAAGATCGACGTGGACGCCCGCGGCGAGATCCTGGAGCTGAAGGACACCGTGAACACGATGGTCCAGCAGCTGCGGGCGTTCGCCGACGAGGTCACCCGCGTGGCCCGCGAGGTCGGCACCGAGGGGCGGCTCGGCGGCCGGGCCACCGTCCACGGTGTCTCCGGGGTCTGGAAGAACCTCACCGACAACGTCAACTTCATGGCCGACAACCTCACCTCCCAGGTCCGCAACATCGCCCAGGTGGCCACCGCCGTCGCCCGCGGCGACCTGTCGAAGAAGATCGACGTGGACGCCCGCGGCGAGATCCTGGAGCTGAAGACCACCATCAACACGATGGTCGACACCCTGTCGTCGTTCTCCTCCGAGGTGACCCGCGTGGCCCGCGAGGTGGGCAGCGAGGGGCAGTTGGGCGGCCAGGCCCGGGTTGAGGGCGTCTACGGGACGTGGAAGCGGCTGACCACCAGCGTCAACGAACTGGCACTGAACCTCACCACCCAGGTGCGTGCGATCGCCGAGGTCGCCAGCGCCGTCACCCAGGGCGACATGTCCGGCTCCATCTCCGTGGAGGCCCAGGGGGAGGTCGCCGCCCTCAAGAACAACATCAACCTGATGGTCTCCAACCTCCGCGAGACCACCCGCGCCAAGGACTGGCTGGAGTCGAACCTCACCCGTATCGCGGGCCTCATGCAGGGCCACCGCAACCTGGTCGAGGTCGCCGACCTGATCCTGCGCGAGCTGACCCCGCTGGTGAACGCGCAGTTCGGGGCCTTCTTCCTGGCGGCGGCCGGCGCCGAGCCCGGCGAAGGGCTGGAGCTGATCGCCGGATACGGCACCGGGCAGGCCGAAGGCCGCAGCTCGCTCCCCCGGCCCGGCGCCCCCGGGTGGGGGCTGATCACCCAGTCCGCGACGGAGAAGAAGCGCATCATCGTCGAGGCGGTCCCGCCGGACTACATCACCATCCGCTCCGGTCTCGGCGCCGCCGCACCGGCATCCGTCGTCATCCTGCCGATCCTCTTCGAGGACCAGGTGCTCGGCGTCATCGAACTGGCGTCGTTCAGCCGGTTCAGCGAGGTGCACCTCGCCTTCATCGACCAGTTCGTCAACACCATCGGCGTCTCCATCAACACGATCCTCGCCAACTCCCGTACCGAGGCGCTGCTTTCGGAGTCGCAGCGGCTGACCGCCGAGCTGCGCCAGCGCTCCGACGAACTGCAGCTGACCAACGCCGAGTTGGAGGAGAAGGCGGCGCTGCTGGCCACGTCCTCGCAGTACAAGTCGGAGTTCTTGGCCAACATGTCGCACGAGCTGCGCACCCCGCTCAACTCCCTGCTGGTGCTCTCCCGGCTCCTCGCCGACAACCCCGACGGGCGGCTCTCCGCGCAGGAGGTCGAGTTCGCCGTCACCATCCACCGGGCGGGCTCCGATCTGCTCCAGCTGATCAACGACATCCTGGACCTGTCGAAGATCGAGGCCGGGCGGATGGACGTGCATCCCAAGGCGCTGCCGCTGGACAAGCTGCTGGAATACGTCCGGGCGACGTTCCGGCCGCTCTGCGTCGACCGCGGCCTCTCGTTCGACGTGCAGGTCGGCGCACAGGTGCCGGAAGAGCTGTTCTCGGACGAGCAGCGACTCCAGCAGATCCTGCGCAATCTGCTGTCCAACGCGGTGAAGTTCACCTCGTCCGGCGGCGTCGAACTGCGCGTCGAGCGGGCGTCGGGCGCGGACTTCGACGAGGACCCGCTGCGCAAGGCTGACGCGGTGATCGCCTTCGCGATCAAGGACACCGGCATCGGCATCCCCGCCGAGAAGCTCGACGCGATCTTCGAGGCGTTCCAGCAGTCCGACGGCACCACCAACCGCAAGTACGGCGGCACCGGCCTCGGCCTCTCCATCAGCAGGGACATGGCCACGCTGCTCGGCGGCAGGATCGTCGCCGAGAGCGAACCGGGGGTCGGCTCCACCTTCACCCTCTATGTGCCCGCGCGCTACGCCGGGCCGTCCCCCGCGCCGGGCTCCACCACGATCCGGTCGTCCACACGCGGCTCCGAGCCCACCGGGGCGGTGCTCTCCGTGCCGGGCGGACGGATCACGGCCCGCACCGAGACCCCGTCGGCCTCCCTGCCTGCCGCTCCGGCGGCGGCTCCGGCGACTCCGGCCGCTCCGGTGCCCGACGCCCCGCGCGTCGCCGACGGCGGCGACGTCACCTGGCCGGAGACGACCCGGCTCAAGCAGTGGCTCACCGGGCGCGCCGGGCAGGTGCTGGCCAACCGGCTGGTGCTGATCGTCGATGACGACATCCGCAACGTCTTCGCGCTCACGCATGTGCTCGGCCGGGTCGGGATCAGCGTGAAGTACGCCGAGAACGGGCGCGAGGGCCTCGAAGTGCTCGACCGTGCCCCCGACGTGGCCCTGGTGCTGATGGACATCATGATGCCCGAGATGGACGGCTACGAGATGATCCAAGCGATGCGGCGCACGCCGCGGTTCGCCGAGCTGCCGGTCATCGCGCTCACGGCGAAGGCCATGCCGGGCGACCGCGAGAAGGCCATCGAGGGCGGGGCGGACGACTACATCCCCAAGCCGGTCGACGTGGACGGCCTGCTGACGGTCATCTGCCGGCTCCTCGATCCACAGGGCGAGGCCCAGGACACGCAGGAGGAGACCTCCTTGGCCACCGACGGGGAGGACGACGAGGGAAAGGCGGAGCCGCAGTCATGACCACCGCACCGGACACCTCCAGCATCCTCATCGTCGACGACATGGAGGAGAATCTCGTCGCGCTCGAAGCCGTGCTGAGTTCCCTGACGCAGAAGGTGGTCCGCGCCCGCTCGGGGGAGGAAGCGCTCAAGGCCATGCTGCGCGAGGAGTTCTCCGTCGTCCTCATCGACGTGATGATGCCGGGCATGAACGGCTTCGAGACCGCCGCCAACATCAAGGGGCTCGACCAGACCAAGGACGTGCCGATCATCCTGCTGACCGGGGCGTCGGTCGATCCGAACTACGCCTACCGCGGCTACACCGTGGGCGCCGCCGACTTCCTGATCAAGCCGTTCGATCCGTGGCTGCTGCGCACCAAGGTCAACGTCTTCCTCGACCTGCATCGCAAGAACCGCCAACTCGCCGCGCAGGCAGACCAGTTGAAGAGGCTACTGACCTCGGACAGTCCGCCCGAGGGCGCCCCGGAGCCACCGGCGTCCGAGGACGCCTCGTCCCCGGAGAACCCGGCGCAGCCCACTCCGGCCAAGACCCCGGTGCTGACGGAGAGCCCGCAGGAGGCCGCGGCCGGCGACGCCGAGCAGCAGGACACCGCCCCGGGTGACGGCTCCGACGACTCGACGCGGCTTGCGGAGATCGCCGGCCAACTCGCCCAGCTGGAACTGACGTTGCGCGACAACAAGGGCAGGGAGCCCGAGGGGCTGGCCGAGCGCATCGCCGACCTGGAGCGTGCCGTCAGCCGGCTACTGCCCGAACGGGGCCGGTGAGCGACCGAGAACCCGCCGGTGCCGAGGGGCGATGGCCCGCGCTCACGCCGACAGGGCGAGTTCCGGGTCCGCGCGGAGCTTGGCCAGGGCGCGGGAGACGGCGCTCTTGACCGTGCCCACCGAGACCTCCATGACCTCCGCGGTCTGCGCCTCGCTCAGGTCCTCGTAATACCTGAGCACGACCATGGCCCGCTGGCGCGGGGGCAGCCGCATCACCGCGCGCCACATCGCGTCCCGCAGGCCCTGCAGCTCGGCCGGGTCCGGGGCGGGCGTCGGGTCCGGCTCGGGCAGCTCGTCACAGACGAACTCCTCGACCTTGCGCTTGCGCCACTGGGAGGTACGCGTATTCATCAGCGCGCGGCGGACGTAGCCGTCGAGGGCGCGATGGTCCTCGATGCGCTCCCACGCCACGAAGGTCTTGGTGAGTGCGGTCTGCAGCAGATCTTCCGCATCGTTGGGGTTCGCGGTGAGGGAGCGCGAAGCGCGCAGCAGCACCGGCCGCCGGGCCCGTACGTAGGAGGAGAACGACGGGAACACAGTGGCGTTCGAGGCGCTTGTGCACACTGGCGTGGTCATGGCTCAACGCTAGAAGTGAGCGGGGCCCCGGGGATCGGCCCCAGGTGCCGAAGCGCCGTCCCTCTCAAGTTGTACGTGCGGCGCCGCCGCCACCTCCTCAGGGCGGACGGGCGGCTCCTCCCCCCTAGGGCGCCACCGCAAAGTCCCTGGCCCACGACGGGGCCGCCACGCCCCCGTTCAGTCGTCGGCACCCAGGACCATCCCCGAGGTGGGCACGCCGGTACCCGCGGTGACCAGGACCCGGGCGGCGCCCGGTGCCCGGTTGACGGACGAGCCGCGGATCTGGCGCACCGCCTCGGCGATGCCGTTCATCCCGTGCAGATACGCCTCGCCGAGCTGCCCGCCGTGGGTGTTCAGCGGCAGCGCGTCCGCCGCGACGAAATCGGCCGCCTCACCGGGGCCGCAGAAGCCGAACTCCTCCAGCTGCATCAGCACGAACGGGGTGAAGTGGTCGTAGAGGATGGCCACATCGATGTCCGACGGTCCCAGACCCGCCGTACGCCACAGCTGGCGGGCCACCACCCCCATCTCCGGCAGGCCGGTCAGGTCGTCGCGGTAGAAGCTGGTCATCTGCTCCTGCGCGCGGCCGGCCCCCTGCGCCACGGCCGTGATCACCGCGGGCGCGCGGCGCAGCTCGCGGGCGCGCTCGGTGGAGGTCACCACGATCGCCTGCCCCCCGTCGGTCTCCTGGCAGCAGTCGAGCAGCCGCAGCGGCTCCACGATCCACCGGGAGGCGGCGTGATCGGCGAGGGTGATGGGCCTGCCGTAGAAGTGGGCGGCAGGGTTGCGGGCGGCGTGCCTGCGGTCGGTGACGGCGACGTGGCCGAAGGCGTCCGGGGTCAACCCGTAGGTGTGGAGGTAACGCTGGGCGGCCATCGCGACCCAGGAGGCGGGGGTGAGCAGCCCGAAGGGAAGGTTCCAGCCCAGCGCCGCGCCCTCGGCGGACGGCTCGCGCTGCTGCACCCCGGAGCCGAAGCGTCGGCCGGAGCGCTCGTTGAAGGCGCGGTAGCAGACGACGACGTCGGCGATACCGGAGGCGACCGCCAAGGCCGCCTGCTGGATGGTGGCGCAGGCCGCGCCGCCGCCGTAGTGGACGCGGGAGAAGAAGGACAGCTCCCCGATACCGGCCGCCTGGGCGACGGTGATCTCCGGGTTGGTGTCCATGGTGAAGGTGACCATGCCGTCGACGTCGGCGGGGGTGAGGCCGGCGTCGTCGAGGGCGGCCCGCACGGCCTCGACGGCCAGTGTGAGTTCGCTGCGGCCCGAGTCCTTGGAGAACTCGGTGGCACCGATCCCGGCGATGGCGGCCCGGCCGCCGAGCGCATCGGCGCGGCGCACGCTCACCGGTCCGCCTCCCGGCCGTCGGTGGCGGGGACGGTGACCGTGACGGTGCCGGTGACGTGGTTACCCAGCCCGTTCGCCCCGACGATCCGCACCTGCGCGGTGTCACCGTCGACGGCGGTGACCGTGCCCCGCAACACCATGGTGTCCCCCGGGTGGTTGGGTGCGCCGAGCCGGATGGCGACCTTGCGCAGGGCGGCCCGGGGGCCGAAGGCATCGGTGACGTAGCGGCCGACCAGTCCGTTGGTGGTCAGGATGTTCATGAAGATGTCCGGGGAGCCCTTCTCCCGGGCGGCCTCCGCGTCGTGGTGCACGTCCTGGTAGTCGCGGGAGGCCACGGCCCCGGCGACGATCAGGGTCCGGGTGAGGGGAAGCGTGAGGGGCGCCAGTTCGTCCCCCACGGCGGCGGGCGGCGTCATACGGGCTCCTCCATCCGGTTCGCGGTCAGCAATTCCCCGAGTTCTTCGAGCAGTTGGGCTCCGGACCCGAGATAGGCGCCGAGCTGTCTGCCCCACAGGAAGTGCCGGTGGGCGGGGTGGGTGACATCGGCCCCGATGCCGCCGTGCAGGTGCTGGCCGGCGTGCACCACGCGGATGCCCGCCTCCGCCGCCCACCAGGCGGCGGTCATCGCGTGCGGCGCCGCGTCCAGGCCCTCGTCGCGGCGCCAGGCCGCCTCGTAGGCGGTGACCCGGATCGCCTCGGTGTCCATGTGCGCGTCGGCGGCTCGCAGCAGGACACCCTGGTTCGTGGAGAGCGGGCGGCCGAACTGCTCTCGGGTGGAGGTGTGGGCCACCGCTCGGGCCAGGGCGCCGGCGCACACACCCGCCTGGAGACCGGCGAAGGCGGTACGGGCGGTGGCGAGCACCTCGTCGTACGGAGCCGGCCCTTCGGCGTCTCCCAGCGGCTCGGCCGGGGCGCCGTCCAGGGTCAGCCGCCCGGCCGACCAGGGTGCGGTGGTCGCCACCGGCACGACGCCGACGCCCTCGGCCGCGGTCCGTACGAGCCACAGCCGCCGGTCCGCGTCCGGGACCAGGAGCAGCGTGGCCTCGCACAGCCAGGGCACCACGGGGACGGTGCCGGTCAACCGGGCCGGGGCACCGCCCCCGGTGCGGGCCGCCCCCGACTTCGCCCCAACGGGGGCCGCCCGCACCGGGGGCGGCCCCCCGCCATGCGTGAAGGCGCCGGCCGCCACCTCGGCCCCCGAGCGCAGCGGCGGCAGCAGCCGCTCACGCTGCTCCGGGGTGCCGTGCGCGGCGACGGCGAGCAGACCGTGGACGCAGGTCGCCGCCAGCGGCACCTGCGCGGTCGCCCGGCCCTGCTCCTCGAGCAGCAGGACCAGACCGAGCAGCCCGATGTCCTCGACCGCCTCGGGCAGCCCGGCAGCGGTCAGGGCCTTCCACAAGTCCCCGTCGGTGGCCGTCCCCAGGGTCGCGAGCCGCGCGGGCGTGGAGAGGTCCGTGAAGATCTCAGCGGCCAGAGCGCTCGCCGCCCGCTGCTCGTCCGTGGGTGTGAAGTCCACCTCAGCCCTGCCCTTCGACACGGAAGACGGGCAGCTCCAACTCAGCGTCCACGCGCAGGAATTCGAGCCGTACCGGCATCCCGATGCGCACCTTGTCGTGCGGCACCCCGATCACGTTGCTCACCATCCGCACCCCTTCCACGAGCTCGATGAGCGCCACCGCGTAAGGACCCGCCGCGTCGGAGCCCCGGTCGAGGCGCGCGAAGGCGGGGAACGGCGGGTGGTGCATGACCACGTACGAGTAGACGGACCCCTGCCCGCTCGCCTCGACGGCCCGCCACCGCGGCGACCCGCAGGCGTTGCAGCCGGGCAGCCACGGGAAGCGCGGTGTCCCGCAGCTCTCGCAGCGCTGGATCAGCAGGCGGTGCGCGGCGACGCCCTCCCAGAACCCGGCGTTGTCCCGGTTCACGACCGGCCGCGGGCGCCGGGGCACGGAGGGCGCGGGCGCCTTGGGCGCGGTGGCGTTGGGCGCGGTGGCCGGCGTACGGGCTCCTGCCGCTCCGGCGGACGCCGGGCCGGCCGCTCGCGCCGCGGCCGGTGCGTACTTGAGGACGCGGAAGCGATGCGTACCGGCGAGCTCGCCGTCGGCGCGCACATCCATGCGCGTGGTCACGAAGTACCCCGTGCCCAGCTTGGTGGTCTTGCGCTCGGACACCGAATCGATCACCCCGTCGAAGGTGATCCGGGCCCCGGGGCGCAGCGGCCGCAGATACTCCTGCTCGCAGTCGGTGGCCACGATGGAGGTGTATCCGGCGCCGTCCAGCAGGGCGGACAGCTCGCCGTACGCCGACGAAGGGTCGGTGTGGCCGGACAGCCCACCCATCGTCCACGCCTGCAGCATCGTCGGCGGGGCGACCGCACCGGGCCCGCGGTAGGCCGGGTGATCATCCCCCATCGCCTCGCACCAGTGCCTGATCATCGGCTCGTTGACGGGATCCTTGCCGACCCCGCCGGTGGTCGTCGCCCGGCCCTCGAAGCGCTTGAGATCCGCGTACAGCGCGTCCATGGCGCCGTCCGCCCGCGCGCCCCGGCCCCGCTCCGCACTCCGCCCGCTCACCGGCGCCCCCTCCGCATGCCGAGCCGCATCGTCGCCACGATCTCGCGCTGCACCTCGCTCACCCCGCCCCCGAAAGTGTTGATCTGCGCCGCGCGGTTCATCCGCTCCAGCTCGCCGTCCTCGAAGACCCCCGGAGCACCGGCCCGCACCAGAGCCGCGTCTCCCACCACGTCCTGGCACATCCGGTAGACCTCGACCGTGCTCTCCGTCCCGGCGAACTTCACGCCGGCCGCGTCGCCGGGATGGAGGGTCCCGGCGCCCACGTCGCCCACCAGCCGCCAGCTCAGCAGCCGGGTGGCGGCCAGCCGGGCGTGCGCCTCGGCCAGCCGTGAGCGCACCCACGCCCGGTCCGCGGGCCGCCGCCCCGTCGCGCCGTCCGGGGTCGTGGCGTACTCGAGGGCTGCGTCGAAGGCGTCCTCGGCCTGCATCCCGATGGCGGCCAGTGCCACCCGCTCGTGGTTGAGCTGGTGGGTGATCAGCTCCCAGCCGGCGTTCTCCTCGCCGACGAGGTTCCCCGCCGGCACCCGGACGGCGTCATAGGAGGTCGCGGTGGTCGTCAGCCCGCCGACCGTCTCGATCGGCGTCCAGGTGAAACCCGGTGCGTCGGTCGGCACGAGAAGGATCGAGATGCCGCGGTGCTTGGGCGCCTCCGGGTCGGTGCGGCAGGCGAGCCATACCCAGTCCGCGTGCTGCGCGTTGCTGGTGAAGCTCTTGCTGCCGTCGATCAGCCAGTCGCCGCCGGAGCGGACCGCCCGCGTACGCAGCGAGGCGAGGTCGGTGCCGGCCTCCGGCTCGGTGTAGCCGATCGCGAAGACGAGGTCGCCGCTGAGGATGCGCGGCAGGAAGTAGTCCTTCTGGCGCCGGGTGCCGTAGGCCATCAGCGTCGGGCCGACGGTGTTCAGCGTGACCATCGACACCGGTGCGCCCGCGCGGTACGCCTCGTCGAAGAAGACGAACTGTTCGTCGGGGCCGCGGCCCTGCCCTCCGTACGCGGTCGGCCAGCCGAGGCCCAGCAGGCCGTCCGTGCCGATGCGGCGGCGGATCGCGCGCTGCTGCGCGGCGTCCTCGACCGGGCCGTCCGGCATCAGCTCCCGGAAGTAGGAGCGGAGTTCCGTGCGTAGCTGACGCTGTCGCGCGGTAGGGGCGAGGTGCACGTCGGTGGCCTCCCCTTCAGGTGGCGGCACGCCGGGCGCCGGCCTCCCGGCGCACGAACGAGCGAGAGGGTTTCTGACTGTCCGTCAGAAACCCTCTCGCTGTCAAGGTCGGCGCGACGGACCCCAGAGCAGCCCCATTCACCGCCGCGCCGTACCTCGCATCACCCGCCGGTCATCCGCCGCTTCCCCGAGCGGCGGGGTGTGTCACCAGAGGTTGCTGAAGTTGACGGTCTCGTTGGCCTGGTCGATGTGCGTGAAGCCGGAGCCGTTCACGCTCGCGGTGTTGTTCTGGTTCGAGGCACCGGGCCCGTTGGCCACCTGCTGGGTGGACGTCGAGTTGCCGTTGTTGTTGCCCCCGACACCGGAGCCCGACTGGCTCGTCGATGCCGCGCTCGACCCGTTGTTCGCAAAGCCGCCGTTGTCGGCCTGCGCCACACCGGTGAAGAGTACGGCCGCGAAAGGCACGGCGGCCGCAAAGGCGATGACGCGGGCGGTACGGGTGCTTGCCATGTCTATTCCTCCTACGGAACACAACTTCGGAACCTGCTGGAACTCATCGATCCGGAGACGCCCCACGCTGCCTGCGTCCCCTTTGGAAGCTCTTGAAGTGCAGGAACTCCGTTTGTTCACCGAGCAGTTGGCCACCTGCCGCAGTGCTTGTCTCGACGTCGCGAACTCAGGATTGCCCACCGAATCCCCGGCGAACCCGTCAGGACGGGTCGATTCCCTCGCAAGCATGAGGAACCCCGGCTAAACCCGGACCGCGCCTCGGCGCCCCCACTCGCGCCCCTCTCGGCCCCCTCCGCCGGCCCCCGGCCCCGGTCGGCGGCTTCCCGCAAGGACAGCGGTGATCGTGAATTTTCGACCCACCCCCCCGGCGTGCGACCTGCCCCCCTTCCCCTCGTCGAACATTCGTACGAAAATAAATCCATGGCCACGCCACGACGCCATACGGAACCGCCCCCGCGCCTCGCCCCGCTCCCCCAGGCGGCGGACGCCACCCCACGCCCGGGAGACCCCCAGGGAGGCACCCTGGAAAGCCCCGGCTCCGCCCCGCGCCTCCTCGCACCCGCCGACGCGCATGCCGCCGCCCTCGCGCACGCCCTGAGCGCCGCCGCCCGCGGTTACGCCGTCATCCCACTGACCCGCACCAAGCTGCCCGCCGTCCGCTCCCCGCACCGCGGCCATCCCGGGTCCCCGCCCTGCCGTGGCGCCTGCGGCCGCCCCGGCCACGGCGTACACGACGCCACCACCGACCCCCTCGGCATCCGCAGACTGTTCGCCGCCGCCCCCTGGGCCACCGGCTACGGCATCGCCTGCGGCCTGCCGCCGCACCACCTCATCGGCATCGACCTCGACACCAAGAACGGCGCGGACAGCCTCACCGCCCTCCGGTTCATCGCGGAGGCCCACCGCTTCCCGCTCCCACCGACCGTCACGGTCCTCACCCCCAGCGGCGGCCGCCACCTCTGGCTGACAGGTCCGCCCTCACCGCCGGCCCCGCGCGTCCCCAACTCCGTCGGCCGCCTCGCCCCGGGCATCGACATCCGCGGCGCCGGCGGCTATCTCGTCGGCCCCGGCTCCGTCACCGTCCATGGCCGCTACGTCCTCGCCCCCTGCATGCCCGAGCACCCCGCCCCGGCGCCCCGAGGTCTGCTCACCCTCGTCACCTCACCCACGGCCCCCGCACGCCCCGACACCCCGCAGGCCGTACCGCCCCAGCCCGCCGGTGCCCTCGTCCGCTTCGTCCGCAGCTCCCCGGCCGGCCAGCGCAACGCCCGCCTCTTCTGGGCCGCCTGCCGCGCCCACGAATGCGGCCTCGGGCCGGAACTCTCCGCCCGCCTCCTCGCCGCCGCCCGCGATACCGGCCTCTCCGAACAGGAAGCCCTCGCCACACTCGCCTCAGCCGCCCGCCGCTGACACCGCCGGGGCGTGGACGTCGCGCCCGGGCCGCCGGGCCTCGCGACGCGTTCCCGCTCACACGCCTCGACCGGGCTCACCTGGCCGGCGCCGGCCCACGGGCCCCACTCCGGGCTACGCGCCCGTCTCCGGCTTGCGCGCCTCGATCAGGAACCGGGTGGTGTGCGCGACGAACGCCCCCTCCCGGCGGATCAGCTCATCCAACTCCCGCAGGCGATCACGGTATTGATCGACGGTGAACCCCGGGACCATCCAGATCACCTTCCGCAGGAAGTAGACGACGGCCCCGATGTCGAAGAACTCCGTCCGCAGCGACTGCGTACGCAGGTCGACCACCTCAAGTCCGGCCGCTTCCGCATCCCGCCGGGCGTCCTCGGGGTGGCGGGCACGCCGTACCTCCTCCGGCTGCGGCCCCAGGAAGAACTCGACCAGCTCGAACACGCTGGCAGGGCCGACCTGCTGGGAGAAATACCGCCCACCGGGACGGAGCACCCTGGCGATCTCCGACCACCACACGGTGACCGGATGGCGGCTGGTCACCAGGTCGAAGGCAGCGTCGGCGAACGGCAGCGGCGGCTCGTCCTCGTCGGCCACCACGACGGCGCCGAGCGGATGCAGCACCTCGGTGGCCTTGGCGACGTTCGGCGGCCAGGACTCCGTGGCCACCATCACCGGCGGCAGCGGCGCGGCCCCCGCCAGCACCTCACCGCCGCCCGTCTGGATGTCCAGCGCAGCAGACGCCTTCGCCAGCCGCTCGCCCATCGAGCGTTGGTACCCCCACGACGGCCGCTCCTCCGTCGCCCGCCCCGCCAGCCAGGAGAAGTCCCAGCCCGCCACGGACACCGACTCGGCCTCGGCGATCAGATCCTCAAAAGTACGTTCCATACCCACATATTCACGGCAAAAGCGCTGTTGGGCCAACGATTTACGCCCCCGGCGCCGCGGCCGCTCCCAGTCCGCCGAGCGCCCCGTGCCGCCGCCCGGGGCTCGCCAGGGGCGGCGGTCACGTCACGCCCCTGGCCTCGCCCGTCCCGTAAGGGCCTGTTCCTCCGCCACGTCGATCATGAATACCGGCCGGTCCCACCTCACGGCAGGCGGATTCGCGGGCTCCGTCCCGCTGGGCCGGGCGCCCACGCTCCGGTAGAAACCGGCCGCGGGCGGATGCGAGACGACCCGCACCCGGACCAGACCGGCGCGGCGCGCCTCCCCCCGCATGTGCTCCATGAGCAGCCGCCCGATCCCGGCACCCTGCTCCCGGTCCGCCACGAACATCAGGTCGAGCTCGGGCGGATCGATCACCAGCGAGTAGAAACCCAGCAGCCGGCCGTCCCGCTCGTCGTCCACGGCCAGGAACACCCGGTGCGCCTCGACGTAATCCGGCCCCACCCGGTATCCGTCGACCGCCGAGGCGTACAGCCCGTCGTAGGCCCCGGATCCCTGCACCATGCGGCTGATCCGCTTGGCGTCCCGCGCCACCGCCCGCCGAATGGTCACTCCGGCGCCTGCCCGGCCCCGCGCCCCCGCACCCCGCGAACCCATCGCACCCACTTCCTCTCACCCGGCCCCCGGCCGCCGCACTCCCGGTGCGGGAGCCTGGGTACCGCCACCCCAAAAAATGGGGCACCACCTGCAGGTTTGCAGCCCGCGGCGGCAGTACGCAACGTCGTCGCGGCCCACACGCCGCCAAGGCTTGCCCGCCCCTGGCGCCCTTCAGCCACCGACGGACTCGACCGGTAGCAGCCTGCCAGGACGGATGGCTCACTTCTCGGCGACCACCGGGGCGATCATCCTGCGGAGCTCGTCCTTCTCCAGTGCCCCGAGAGTCCGGGCGGCGGGCCGCCCCTCGCGGTCGAGCACGACGGTCGCGGGGATCGCCTGCACGTTGAGAGTGCCCTTGGGAAAGCGCAGCAGCAGTTTCGCGGTCGGATCGAACAGACTCGGGTAGGGCATCCTGTGCCGCTCCTCGAAGCTGATGGCCTGCGTTTTCTCCGCGTCACCGACATTGATGCCCACGAACGCGACACCCCTGCCCTTACTGGCCTTCGCCACCTCGGCGAAGTTCGGCGCCTCGGCGATACACGGTCCACACGTCGAGCCCCACACATTCAGGACGACGACCTTGCCCTTGTAGTCGGCGACATCCAAGGGCTTGCCGCGCGTGGTGCTACCGGAGATGTCGGGAGCCGTCTTCCGGTCCGCCACGGGAATCGTGCCGACTCCGCCCTTCCCCGGCACGAAGTTCGCCCGGGAATCCTCGTCGGAGTCCCCACCGTCACAGGCACTCAGGCTCAGCGCGGCAATCCCCGCAAGGAGAGCTCTACTCCAGTACTTAGACGGGAAGTTGAGGACACGACCGGAACTCATGGTCAGCAGTTTTGCACGGGCCGGAAACAAGGATTCACGCGGGCCGAGCAGACCGCCACTCCGCCCCCAACAGGACGGGCCAGAAAGGAATCTCCGCCCCGGAAACCTTCCCCGGAGAGGTATCCGGCCGCCTCTCGGAACCCTTCCACCGTGTGGCACGTCCTGCCATGAAGCAGAAGGGAGAACCAAGAGCGTGCCCACCACCACACGCCGCGCCTTCCGGGCAGGCAGCGCCCTGTTCGCCCTGGCGGTCATCGCATGGGGCGTCATATCCCTTCTGCCGACGCCTGCGACCAGGGCCGCGGAGCAGGTGGAACGGCGAGCATGGATGCACCACGACCAACACGAGCCGGCTCAACGCTTCTACGTCCCGACCTCCGCGCACATCAAGAATGGCGTCGCAGTCCTCCGCTACCGGGTGAATGGCAGCCAGGATTCCTGCGTACGGGACTTCCTCAGAACGTACGAAATCAAGGCCGCGCCCCAGAACGTCACGCCCCTCGAAACCACCTACAGCGATGACACCGGCAAGACCCACCGCCGGATCACCGTCGCCTACAAGCACCCCGCCGCCCCCGGCGAAGACACCCGCTCCGACGACACAGCCGCCCGGATAACCGTCACGGCCAGGCCCCCCACCGACGGCTGAGTCGGAACCCGCCGCCATGGGGGACACCTGAGAGCTACATGGGGCCCCTTCCGAGGTCCCCCTTGTCGTCGGCCTGCTTGCTTTCCTGCTCCAGCATCCGGGCCCTGGCCTGGAGCAGCATCCGCGCATCCGGGTCGGTGGCGCGCTCTGCAGCCTCTTTCAGCTCCGCTGCCTTGGCACGCAGCTGCTGAATGCGACCACGATCGAAGTCACTCATGATCACTCCCAGAAGTGAAGAGACAACTGACCACTTCAGGACACCAGCGCTTACGCCGCCATGCATCTCGAACCACCGACAGCAGGCAGCCACGCGCCACGCACCCGAGACAGCCACCGCGCTCCAAGAAGGCCCGGAACCGTGCTGCCGCCACTGCGGGTACTCGCGTGCCGCACGCCACGCCGATCCCACCCACCGGAGCCGATGCCGACACACAGAAGGAGCATCCGATCCCCTCGGGCACCCCTTCTGACCAGCTGATTCGCTCACCTCGACGCAGCCTGTGGGAGGCGAACCGCGGTGGCGTTGCGGCCGCGAGCGAGGCTTACGGGTGGTACTTCTCCTCGACCGTCTCCCCCGCGCCGGACTCGGGGTTCATGGTGACGCGGACGGTCACGCTGCCGGTCTTCGCAGCCTTCTCCAACTCGTCCACGGTGCACTTCGAGGTGCCGTAGCCGTCGTCGCCGAGGGACACGCTGCCCTGGTCGTCGGAGCAGATCGAGGCCGCGCCGAGGATCTTCGTGGCGTTGGCGACGAAGAACGCCTGGTCCATGCCGCCGCTCTCGGGCTTGACGATCAGCTTGCCGGGCGCGAGGTACTCCAGCGTGCCGACGATCGTGCGGTGGTTACCGGCGTGGGCGACGCCGCCGCCCCCGGGGGAGGCGGACTCGCCGCCGGCCTGGCCCTGCGAGCCGGACTTGTCCGAGGAGGAGCCACTCGTGGGCTGGGCCGAGGCCGATGCGTCCTTCGAGCCGCTCCCGGCCGCAGAGCCCGCGGCCCCCGCCGCCCCGGAGCCCTCCCCGCAGGCCGTGACCCCCAGGCCCAGCGCCGCGGCTGCGACGACAGCGGCGGCTATCCGACGGCCGGCGCGGCCGCGGAGGCGGTTGGTGACGGTGGCGGTGTTCATCGTGTACTCCCGTTGCTCTGTTCTCTCGTTCGCTCCCGGACGACCATAAGCTTCGAAGATCAAGTTGGCGTTCCACTAACGGACGGCTAATGCGCCGCAACTGCCCACCGATGCACGCCCCGACCGGCCGACGGCGCTCACCAACTCCCCGGGGTGCAGCCGCACATCGGGGGCGGAGGGGTCTCGAAGCCGGGGGCGGCGAGGCTGAGCGCTCCGGGCACACGGGCCAGCAAGGGCGAGGCGCTGTACCGACGCCGTCGCGGATGCGGGAGCGCGAGCGGACCGAGCCCCTATCCGTGGCTAAGGGGGCTATCTGCTTCCGCGATGTGGCGGAGCCCGTCATGGGCGCTCCGCTAGGTGCGGCCATACTTGTGTGACCGCCAACGAGCGACCCAAGCAGGGCCGGAAACGGCATGGAGGTTCAGGAGAGGCGCCGAGACGATGTACCACAACGCTCGCGCCTATCGAAGGGACCGACCATGGCCACGTGCAACAACTGCGACGGCTCGGGTAAGGAACCCGTCCACGACGAAACGTGCCCCACTTGTGGTGGGAGTGGGCAGACAGAGGATCACGGCTCGACGTGGCCCCGGTCCCCCGCCCACTGAATCCCACCTATTTCTACAGATCAGAAGGTCACCGTGCCCCTCCCGTGCCCGATCCACCGGGTAATCACGGGGAATGCCGGGCAGTCGCGGTACACGGGCAAAGCGAAGACCCCTGACCAAGCTTCCTGGTCAGGGGCCTTTTCACTGCACTGAGTTGCGGAGGCTGTGGGATTTGAACCCACGGTGGCGTTGCCGCCACGACAGTTTTCAAGACTGTTCCCTTAGGCCGCTCGGGCAAGCCTCCCCGCGACACCGGTGAACGGTGTCGCGGGATCAGACTAGCGCGTCACTTGTCGCCCGTGCGCTGCCCGAGGGTTACTTCGGCCGTGTGCTCCTGGCCGCCGCGCTTGTAGGTGAGGGTGACCTGGTCGCCGGGCTTGTGCTGCCAGATCTCGCTGATCAGGGTGGGACCGCTGTCGATCACCGTGTTGTCGAGCTTGGTGATGGTGTCGCCCGGCTTCAGGCCGGCCTTGTCGGCAGGGCCGTTCGGGGTGACCGCGTCGGATCCGTCGTTGCCCGTCTGCGCGATGGTGGCGCCGTTGCCGGTGTCCTTCATCGCGACCTGGACGCCGATCTGCGGGTAGATGGGCTTGCCCGTCTTGATCAGGTCCTGGGCGACCCGCTTGGCCTGGTCGATGGGGATCGCGAAGCCCAGGCCGATGCTGCCGGACTGCTGGGGCTCGCCCATGCCCCCGCCGCTGCCGGCCGACTGGATGGCGGAGTTGATGCCGATGACGTTGCCGGCGGCGTCCATCAGGGGGCCACCGGAGTTACCGGGGTTTATCGACGCGTCGGTCTGCAGGGCGCTCATGTAGGAGGCGCTGGTGCCGCCGCCGTCGCTGGAGGCCACCGGGCGGTCCTTGGCGCTGATGATGCCGGTGGTGACCGTGCCGGAGAGGCCGAACGGGGCGCCGATCGCGATCGTGGCGTCGCCGACCCGGACGCTGGAGGACTTGCCCAGCGGCAGCGGGGTGAGCGCGGCGCCCGAGGCGTTCTTCAGCTTGACCACGGCGACGTCGTAGCCCTGGGCCCGGCCGACGACCTCGACGTCGTACTTCTTGCCGTTGGAGAACGTCGCGGTGAGCTTGCCGCCGCCCTCGGCCGCGCCGGCGACGACGTGGTTGTTGGTGAGGATGTGGCCCTGCTTGTCGTAGATGAAGCCGGTGCCCGTGCCGCCCTCGCCCGTCGCGCCCTGCGCCTCGATCGTCACGACGCTGGGCAGCGCCTTCTGCGCTATCCCCGAGACCGAGGTGGGCTTGCGGTTCAGCGCCTCGGGGTCGCCGGAGGCGGTCACCGTCGTCGAGGTGCCGTCGTCGCGGCCCGCGGCCCAGAAGCCGATGCCGCCGCCGACGCCGCCCGCGACAAGCGCAGCGGCGAGGACGGCAGCGATCAGGCCGCCGTTGCGCTTCTTGGGGGGTCCGCCGGGCGCGCCCCAGGGGTCGCCGCCGCTTCCGTAGGGCGGCGGCGTGCCCCAGCCGCCGCCGGCCGAGCCGTGCGGCGTCGCGTAGGCGGGGAGCTGGGCGGTCGGCTCGCCCGGGGCGCCGGGGCGCGGATGGCCCCAGCCCGGGGCGCCGGAGGCCGAGGATCCGCCGGACGTCGTGGGCATCCGGGCCGTGTCGGACGCTGCGCGGTCCTCACCCGGATACCCGGCCGCCGGCGTACCGCCAACGGGGGCACCGGGGACGCCGGCGGCGTTCGGCGCGAAGTCCGGCGGCGGGGGCGCCGCGGGAGGAGCGGACGGCGCGGGCGGGGCGTCCGGAGTCTGGGCGCCGGAGGCGGACGCGGGGGCGCTGTCCGATGCCTGCGGCCCCGTCGGCGGCTTGGCCTCCGACGGGCCGGGGGCTCCCTCGTTCTCGGTGCTCACAGCTCTCTCCTCAGCTTCACGACTGTGCCGGCCGACGGCCCCGGGGCCTCGTCCGGTTCCTTTGTCCACAGGGATGCGGAACCCGGTACTCCAGGATTGGGGATCCCGGCGATACAGGCGAGTCTCGGTCTCCCAGCCTTTCCCACGCCGCGTCAGGACGCCGTAAGCCGAGGCTGTGACTATGACCTCATCCTTTATGCCGGACAAAACCGGCGCATCCTCGGTAGTGCGCATCAGCCACCGGCCGGGCGGCGGCCCGGAGGTGGTGGGTGGCACGATAACGCGGTGACCTATGCACGCCCCGCCCAGGACGCCCGTCCGGGTCCTTCCGCCATTTCCGTCGTAGCCCATCGAGGTGCCTCCGAGGACGCCCCGGAACACACGCTCGCCGCCTATCGCAAGGCGATCGAGGACGGTGCGGACGCGCTGGAATGCGACGTCCGGATGACCGCCGACGGCCAATTGGTCTGTGTCCACGACCGGCGGGTGAACCGCACCTCCAACGGACGCGGCGCCGTCTCCGCCCTGGAGCTCGCCGACCTGGCCACCCTCGACTTCGGATCCTGGAAGGCCGGCCCGGACGACACCGAGGCCCCCGACCGGCAGCACGAGGACCCCGAGCGCACATCCGTGCTCACCCTGGAGCGGCTGCTGGAGCTGGTCGCCGACGCCGACCGCCGGGTCGAGCTGGCCATCGAGACCAAACACCCGACGCGCTGGGCCGGTCAGGTGGAGGAGCGGCTGGTCGAGCTGCTCGGCCGCTTCGGGCACACGAAACCGGCCATGCGCACCGATCAGCCGCCGGCGGTCCGCGTCATGAGCTTCTCGGCACGCTCCCTGCACCGCGTACGCGCCGCCGCGCCGGATGTCCCCGGCGTCTACCTCATGCAATTCCTGACCCCGCGCTTCCGCGACGGCCGGCTGCCGCCCGGGGTGGGCATCGCGGGTCCGGGCGTACGGATCCTGCGCGCGCATCCCGACTACGTCGAGAAGGCCCATCGCGCGGGCCATCGCGTGCACGTCTGGACGGTCAACGACGAAGCCGATGTGGAACTGTGCCGCGAGCTGGGGGTCGACGCAGTTATTACAAATCGCCCCAAACAGGTACGTAATCAACTCGGCCTTAGCTAAAGGTCATCACAGGGTGTGCACCGGCGCATTCGACCTGTATCCGATTGTTCCGAGTGCGTCACTGCGTGTCGCCTGGCCGGTTTCCGGTCCAGTCCATTGGGGCATTCATCCCGCGGCGTGGGGCAAAGGAGGTCTCGGGGGTGGCGTTGGTGGTGGCACAAGAGGTGCCGACGTCGTCGATCATGGCCGTACCCCATGGATCAATGGGTGTAGGCATGGCCAGGCGGCGCATGCGAGAAGAGCTGTTGGCAAGTGGAGTTCAGGACACGGTCGTCGATGACGCGGTCCTTATCCTCTCGGAACTACTGAGCAATTCGTGTCGGCACGCACGTCCGATATACGAAAACGGCTCACCGGATTCCGTAAGAGATGCCTCGGACGTCTATGCCTCCGGGTCCATCCGGGCCTCGTGGCAGATCGACGGACACGGCAGGCTGACCGTCGCGGTCACCGACGGCGGCGGCCCGACCCGACCGGTTCCGGCCACTCCGTCGGTGACGGCGCGCGGTGGCCGAGGTCTGGCGATCATCCGGTCCCTCGCGAAGGACTGGGGGGTCCGTGAATCCGTTCCGGGTGAGGTGACGGTCTGGGCCGTCCTCAGCCTGGCGGACGCATTCGCCACACGTCTGGACCTGTCGTCCGCGCTCCCGCCGTCACTCGTGGCGGGACTTGCCTCCGGTCTGCCACCGGAACTGGCCTTCGCGGACTTCGACGACCCGATGTAGCGACGTCTGCCCCGGAGCCGGAAGGCGCGTGCGTCCATCCCGGGGCACCGAACCGTGTGGCTACGCCCACCGCGCAGCCACACGCGGAGGACGCCTTGTGCGCGGGACGTTCGTAGGGCTTCGACGTACGCGCACGAGGGCAGCTGCACGCCCGACCATCCCTGCCGTACGGCCCTGCGCCGGACTTTGCGCGGGCACGTGGGAACGGCGACAGCGGTACCGGGGCACGGCGATTGCTCCTTCCGGGGGAGCTCGCGAACGGCAACTCCGGGGCGGACGCGCCCACCTGACGGCTCCCGCACACCCATGGACGGCCCCGCTCCTCTAGGCTCGCGCCGAAACGCGTCCGTACGCCCAGGAACGACCAGGAGACACCGTCGCATGGCCAAGAAGCGCCGCCCCCAGACCCAGGCCGCAGCACAGGGCACAGCCACCGACGGGAACTACCCGGTCGTCGGCGCCCGGGAGCCCTGTCCGTGCGGCTCCGGCCGCCGCTACAAGGCCTGTCACGGCCGGAGCGCGTCGCACGCCGTCACCGAGCTGGTGCAGCGGCCCTTCGAGGGCCTGCCCGGCGAATGCGACTGGGTGGCGCTGCGTGAGCTGGTACCCGCCGCCACGGTGGAGCTGACCCTCAAGGACGGGCTGCCGGAAGGCGTCCCGTCGGTGACGCTCGCGACGGTGCTGCCGATGGCCTGGCCGGCGCTGCGCCGCGACAACGGCGCCGTCCTGCTCGGTCTGCAGAACGACACCGCCTCCGGCGACATCAGCCGCGACCTCGCGGACACCCTCCAGCGGGCGCTGGCCGCGGAGCCCGGCACCCCGGTCGCCGCCCGCCGGTCCTCCGCCGACGGACCCCGGCTGCAGGATCTGCTCGACCCGGGCGCGCCTTTCGAGCCGACCGTGCACAGCGGCTTCGAGTTCTGGGTGGAGGACGCCGAGAACGCCGCCGGCGACGTCGCGGCCTCCCTGGAGCGGGCCAACGCCGCGGCCATCCCGACGGCCCGGATCGCCGGCCTGGAAGGGGCGTACTGGTGCGAGGCCCCGGAGAAGAACCACCTGCGCTGGGTGACGTCCTACCCGGAGGAGCAGCTGCTGGACGCGCTCGCCAGGCTGCACGCCGCGGGCACCTCCTCGCTCGGCGAGGGCACCCGCCTCGTCGGCTCGTTCCGGGCGCACGGCCTTGTCGTGCCGGTCTGGGACCTGCCCTCCGCGATGGGCGCCGACGAGGTCGCGGGGCCGGCCCTCGCGTTCGCCGAGCGGCTCACCGGGGCGCTCGCGTCGGACGCCCCGCTCACCCCGGAGGAGCGCAGGTCGCGCGGCGGGCTGACCAACCGCCAGGTGACGCTGAGCTGATCGGAACGGCTCCGGACGCCCTCGGAAGTGACTCCTGTCACAACCCCCTTACCAGCCGGTAAACAGGCGTCCGGAAATCCACGATCGAATTTGCGAACCGCCGATCTCTTGTTACGGTTCTAAAAGCCCGGTCGCTGGTGCATCCCCCGTCGCCAGCGACCGGGCGTTTCCATGCCCGGTGCCGGACGTCCTTCCCGGCCGGGCCACCCCGCCCGCCGCTGCGCCGCATCGCTGCGCACGCCACGTGAACTCCCGCTTGATCTCAGGGGATTACCTCTCGGGCCGCTCGAAGCCGATGGCCGCAAGCTCGTTGTTCACTGCCCCGCGGCCTCCCGACCAGCACTCTCACCGGCCCGGATCGGTGCCGCGCTACGCGGAGTTGCTACCCGAACGCAGCAGCAGCCGCTCGCCCGCCGCGTCGGCGAACTCCGCCACCGCGCCGTACGGCACCCCGCGCTTGTGCACGGTCGCGCCGGTCGGTGTCTCGCACATCCCCGGCTGGTCAGCCACCGGCACCGCGCAGTGGACCTGGAGGGTGCTGTCGTCCGGCCGCAGCAGAGTCAGCACGGCGCGCAGCGGGTCACCCGTACGGTTTCGGTAGTACGTACGCGCCCAGGTCGCGCCGTCCTCGACGAGCACGCAGGTCTGGGCCTTGACCCGCTGGGGAGAGGTGAGTTCGGGGCCGCAGCGGGAGATGCGCCGGTCGTCGGAGAGCAGGGGCAGGCCCAGGTCACCCAGGGCTCCGTCGCGGGCCTCGCGGTTCGCGGCCTCGCCGCCTTCGCCCGGGGCTCGGGACCCGGCGGACCTACCCGCATGTCCGGCATTGCCGGTCTTTTCGTCGTTCGCGGAATGCCCCGACTCGCGGGACGGGGCGGCGTCTTCGGCCGTTTCGGTCCGTGCGCCCGGCGCGAGGGTGTCCGCGGGGCCTGCGGTCGCCGCGGCCAGCGGGATGGCGATGGCTGCAACGGCTGTGCCGGCGAGCGCGATCATGCGGAGCTTCGGGGCGCGCTGCAAGGGGACCACCTGCGATTGATGTGCCACCGGTGGCGGCTTGACGGTCCGCCGAACTTACCGGGCGCCGGGGGTGGTCCCGGGGCCGCAGACACCCGTTTCCCGTAGTGGTCCGCGCCGCTCACACCCGGACGGGTGAACGCCCGCGTGTTCTTTCCGGCCATGCCGCTCACGCCCGCGGCACGGCCCGGTCCTGCGGTGGTCCGGTGTGATCCCGCGCGTCAGTACGCGAGTCGGCTGCCCCCGTCGGGGGCGCTGGTGCTCGCCGTGACCAGTGCGTCGACGATCGTGGCGACCTTCGGCAGCCAGGGAGCGGCCGGGCCGGCGGCCGGCGGCCGCTCCCAGTGCACCGCGCCGGCGCCGATCTGCGACGGCGGGAGCACCACATAGCCGCCCTCGCCGTGGAAGCGCAGCGAGCTGGGCACCCAGTCGCGGGAGTGCAGCAGCTCGCCCAACTCCGGCAGGTCGTACGGCGATACGAGCAGCGACCAGCGGGTGGGCGTGGCCACCACGGGGCCCAGGCGGACGCCGAAGTGGTCGAGGGCGGCCAGCGCGCGGGCGCCGGCGACGGCCGGCAGGCTCACCGCGCAGGGCGCGCTGCCGCCGGTGGCCAGCACGATCGGGGCGTCCGGGCGGTTGGTCCACCACCAGCGCACCATGCGCGCGTCGGTCGTGGCCGCGAGCAGGCCGGGGTCGAAGGGGTGGGCGCCGGGCACCACACAGTCGGGGTCGGGACAGCTGCACTCTCTCGTGCCTCGCTCTCCGAGGCCGAGCCGACCGCCGGCCGACTGCCGGCCTGCGGACCGCACTCCCACACCCGGGAGCACCGGCCATTGCCACTCGGTGGCGCAGTGGAGCGCCGCACCGAGCAGTGCCGACCTTCCGCCGCGCCGGAACAGGGGCTTGCGTCGCCTTCCGAGGATCTCGCGCATGAGCGCTCGTTCCTTTCCGTTAACGCCGAGGGCTATGTCCATCGCACTACATACCGGTTCGTGCCGCTATGTGGCGTTTCATGCGACCTGGTCAAGCAACCCGGGGTCGAACACGCCACGTGGATCATTGGTCACCGCGTGTACAAATGCAGCGCATCACGCCGTACGCCGAGCGTGGAACGTGGCGGGGGGTGGCGCGCGCATGGCGCTTGCTGTGCGGTGGTGCAATCCCGCCACTCGGGAGTGCGTCGCGGTCGTCGTCGTGTGAGACGTCCGTGCCCGCCGGAGGGTTCCGGTGCGGCCCCAACTGGCCCCGCACCTTTCCGAGTACGTACCCGCCACTGTGGAGATGACGCGCTGTCGATCGCCGCCAGTCGACCTCAAATTGACGGTTGGGGGGCCATTTTCAGGCCAATCTATAGACCTGGTTGACAGCGTAAAGCCCCTCGGGACAATGCTGGACATCACGTCGTCGGTGCGTGTAGATGTGGAGACATTGATAGCGGAGCAGCAGGACATGGGGGTTTGCAATGCTATTGAGGAAATTGAGCGGTCGAACAAACCGCACAACACCACTCAACAAAACGCTTCACTCCCAACCAAATTCTGGCCTGACCTGCGGCAATACTAGATACGACGATAGCCGTCGGCCATGACCTCCCCCCACGTGCCGAAAGTGGCTGGAATCGAACCAGGACTTCCCACCCCCGCGCACACTGCCGACCCGCTTGCCGCAACCGGCTCCGATGACTCCGCGGATGCCGAAGGCACGTCGGCAGCACCCTCCTCCGAAGCCGCCACGGGCGCACGCCCGGACACCACCGGTGACCTCGCCGCGGACATCTCGCCCGTCGATCAGCTCGCCGCCGTCCAGGACCGGCTCGCCGGCTGGCTTTCCGACCTCACCACGCTGCACGACCTGACCGAACAGCTGGCCCGCACCCGCACCTTGGAAGAAGCCCTCCACGAGACGCTGCGGGCCGGCGCCTCCCTGGTGGGCGCGCGACGCGGCCTGGTCGTCCTCGAACCGGCCGACGGCCTCGGGCCGGAGACCTCGATCGGCCTCGGCCTCGGCCACGCGGACATCGGCCACATCGAGACCATCCCGCGCCGCGCCCTGTCGTACGCGCGGATACTGGACGGCCTGCCGGAACCGGGTGCGGGCGACGACGCCTCCGGTGAAAGCGACTCCGCCGCCTGCGACCCCCGCACCGAGATCGCCGAACCCGACATCCCCGGGGAGAAGGACCTCGACCCCCGCCTGCGCGAGGTCGCCGCCCGTCTCGGCTACGCCGCCAGCTACGCCGTCCCGATCACCGCCGACCCGATCGGCAGGATCGGCGCGGCCGTCTGGCTCTACGACGAGCCCGCAGAGCCCACCGCACGGCAGCGGCACCTCATCGGGCTCTTCCGCGCCCATGCCTCCGAGCACCTCGCCCGGCTCCTCGAACTCCACCGCAGCCGGCAGGTGGCGCGGACCCTGCGCGAGGAGTTGCTGCCGAGCAGGCTGCCGCGGGTACCGGGCGTACGGCTCGCGGTACGGCACAGCACCGGCCCTCGCGGCGGCGGTGACTGGTACGACGCGCTGCCGCTGCCGGACGGCGCGCTGGGCCTGGCCGTCGGCTCGGTCACCGGCTCCGGGCCGAGCGCGGTGGCCGCCATGGGTCGGCTGCGTGCCTCACTGCGCGCGTACGCGGTCATGGAGGGCGAGGACCCGGTCGCGGTGCTCTCCGACCTCGAACTGCTGCTTCGGCTGACCGAGCCGGCCCGCAGCGCCACCGCCCTGTTCGCCTACGCCGAGGCGCCGCCCGGTGCACCGGGCGGGCCGCCCGCGCGCTCGGTGCCGGCCGGCGCCCCCACCCCGCGCAAGCTGGTACTGGCCGGGGCGGGCCACTGCCCACCGTTGATCATCGGCGATACGCGCGCAGAGTTCGTCGAGACCTCGCTGTCCGCGCCGTTGGGCATGCTCGCCTGCTGGGAGGCGCCGAGCGTGGAGATCGGCCCGGCACCCGGCGAGACGCTCCTGCTGTACAGCGACGGTCTGCTGCACCGCACCGGCGACCCCATGGACCGCGCCTTCGCCCGGCTGCACGCCGCTGCTGCCGGCGTACCGAAGGGGAGCCGCCACGACCCGGACGCGGTCGTCGACCACATCCTGCGCACGATGCTCCCGCAGGGCCTGGACGAGCCCGGATCGGAGGAGGACGTGGTGCTCCTGGCCGCCCGCTTCGACGAGTAGCCGGGGGCTCGGTGCACTCGATGGCCGGATCGCCGGAGAGGTCACACCTTCCTCCCCCTGGACCGCATTCGATCCGCACATACGATGGAGGGCGGTTCAGTCTTAAAAGGAGGCATTGTGACCGACGAGCTCACACCGGAGACCCCGGACGAGGACGAGCAGCCGATCAAGCAGCGCAAGAACGGCCTGTACCCGGGCGTGTCGGACGAGCTCGCGGAGTCCATGAAGAGCGGCTGGGCCGACACCGAGCTGCACGACCTGCAGCCGATCGAGCAGGCCCCGAACGCCGCCCGGCGTCGTGCCGCCCTGTCCGCGCGCTTCCCCGGCGAGCGCCTGGTGATTCCCGCGGGCAACCTCAAGACCCGCTCCAACGACACCGAGTACGACTTCCGCGCGTCGACGGAGTACGTCTACCTCACCGGTGACCAGACCGACGACAGTGTCCTGGTCCTGGAGCCCCGCGCCGTCGGCGCCGAGGGCCATGACGCGACGATCTACCGCCTGCCCCGCTCCGACCGCGAGAACGGCGAGTTCTGGCTCAACGGCATGGGCGAGCTGTGGGTCGGCCGCCGCAACAGCCTCCGCGAGTCCGAGGTGCTGCTCGGCGTGCCCTGCAAGGACGTACGCGAACTCCCCGAGGCGCTCACCGAGGCCACCGGCCCGGTCCGCGTCGTGCGCGGGCACGACGCCGGCATCGAGGCCGCGCTGACCGACAAGGTCACCGCCGAGCGCGACGAGGAGCTGCGGGTCCACCTCTCCGAAGCGCGCGTGATCAAGGACGAGTTCGAGATCGGCGAGCTGCAGAAGGCCGTCGACTCCACCGTCCGCGGCTTCGAGGACGTCGTGAAGGTCCTCGACAAGGCCGAGGCGACCAGCGAGCGCTACATCGAGGGCACGTTCTTCCTGCGCGCCCGCGTCGAGGGCAACGACGTCGGCTACGGATCCATCTGCGCCGCCGGTCCGCACGCCACCACCCTGCACTGGGTCCGCAACAACGGCGAGGTCCGCTCCGGCGACCTGCTGCTGCTGGACGCCGGCGTGGAGACGAACAGCCTCTACACCGCCGACGTGACGCGCACCCTGCCGATCAACGGCCGCTACACCGACCTCCAGCGCAAGATGTACGACGCGGTGTACGAGGCCCAGGAAGCGGGCATCGCGGCGGTCAGGCCCGGCGCGAAGTACCGCGACTTCCATGACGCGGCACAGCGGGTGCTCGCCGAGAAGCTCGTGGCCTGGGGGATCGTCGAGGGTCCGGTCGAGCGGGTGCTGGAACTGGCGCTGCAGCGCCGCTGGACCCTGCACGGCACCGGCCACATGCTCGGCCTGGACGTCCACGACTGCGCCGCGGCCCGCACCGAGGCGTACGTCAACGGCACGCTGGAGCCCGGCATGGTGCTGACCGTCGAGCCCGGCCTGTACTTCCAGGCGGACGACCTGACGGTGCCGGAGGAGTACCGCGGCATCGGCGTCCGGATCGAGGACGACATCCTCGTCACCGAGGACGGCAACCGGAACCTCTCGGCCGGCCTGCCGCGCCGCTCCGACGAGGTCGAGACCTGGATGGCCGGCCTGCTCGCCAAGTAGCCGCGCGGGCAGCGCCCGTAGCCGCGTCGCAGACGGCCGGTGGCCCTTCCGGGGCCCCCGGCCGTCGTGCGTCCGGCGAGGGGTCGTCAGCCGTCTCCTGGCGTGCCGCCCTTGCGCGCGTAGGCGCCCGCGCGGACCGCCGCCCAGACGGCGGTGGCCGCGGACTCGGCGAGGGCGGGATCGACGGGACGACGGGCGATCAGGATCCGGTAGTAGAAGGGCGCGCCGAGGGCCGACATCACCTCCTCCGGGTCCGTGTCCACCGGCACCTCGCCACGCTCGACGGCCCGCCGCACCATCAGGCCCGCGAGCTTGAGCCGGGCGTCGAAGAAGTCCCGCAGCACCATGGCGGCCTGGGAGTCGCGGGCCGCGGCGGAGACCACCGCCTCGATCATGCTCTGCATCCGCGCGTCGGCGTAGAAGGCGGCGATCGAGCGGGCCAGCGCGCGCAGGTCCCCGGGAAGCGTGCCGGTGTCGGGAAGCGGCACCTCCGCGCTCAGCTCCGTCAGGAGTTCACAGACCACGCCCTCGACGCTGCGCCAGCGCCGGTAGAGCGTCGCGAGATGCACACCGGAGCGCTGCGCGAGCTTCTCCATCGTGAGCGAGGCGTACCCGCCGGAGCCCAACTCCTCGAAGACGGCGGCCATTACGGCCTCCCGGGTCCGGGCCGTGCGGCCTCCGGGCCGGCTCTCGCCCGGGGGTTGGTGCGCTGTCACGGCGGCTCCGTATTGCAGTGCAGGTTCACGCCAAGTATTGTCCGAACAAGATTAACGCGAGCAACTTCGCGTTAATCCTGGTGCGCGCCGGTCTCGCAAGCCCAGGGGACGCCGCGGGGGAGGTCCTCTCGTTGCGAGACCGCGCTGCTCACCTTCCACCGGAAATGATTTCCGGCCAGCTTTCCGCGGCCGATGTTCTCTCCGGGATTGACGTTCGCCCCGGGGTGGACATCGCCGTGCGCGACGCTCCGTCGAGGGCCGATCTCCGCCCCCATGGCAGGCATTGACGTCGCGTCATATCCGGCGAGCGACGCACTCGACGGCCGCTCAGGCGTCGGAGGCGCCCTCAGGGTCGGCGGTGACGGCGGCTCGCGCCTCGCGGGCGTCCTCCTGTGCCGGTTGCTGCGCGAGCGCTGTCCAGGAGCGCAGGAGCAGGTCGAAGGCGTCGACGACGACGTCGCCCTGGATGCCCTCGGGGGCCAGCAGGCGCTGGATGAGCAGGCCGTCCTCCAGGGCATGGACGATCAGGGCGAGGAACGCGGGGTCCGCGGGCGATTCGACGCCACGGGCGGCGAACGCCTGCTCCAGACCGCCGGCGTGGGCGTCGCGGGCGAGGAGTTCGCGTTCGGCGAGCAGGGGACGCAGCTCTTCGTTCCGCAACGCGTGCAGGACGAGTTCCATGCGCAGGGCGAGCCATTCGGGCAGGTGACGGGCGCGGTCGCGGTTCCAGGCCCGGAGTTTTTCGAGGGCGTCGGCGAAGGAGGTGGCGCCCTGGGTGAGCGCGCGAACCTCCTCCAGTTCGCGGCGCGTGCGGTGCTGGAGCAGCTCCGCGACGAGGGCGTTCTTGTCCTCGAAGTTCCCGTAGAAGGCGCCGCGGGTGTAGCCGGCACGCTCGGCGATCTGCTCGACGGAGGTGCCGTTGACCCCGCGTTCGATGAACAGCTCGGCGGCGGCGGCCAGCAGGCGGTCGCGGGTCTGCTGACGGCTCTCTTCGCGGGTCAGGCGCTTGCGTTCGGGACTCACAGCGGCATCCTACGGCGCACCCTCGCAGAAATATTCAGTTCTGTATCCAAATACAGCTCTGTATCTTTGCGTTGGAGCGAAGGGAGAGCCCGATGGAGAAGACCGAGTTGTGGGCGCTGGAGGCGTCGGAGTTGGCGAAGCTGCTGGCATCCGGAGAAATCTCCGCGGCGGAGACAGTGGACGCACACCTGGAACGGATCGCAGCGGTCAACCCGCGGGTCAACGCGGTGACCCGGCTGCTGGCGGACAGCGCCCGGCAGGCGGCGCGGGAGACCGACCGGCGCCGGGCCGCCGGGGAGCGGCTGGGCCCGCTGGCCGGGGTCCCGTTCACCGTGAAGGAGAACATCCACGTCGCCGGATCGGCGACCACGCACGGTGTGCCGTACTTCCGCGACCGGGTGGCGCAGGCGGACGCGCCCCCGGTGCGGCGACTGCGCGCGGCCGGAGCGATTCCGATCGGGCGCACCAACATGCCCGACCTGGCGATCGCCGGAGTGCACACGACGAGCCAACTGTTCGGTGACACCGTCAACCCATGGGACCCGCAGCGCACGCCCGGCGGCACCAGCGGCGGCGACGCGGTGGCGGTGGCGACCGGCATGGCGGCGCTCGGCCTGGGCAACGACTCCGGTGGATCGGTGCGCAACCCGGCGACGTTCAACGGCGTCGCGGGGCTGAAGCCGAGCTACGGGCGGTTCCCCGCCGACCACCGGATGAGCGACGACGAACCGGTCCTGGGCCACCAACTCTTCCCCGTGGACGGGCCGCTGGCCCGATCGGTGGCCGATCTGCGGGCGGCGTACGAGGTGCTGGCGGGGACCGACCCGCAGGACCCGCGGGCGGTCCCCGCCCCGCTGTACGGGCCGCGACCGGACGTGCCGGTGCGAGTGGGCGTGGTGACCGACCCGGGAGGCCAGGGAGACGTCCACCCGGACGTGCGCGCGGCGATCGAGGCGGCGGCCGCCGCCCTGGAGGACGCCGGGCACCCCGTCGAGGAGGTGCAGGTGCCGCGCCTGCAGGACGCCCTCGACGGATACGGCGCGCTGCTGCGCACCGAGTTCTCCCTTGCCTGGCCGGTGCTCAGGCGGCTGCTCACCGACGACAGCGCCCGCCACATCGAGCTGGACGCGCAGCGCCACCCACCCGTCGACCTGGCTGGGTACGTCCGGCAGACCGGCGTACGCCTCGGCGTCCAGCGCGCCTGGGCCCGCTTCTTCGAGCGCTGTCCGCTGCTGCTCGGGCCGGTGTCCACGCAGCCGGCACCGCAGCCCGTGGTGCCACGGACCCCGGAGGAGCGCGACGCGATGATGACGCCGATGCGGCTGCTCACCGCGACGACGTACGTGGGAGTGCCCGCGGTGGCCGTGCCCACCGGACTCGCGGCCGGGCTGCCGCAGGGCGTCCAGGTCGTGGCGGGGATGTATCGCGAAGACCTGTGCCTGGACGCGGCACAGCGGATCGAGGAGCGCCTCGGCGTACTCACCCCGCTCGACCCGCGCCCACACCGGTTCGACGGGGTCGCGGGGTAGCGGCCGGCATCCGAGGCGGGCATGACCACCGGCGTGTGTCAGCGGGTCGGAGCAGAGAGCCCCGTGGCTCGCCCGCTCAGGAGGCCATGGGAAGCGCCGCGCCCTCGCGCCACTTGAGGATCTTGTCGAAGCTGACGACCGCGCCGCGCCGGCCCGTGCGGTTGCGGTAGCGGACGTGGTCGGTGAGGGCCTCGATGAGGAAGAGGCCGCGGCCGGCCTCGGCGTACGGGGAAGCCTGCGCGGGGGCCGGGGCCGGCAGCGGGGCGGGGTCAGCGGCGGCCTGGCCGGTGGGCGGGCACTGGGGGCGGCTGAAGCCGGGGCCGGAGTCGGTCACCTCGATGCGGCAGGTGTCGCCGTCGATGAAGGCCGTGACGCGGTAGTCCTCGGTCGCGGCGTCCCCGCCGTGCTCGACGGCGTTCGCGCAGGCTTCGGACAGGGCCACCGACAGGTCGTAGCAGATGTCGGGGTCGACGCCCGCCGCTTCCATGGTGCCCAGCAGCAGACGACGGGCGAGCGGCACACTTGCCGCCTCGCGCCGCAAGTGGAGGGACCACCAGATGCTCATCGCTCCAGCCTCCTGGCCGCGGCTCGACATACCGATACGTATTGCCGCACCGTATGGTCCGTAAGCGTGTCCGGGATGTGACACCGCTCATTCGGCGGATGCGGCACCAAGCGCACCGGTGTAGGCGCACTCTGCGGCGCGCGCCCCCGTGCGCCCCACCGGGCGCCGATGCGGCCCCCGCACGCGGCGCTGAGCGGCGCCCTGCCGTAGGCAGCCGAGGGGCGCAGTGGGATGATGACGCCGCCATGACTGCCTCGCCAGCCCCCACAGCGCGCGCAGCTGCCGATCTACGGCTGCTGCGTGCCGCGGTGTTCACCGCGGTCTGTGTCGCGCTGTCCGCGGCCGGGCACATGGCGGCCTCGTTCACCGCCGTTCCGCTGTGGACCCTGGGCGTCGCCGCTGCTGCCGTGTTCGCGGTCGCCGCCCCGCTGGCCGGGCGGGAGCGGTCCCTCCCGGCGATCGCCGCCGCACTGGCCGTGGGGCAGGTGTCACTTCACGCGCTGTTCGCGCTGGGCCAGCAGCCGGCGTCCGCCGTGGCGAAGACCGGCGGCAACGGCGTCGCGGGCCTCTCCGACCACGCGGCGATCACCATGGCCCGTCAGGTGGCATGCGGTCTGGGCACCGGCCCGCTGGACGGCGACGCGGCGCGCCGCATCCTCAGCTCGGGCGGCTTCGACACCGCCCTGGCCGCCGGCTCCGCCGGACACGCCGGGCACCGGATGCCGGCCGGCGCGGCCCCCGGTCCGGGCATGGCGCACTGTCTGCTGCCGTCCCTGCCGATGCTGCTCGGGCACCTGCTCGCGGCGCTCGCCCTCGGGTGGCTGCTGCGCCGGGGCGAGGCGGCACTGTGGCGGCTGGTCCGGCTGTCGGCGCCAGCAGCGCGCGAGGTCGCCGCCCAGGCGCTCGTCGGCGCGCTGCGCGGGGCGCTCACGCTGGTCGGCGCCCTGATCGCCGGGCCGGACACCGCGCACGACAACACGCTGCGCGCCCCCGTTTCGTACGGGGATGACAAACCGGGCCCGCAGCACCTCGCGCTCCACCACAGTGTCGTCAGGCGGGGGCCACCCACCCTGGCCCTCGCGGCCTGACGACACGCGAAGCACACCCCCACCGGACGGGTACGGGCTCTCGCGCCGTCGCCGCATGCGCGCCAGAGCAATTCATCCGAACCGTTCTCCTGTCTGTGGAGTGTTTTCTACATGTCGAAGATGTCGCACCTCTCGCACCCGGCGCCCGCGCGTACCTCGGCCGACCCGGCCGACGGCCCCACCGCCTCCGCGCGCCCCGGGCGGCGGCTGGCCCGCCGGCTGCCCGTCCTGGGCGGGATCGCCGCGGGCAGCGTGCTGCTGCTCGCCGGCCCGGCATTCGCGCACGTCAGCGTCCAGCCCGAGGCGGCCGAGAAGGGCGGCTACGCCACGGTCAACTTCAAGGTGCCCAACGAGCGTGACGACGCCTCGACGGTGAAGCTCGAGGTCAACCTGCCGACCGACCACCCGCTGGCGTCCGTGATGCCGCAGCCGGTGCCCGGCTGGAAGGTGGAGGTCACCAAGACCAAGCTCGACAAGCCGCTTGAGATGCACGGCGAGAAGATCAACGAGGCGCCCTCGAAGATCACCTGGACCGCGGACGGCAAGGGCGTCGAGCCGGGGCAGTTCCAGCAGTTCCCGGTCTCCGTCGGCCAGCTGCCCGAGGACGCCGACCAGCTCGTCTTCAAGGCCCTCCAGACGTACGACAACAAGGAGGTCGTGCGCTGGATCGAGCCGGCGAAGGAGGGCGGCCCCGAGCCGGAGAACCCGGCGCCGGTGCTGAAGCTCACCGCGGCGAGCGGCGACGGCCACGGCCACGGCGCAGGTGCCGCGGGCGACGACGCCAAGGGCACCGAGGACAGCGGCAAGCACACCGCGGCCGCCGAGGACGCGTCCGGCAGCGACACCACGGCACGCGTGCTGGCCGTCGTCGGCATCGTCGTCGGCCTCACCGGGGTCGGCTTCGGCGTCCTCGCCGGCCGGCGCCGCAGCTCCTGACCTGCGACCGGGCCGGCGCCGCCGCGCGCCGGCCCGGCGCCCCACCCCCTGGAAACACGGACATTTCTGCAATGCGTAGAAGGACCATGCTGGCGTCCGCCCTCGCGGCGGCCGCAGCCCTCACCCTGACCGCCTGTGGCCCCGACGACGGCAAGCCCGCCGCCGATGTCTCCGGCTCCACCTCCCGGCCGATCATCACGCTCGACAGCCCGCTGGAGAAGCCGGACCTGCAGCTGACCGACTCCGACGGCAAGAAGTACGACCTGCTGGAGAAGACCAAGGGCCATCCGACCCTCATCTACTTCGGCTACACCAACTGCCCGGACGTCTGCCCGCTGACGATGGCCAACATCGCCGTCGCGGTCAAACAGCTGCCGAAGGCGGAACAGGACGACCTGCGCGTCCTGTTCGTCACCTCCGACCCCGAACGCGACACCCCCGCCGCCCTCAAGAAGTGGCTCGCCGGCATCGACACCGACTTCACCGGCCTGACCGGCTCGTTCGACGCCATCCAGCAGGGCGCGCGCAGCGTGAACATCGGCATCGAGAAGCCGGTCAAGAAGAAGAACGGCGATGTCGTCTCGACGCACGGTGCCCAGGTCCTGCTGTCGTCCGCCAAGGACGACCGGATCCACTGGATGGGCATGCAGGAGGCGACCGCCGACAACTACACCAAGGCACTGCCGAAGATCATCAAGGGACAGAACCCGTGAACCGCCGCATAACCATGGCCACCGCTCTCGCTCTCACCGCAGGTCTCACGCTCGCCGGCTGCGGCGGAGGGGATGACGGAGCCCCGAAGCTCAAGGTCTCCGGCGCCTACATGCCGCAGCCGGTCACGCAGGACATGGCCGGTGCGTTCCTCGTCGTCGAGAACACCGGCGAGAGCGCCGACAAGCTCACCTCGGTCACCAGCGACCTGTCCAAGGACATCACGATCCACAAGACGGTCGGCAGCAAGATGGAGGAGGTTCCCTCCCTGAACGTGCCGGCCGGCGGTGAGCTCACGCTCGCCCGCGGCGGCAACCACCTGATGTTCATGGGTCTGAAGAACAAGCCCGCCGAGGGCGACACCGTCACCATCGAGCTGCACTTCGCGCATGCCGACCCGATCACGGTCGACGTCCCCGTGAAGTCGGTCTCGTACGCGCCGAAGAAGTAGCGGCGGTGGACACCACGGCACCCGACCGGAAGTAAGGGGAGCACACTATGGCCATCACCGGCTCCTGGCCGCGGCGGCCCGCCGCGCTGCGCCTGCTGGTCCTCGCGGCGGCGCTGCTGGGCGCGCTGCTCGGCGGCGCGGCCCCGGCCGCCGCGCACGCCGCGCTGACCAGCAGCACTCCCGCCCAGGGGTCGGTGGTGGACCGTGCCCCCGAGCAGGTCACGCTCAGCTTCTCCGAGGGTGTCGCGATGGGCGACGACTCCATCCGGGTCCTGGACCCCCAGGGCAAGCGGGTGGACCGCGGCAAGCTGCGCAACCTGTGCAGCGGCAGCGTCGTCAAGTACGGCGCCGGACTGCCGCCCGGCCTGGCCGACGGCACGTACACCGTCGCCTGGCAGGCGGTCTCCGCGGACAGCCACCCCGTCTCCGGCGCCTTCACCTTCTCCGTCGGCGCGCCCTCCAAGACCACCGCCGCGGTACCCCAGCAGGAGGTCGGCGGCGGGCTGGTGGGCGCCCTCTACGGCATCGCCCGCTACGTCGCCTACGCCGGTTTCGTGCTGCTGGCCGGTGGCGCCGCGTTCGTGGTGGCCTGCCGTCCGGCCGCCGCGCGGGTCCGTTCCGTCCAGCGCCTGGTCGTCCAGGGCTGGGCCGCGCTGACCGCGGCCACCATCGCGATGTTGCTGCTGCGCGCCCCGTACACCGGGTCAGGCGACCTCGCCGACGTCTTCGATCTCGGCGGTCTCCGGCAGGTCCTGGAGACCAAGCCGGGCGCCGCGCTGGTCTCCCGGATCCTGCTGCTCGCCGCCGCGGCGCTGTTCGTCGCGGTGCTCTTCGGGGCGTACGCGCGAGCCCAGGAGCCGGCGCAGGGGGGCGGGACCGGGGAGGCGGACGGGGCGGAGCAGGGTGAGGAGAGCGCAGCGGAGGCGGCGCGGCGGCGCGCGGACCTCACCAGGGGGCTGGGCATCGGCGGAGTGATCGTCGCCGCCGGGCTCGCCGCGACCTGGGCGATGGCCGAGCACGCCTCGACCGGTCTGCAGACCGCCGTCGCCATGCCCGTCGACGTCCTGCACCTGCTCGCGGTCGCCTCCTGGCTCGGCGGGCTGACCGCCCTGGTCGTGTCCCTGTACTGGGGGCCGCCGGTGGAGCGCGCCGCCGTCCGCCGCTTCTCGCGGATCGCGTTCGGCTCGGTGGTGGTGCTCGTGGCCACCGGGATCTACCAGTCCTGGCGGCAGGTGGGCAGCTGGGACGCCCTGACCGACACCTCCTACGGGCGGCTTCTGCTGCTCAAGGCGGGCCTGGTCGTGCTGCTCGTCGGCATCGCCTGGACGTCGCGGCGGTGGACGTCCAGGCTCACGGAGCTCCGTACGGAGACGGCGGCGACGAGCACGGCACCGGGTCCGTCCGAGGGGGCGGCCGCGCCCGCTTCGGTATCCGACGTGTCCGAGCCGGAGCCCGCGCCGGAGACCGAACCCGAGCGCACACCTGTGGCGGTGGCCGTCCCGTCCTCGTCGGCGTCCACCACCGACTCCGGGACCGACTCCGGGACCGACTCCGGGACCGACAAGGCGTCCGACGCCATCTCCGGCTCCGCGTCCGACGCCACCGGCGACGACGGGGTCGACGCCGACCGTGCGGCCCAACTAGCCCGTCAGCGGGCCGCGTTGAGCACCGCACGCACCAAGCGCATACGCGACGCCGATCCGCAGCGGCTGGGGCTGCGGCGGTCGGTGCTGGCCGAGGCGACGGTGGCGGTCGTGGTGCTCGCGGTGAGCACCGTGCTGACGGCCACCGAACCGGCCCGTACGGAAGCCGCGGTCAAGGCCGCAGAGGCCGGGCAGTCCGCCGATGCCAACCAGCCGCGGGTCCTGACCGTGCCGTTCGACACCGGCGGCCCACGAGGCAAGGGCACCGCGCGTATCGACCTCGACCCCGGGCGCAGCGGCAGCGCCAACGAGCTGCATCTGCGGATCTCCGACACCTCCGGTGCGACCATGGACGTCCCCGAGGTGAAGATCTCCTTCACCCTGAAGGACAAGAAGCTCGGACCGCTCCCGGTCGTTCCCGACCACATCAGCGAAGGTCACTGGAGCGCGAGCGGCGTCCAGCTGCCGGTCCCCGGGAAATGGCAGCTCTCGCTGCTCGTGCGGACCTCCGACATCGACCAGGTGACCGAGACCAGGAACGTGAAGATCGACCGATGAGCAAGCAGACCCCGGGCAGGAAGACGCCCGGCAAGAAGATCCCCGGACCCGGCCGCACGCCGGGACCGGCCGCCCAGGCGACCGCCGACAAGGCCGCCCCCGCACCGGCCGGGACCGACGCACCTGTCCTGGAACTGTCCCGCCGCCGACTGCTGGGCACCGTCGGCGCGGCGGGCGCGGCAGGGCTGGTCGCGGGCGGCGCCGGCGGCGCCCTCGCGGTCACCGCCGCGCGCGACGACGCCCCCGCGCCCCTCACCGGCATCGGCTCGACCGAGGTCGCGTTCCGCGAGGAGCGTGCCGCGCACCAGGCGGGCATCACCACCCCGTTGCAGGCCAACGGCCACCTCATCGCCTTCGACCTGGCCCCCGGCACGGACCGCAAGGGCGCGGCCGCCCTGCTGCGCCGCTGGTCCCGGACGGCCGAGGAGCTGATGGCGGGCCGGACGCCGGACGCCGACACCGGGGTCGCGCTCGACGCCGGGCCCTCCTCCTTGACCGTCACCTTCGGCTTCGGCCACAGCTTCTTCGGGCGTACCGGCCTGCAGAAGAAGCGCCCCGTCCAGCTCGACCCGCTGCCCGACTTCTCCTCGGACGCCTTGGACCCGGACCGCAGCAACGGCGATCTGTGGATCCAGATCGGCGCGGATGACGCACTGGTCGCCTTTCACGCGCTGCGCGCGCTGCAGAAGGACGCCGCGGGACAGGCGCGGCTGCGTTGGCAGATGAACGGCTTCAACCGCACGCCCGGCGCCACCGCCCGTCCCATGACCACCCGCAATCTGATGGGACAGGTCGACGGCACCAACAATCCCCGGCCGTCGGACCCGGACTTCGACGCGCGCATCTTCGTGGGCCGCGACACCGACCAGGAGTGGATGCGCCGCGGCTCGTTCGCCGTCGTCCGCCGGATCCGGATGCTGCTGGACGACTGGGAGAAGCGTTCACGCCGCGAACAGGAGCGGGTCATCGGCCGCCGCAAGGACAACGGTGCGCCGCTGACCGGCGGGTCCGAGACCACCCCGATGCGGCTGGACGAGACCGGCGCCGACGGCCTGCCGGTCATCCCCGCGGACGCGCACGCCAGGATCGCCGCGCCGGAATCCAACCAGGGAGCGGCCATGCTGCGCCGCCCGTTCTCCTTCCACGACGGGTTCCGCGACGACGGTGCCCCGGACGCGGGTCTGCTCTTCATCTGCTGGCAGGCCGATCCGCTGCGCGCCTTCACCCAGATCCAGCGGAAGCTGGACCGCGGCGACGCGCTTTCGCCCTTCCTGCGGCACGAGGCGAGCGGCCTGTACGCGGTGCCGCCCGCCGCGGAGCCGGGGGACTACGTGGGCCGTCCCCTGCTGGAGGGCTGACGGAAGTGGCCGCTGGGCCGGGAAACGGCTCGGTATCGTGACAGGGCAGGGAGATCGGCGGGTTGCCCCCGCAATGACGCGAGGGAGTCCTTTGTGATGTCGGCCAGTCGCTATACGTATCTCGGCCCCGCGGGCACCTTCACGGAGGCCGCCCTGCGCACGCTCCCCGAGGCGGCCACCCGGGAGCTGGTGCCGATGGTGTCGGTGCCGGCCGCCCTGGACGCGGTGCGCGGCGGTGAGGCGGCCGCCGCGCTGGTGCCGATCGAGAACTCCGTCGAGGGCGGGGTGACGACGACCCTCGACGAGCTGGCCTCCGGCGAGCCGCTGATGATCTACCGCGAGGTGCTGCTGCCGATCGCGTTCGCGCTGCTGGTGCGCCCCGGTACGGCCCTGCACGACGTGAAGACGGTGACCGGCCACCCGGTCGCCCAGCCACAGGTGCGCAAGTGGCTGGCGGCCCAGCTCCCGGAGGCGCTCTGGGAGTCGGCGGCCTCGAACGCGGACGGCGCGCGGCTGGTGCAGGAGGGCCGCTACGACGGCGCCTTCGCGGGTGAGTTCGCGGCCGCCACGTACGGTCTTGAGCCGCTGGTCTCCGACATCCACGACGCGCAGAACGCCGCCACCCGCTTCGTGCTGGTGGGCCGGCCCGCGCGGCCCGCGTCGCCGACGGGCGCGGACAAGACATCGGTCGTGCTGTGGCTGCGCGAGGACCACCCGGGTGCGCTGCTCGAGCTGCTGCAGGAGTACGCGGTCCGCGGCGTCAACATGATGCGGATCGAGTCCCGGCCGACCGGCGAGGGCATCGGCCGCTACTGCTTCTCCGTCGACTGCGAGGGGCATCTCACCGACCGCCGGGTCAGCGAGGTGCTGATGGGGCTCAAGCGGGTCTGCCGCGAGGTGCGCTTCCTCGGCTCGTATCCGCGGGCGGACAAGGTGACGGCGACCGTGCGCCAGGAGATGACGGACGCGGCCTTCACCGAGGCGTCGGACTGGCTCGGGCGTTGCCTGGACGGGCGGGGCTGACGGACGGTCCGGTGCGCGGGACCTGCGACGTTGGGGGGGTCCCGCGGTTGTCCACAAAGTTATCCACAGGGCTGGTTCTCGACCTGTGGGTAAGTCGACACGAGAGTCGGACAGAGTCGACAAATCCCTCTACCGACCCCACACCGCTCCACGGTGCCCCACAGCCCCTCACGAGGTGGCGCGTCAGCACAATTCCCGTGATCAATCCTTTAGAGCTAGTCAATCCCACACGAAAGAGTGTGGGAAGGGGGTTTGGGCGAGGAATCCACAGTCGAGCATTCGAGGGTCGGAATGATCAGTTCCGACTTCCACAGATCTCACACACAGCCTGTGGATAAGAATCCCCCAACCCCCGACCCCTGTGGAAAACCGAGGAGGCCGACCCGTCCGGCCACCGGCCCAACTCCCCGCCCCCGACCGGTGGATCACTCGCCACGCACTCCGCGAATGCCCCATACCGGCGAATGCCCGCGAATTCAGCGACGGTTTTCCGAGCGGCTCCGGAGATGATCCTTTCCCACATTTCACCCCGCACCCCTCGGGGAATAAAATTCCCCAAACCGGACAAAGCGGAACGCAGGGGAATATGGCGTCGAGGGCCGGGGCCCGGCCCCGGTAGCCTGGTGGGGTGATTGACCTTCGCCTGCTCCGTGAGGACCCCGACCGTGTGCGCGCCTCCCAGCGCGCCCGTGGAGAGGACGTCGCACTCGTCGACGCGCTTCTCTCCGCCGACGAGCGGCGCAGGTCGTCCAGCGTCCGCTTCGACGAGCTGCGCGCCGAGCAGAAGTCGCTCGGCAAGCTCATCCCCAAGGCCTCCGGTGACGAGAAGGCCGAGCTGCTGAAGAAGGCCGGCGAGCTGTCCGCCGCCGTCAAGGCCGCCGACGCCGCACAGGACGAGGCCAAGGACGAGACGCAGGCACTGCTGCTCAAGCTCGGCAACCTCGTCCACCCGGACGTGCCGATCGGCGGCGAGGAGGACTTCACCGTCCTCGAAACCGTCGGCACACCGCGCGACTTCTCGGCCGAGGGCTTCACGCCCAAGGACCACCTGGAGATCGGCGAACTGCTCGGCGCGATCGACGTCGAGCGCGGCGCCAAGGTCTCCGGTTCGCGCTTCTACTACCTCACCGGCATCGGCGCGCTGCTGGAGCTCGCGCTCGTCAACGCCGCCATCGCGCAGGCCACCGAGGCCGGCTTCACGCCCATGCTGACCCCGGCCCTGGTGCGTCCGCGCGCCATGGAGGGCACCGGCTTCCTCGGCCAGGCCGCGGAGAACGTCTACCACCTGGAGAAGGACGACTACTACCTGGTCGGCACCTCCGAGGTCCCGCTCGCCGCGTACCACATGGACGAGATCGTCGACGCGGCCAAGCTGCCGCTGCGCTACGCCGGTTTCTCGCCGTGCTTCCGCCGCGAGGCCGGCACCTACGGCAAGGACACCCGCGGCATCTTCCGTGTCCACCAGTTCGACAAGGTCGAGATGTTCTCCTACGTCGCGCCGGACGACGCGCAGGCGGAGCACCAGCGGCTGCTGGACTGGGAGAAGCAGTGGCTGACCGGCCTTGAGCTGCCGTTCCAGGTGATCGATGTCGCCACCGGCGACCTCGGCTCCTCGGCCTCCCGCAAGTTCGACTGCGAGGCATGGATCCCGACCCAGGGCAAGTACCGCGAGCTGACCTCGGCCTCGAACTGCGACGAGTTCCAGGCCCGTCGGCTGTCGGTGCGGATGCGGGAGAACGTCGAGGGCAAGCAGCGGGTCTCGCCGCTGGCCACCCTCAACGGCACGCTCTGCGCCGTCCCCCGCACCATCGTGGCGATCTTCGAGAACCACCAGCTGCCCGACGGCTCGGTGCGCGTCCCCGAGATGCTCCGCCCCTACCTGGGCGGCCGGGAGATCCTGGAGCCCGTCTCCAAGTGACCCCCGCAGGTTCCACGGTGCCCGCCCCTCGGGCCCTGCCGTACAAGCTCATCGCGACGGATCTCGACGGGACGCTGCTGCGGCGCGACGAGACCATCTCCGAGCGCACCCGCAACGCGCTCGCCGCGGCCACCGCGGCGGGCGCGGCACACATCGTCGTCACCGGGCGCTCGGTCCCCTGGACCCGGCACATCCTCGACAGCCTGGACTACCACGGGCTCGCGGTGTGCGGTCAGGGCGCGCAGGTCTACCACGCCGGTGAGCACCGGCTGCTGACATCGGTGACGCTGGACCGGCAGCTGGCCGGACTCGCACTGTCCAAGATCGAGGCGGAGACCGGCCCACTGCTGCTGGCCGCGAGCCGGGACGGCCTGGAGGGCGAGGTGCTGGTGGCCCCCGGCTACCGCATCCAGGAGGGCCCGCTGCCGAACGTCATGATCGACGACCCGGGCGAACTGTGGGCTGCGCCGCTCAACAAGGTCTACCTCCAGCACCCGACCCTCGACGACGACGCCCTCGCCGGGGTCGCGCGCGAGATCGCCGGGGACCTGGTGGGCGTGACGGTGTCCGGCGAGGGCATCGTCGAGCTTCTGCCGCTGGGCCTGACGAAGGCCACCGGACTGTCGCTCGCCGCCCGCCGCCTGGGCATCACGGCCAAGGAGACCCTGGCGTTCGGCGACATGCCCAACGACATCTCGATGTTCGCCTGGGCCGCGTACGGCGTGGCGATGGCCAATGCCCATGACGAACTCAAGGCCGTCGCGGACGAGATCACCGCCTCCCACGAAGAGGACGGCATCGCACACGTCCTGGAGCGGCTCTACCCCTGCGCCACCCCCGCCGAGAGCACGACAGCCTGACCTCCAGGGGCACGGCGCACCTTGAGCACTTCGGTGGTCACACCGGAGGCACGCCAACTCCCTTTTCCTGAGGGTGCCTTGGGATGCCCGGCAATGGCCCGGTGTCCGTCCGGGGGCCGCACAGGGGCCACCCGTCGGCCACCGCGCGGCAGCATCGCGTCAAGTCCCGGCCGTTCGGCGTCAATGACGCGTCAGCGGACGAAGGACGGCGGGTTTCGCGGGCATAGCGTCAGTATCGAGCCCCGGCACACCCTTCCCTCCGGCCGGGGCCACTGTCCTCTGCGAGGAGCATCGCCGTGTCCCACATCCTGTACGCGGAAGATCCCGAGCCTGCCGAACGCCTCCCGGCCGGGCCCCTGTTCGTTCCCGTCCGGTCGGGCCCCGCGGGCTGCACGGCCCGCCTGTTCCGGACGCCGCTCGGTGGCCGTACCGCCGTCGGTTTCACCTCGCCCCAGCGGCTGGCCGCTGCGCTCGGCGGCGGCCAGCCCTGGATCAGGCTCTCCGTGTCCGCGCTGCGCGCGCTGGCCGAGCCGGTCGGAGTGGCGACGGTGACCGTCGACCCCCGGTTCCGCCCTGAAGCCGCGCCGCGGCAACACCTACGGGCCGTCTGAGGGAGCAGTCACACCATGACTCACCCCACGCTGCCCCAGGCCAACGCCTCGCCTGCACCTGCCCCTTCGGCCGACGGGCCGACCACCGCTCCGGACGTCCCTTCGGCCACCGCGCCACCGGCCGCCGGCCGCCCGGCGTCCACCCGGCCGGTCGTGGTCCCCGGGCCGCGGGCGGCCGAGCCCGACGCGCCGGCCCCGGCCGAGAGCGTGCCGCTGTCCGTCTGGCCGGCCTCCGCGCTGCCGCTCGCCGAAGGCGACATCTCCGTCGGCGGCGTCCCCCTCACCCACCTGGCCGAACGCTTCGGCACCCCCGCCTACGTCCTGGACGAGGGGGAGGTGCGGCTCCGCTGCCGTGCCTATCTGCGGGCATTCCCCGAAGCCGATGTCTTCTACGCGGCGAAGGCGTTCCTCTGCCGCGGCATGGCGAACTGGGTCCAGCAGGAGGGCCTCGGACTCGACGTCTGCTCCGCCGGAGAGCTGGAGCTGGCCGTCTCCACGGGCTTCCCCGCCGAGCGGATCCTGCTGCACGGCAATGCCAAGAGCCCGGCCGACCTGCGGACGGCGCTCCGGCTCGGCGTCGGCCGGATCGTCATCGACAGCACCTCGGAGATCGCCCGGCTCGCCGCTCTCGTCCCGGTGGGGAGCCGGCAGAAGGTGCTGATCCGGGTCGTGCCCGGGATCGCCGCGGGCGGCCACGCCAAGATCCGTACCGGAACCGACGACCAGAAGTTCGGTCTGTCGCTCACCGACGGTTCCGCCCGGCACGCCATCGCCCGGGTGCTCGGCCAGAGAAGCCTGGAACTCGTCGGACTGCACTGCCACTTGGGCTCGCAGATCACCACCGTCAAGCCGTACCTGTCGGCTGTACGACGGCTGGTCGGCCTGCTCGCCCGGATCCGCGATCAGCACGGCCGCACACTGCCGGAACTGGATCTGGGCGGCGGCCACGGCATCGCCTACCGCCCCGGCGAGCCCGCACTCGACCTCGCCTGCCTCGGCACGAGGGTGCGGGCCGAATTGGCCCGCGGCTGCGCGGCGGCCGGACTGCCGATACCCCGGCTCGCCATCGAGCCGGGCCGCGCGATCGCGGGACCCGCGGGCGTCGCCCTCTACCGGGTGCTGGCCGTCAAGCAGACCGGCGCACACCGGTTCGTGGCGGTGGACGGCGGCATGAGCGACAACCCCCGGCCCGCGCTGTACGGGGTGCGCTACGCGCCCCTGCTGGTCGGCCGGCGCAGCTCGGCCGCGCCCGAACCGGTCACCGTGGTCGGGCGGCACTGCGAAGCGGGCGACATCCTCGCCTCCGACGTCGCGCTTCCCGGCGACATCCGGCCCGGTGACCTGCTCGCCGTCCCCGTCGCCGGCGCGTACCACCTCTCCATGGCCTCCGGCTACAACCTCGTGGGGCGCCCACCGGTCGTCGCCGTCACCGCGGGCCACGCGCGCCTCCTTGTCCGCCGCGAGTCCCTGGCCGACATCCAGGAGCGGGACATCGGGCTGTAGCGGGAAACGGGGCGGTGGGAGGGGGCCGAAGGCAGCCGCGGAGTGCGGCCTTCAGCCCCCTCCCCTCTTGCGTGTACGCTGAATGCATCAGTTGTAGGATGACCGGTCAACTGGACGCGCGGCCCCGCAGGGATCGCAGCGGTGCGAACACGGACAGAGAGGCGGCCGGACGGCATGGCATTGCAGGCAGCGGGGCGGCAGTCCCTGGTGGACACCGTCGTCGAGACCCTGCGGTCCCAGCTGGCCGCCGGCGAGTGGAAGGTAGGGGCGCGCATCCCCACCGAACACGCCCTCGCCGAACAGCTCCAGGTCGGCCGGAACACCGTCCGGGAAGCGATCCGGGTCCTGGTGCACGCCGGGATGCTGCGCTCACGCCAGGGCGAGGGCACCTTCGTGGTGTCCGCCGCCGACCCCGGCGACATCATGCGCGGCGTCCAGCGGGCCGGTATCCGCGACGTCCTGGAGCTGCGGATCGCGCTGGAGGCGGAGGCCGCCCGGCTGGCGGCGCTGCGGCACGAACCCGCGGACCTGGAGCGGATGCGGGCGGCCCTGGACGCCCAGGCCCAGCTGGCGGACGCCGCGGGGCAACCCGCCTCCGGCAGCCTCGAGCTCTACGCCGACCATGACATCGCCTTCCACAGGGCCGTCGTGGAGGCCGCGCACAACACCGCGCTCACCGCGACATACGGCTGGTTCAGCAGTTCCGTACGCGAGGCGCTGGTCAGCGCGCTCGACGACCAGGCGATGCCGAAGGTCGTGCACGGTGACCACCGCGCCGTCATGGACGCCATCGCGGCGGGCGACCCCGAGGCCGCGGAACGGGCCACGCGCGAGCTACTGGACAAGCCGAAACGGGCCGTGGAGGCCCTGCTCGCCGACGACTGAGTCCAAGGCCGCAGCCGAGCCGCGCGCGGAGGCCCGGGCACCCTTCGCTTCCCCCCCCGCAGCGCGCAGCAGCTGCCCGTCGTGCCGGCACACGGCCGGACGGCTCCCACACACAGCAATCGATTGGCGAGGTACGCACGCATGTCAGGGCCCAGGTTCGAAACACCCTTGATCGACGCGGAGGAGGAGACGACCTCACCGCCTGAGGCCGCCGCGGTCCGCCGTCGGTTGCGGGCGCACCCGGCCCTCCTCCTCGCCGGGATCGTCCTCGCGGCGCTCAACATGCGGGCCGCGCTCGCCGGCGTCTCGCCGCTGCTCGGTGAGATCGGTGCGCACTTCCACCTCACCGCGACCACCAGCAGCCTGGTGACGACGATTCCGCTGATCTTCATGGGCCTTGGCTCGATCGCCGCGCCGAAGCTGGCCCACCGCTGGGGCACCGAGGCTGTGCTGTGCGGGGCGCTGATGCTGCTGTGCGGCGGCATCGTGCTGCGCATCGCCCCGCCCGTCGTCGCGCTGTTCGCGGGCTGTGCGGTGGTCGGCACCTCCATAGCCCTGCTGAACGTGCTGATGCCGGGCCTGATCAAGCGCGACTTCCCCGACCGGGCCGCCGGCATGACGGCGCTGTACTCCACCGCGATGATCCTCGGCGCGACCGTCTCCGCCGCGACCGCCGTCCCGCTGGAGAGCGCCCTTGGCGCCTGGCAGGGTTCGCTCGTCTCCTGGTCGCTGCTGGCCGCCGTCGCGGCGCTCGTCTGGATCCCGCAGACCGTGCTCAGCCGCCGCGGCCGGAGTGCCGCGCGCGCCGGCGGGCCGGGTCACAGCCGGCACGGCAACGCTCCCGCGCAGGCGGCCGGGAGCGGACCGAAGCTGAGCCGTTCCCCGCTGGCCTGGCAGGTCACGCTCTTCATGGGGTCGCAGTCGCTGATCGCGTACGTGACCATCGCCTGGATGCCGACGATCCTCACCGACCACGGCATGGCCAAGGGCGAAGCCGGTCTGGTCTTCGCCTTCAGCACGCTGGTGCAGATGGCCGGTTCGTTCGTGGTGCCGATGCTCGCGGGCCGGATGCGCCGCCAGCGGCTGCTGGGCGTCACCGTCTCCTCGCTGATGGCCTGCGGCGTCGCGGGACTGCTGGTGGCGCCGGTGGCCGGCGCCTGGCTGTGGGCCGCGCTGCTCGGCATCGGGCAGGGTGGCGCGCTGGGACTGGCGCTGACGATGATGGTGCTGCGGTCCGGCGACGCGCACACCGCGGCCCGGCTCTCCGGGATGTCCCAGACCGGCGGCTATCTCCTCGCCGCGGTCGGCCCGCTCGCCCTCGGCGCGGTACACCAGGCGACCGGCGGCTGGACCGTCCCCCTCCTGGTCCTCCTCGGCGTCTGCGCCGGACTCGCCCTCCTGGGCATCGGCGCGGGGCGCGACCGCCGGATCGGGGACACAGGCTGAGGTCTCCGCACCGGAGCCCTCCCCGTCCGGCTCCGCGGTGCCGCCCCCGGCCGCTCGTCCTCTGAGGTGATCAGGGGGGAGGGCATCCCGTCCGACCGCGTACTGGCTTACGGTGCCCTCATGAGCGACGTTGAGCGCACCGTTCGCCGGCCACGTAAGCGGAACTCCCGCACCGGCCGGCTTCTTCTTGTCGCCGGGCTGTGTGTCCTGGCCGTCCTCGGCGTCCTCGCCGTACTCCTCGTGCCCCGGTTGCTGAGCGGGGGGCCGGAGCGGGCGGAGACGCTCACCGTCCCGGAGGGCATGCGGGCCAAGCAGATCTACGCCGCCGCGGACAAGGCCCTCCATGTGGCCGAGGGCACCACCGCGAAGGCGGCCGGGACCTCGCGGCTCAAGCTGCCGGCCGAGGCGAAGGGCAATCCGGAGGGCTACCTCTTCCCGGCCACGTATCCGATCCGGTCGGACACCACACCGGCCTCGCTGCTCTCGTACATGGTCGACACCGCTCATGACCGGCTCGCCGCGGACGGCATCGCCTCCTACCGGACCGTCGTGATCGCCAGCATCGTGCAGGCCGAGGCGGACCGGCCGGACGACATGGGCAAGGTCGCCCGGGTCATCGACAACCGGCTCGCCAAGAAGATGCCGCTGCAGATGGACTCGACGATCAACTACGCGCTGGGCCGCAGCACGCTCAACACCACACACTCCGACACCAAGACCGACAGCCCGTACAACACCTACAAGCAGCAGGGCCTGCCGCCCACCCCGATCGACAGCCCCGGGGCGGACGCGCTGAAGGCGGCGGGCTCTCCCCCGGCCGGTGACTGGCTGTACTTCGTGACCGTCAAGCCGGGCGACACCCGCTTCACCGCCGACTACGAAGAACACCTCCGCAACGTCCGGGAGTTCAACGCACAGCAGCAGAGCGGGAGCGGCGAGCAGGAGGGGTGAGGCGGGGCGCGGTACGCCTCACCTCATCCCTCCCGCTCGCTGCCTGGCCGGGACTCCTTCACCGTTGGCCGACCGCTCTACTCCTCACCCGCGAGGGTCAGTGCCTTCAGCCGGTTACCGGCGTACCAGGTGGCGAGCCCCGTGACCGCCACCAAGAGGCATATGGCGAGCGGCAGTTGCACCTCAGAGGTGATCGCGCCCTCCGCACCGAACCGCTGCCCCACCGCGAGCGCCCACTGCTGGACGCTGAGCGTCCGCGCGCCGGGGACGAGGTTCCCGAACAGGGCCTCCCACACCAGGGCGTAGACCAGGCCGAAGACGACGGCGTGCCGAGTGATCGTGCCGAGGAAGAGGAACAGGGCGCTGTAGGCGATCGAGGCGACGGCCGCGGCGAGGGCGTACGCCACCGCGATCTGCTGGCTGTTGCCGTTCAGCACGAAGCCCGCCACCAGGACCGGGACGGCGGAGAACACCACCGTCACGCCGATCGCGACCAGCAGCTTGGTGAAGATGATCGTCGACCGTCGCACCGGCTTGGCCAGCAGGTAGACCACCGAGCCGTCGTCGATCTCCGGGCCGATGGCGCCCGTGCCGGCGATGACGCCGATCAGCGGCACCATCGTGCCGAGCGCGAAGCCGCCCAGGATGCCGCTCGCGGTGGCGTCGTCGGCGCCGGCCAGCATGCGGATGGCGAGGGCGATGACGAGGAGCAGGGCGGGCAGCGCGAAGAGGATCCCGGCCCGCCGCCGGCCGAGCAGCGCGCGGTAGGTGAGCCGGGCGACGGTCGGGTTGAACAGCGAGAACTTCGGAGGGGTCAGGGGATTCGACGGGGCCGTCGGGGAGGTCGTGGACATGCGTCAGGCTCCTTTCAGGCCTCAGGCCGCTACGAGGTAGGAGAAGACGGATTCCAGCGACTCGTCGGAGGGCGAGACCGTCAGGAGGCGGATGCCGTGCTCGCGGGCGACCCGCGGCAGGAGAGCGGTGAAGCGGCCGAAGTCGACGGCCTGGATCCGCAGCGCGCCCTCGACGACGTCGACCTCGATGCCGGACGTCGAAGGGTCGGCGATCAGCGCCCCGGCCAGCGCCCGGTCGTTGTCGGACCGGACGAGATAGCGGTGCGGACGGTCCGTCATCAGCCGCCGGATCTTGCGGAAGTCACCGGACGCGGCGTGCCGTCCGGCCACCACCACCTCGATGTGCGAGGCCAGTTGCTCGACCTCTTCGAGGATGTGCGAGGAGAACAGGACCGTACGGCCTTCGTCCCCCATCCGCCGCAGCAGTTCCATCAGCTGCATCCGCTGGCGCGGGTCCATGCCGTTGAACGGCTCGTCGAGCAGCAGTACCGAGGGGTCGTGCACCAGCGCGGAAGCCATCTTCACGCGCTGCCGCATGCCCTTGCTGTACGTCGAGATCTTGCGGTCCTGGGCGTACTCCATGGCCACGGTGGCCAGTGCCCTGGCCGCCTCGGCGCGGCCGAGACCGTGCAACTCGGCGTTGGCCAGGACGAACTCGCGGCCGGTGAGGAAGTCGTACATCGCCTCGCGTTCGGGGACGATGCCGAGGTTGCGGTAGATCCCGGCGTTGCGCCAGATGGTGGCGCCGTCGAGGGTGACGGAACCACCCGAGGGCGCGAGGAAGCCGCCCATCATGTTGATCAGCGTCGACTTGCCGGCGCCGTTGGGCCCGAGCAGGCCCGTCACACCGGGGCCGATGGTCATGGTGATGTCGTTGACGGCGACGACATTGCCGAACCAGCGCGAGACGTGGTCGATGTGGAGGGTGGTCATGGCCGCAGCCCCTTCCTTCCAGGGGTGGTGGTGGGCTGGGGGCAGCGCCCAGCGGTGGCCCGCGCAGAGCGGACGGTCACGGTCGCAGCGGTCACAGACCCGCCTTCCGGTAGCGGCGCATCAGCAGGGCGTAGCTGCCGGCGATGACGGCCAGCGAGACGAGGAGATAGACGAACCCGGCGCCGGTGGACGGCCCCAGACCGTTGGGGAAGGAGCTGGTTCCGCCGAGGAGCGCGGACTGCACGCCGTCGATGAGGGTGATGGGGGAGAACAACCCGAGCCAGCCGACGGCCGATTCGTTGCCCTGGACGGAGGCGATGCCCTGGACCGCGCTCACGGCGCCGTACGGGATCGTCAGGACGGCGATCACGGCGGCGACGCCGAAGCCGCGGCGCGGCGTGAGGGCCGCGATGACCAGACCGATGCCGGCGAACAGCAGCGAGAGCAGCGCGACGGAGACGAGGCCCTGGGCCAGGCCCTTGGTCTGGTCGAGGAAGTCCAGCTTCGCCAGCAGCGCCCCTACGTAGAGGACCACCAGGGGAGCCGCGGTGAGCAGGAACAGCGCGCTGGTCATGGCCGCGAACTTCGCCGCGACGTAGTCGACGCGTTCGATGGGGCGGGAGAAGTAGAGCGGGACGGTCTTGAAGCGCAGGTCTCGGGAGACGGACTGCGGCGCCTGGGCCGCCAGGTAGAGGCCGATGACGGCCTGGAGGTAGACGGCGTAGCGGGTGTAGTCGACGGGGAGGCTGCCGGCCTTGGTGAACACCGCCACCGCGACGATGATCCCGGCCGGCAGGCACATCACCGCGAAGAGCAGCATCGGCAGCACCTTGGTCCTGGCCGAGCGGCCGAGACCGTAGGCACCGCGCAGGCTCTGCGAGAAGAGCGAGCGGCGGGCGTAGGCGCGGCCCTGGCGGGGACCGTCGTAGTGGCGGTAGCCGATGTTGTGGATGAAGGCACCCGCGGCGGCTCCCTGCGGCGCGACGGGCGCGGAGGCAGGAGTGGACGTGGTGGGCTCAGGCGACATCGGGGGCGCCTCCGTCCTTGGTGGGCTGCGGGGCGCTCGGAGCATTCGCCGGCGCGGCGGGGGCTGCTCCCGGGGCGCCGGGGTGGGGCTGCGCGGGCACCTCGGCGGCGGCCGCTGCGGCGGCGTCCGCGTCGTGGAAGACCTCGGCGATGTGGTGCCTGCGCTGTTCCATCCGGATCAGACCGAGGCCGAGGCCGGCGACGGTGTCGCGTACCAGGTCGTAGGTCTCCTCGTTCGCGGCCTCCACGTACAGCAGGTGGCCGGCGGTGACGCTCCCCGGGCCGGCCGCGTCGGTCGTCACCGCGGCACCGGCCGCGACCAGCGCCGCCCGCAGCGCCTCGGCGCCGTCCGGATGCGCTTCGCTGTCCGTGACCTCGACCGCCAGCGAGGCCGTGACCTGCGTGAACTCGTCGGTGGAGGAGGAGCGCAGCAGCTTGCCGCCGTCGATGACCACGACGTGGTCGCAGGTGCGCTCCAGCTCGCCGAGGAGATGGGACGTCACCAGGACCGATATCCCGAAGTCGGTGTGGACCCGCCGGATCAGGCCGAGCATCTCGTCCCGGCCGGCCGGGTCCAGACCGTTGGTGGGCTCGTCGAGGAACACCAGCTGCGGGTCGTGGACGAGGGCCTGGGCCAGCTTCACGCGCTGCTTCATGCCCGTCGAGTAGCCGCCGATGGGGCGGTAGCGCTCCTCGTACAGGCCGACGTGGCGCAGGGTGTCGGCGGTGCGCTCGCGCGCGGCGGTGGGCGGCAGCCCGGACATCCGGGCCATGTGCACGACGAACTCCGTCGCCGAGACGTCCGGCGGCAGGCAGTCGTGCTCGGGCATGTAGCCGACCCGCTCGCGGATGGCGCCGCCGTCCTTCGTCACGTCCATGCCGAGGACGTGCGCGGTCCCCTCGGTGGCCGGGGCCAGTCCCAGGAGAATCTTGATCAGAGTGGACTTGCCGGCGCCGTTGGCACCCACCAGGCCGGTCACGCCGGGGGCGATGTCAACGGAGAGCCGGTCCAAGGCGGTAACCCGCGGGAACCGCTTGCTCAGGCTTTCGGTCACGATCACAGTCACGGCAACGACGGTAGTGGCGACCGCCACATCCGTCGTCAGACCTGACGGTTGGATGTCCCTACCTCTCCGGGACTACGGCCCCGTAGGGGAATCATGCTTCGCACGGCCCTGGACTCGGGGTTCCGCGCGCCGGGCGGTGGCCGCGCGGAGGCGAAGGCGTCCGGCCTCGCGGAGCGGGGGGCCTGTGGATGGAGAAGCGGGGACGGGTGTGCTCTGCCTCGCTCCGTGCACACCCCCTTGACGCAGCCGCCGGTCATTGTCACATTCATCAGTGTCAAGTTACGGGCACGTACCGCGATGAACCGCTTACGGACGGACGGTTGGCGATGGCCTCAGGCACTTCAGCGACCTCGGCGGGAGCCGGCGAGCTCACCGCCGAGCTACGGGGATTCCGGGAGGTCCAGCGCCTCGCCTACGCCTGCGCCGAGGCGGTGGCCGCCCAGCTCAAGCCCGGCGTCACCGAGCGCGCGGCGGCCCGGATGCAGCGCGAGTGGCTGCGCGAGCGCGGGGTGCGGGACTGGTTCCATCTGCCGTTCGCCTGGTTCGGCGACCGCACCGCCTTCGCGAACTTCCGCGTCCCCCTGCAGTTCTTCCCCACCCACCGCGAGCTGGAGCCGGGGATGGCCTTCATCCTCGACATGGCACCGGTCCACCGGGGCTTCACGGCCGATATCGGCTACTCCGGCTGCCTCGGCCTCAACCCCGTGCACGACCGGCTGCTCGCCGACCTGGAGGCGCACCGCGAGCTGATCCTGCGCGAGGTGCGCGAACGGCGCCCGCTGCGCGAGATATACGAGGACGTCGAGCGGCTGATGGTGCGGCAGGGATACGCCAACCGCCACCGCGCCTACCCCTTCGGCGTGATCGCGCACAAGATCGACCGGGTCAGGGAACGTCGCTGGTCACCCACCCTTTTCGGCTTCGGCACCCAGTCCCTCAAGGGCCTCGCCTCCGACGCGCTGCACGGCCACCGTGACGGCTGGTCCCCACTGTGGAGCCCGTACACCTTCTCCGACCACCCGCCGCAGCCGGGACTGTGGGCGGTGGAACCCCACCTCGGGTTCCGTGGCACGGGGGCGAAGTTCGAGGAGATCTTGGTGGTCACCGACTCCAAGGACCCCCAGGAGAGCGCTTTTTGGCTGGACGACGATCTGCCGCATGTGCGGCGTTGGCAGGAGGAGAAGGCCGCATGAGCACCGGACGTGAACAGGGTCGTGAGCAGGGTGGAGCGCGGGGCGAGGAGCGGGCGCCCGTGAACGGTCTCTCCGGAGCCCGGGAGCGCCGGGTCGCCACCGGTGGGGTGGAGCTGTGCGTCGCCGAGCTGGGTGATCCCGGCTCGCCGACGGTGATGCTGGTGCACGGCTACCCGGACAGCAAGGAAGTGTGGTCCGAGGTCGCCCGCGGCCTGGCGGACCGCTTCCATGTGGTGCTCTACGACGTCCGGGGCTGCGGCCGGTCCACCGCCCCACGGCCGCTGCGCGGCGGCTTCACCCTGGAGAAGCTGACCGACGACTTCCTCGCCGTCGCCGACGCCGTCAGCCCCGGCCGCCCGGTCCACCTCGTGGGCCACGACTGGGGGTCGGTGCAGGGCTGGGAGTTCGCCACCGCCCGGCGCACGGAGGGGCGTATCGCGTCCTTCACCTCGATGTCGGGCCCCTCGCTCGACCACTTCGGCCACTGGATCAAGCAGCGGATGGCGCGCCCCACACCGCGTCGCGCGGCCCAGCTCCTCGGCCAGGGCGCCAAATCCTGGTACGTCTACATGCTGCACACCCCCGTACTGCCCGAGCTGGCCTGGAAGGGCCCGCTCGGCAAGCGGTGGCCCGACATCCTGCGCCGGGTGGAGAAAGTGCCTGCCGACGGCTATCCGACACCGTCGCTGCCGACGGACGCCGCCCACGGCGCCTGGCTCTACCGCGACAACGTCCGCGCCCGGCTGCGCCGCCCCCGCACCGACGCCTACGCACACTGCCCGGTCCAGCTCATCACCCCGACCGGCGACGCGTTCCTCTCCCAGCGGCTCTACGACGACCTGGAGCAGTGGGCACCGCAGTTGGTGCGCCGTACCCTCCCGGCCAAGCACTGGGTGCCCCGCACCAGGCCCGACCAACTGATCTCGTGGATCGGCGAGTTCGTCACGGCCAAGGAGGAGGGCGACCCGGCGAAGCAGGTCGTGGCCAGGGGACCGCACGCCGACCGCTTCGGCGGCCAGCTGGTCCTGGTCACCGGCGCCGCGGGCGGCATCGGCCGGGCGACGGCGTTCGCCTTCGCGGAAGCCGGCGCACGGATCATCGCCGTCGACCGCGACGCGGAGGGCGCGGCGCGGACCGCCGACATGGCCCGGCTGATCGGTGCCCCGCAGGCCTGGGGCGAGGTCGTCGACGTCTCGGACGAGGCGGCCATGGAGAAGCTGGCCGACAAGGTCGACGCCGAATACGGCACCGTCGACGTCCTGGTGAACAACGCCGGCATCGGGCTGTCCGGCTCCTTCATGACGACCTCCGCCGAGGACTGGAAGAAGGTGCTGGACGTCAATCTGTGGGGCGTCATCCACGGCTGCCGGATCTTCGGCAAGCGGATGGCGGAGCGCGGGCAGGGCGGCCATATCGTCAACACCGCCTCGGCCGCGGCCTTCCAGCCGTCCAGGGCCCTGCCCGCCTACAGCACCTCCAAGGCGGCGGTACTGATGCTCAGTGAGTGTCTGCGCGCGGAGCTGGCCGGCCAGGGCATCGGCGTCTCGGCCATCTGCCCCGGGCTGGTCAACACCAACATCACCGCCACCTCCCGCTTCACCGGCGTCTCGGCGGACGAGGAGAAGCGCCGGCAGGCCAAGGCCGCGCGGCTGTACGGCATGCGCAACTATCCGCCGGAGAAGGTCGCCGACGCCATCCTGCGCGCGGTGGTCCGCAACCAGGCGGTGGTGCCCGTGACCCCCGAGGCCCGCGGCGCACACCTGATGTCCCGCTTCACCCCGCGAGCACTGCGCGCCCTCGCCCGGATGGAGCCACCGCTGTAGCGCGGCGGCCCCGGGCCGGGCACACACCCGTCCCGGGGCGGCCCCGGGCTCGGAGATGTCGGGGGCGGTGGCGGCGAAACGGCCGGACCCGCGGCGGTCGTACCATCCCTCACAGGAAGGGTCGCCGCGCACGGCCGTCGCCTGTCCGGGCGTTCCTCGCCCGCCGTACGGGCCACGGCAGGGGCAGCGGCCACGCGCCCCTCGCGCAGGACGCTGCCCACCGTCTCGTACGACGCGGCCCACCGTTAGGAGCATCGCAGTGACCGAGCAGCCGCCGTCGGCCGAATACCGCATCGAGGACCTGGCCCACCTCAGCGGCGCCACGGTCCGCACCATTCGCGCCTACCAGGACCGCGGACTGCTCCCCCGCCCGGAGCGGCGCGGCCGCGCCAATGTCTACGCCGATGCCCACCTGGCACGGCTCCGGCAGATCGCCGATCTGCTCGACCGCGGCTACACCCTCGCCAGCATCAAGGAACTGCTGGAAGCCTGGGACGCCGGGCTCGGCCTCGGCGGGGTCCTCGGCCTGGTCGCCGAGATCGACGGCCCCTGGAGCGACGAGGAGGCGTCCAGGATCAGCCGTGCCGAGCTGGACGCCACCTTCGGCGGCACGTCCGACGACGCGGCGGTGTCCGAGGCCGTCGCCCTGGGGGTGCTGGAGCGCATTCCCGGCCACGACGACGAATTCCGCGTCCCGAGCCCGCAGGAACTCGCGGTCGCCGCCGAACTGCACTCCGCCGGTGTCCCCCTGCTCGCGATCTCCGGCCATCTGCGCGAGCTGCGCGGCCATGTCGAGCACATCGCCTCCCGCTTCCTGGACTTCACCACCGAGTACGTCTTCCAGCAGTTCCTCGACCATCCGCCCACCGAAGCCGAAGCGGTGGAGGCGGCCGCCCTCGTCCGCCGACTGCGTCCCCTCGCCCAGCAGACCGTCGACGCCGAACTCGCCCGCGCCATGCGCACATCGGCCGCCCGATACCTGCGCCATCACCTCATCGAGGGGCTCCCGCCGGACTTTCGGGGAGCGCCGGGCGGAGCGGCGGGCGGAGCGGCGGGCGGAGCGGCGGGCGTCGGGGCCGCGGGCCCCGGGGCACCGCGTGGCGACAGCGGACCCACGACAGCGGCACCGGCGGCGCGAGTGGATCGGCCGGATCGCGTGGGGGGCTCAGCGGCGGAAACTCCTGCTCAAGGCCCCGGGCCCCTGCCCGGCTCCGAGCCGGTGGTTCTGCCCGCCGAGGCCGTGCGCGCCGTGCGGGATCTCGTGGGCGCGCAGAACACGGCTGCCTTCATCGCCGCTGCAGCGCAACGCGAGGTATACGCTCGCACGATGGATGCCCTGACGTCGGCGGCCGGCACCGATTCCTGAGCCCGTCCCGCGCCGATGCCCGAGCCCTCCCGCCGGAGCCCCCGTTTTCCCCCTCAGCCGGGAAAGCGCAGGAATTCCGGCGGTACGCGACCGGTGAGCCAGACGCCGTTGGCGCTGACCCGGAACTCGTGGCCCGCCCGGTACATCGCCCCCGCGTCGACCGTCAGCACCACGGCCCGGCCGCGCCGGGCACCCACCCGCGTCGCTGTCTCCCGGTCCGCCGAGAGGTGCACGGCGTGCCGGGCCATCGGCCGCAGCCCCTCGCTCCGGATTGCCGCGACGGTGCGGGCGACCGTGCCGTGGAAGAGATGGGCGGGCGGTTCGACCGGCGGCAGACCGAGGTCGACGCTCACGGAGTGGCCCTGGTTGGCGCGGATCCGGTCGCCCTCGATGGCGTAGCGCTGCTTGTCGTTGTCGGCGACCACCGACTCCAACTCGGCCCGGGTGAAGCGGAAGCCGTGCCGTCCGGCCGCCGCGATCAGCTCCGCCACGGGCACCCAGCCCTGGGCGTCGAGCGTGAGGCCGATCCGTTCCGGCTCGTGGCGAAGATGCTTCGCCAGATACTTCGAAATGCGCACGGAGCGCTGGACGTTCATGCTCCCAGGGTGGCGCGCGGGACGCCGGAGAGCATCCGAATTGCGTACGGCGCAGCTCAGAGCCCCGGAGCCCCCCACACCGGGAACCACCGCGCAAGATCCTTCTCGACCGTCAGATCGTCCGCCAGCATCGCCCGCATCTGCAGTTCCAGCGGGTTGTCACGCTTCTCGCCACCCTGGGTGTGCGGCGCGAAGGGATAGAACGTGCCGCGCTTGTAGAGGTAGACCAGCGCCAGTGGCCGCTGCCGGTCGTCGCGGAAGGCGACCAGTGAGCACAGCAGCTGCGGGCCGAATCCGGACTCCGCCAAGGATGTGTTGACCGCGTGCAGGTCGTTGACCAGACCCGCGATGTCCTCCGGCGGATGGCGGACGAGCAACCAGGTGTAGCCGTACGCGTCCTGGGTGAACTCCACCGAACCGTCCAGCAGCGACCGCGCCTCCTCCTGGATGCGCGAGAAGGCCCCGCCCTCGACGCTCGCGAAGCACACCGAGCCCAGCCCGGTGGGCAGGAAACCGGCTGCGGCCTGCAGGGTCACGGCGGCGGACGGCAGCGCGAAGAGCTGATCGAGGTCGGGGCGTACCGGCTTGCTGCGGCCGAGGATGGCGTCCAGGAATCCCATGCGCGACGTACTCCTTGATCGGTGGTTCGGCCGTGCCCGGTGGCGCGGCGCGAAGGGTGAGCGCCCTCAGGGCCGTCCCAACTGCGCCGCGATCCGCGCGAGTTGGTCGAGCCGCTGTTCCAGCGTCGGGTGGGAGGAGAACAGCCGGCTGACGCCCTCCTTGCTGAAGGCGGGGGCGAAGTAGAACGCGTTGAACGGCTCGGCCTTGCGCAGATCCCGGGTGGGGATCCGCGCCATCTGCCCGGTGACCTTCGTCAGGGCGGACCCCAGCGCCGACGGACGACCGGTCAGCATCGCGGCGGCCCGGTCGGCGGACAGCTCCCGGTAGCGGGACAGCAGCCGGGTCAGCAGGAAGCTGATGGCGTAGACGACCGCGCTGACCGCGGTGACGATCAGGACGGCGATTGCGGCGTTCTGGTCGCGGCTGTCGCGTCCGACGCCGCTCCACAGCGCGGCCCGGGTGATGATCCCGGCCAGCACGCCGAGGAAGGACGCGATGGTCATCACCACGACGTCGCGGTGCGCGACGTGTGAGAGTTCGTGGGCGAGTACGCCCTCCAGTTCCTCCGGCTCCAGCCTCCGCAGCAGCCCGGTCGTGGCGCACACCATGGAGTTCTTCTGGTTGCGACCGGTCGCGAAGGCATTGGGCACATCGGACTCGGCGATGGCGACCTTCGGCTTGGGCATGTCCGCCAACGCGCAGAGCCGGTCGACGGCGCCGTGCAGCTCGGGGGCCTGTTCGGGCGTGACCTCGCGCGCCCCCATGCTGAACGCCGCGATGCGGTCGCTGAACCAGAACTGCGCGACGAACAGCGCGCCCGCGATGAGCAGGATGATCAGCCAGGCGCCCTTGAGCAGCACCACCAGTACGCCGACGACCACCACGTACAAAAGCCCGATCAGGAACATCGTCGTGACCATGCGGGAGGTCAGCCCGCGGTCGGGGGCGAATCGGGTCCGGGCCATGGCATCCTCCGCTGCGCCGCGATGTCGCGCAGCGCGCCCGACCCGGCTCGCGCGTTCAGCTCACCCGCGCGCCGCGCCCTGCACACTGCGCCGCTGTCACCAATTCTCCCTCTTACGTCCTATATATGGGATAAAGCCCAGGCCAGCGGGCTGCAGGGCGGTGTCCCGGCGGGGTGCCGGGCCGGACGGGCGGCTCACCCGGCCGCGCGCCTCGCCGAGCGCCCCGGCCGCACGCCTCGCGAGCGAGCGGTCCGCCGAGCGGGCGCGGCGGGCGCGGCTACTCGCCGGCCAGCTGCGCCGTCCCCTCGGTGGCGATCCGCTCGAAGACCGCGAGATCGGCCTCGAAGACCGAATCCGCGATCGGCCAGTGCAGAACGATCTCGTCGAAGCCCAGCTCGGCGTAGGAGCCCGCGAAGTCGACGAAGGCGTCCACCGAGTCCAGCGGCCGGTCCGCGGTGAAGCCGGCCAGCATGATCTTGCGCAGTTCGCCGGGCTCCCGGCCGATTTCCGCGCACGCCTTGCCCAACCGCTCGATCTGCCCGCGGACGGCGTTCCTGGAGTCGGCCGCTGTGCCGCCCTCGGCGACGACCTTGGGATCGCCCGTCGTCACCCATGCCTGGCCGTGGCGCGCCGCCAGCTTCAGACCGCGCGGCCCGGTTGCCGCCACCGCGAACGGCAGCCGGGGCCGCTGCACGCAACCGGGGATGTTGCGCACCTCGTGTGCGGAGTAGTGCGTGCCCTCGTGGGAGACGACGTCCTGGCTCAGCAGCTTGTCCAGCAGGGGCACGAACTCGGCGAAGCGGTCCGCCCGTTCCCGCGGCGACCACTGCTCCTGGCCGAGCGCGGTGGCGTCGAAGCCGTTGCCGCCGGCACCGATGCCGAGGGTGATCCGGCCGCCGCTGATGTCGTCCAGCGAGATCAGTTCCTTGGCGAGGGTCACCGGGTGCCGGAAGTTCGGGGAGGTGACGAGGGTGCCCAGGCGCATCCGCGAGGTGGCGGCCGCGGCCGCGGTCAGCGTCGGTACGGCGCCGAACCAGACCTGGTCACGAAAGCTCCGCCAGGAGAGGTGGTCGTAGGTGTACGCGGCGTGGAAGCCCAGCTCCTCGGCGCGCTGCCACACCGCCCTTCCGCCTTCGGACCAGCGGCGGACGGGGAGGATCACGGTGCTCAGTTGCATACCTCCGAGCCTACGGCGGCGCGGGCGCGCCCCGTCCCCTCACCGGACGGCACCCCCCGCGCCCCGGGCACGGCGGCCACCGGCCACGGCCCCCGAAGGCTCATGCGCGCGCCCCACCGCACGCCTGTGCACGCGCGTACGGGAAGATGACCCGGTGACTGATGCCGCTGCCACACCACCCCGGGCGCCCGAGCCGGCCGTTGCGCCCCGGCTGATCGCCACCGACCTCGACGGCACACTGCTGCACGACGACAAGACGGTCTCCGACCGGACGATCGCCGCGCTCGCCGCCGCGGAGCGGGCCGGCATCGAGGTCTTCTTCGTCACCGGCCGCCCGGCCCGGTGGATGGACGTGGTCAGCGACCATGTGCACGGCCACGGCCTGGCGATCTGCGCCAACGGCGCGGCCGTCGTCGACCTGCACCGCGGCCGCCGCATCGTGGAGGTCAGCCCGCTGGAGCGCGCGGTCGCCCTCGACGTCGTGGACATCCTCCGCAGCGCCGCGCCCGGCACCTCCTTCGCGGTCGAGCGCACCGGCGGCATCCACTACGAGCCGCACTACCCGCCGTTCCACCGCGACCCGGCCGCGGTCATCGCCCCGGCGGAGAAACTCCTCGCCGAGGACTTCGCACCCCCGCCGGCCCCGGAGACCCCCGGGATCGTCGCGACGGGCACCGAGGTGACCGGTATCGACGTGGGCGAGGGCGACACGGCTCAGGACGCCGCCGTCGCGTTCGGTGGCGTACCGGGCGCCGCGCCCGGCCCCGCGGCGACGGGTGTCGACGATATTGCGGAGCCCCTCACCGCCCCCGGCCGCGAAAGTGCCGGCGAGCCGGACGCGGCCGACGGCGGCGTGGCCGCTGTGGTCGTCAGCAGCGTCTCCGGCACCGACACCCTCGCGGGCCACATCACCACCACGGGCCCCGACCAGCCCGTCCTCAAGCTGCTCGCGCACCACCCCGAGATGGACCCCGACGCCTTCCTCACGCTGGCCCGGTCGGCAGCAGGCGCTCTGGCGTCCTTCACCCGGTCCAGCCCCACCGCCCTCCTGGAGATCAGCGGTCCGGGCGTCAGCAAGGCCGGTACCCTCGCCCGCTGCTGCGCGGAGCGCGGTATCTCCCCCGCCGAGGTCGTCGCGTTCGGCGACATGCCCAACGACATAGAGATGCTCACCTGGGCCGGGACCGCGTACGCCATGGCCAACGCCCATCCGGACGTCCTGGCGGCCACCGACCACCGCACGGAGTCCAACAACGACGACGGTGTCGCCGCCGTCATCGAGCGGATCGTTCAAGGGCGTTGAGCCCCGGCGAGGCGCCTGCCCCGCACGGCACGACCCGCCAGGGGTGGGGGACCGGCCGGGCGTACGCCTCCTCGGCCGTATCCCGGGCCCGCGCTGATCCACCGCGGGCCCGCACTTCAGAGCCGCACCCCGTGGCGCCGCAGCCACGACACGGGATCCACGCTCGACCCCAGGCCGGGCGTCCGCCGCACCTCGAAGTGCAGGTGCGGGCCGGTGGAGTTGCCGGTGTTGCCCGAGAGCCCGATCCGCTCCCCGGGGCGCACCCGCTGACCGGGCCGCACCATCGCCGCGGACAGGTGCGCGTACTGCGAGTACAGACCGTTGCGATGGCGCAGGACCAGACTGATCCCGAAGCCGTCTCCGCAGGTCACGCTGGCGACCCTGCCCCCTCCGACGGCTCTTACGGAAGTCCCCACGGGGACCGCGAAATCCTGCCCCGTATGGCCGTCGGCCCAGCGGGTGCCCTCGCCGCCGAACGGCGCGGAGAGTTCGTAGCTCTCCACCGGACGTGTCCAGCGTCCGCGCGGTGCGGCCGCCGGGGCGACGGCCCGCGCCGCATTGGACACCGCGCGCGGCAGCCTGCCGCAGGACCCGTCAAGCGACGCCTCCTGAGCGAGCTGCTGCAACTCGACGCGCGCCGTGCTCAGTCCGCGGTCGGCGTACGTCCGCTCCTCCTGGAGCCGGGCGCTGCGGGCGGTGAGGGTGGCGATGCGGGACGTCGCCGTCGCGCTGTCCGACGCCATCTCGCGGCTCTCCCGGCCCGCGCCACGCAGCCGCGCGGCCAGCGTCCCCTCCCGCTTCTCCGCCTCCGCGAGCACCGAGGCCAGCGACTTTCGCCCTTCGGCAGCCGCCTGACGCACCGTGTACCCGATCATGTTGCCGGTGCGGTACTGCTCGCCCGCGATCGCACCGGCCGACCGGCGCAGTGCCGCGACCAGCCGCTGCTCCCTGAGCAGCGCGGTCCGCAGCCGATCGCGCTCGGCCAGCTGCTCCCGCGCCGCGCGGTGCCCCTCGGTGTACGAGCGGCTCGCCCTCCGCGACACCTCGCCCAGCCGGATCACCTCCAGGCTCACGGCGGCCAGCCGCTCAGCGGGCCCGCGCGGCGCCTGGCTCGGGGCGGAGTGCTGCGGGCCGGTGGCGGGGTCCCCGCCGGGAGCGACCGGTCCGCGGCCCTGGAGGTGGGCGCGTGGACCGGAGAACGGCCCACCGGCCTGCACAACGGTGTCCCCCGAGGCGTCCGCGGTGGGAGCGAGCGGGCCGTCGGCCCGGTAAGGCCCGGCAGGGACGGCGGATGCCCCGGAGAAGCGCGCGCCGGCGCCGAGGACCATCGACACGACCAGGGCGAGTGCCCCCAGCGCGGACATCGCGCAGGCTCCGGCCATACGGCCCCGGATGCGCCGGCGGCGCAGGAGGCCGGGGAGGCGGCGGAGACAGCCGGGACGGCCGCGCCCTGGCCCGCCGGGACCACCGGGCCGCCCGCGGCGCCGGGCCTCGGTACACCTCCGTCTTCGCCACCATGGGTGTCGCCACGCAGATGAACACATAGACCGATAATTGCCTGAAGTCGCCCGGAATCGCCTGATTCAATACTCCTCGGCGCCGACCAAGGCCCCGAACGGCCCAATAGGCACCCAGCCCATGCCCATCGCCTCGGCCTCGCCTGCAGCCGCGTCAGGACGCCCCGTCAGAGCGGGGCTTCCCAGACCACCCGCGTCCCGGCCCCGCCCTCGCCCAGGCCGGGCCCGTACGCACTCGATCCCCCGAGCGCCTCGGCACGCCTGGCGAGGTTCTTCAGGCCGCTGCGGCGGCCTCCGGCCGGGATGCCGATGCCGTCGTCGGCGACCGACAGCCGCACACCGTCGGTCCCGTCCGGCAGGGTGACCGTCGCATCCACGGTCACCTCGATACGGGTGGCCTGCGCATGCCGGAAGGCGTTCGACAGCGCCTCGCGCACCGCCGCGATGAGGTTCTTCCCGGTCAGCTCGCCGACCCGGGAATCGACCGGGCCGACGAAGTGTGCCGACGGCTGGAAGCCCAGCGGTACGGCGGCCGTACCGACCTCCCGCAGCACCCTGGTCCGCAGCCCGGACGGCGCCTCCGCAGGCCCCTGTTGCAGTGCGAAGATCGCGGTACGGATCTCCTGGATGGTGATGTCCAGCTCGTCGACGGCCGTACCGATGCCCTCGCTCACCTCGGGGACCACGGCCTTGCGCTGGGCGCTCTCCAGCATCATCCCCGTCGCGAACAACCGCTGGATGACGAGGTCGTGCAGGTCCCGGGCGATCCGGTCGCGGTCCTCGAAGACGGCCAGCCGCTCCCGGTCCCGCTGGGCGTCGACGAGCACCAGTGCCAGCGCCGCCTGGGCCGCGAACTGGGTGGCCAGGGTCCGTTCGGCACCGGTGAAGGGGCGGGCACCTCGGTGACGGGGCGTGGCGAGCGTGCCGAGCACCCGACCGCCGCTCCTGAGCGGCAGCATCATGCTGGGACCGAAGCGCGGCGCGATCGCCGTGATCATGCGCGGGTCGGTGGCCGAATCGTCCATGAACACCGGCTCCCCCGCCAGGAGTTGCTCGGTCACCGGGCTTTCGGGCGGAATCCGCGTCCCCAGGATCCCGGCGGGATCGTCCGCCGAGACGGCGACGATCTCCAGGCCGCCTTCGTCGTCGGGCAGCAGCACGATGCCGGCGGCGGAATCCGCCAGCTTGCGCGCCTGCTCCGCGACGACCGCGAGCGCGTCGTCCACATCGCTGCCGGCGAGGAGTTCGGTGGTCACCGCGACCGAACCGTCGATCCACCGCTCGCGCTGCCGGGTCAGTGCGTAGACGCGAGCGTTGCCGATGGCGATACCCGCTTCGGTGGCCAGCACCCGCACCATGTGCAGGTCCTCCTCGCTGAACTCCCCACCGCCGCGCTTCTCCGTCAGATAGAGATTGCCGAAGATCTCGCCCTGGACGCGGATCGGCACGCCCAGGAACGTCCGCATCGGCGGGTGCCCCGACGGCAGCCCGGCGGAGCGCACGTCCTGGCCGAGATCGGCGAGCCGCAGCGGCTTCGGGTCGTGGATCAGCGCGCCGAGCAATCCCGTGCGGCCGTCGGGCAGCGCGGCGATCCGTTGCCGCTCCTGCGGGCTCACGCCGTATGTCACGAAGTCCGAAAGCCCCTCGCCTGCGTCGTCGATGATCCCGATCGCGGCGTACCGGGCATCGGCGAGCTCCGCCGCCGTCTGCGCGATCCGGTCGAGCGTCACATGCAGGTCGAACCCGGCGCCGACCGTACGCATCGCCTCCAGCAGCTGCGGCAACCGGGCGGTCAGCTCCAGGGACAGTCCCCGCAGACTGCGGGTGGCTTCGGTGGCGGCTTCCATCGGGTCCGCACCCGTGCCGCCCCCATTGCCCGTCGGATCCGAGGGTTCTTCCGTGACTGCCATGCCCTGAGCCTAATAAGGGCCCATTTCTGACGAAAGTCCAGTTATGCGGGGAACGCCGGCACGGGGTCTGCTGTGGACGGCTCGGGACCGAGCGGCGCCCCGGGAAGGCCGTGGGCCGCGTCCACCGCCCGCTCGCGCTCCAGCATCCGCCGGAACGGGCCGTCGGCTACGGCCAGCTCCGCGTACCCACCGCTCTGCACCACCCGGCCGCGATCGAGCACCAACACCTCGTCCACGGCGTCGAGACCGGTGAGCCGGTGGGTGATCAGCACCGTCGTACGCCCCTCCGTCGCGGCCAGCAGATCGGTGGTCAACGCGTCGGCGGTGGCCAGGTCGAGGTGTTCGGCAGGCTCGTCCAGGACGAGGACCGGGAAGTCCGCGAGCAACGCGCGGGCCAGCGCGAGACGCTGCCGCTGCCCACCGGACAGCCGGGCGCCGTGCTCCCCGACCATCGTGTCCAGACCGTCGGGCAGGCCGCGCACCCAGTCGGCGAGCCGCGCCCGGCCGAGCGCGTCCCACAGATCCTGGTCGGCGTCGCCCGCCGGTTCCCCGACCCCTCTGGCCGCCGTGTCCGCGGCGGCGACGGGGGCCCGGCCGTCCGACGCCGGCGCCGAACGCCGACGGGCGAGCTTGAGGTTCTCCCGCAGCGAGCTGTCGAAGAGGTGCGCGTCCTGGGCACACAGCCCCACCAGGCGACGAACCTCGTCCCCGGCCATGGCCTGGGCATCCGTACCGCCCAGCGTGTACGTCCCCGCCTCCCGGTCGAGGAAGCGCAGCAGCACCTGCGCGAGGGTGGTCTTGCCGGAGCCGGAAGGACCGACCACGGCGATCCGCCGCCCGGCCTCCAGGGTGAACCCGACACCGTCCAGCGCGAGCTCCGCCCGGCCGGGGTGGCGCGCGGTCAGATCCGCCACCGCCAAAGGGAACGGGGAGTCCGGAGCGGCCACCGGGGCGACCGGCTCCCGCACCGGCTCCGGCGCGTCCAGCACCTCGAAGATTCGCTCGGCGGCCCGCCGGGTGCGCTGGCGGTACTGCACCGCCAGCGGCAGCCCCGTCACCGCCTCGAACGCGGCGAGCGGGGTGAGGACCACCACGGCAAGCGCGACCCCGTCGAGCCGTCCCGCGTGCACCGCCTGGACGCCCACCACCGCGGCCGCCGCGACGGTCAGCCCGCACAGCAGCGCGGAGAGACCGGCGCCGACACCGGCAACTCCGGCCGAGCGGGACGCGATCCGCGTCAGCTCACGGTCCGCCCGCCGCACCGCGGCGACCCGGCCGGCGACCGCACCTGCGACCGTCAACTCGGCGGTGCCGGTGAGCAGTTCGACGACGCGAGTGGCCAGCACACCGCGGGAAGGCGCCAGTTGCCGCTCCGCGCGGCGGGCCAACGCTCCCGACAGCACCGGCACGCCCGCGCCCGCGAGCAGCAGCCCGACGGCGAGAATCGCGCCGGCCTCCGGCAGCAGCCACGCGGTGAAACCGACGGCGCCGGCACCGACCAGCACCGCCGCTCCCACCGGCAGCAGCCAGCGCAGGAAGTAGTCCTGGACCGCGTCCACATCGGCCACCAGGCGCGACAGCAGATCGCCGCGGCTGCGCTCCTTGAGCCCGGCCGGCGCGAGCCGCTCCAGCCGGCGGAAGACGGCGACCCGTACATCGGCGAGCATCCGGAAGACCGCGTCGTGGGCGACGAGCCGCTCGGCGTACCGGAAGACGGCACGCCCGATACCGAACGCCCTGGTCGCCGTCACCGCCACCGCCAGATAGAGCACCGGCGGCTGCTGGGCGGCGCGCGAGATCAGCCAGCCGGAGGTCGCCATCAGGCCCACCGCGCTGCCCAGCGCGAGGCTGCCGAGCAGCAGCGCGAGCGCGAACCGCGCCCGACGGGCACGGGCGGCACGCCGCAGCCGGTTCAACGCCGAACCGCGCTCAGGAACCACGGCCTCTTCCGAGCCTTCGGCGACGATCGCTGGGGAGACGGTGTCGGTGCCCGCCGCCGGACCGGCTTCCGGACGGGGCTGCGGCACCGGCCCGACGTCGGGGTCGGCGGCGGGCGCGGCAGGCACCGCGCCCTCACCGGCTGCCGCGCCGTGCTCGCCGGCGGCGTCCTCCGCCGGGTCCGGCAGCCGCACCGTGCGGTCGGCCACCGCCAGCAGCGCCGGCCGGTGCACGACCAGCAGGACCGTGCGGCCCACCGCCAACCGCCGGACGGCCGCCACGACAGCCTCCTCGGTCTCGCCGTCCAGGTTCGCGGTCGGCTCGTCGAGCAGCAGGATCGGGCGGTCCGCGAGAAACGCGCGGGCGAGGGCGAGGCGCTGGCGCTGGCCTGCGGAAAGACCGGCGCCGGCATCACCGAGGCGGGTCGCAGGGCCGTCGGGGAGGGCGTCGATGAAGTCCAGGGCCCCGGCGTCCGCCAGAGCGGCCCGTACCGCGGCGTCGTCCGCATCCGGGCGGGCCAGCCGCACGTTCTCGGCGATGGTGCCCGCGAAGAGGTGCGGGTGCTGCGGCACCCAGGCGATCCGCTGCCGCCAGCTCTCGGGAGCGAGGGACGCGATGTCCCGGCCGTCGACGAGGGCCCGGCCCTCGGACGGCGTGGTGAAGCCCAGCAGCACGCTCAACAGCGTGGACTTGCCGGCACCGGAGGGCCCGACCAGAGCGACGGTCTCCCCCTCCCCGACCTCGAACGAGGTCGCGGGGAGCGAGGCGCCCCTGCGCCCGGGATGCCGCACGACCAGCCCCTCGACGGCAAGGGCCGTGCCCTCGGGCGCCGGCGCGGTGCCGGGTTTCGGCAGCGGCGTCTCCAGCACGGCGAAGATTTCCTCCGCGGCCGAGAGCCCCTCGGCCGCGGCGTGGTACTGCGCGCCCACCTGCCGCAGCGGCAGATACGCCTCGGGCGCCAGGACCAGCACCATCAGGCCGGTGTAGAGGTCGAGTTGACCATGCACCAGGCGCATCCCGATACCGACCGCGACCAGCGCAACGGAAATGGTCGCGAGGAGTTCGAGGGCGAAGGAGGAGAGAAAGGCGATGCGCAGCGTACGGAGTGTGGCCTGGCGGTATTCGCTGGTGATGGCCCGGATGGAGGCGGCCTGCGCCTTGGCGCGCCCGAAGACCTTGAGCGTCGGCAGTCCCTCGACGACATCGAGGAAGTGGCCGGACAGGCGGGAGAGCAACCGCCATTGACGGTCCATCCGCGCTTGGGTGGCCCAGCCGATCAACACCATGAAGAGCGGGATCAGCGGGAGGGTGAGGACGATCGTGAGCGCGGAGATCCAGTCGCCGGCGACGATCCTGGCCAGTACCGCGATCGGGACCACGACCGCCAGGCCGAGCTGCGGGAGGTAGCGGGCGAAGTAGTCGTCCAGGGCGTCGATGCCGCGCGTGGCGAGGGTGGTGAGTTCGCCGGTGTTCAGCTCCGATGTGCTGTCGGACGGACCGTCGGCCCTGGCCCCAGGGCCCTTCTCCGCATCGGCGCCGTCCGGACCGGTCTGCCCACGGCGGAGGGTCGCGCCCGGCCCGAGCCGCGCCACGCGCTCGATGAGCCGGGTTCGCAGTTCGGACTTGACCGCCGCGCCGGCCCGGTGCGCGGCCAGTTCGGTGAGCCAGGAGACCAGCCCCCGGCCGACGGAGACCGCGGCGAGCAATCCGAGCGGTGTGCTGAGGTCGCCGAGATCGAGGTCGTGCCGGAAGGCACCCACCACGATCTCGGCGATCAGCATGGCTTGACCGACGACCAGGCCCGCTCCGGCAAGCCCGAGCACCACCACCGCGACAAGGAAGACGCGGGTGGCGCGGGCGTATCGAAGGAGCCGGGGGTCGACCGGTTTCACGTGAAACCTTCCATCCTGCCGTGCCCGCCCCGAGGGGCGGACACCGTTACGGGAGTCGTTCAGCTAGTGGGCGTCGGCGATGTGCTGGGTCCCGATCCGCTTGCGGAAGACCCAGTACGTCCACCCCTGGTAAAGCATCACGACCGGCGTGGCGATGCCTGCGCACCACGTCATGATCTTCAGGGTGTAGGGGCTGGAGGCGGCGTTGGTGACCGTGAGGTTCCAGCTCTCGTTCAGCGAGGACGGCATGACGTTCGGGAAGAGCGTCAGGAACAGCATCGCGACCGCGGCCACGATGGTGATCCCGGAGAACGCGAACGCCCAGCCCTCACGCCCGAGCTGATTGGCCCCGAGCGCCGCCACCAGCGCGACCACCGCGACGATCATCGCGATCAGGCTGCTGCCGTCCCCCTTGTCCACCTGGGTCCACGACAGGAAGCCGACCGCGAGCACGGTGGTGACCAGCCCGAGGACGGCCGCCATCCTGCGCGCCCGTTCCCGGATGTCGCCCACCGTCTTCAGCGAGGCGAACACCGCGCCGTGGAAGGTGAACAGGGTCAGCGTCACCAGCCCGCCGAGGATCGCGTACGGGTTCAGCAGGTCGAAGAGGCTGCCCACGTACTCCTTGTGAGCGTCGATCTTCACGCCGCGCACGATGTTGCCGAAGGCGACACCCCACAGCACCGCGGGACCCAGCGAAGTCCAGAAGATCGCCTGTTCCCAGTTCCGCTGCCAGCGCTCCTCGGTCCGCTTGACGCGGTACTCGAAGGCGACCCCGCGCACGATCAGGCAGACGAGGATGAGCAGCAGCGGCAGATAGAAACCGGAGAAGAGGGTGGCGTACCACTCGGGGAACGCCGCGAAGGTCGCTCCGGCCGCGCTGAGCAGCCAGACCTCGTTGCCGTCCCAGACCGGGCCGATGGTGTTGATCAGTACGCGCTTCTCCCGGCGGTCCCGGGCGAGCAGCTTGGTGAGGACGCCGATTCCGAAGTCGAATCCTTCGAGAAAGAAGTACCCGGTCCAGAGGACGGCGATGAGAACGAACCAGACGTCGTGGAGTTGCACGGTCGCCTCCTAGTACGAGAAGGCCATCGGCCGGTCGGCGTCCGTGGTGTCGCCGCCGATCTTGGTGGGCGGGTTGAGGTCGGAGTCGGAGAGCTCCTGGGGTCCGGCCTTGATGTACTTCACCAGCAGCTTCACCTCGACCACGGCGAGAATCGCGTAGAGCGACGTGAAGACGATCATCGAGGTGAGCACCTCCCCCTGCGAGACCCCTGGCGAGACCGCGTCGGAGGTGCGCAGCACGCCGTAGACGACCCAGGGCTGCCGTCCCATCTCGGTGAAGATCCATCCCCAGGAGTTGGCCAGGAGCGGGAAGCCGAGCGTGACGAAGGCGAGCGACCAGTACCACTTGGTGAGGCGGGGGCCGAGCTCCCTGTGCTTGGTCAGCGCGAGGCGCGGTGGCTCCTCGTCCCCCGTACGCAGCCCCGGCGCGAGCCAGAACTTCTTACGGGTCAGCCAGAGCCCGGCCAGCCCGATGGCGAAGGACGACATGCCGAAGCCGATCATCCAGCGGAAACCCCAGTAGGCGACCGGGATGTTGGGCCGGTAGTCGCCGGGCCCGAACTTCTGCTGTTCGGCCCTGTTGACGTCGTTGATGCCGGGGACCGGCGAGGAGAAGTCGTTGTGGGCGAGGAAGGAGAGCACGCCGGGGATCTCGATGGCGACCTTGTTGTGTCCCTTGTCGACATCGCCGTAGGCGAAGACCGAGAACGGCGCCGGCTTCTCCGTCTCCCAGAGCGCCTCGGCGGCGGCCATCTTCATCGGCTGCTGCTTGAACATGACCTTGCCGAGGGAGTCACCGCTGATCGCGGTGAGCACGCCGGCGATGACGAGGGTGATCAGGCCCAGCCGCAGCGACGTCCGCATCACCTTGACGTGCTTCTTGCGCATCAGGTGAAACGCGGAGATACCCACCATGAAGGCGGCACCGGTGAGGAAGGCCGCGGTCAGCGTGTGGAAGACGACGACGAGGGTGGTGTCCTGGGTCAGCACCTTCCAGAAGTCGGTCAGCTCGGCGCGGCCGTTGGAGGCGTTGTACCTGTAGCCGACCGGGTGCTGCATCCAGGAGTTCGCCGCGAGGATGAAGTAGGAGGACAGGATGGTGCCGATCGAGACCATCCACATGCAGAAGCAGTGGATCTTCTTCGGCAGCTTGTCCCAGCCGAAGATCCACAGTCCGATGAAGGTGGACTCGAAGAAGAACGCGATGAGGGCCTCGAAGGCGAGCGGGGCACCGAAGACGTCCCCGACGAACCGCGAGTAGTCGGACCAGTTCATGCCGAACTGGAACTCCTGGACGATGCCGGTGACGACACCCATCGCGATGTTGATCAAGAACAGCTTGCTCCAGAACTTGGTGGCCTTGAGGTACTTCTGCTTGCCCGTTCGCACCCATGCGGTCTCGAGTCCGGCCACCAGAGCGGCGAGGGAGATCGTCAGGGGGACGAAGAGGAAGTGGTAGACGGTCGTGATGCCGAATTGCCATCGCGCCAGAGTCTCTGGCGCCAACGCCAGTTCCACGTCGTTCTCTCCTTACATCGCCGTTGCACTACGGCACTTTGCCCCTGTTTGCGCAGGACGAAGCAGCACAAAAGCAGCGAGCTTGTGAACGCGTTCACATTCACAAGCAATTATCTCCCACACCCCCGAAACCTTGCACAGGGGGGGTACGTGACTGCGGTCACGTAGGAATCCATGGCGCGCACCCCCTTCCCCCGAGCTTCAACATATTGTTGAATTCGGCGCCATGGAGATTCGCTTTTCGTGGCCCGCGGGCCAGCTGACCGCCACCCTCGACGACACCCCGACCAGCAAGGCGCTCGTCGCCGCCCTGCCGCTCCAGGCCACCGCCCACACCTGGGGCGAGGAGGTCTACTTCGACACCGGGCTCACCCCCGCGCTGGAGGCCGGCGCCCGTCAGGTCGTCGAGCCCGGCACGGTCGCCTTCTGGACCGAGGGCAACGCACTCGCCCTGCCCTACGGCCCCACCCCGATTTCCCTGGGCGACGAATCCCGCCTCGCCTCCCCCTGCAACGTCCTGGGCCGCGTCGACGGCGACCCGCGCCTGCTCGCCACCGTCCGCAGCGGCGACCCCATCCGGGTGGAAAAAGCCTGAGGCCGCAGGTCAGCGACTGCTGACCGACGGCCTCAGGAGTGCGCCGGGTGCGCTCAGAGCATCTTGCGGAACTCCTCCGCGGCCTGCAGGAACATGTCCATCGCAGCGCTCTCGCCGATCGTCACGCGCACCCCTTCACCGGCGAACGGCCGAACGACGACTCCGGCCCGCTCGCACGCAGCCGCGAAGTCGGTCGTACGGTCGCCGAGCCGCAGCCACACGAAGTTCGCCTGGGACGCCGGGACCGTCCAGCCCTGCCCCTCCAGGGCGCCGGCGACCCGGGACCGCTCGGCGACCAGCGCGTCCACCCGCTCCATCAGCGCCGCCTCGCTGCGCAGCGAGGCCACCGCCGCCTCCTGTGCCAACTGGCTCACGCCGAACGGCACGGCCGTCTTGCGCAGGGCAGCGGCCACCGGCTCGTGCGCCACCGCGAAGCCGATCCGCAGCCCCGCCAGGCCGTATGCCTTGGAGAAGGTGCGCAGCACGCACACGTTGGGGCGGTCGCGGTAGAGCTCGATGCCGTCCGGCACCTCGGGGTCGCGAAGGAACTCGCGGTAGGCCTCGTCGAGGACCACGAGGACATCGCTCGGCACCCGGTCGAGGAAGGACTCCAGCTCGGCGCGGCGCACCACGGTGCCCGTGGGGTTGTTGGGATTGCAGACGAAGATCAGCCGGGTGCGGTCGGTGACCGCGGCGAGCATCGCCTCCAGGTCGTGGACCTCGCCCGAGGTCAGCGGCACCTGGACGGGCGTGGCCCCGGAGACCTGGGTGATGATCGGGTACGCCTCGAACGACCGCCAGGCGTAGATCACTTCGTCACCGGGCCCGGCCGTCGACTGCACCAGCTGCTGGGCCACGCCCACCGATCCGGTGCCCGTCGCCAGATGCTCCACCGGCACCGAGAAGTGCTCGGACAGCTCGGCCATCAGGGCCGTGCAGGCCATATCGGGGTAGCGGTTGAATGAGCCTGCGGCCGCCACCGCGCTCTCCAGGACACCGGGCAGCGGCGGATAAGGGTTCTCGTTGGAGGACAGCTTGTAGGCGACGGGACCGTCGGCCGCCGCCGGCCGGCCCGGCTTGTAGGTGGGGATGCCGTCCAGCGCAGCACGCAGCTTGGGGGTCTTCTCGCTCACCGCAGGTCCTCCTCGACCGTCCCGCTCGACTCCAATACTGCACACCTTATGAGGATTGCCCCGTCCGGCGGCAGCCCCGGCCCGGCTGCCGGGCCGCGACAAGGCTCACATCCCGGCCGTGGCGCCCCGCGCACACGACTGGGGAGCGCTTCGCCCTCTGTCGCGCGCCGGTGGCTCGCGCCGTGGCGCGCGTCCCCCGTGAAGGTGACTTGAGACCTCTTCGAGATCTGGGGCGATCGACAGGCGAAGTCACCGAATCACACCTTAAACGATCTTCGTACCACGTAACTACCTGCGTTTCAAAGGTATTTGACGGCAGCTCACCTTGCAGAAACGTGCCTTTGAGTAGGTCCTGGAAGTGCCCCTCGACTTGCCTTGTCGAGCCCTACTATCGGCTCGCCATGACAGCAGCAGGGAAGCACCAGGTGAGCCGGTCGACCGGTCGCCGGCTGGGACGCGCGGGCATCCGGGACGTGGCCGCCGCAGCCGGTGTATCGATCACGACTGTCTCCGACGCGCTCAACGGCAAGGGCCGGCTTCCGGATGCCACCCGTAGCCACGTCCGCGAGGTGGCCGAACGGCTGGGCTACCGCCCCTCCGCCGCCGCCCGAACCCTCCGTACCGGCAAGTCCGGCCTCATCGGCCTGACCGTGACCACATACGGGGATGAACCTTTCACCTTCACCGAATTCGCGTATTTCGCGGAGATGGCCAGAGCCGCCACCTCCGCCGCGCTGGCCCGTGGCTACGCGCTGGTCATCCTCCCCGCGACCTCCCGCCACGACGTGTGGTCCAACGTCGCCCTGGACGGCACGGTCGTCATCGACCCCGCCGACGGCGACCCGGTCGTCACCGAACTCGTCCGGCACGGCATCCCCGTCGTCTCCGACGGACGCCCCGGCGGCAGCCTCCCCGTGACCGGCTGGGTGGACAACGACCACGAAGCGGCCGTCCTCGGCCTGCTCGACCACCTCGCCGACGCCGGCGCCCGCCGGATCGGCCTGCTCACGGGCACCACCACCGACACCTACACCCGGCTGTCGACCACCGCCTACCTGCGATGGTGCGAGCGGGTCGGCCAGGAACCGGTCTACGAGTCCTACCCGGCGCACGACCCGCGCGCGGGCGCGGTCGCCGCCGACCGGTTACTGGCCCGCCCGGACCGGCCGGACGCCGTCTACGGACTCTTCGACCCCAACGGCACCGACCTGCTTGCGGCCGCGCGGCGCTACGGCCTGCGCGTTCCGGACGACCTGCTGCTGGTCTGCTGCAGCGAGTCGACGGTCTACGCCACCACCGAGCCGCCCATGACCACGCTCTCCCTCAAGCCGCGCCGCATCGGCACCGCCGTCGTCCAGATCCTCATCGACGCCATCGAAGGGCTCGACAACGGCCGGCCGGTCGAGCAGGTGATACCGACCGATCTGATCGTCCGTACCTCGTCCCAGCGACGGTCCCCTCGGACGACCGTCATCCCCCCGCGGGGCCCGGCCGGCGACTGAGCGTGCTCCGGCGAGCGGCGGAGTGGGCGTACCGGTGACGACCGTGCGCCTCCTTCACCCAGGAAAAAATGGGGCGATCCCGGGATAAATCATCCGGGAATGCCGAGCTCCGGCCGATTGACCACCCCCGGGTGCGTCACAACCCGCGAGCGGCATTCCTATGATGGGCGCACGACACCGCGGACCGCCGTCGACCAGGCAAAGGTCCGAGAGGTGCACGGCGGCGCGATGGTGGAGGGGTCGATGACTCAGGGGGCCAGTCAGGGACCCATGGTGTGGACCATGGCGGGACAGACACCGGCGTCTCCTCCGCCACCCTTGCCGCCCTCCGGTGCGCCGGCCGGGCCGCCTCCGGTGCCGTCCGCCGACCACCCGCTCCAGCAGCCCGCGGGCCCTCCTGTCGCGCCCCCTGCCGCACCCCCCGTCGTGCCGCCCGCCGCCCAGCCGGTGGAGTTGCCCGAGGAGTACACCCCGACGGCCCGTGACCTCCCGGTCATCGGATCCGGCCGTACGGACACCCTCATCGACCAGCCGGCCGCGAGCCACCTCCCCGAGGTCACGCTCGACCCGGACGCGACCGAGGGCATGGGCCCGCTGTACGTCGTCGGCGATGTGCACGGGTACTACGACGAGCTGCGCGAGGCACTCGCCTCCGAGGGGCTGGTCGACGCCGACGGCAGCTGGGCGGCAGGCAATGCCCGACTGTGGTTCCTCGGCGACTTCACCGACCGCGGCCCGGACGGCATCGGCGTCATCGACCTCGTCATGCAGCTCTCCGCGGAGGCCGCGGCAGCCGGTGGCTACTGCAAGGCCCTGATGGGCAACCACGAGCTTCTGCTGCTGGGCGCCAAGCGGTTCGGCGACACCCCCGTCCAGTCCGGCGCCGGTACGGCCTCCTTCCAGGCCGCCTGGCTGCTCAACGGCGGCCAGAAGTCCGACATGGACCGCCTGGAGGACCACCACCTCCAGTGGATGGCCCGCCTGGACGCCGTGATGGAGGAGGACGGGCATCTGCTCGTGCACTCCGACACCACCGCCTACCTCGAATACGGCGACTCCATCGAGGCCGTCAACGACACCGTCCACGACGTGCTCACGCGCAGCGACGCGGACGAAGTGTGGGATCTGTTCCGCAAGTTCACCAAGCGCTTCGCCTTCCGCGACGAGACCGGCTCGCAGGCGGTGCGCGAACTGCTGGACGCCTACGGCGGCACGCGCGTCGTCCACGGCCACAGCCCCATCCCGTATCTGCTGGGCGAGGTCGGCGGGGAAGAGGGCGAGAGCGACGGTGTCACCGTCGACGGCCCGCATGTCTACGCCGACGGCCTCGCCATCGCCATGGACGGTGGCGTCACGATGGCCGGAAAACTGCTGGTCGTTCAACTTCCGCTGGCCGACTGAGCGTTATTCGCGCAGGTCTGCGCCGGGCCGAGGAACTGCGGCGGCCCGGCGGCCGGGGGCGATCCGGTAATGGACTGGCTCAATTTCCGGAAACACCCTGTAACCCCGTGCCAAAAACGCTCTACCATCGGTCTATCCGTAGCAGGCTCTCCTCCGTTTCCGCCCACCGCCCGGCCACGCCGGCCCGTACGGCCCTACGGAGCATCGGGGGATGCACATGAACAGCGCTCCGCACCTGCTGAATGAGGACCGCGAGGAATTCGCGCGGATCCTTGATGACGCGCTGCGTACCGCCGCATGCCGCCCGGACCACCTCGCGTCCGGCGCGGGCAACGACCTCAACACCGAACAGCTGCGCACGATGGCCCTCGGCGCCACCAGCGCCATCGCCGCCTGCGCGACGGCCGAATACCAACGCTATGTGGAACTCCGCACCGCGCTGCGGGCGTCCCCGTCCGCGGTGTCGGCTGTCGCGGCGGATGACCATGAAGGCGCGAAGGACGAGACAGCCGAGGAGCAGGTTCCGGCCACGGACGAGATCGACGCCCCGGAGACGGCGGGCGCGGGGCTGGCCGCCATGATCGCCGTCCTCGCACCGGTTCTCGCCGGCATCGCCGCCATCCTCTTTCTCCTCATCGGCTATGCCCTGCGCGCCTTCGGCCCGGACCAGGCCGCGGCGCGGCCGCTGATCAGCGTGGGCTGGATCTTCGCGGCGCTCACCGCCGCGGGCGCCCTGGTCGCCATGGGCGGTCTCGTCGTCACGGCGCTGCGCAACGGCTCGTCGGCCGCGCACGGCGCGAGAGAGGTCGCGGCGGACGAGGAACTCCACCACGCACACGACGAGTGGCGGCGCGCCCTCCTGGAGCGCGGTCTGCTGCCGTTCCTCCGCGAGGCGCTCACCGACACCGGACCGGGCCAGGACCGCGACCCTTCCCGTTACGTGCCCCGGCAGCACTCCGAGCCCAAGAGCCGCATCCCCACCCTGGGCTACTCCCGTCCCGATTTCACCAGCCCCGACAGCGGGTCGGCCTCGCGCCCCCGTTACTCCAGCCCGGACTTCACCAGCCCCGAATACGGCGGCCCGGACCACGGCCCGGAGTAGCGACCGAGCACGCCGACTTCCGTTCAAACGAAGTCTGATCTTCTTCTGCAGGGCGGGAGCTCTCCAGAACGGCAGCTCCATCAGCCGATGTTCGTACCCCCGTATGGATTCCCTCGTCGATGGCCTCGTCGATTGAGCGGGCAGAGATGCACAAACCGCAAATCTCCACCCGGTATGCAACTTAGCGCGCTTTAATGCCGATTCAGTCCTAGGCTGGAGAGGCAGGGTGTGATGGACGGCAATGACCGCCGTCGGCGGGGCCGCTACGTCTCCTCCGTGCAGAAGATCGCACCCGAGTATCTTCGGGGTCGATTGGGGGTCCCCCATGCAACGAGCAGCGCATTCAGTGCGACAAGCCCGACCGGTGCAGCCCGCTCCATTCGTGCAGCAGATGCAATCCGTTCAGCAGGTGCAATCCGTTCAGCAAGTGGACCGCTACGTGCACGAGAGGCGCGCCACCGACCAGATCTTTGTCGGCTGGGCCCTCTACTTCTTCCTCCTTTCATGGATCACCTTGGGCATCTACCCCCTCGTGATCTTCTATCGCCGGCTGGAGCGCTCAGATCTCTTCAGGGACCGTCGCCTGCACTACTACGGTGCCGTCATCGATTCGTCGAAGCAGTACGCCGAGGAGCGGGGCATGACCGATGCCACGCACGATGACCTGCACGACCTGGAGCACTTCGTCAAAGCGCGCTTCGCGGACGAGCACCGTCCGCTGAGGGTGGGACTGTCGCTCTTCCTGAGTCTGATCACGCTCGGCGTCTACGGATTCATCGCGATCTACCGTCTGATGCGCTTCTGGTGGCAGATCCAGCTCACCGAACAGGACGTGGACGACAAGCTGAGCGCCCAACGCAATACCAGCCGCTGTGCGTGCCAGATCCGTGCCAGATAGGGCGGAAGTCGATCCGGGCTGTGTGCCGACCGGCATGGCTCAGGATGAGGCGATTGGTTCCGCGTGCAGCGCGGGCAGATCCAGGGCCGGCCAAGGATCTCCTCAAGAGGCAGGATTCCGGGTGATCCGGGCAGAGTTGATCCGGATCGCTCGTCTGCTCGCGCGGCGGCTGGTGCATGAAGCCGTGCCGCACCTGTGGATGTGGGCGGCGAACGCTGCCGTTACAACGGGTCAGCCGTTATCGACACAATCGTCCGGAGCCGACTCTCGACTCATGAGTGGCTCTCAAGAGCGGCAGAGACCTTGTGCCTGATCTCTTTTGTCCCGACGACGATGGAGAGGGGGTTTTCAGCGTTCGACGGTTTGATCACGTCGAGCGATCCGCGATACTTTGAAGTCTTGGAGATATTGGGAGAGAAGAATTTCACGACCATGGCATCCTTTCCGCAGGAAATGGATGCCCAAGTGCCATTTGAGCCCTTAGCAGAAGAATTCAAGTAAGGACCGTAGGGGAGGCGCGTGGGCCCGTGGGTGCTATCTGTCGGCCACGCGGTGAGCAGATTGACCGAAAGCCTTTTTTCGTCGCCCTTGCGAGTTGTTGCTAGGCCACACTTCTGCCCTGTGGTGTAAAGAATGATTCGGTCGGGCCCGTTATGGACTTCTCCGATTCTTCTGACCGAGGAATCCTGCTCGGGCAGCGGGTCATCCGCCAGATCGACCACTGGAAGTTGAAGTAGACGTGAAGGCTCGGTGGTGGAGGGCGAGGGGAGAGCGGAATGGGAAGTTCCGCCCTCCCCGGATGTGCACGCGACGCATGCGAGCAACAGGGCAGAGCCGACGGCTGCAAGTTGAGTAAGACGCTTCATCGGCTAATCCCCATTGCGCTGGACGTCAGGTCAGTGTGTCCACTGGTTGAAGCATACGCCGGTGGGCTTCATCCACCATCCAGTCTTTTTGAGCGCTCCGTTGACGTAGGTGTTGATCGTGTACTGGTCGAAGGTGGGATATGCCTCAATGAATCCCATCTTGCCCTTGGGTACCTCGTAGCGGGTCTCTTGCTTGAGGGTGAAGGTATCGTCCGTCGAGAAACCCAGCTTGGCGGCAATGGCACCCTTTGAGACGCCGAACTCGCCACTAGCCTCTGCCTTCATGGACGTTTCGACACTCATGACCAGGGTGGCTTTACCCTTGCCACTCGTCTTCTCAAGCAGTTCGGTGCCGCAGACTTCTTTAGGCCGAGAGTACGTGACTTTGTTGCCACCAGCAGCCTTCAGCCGTGCCGAGGAATTTGCCGGAATCTGCTGCGGAATATTGCGCTTGACCACAGTGTTAGCGCCGGGCTTGAAGTAGCCATCAGCGATTGCGGCATTGGTCCCGACTCGCTCGCTGGCGGTCCGGCCCTGAGGAGCTGCGACGGCGGTGCCGCTTGCGGCGACGCTCAGCAATGCGGCACCGACGAGTACACCGATTCCTGGAGTGCTCTTCAAAACTTCCCCCAAATTTCTCATGTGCCGATTGGTCGAGTCGGCGCATCGAAACTACATGCGGGATCTGGTTGCCGTCAAAGACGAAAATCCGCATAGCGGACGCCAGATTAAGCGTCGCATAGGTGGTGTGGCATGGTTTATGCATTGAAATGGGACACGCCTGTGAATGCAGTAATTTATGGAACCATCCTGTAAGTCTGTTGTTCGGATGGCTGTAGGCGGTCGTGCGAATCGAATGGCTGACACGGCGTGGGTGAGCGTCGTCGAGCCGGGCGCCCGCATCGAGTTGGCTTGCGGCCGTACCGACGTTGGTCGCGTCCCCCACCAATTGCGCCACCTCGTCCGATCGAGTACGGCGCGACGCCGACAGCGACGGTCGGCGAGTGGATCCCATGCAAGAACTTACGCGCCCAAAGCTGGGGCACGATTCAGCCGACGGTGACGGCAACCTTGACGGCAACAATGGCACACGGAAGCCGTCAGTGGCAGACGGTGGTGCACGGGGCGGTTGCCCGGACACGGAAGTGGCACCAGTGTGCCCAAAGCTACGGATCAGGAGGCTGCGAGTTCGAACCCTCCACGCACGATGAACCCCAGAGGATCCCTTCATTGGCGGCGGAGAGGGGACTAGGACCGCGCCAGGTTGAAGCTCGGCGTGAGGGCCGGTGAGGCGCCCGAGGGGCTGGCTGCGACGTCGGTAGTCACGGACATTGCGGCGGGACTTCATGATCCATCCCAGAGTCCGTTCGGCTTTCCAGCGGCGGGACAGGACGACGCCCGTTCGATCTCTAAGCCTGGTCAGACGCTCACCAGGCTTGGAGACAGGTGCGGACCGGCTGTTCTGCGCGGACCGGCCCGCGACTCCCGATGAGTCGCGGGCCGGGTTCCTGCAGCAGGATCAGTCAGCCAGCGGCAGGTAGACGCGGTTGCCCGCCGCCGCGAATTCCTTGGACTTCTCGGCCATGCCGGCCTCGGGGTCGATCGCCAGGTCACCGCCGTGTTCGCGGCGGATGTCCTGGGAGATCTTCATGGAGCAGAACTTCGGGCCGCACATCGAGCAGAAGTGGGCCGTCTTCGCCGGCTCCGCGGGCAGCGTCTGGTCGTGGAAGGACCGGGCGGTGTCCGGGTCGAGGGCCAGGTTGAACTGGTCCTCCCAGCGGAACTCGAAGCGGGCGTCGGAGAGCGCGTCGTCCCATTCCTGGGCGCCGGGGTGGCCCTTGGCGAGGTCCGCCGCGTGGGCCGCGATCTTGTAGGTGATGACGCCGGTCTTGACGTCGTCGCGGTCCGGCAGGCCCAGGTGCTCCTTGGGCGTGACGTAGCAGAGCATCGCGGTGCCCCACCAGGCGATCATCGCGGCGCCGATACCTGAGGTGATGTGGTCGTAGGCGGGCGCGATGTCGGTGGTCAGCGGGCCGAGTGTGTAGAACGGCGCCTCTTCGCAGATCTCCTGCTGGAGGTCGATGTTCTCCTTGATCTTGTGCATCGGGACATGTCCCGGTCCTTCGATCATCGTCTGGACACCGTGCCGCTTGGCGATGGTGTTCAGCTCACCGAGGGTGCGCAGCTCGGCGAACTGCGCCTCGTCGTTGGCGTCCGCGATGGAGCCGGGGCGCAGACCGTCACCGAGGGAGTAGGTGACGTCGTAGGAGGCGAGGATCTCGCAGAGTTCCTCGAAGTGCGTGTAGAGGAAGGACTCCTGGTGGTGCGCCAGGCACCAGGCGGCCATGATGGAGCCGCCGCGCGAGACGATGCCGGTCTTGCGGCGGGCCGTGAGGGGCACGTAACGGAGCAGCACACCGGCGTGCACCGTCATGTAGTCGACGCCCTGTTCGGCCTGCTCGATGACGGTGTCCTTGTAGATCTCCCAGGTCAGTTCCTCGGCCTTGCCGTCGACCTTCTCCAGCGCCTGGTAGAGGGGGACGGTGCCGATGGGGACGGGGGAGTTGCGCAGCACCCACTCGCGCGTGGTGTGGATGTTGCGGCCGGTGGACAGGTCCATGACCGTGTCGGCGCCCCACTGGGTCGCCCAGGTCATCTTGTCCACCTCCTCCTCGATCGAGGAGGTGACGGCGGAGTTGCCGATGTTGGCGTTCACCTTCACCAGGAAGTTCTTGCCGATGATCATCGGCTCGATCTCCGGGTGGTTGATGTTGGCCGGCAGCACCGCACGGCCCGCCGCGATCTCGTCGCGCACGAACTCAGGGGTGACGTTCTCGCGGATGGCGACGTACTCCATCTCCGCGGTGACCTCCCCGCGCTGCGCATACGCGAGCTGGGTGACGGCGGCGCCGTCCCGGCCGCGGCGCGGCAGACGGGGGCGGCCCGGGAAGACCGCGTCGAGGTTCTTGAGGCCCCCGCGCGGCGAGGTGTGCTTGAGGCCGTCGTCCTCCGGCCGCAGCGGCCGGCCCGCGTACTCCTCGGTGTCGCCCCGCGAGACGATCCAGTTCTCCCGCAGCGGCGCGAGACCGCGGCGGACGTCGGTTTCGATCTGGGGATCTGTGTACGGACCTGACGTGTCGTAGAGCGTCACGTCCTTGCCGTTGGTGAGGTGCACCTTCCGAACCGGGACCCGAAGGTCGGGCCGCGAACCGGAGACATAGCCCTTGTGCCAGCCGATCGTCGGCTCGAAGGCGTCGCCGCCACCGTTTTCGGGCGTGCGTGCATCCTGCAGAGTCATATTGACCCAACTCCCTACGCCGGCATTACCCGGTAACAGGTTCGGCGGTCGACGCAGCGATTTCCCGTGGGTGGCGTTCCGGCGTCTGCCGGACGTCCCGCGGAGGTCAGCGTCCTCTCAGCCCGGTGCTCCGAGCTCCCGCGATTGCAAAGTGCCACCACGGTAGCTGCCCGTGCGGCGCGGTGGCCAGGGGGCCCCTGGGTTCTTGCGATGATCGGGCGGTGAGCAGCCAGGAGCCCCATACGCATTCCCACGCGCACGGCCACGCGCCTGCCGCGCCCGTATCCCGTCATCTGCGCAAGGTCATCGCGGCCGTGCTGATCCCGTTCGCCGCCGCGGTCGTCGTCGGTCTGGCGGTGCTCTGGCCGGGCGGCGCGCCGTCGCACAAGCCGTCCGGTGTGGGCTTCGACCAGCCCACCGAGCAGGCGACGGTGCTCAAGGTGGACAAGGTGAACTGCGCCGACGTCCATGCCGAGCAGCAGCCGCAGCCCACGCCGCCGTCGGGGCAGCCACCGAGCGGGGGGTCGACGACCGGCAAGGACTGCGAGCAGGTGACGATCAAGGTCACCACGGGCGAGAACGCCGGGCGGACGTTCCAGACGGTGGTGACACCGGATGCCTCGCGGCACTACACGACCGGGCAGGACGTGGTGGTCGCGTACTCCCCCAAGGCGCCCAAGGACCTCCAGTACTCGGTCAGCGACGTCGACCGGAGCTTCCCGATGTGGGTGCTCGCCGCGATCTTCGCGTTCGCGGTCGTGGTCGTGGGACGGCTGCGCGGGGTCCTCGCGCTGGTGGCGCTGCTGGCGAGCTTCGGAGTGCTGACGCTGTTCATCCTCCCGGCCATCCTGCAGGGCTCCAACCCGCTGGTCGTGGCGGTGGTCGGGGGCAGCGCGATCATGCTGATCGCGCTCTATATGTGCCACGGACTGACGGCCAGAACGTCGGTCGCCGTGCTCGGAACGCTCGCCTCACTGCTGCTGATCGGTCTGCTCGGGTCGGTGTTCATCGGCTGGGCGCTGCTGACCGGCAACACCGACGACACCACCGGGCTGGTGCACGGTCTCTACCCGGACATCGAGATCCGGGGCCTGCTGCTGGCGGGGATCATCATCGGCTCGCTGGGTGTGCTCGACGATGTGACGGTGACCCAGACCGCCGCGGTCTGGGAGCTGAAGGAGGCGAATCCGTCGGCGGGATGGCGCACCCTCTACAGCGCGGCGATGCGCATCGGACGGGATCACATCGCGTCCGTCGTCAACACGCTGGTACTGGCTTACGCGGGCGCCGCGCTGCCTCTGTTTTTGCTGTTCTCGATCGCACAGAGCGACGTGGGGACGGTCGCCACGAGCGAGGTGGTCGCCGAGGAGATCGTGCGCACGCTGGTGGGCAGCATCGGGCTGGTCGCCTCGGTGCCGCTGACGACGCTGCTCGCGGCGATGGTCGTCTCCGCGGACCGCAAGGGGCAGCGCGCGGCAACGCACGGCGCCGAACCGGACTCCGGCGGCTCCGCGCCAGGCGCTGCCGACGACTTCGGGGCACAGCGAAGCGCCGCGCGGGGCAGGTCCGGACGGCGCGGGTCGCGGGGCAAGCGCCGAAAGCAGTGAGAGGACCGGCACGGCCCGGTCGTCGGCGCACGTGCGGTCGGCCTCGTCGGCGGGGCATGACCGACTGGGCCGGCCCTTCGGGGATCAGCCGGCCGGCGCCTCCGTGAGGATCCGGTCCAGCACGGCCTCCAGCGTGTCGAAGACCTCTTCCTTGCCGAGCGGTACCAGTCGGTCCGTCCGGTCCAGGAAGGCGACCAGCGGGGGCGCGCTGACCCGGAACAGGGCCTTCTCCGAGCCGACTTGAAGACTGATGAAGATGTCGCTGAGGTGCTCCGCGGAGGACGGTTCGATGCGCACATCGCCCTCACCGGACGGCCGACTCAGCCCGTCCAGAAGCAGTTCGCGGCTGAAAGCCCAGGTCACGGGCACATCGCCGGGGAGATCGAAGGTGAGCCGGACGGCGTACGGATCGGCGCTGTCGAAGTCCAGCAACACCGGGATCCGAAACGCGAGCTCCTCGGAGACGAGAAAGCTCATGATCACTTCTGCCTGAACTGTGTCGGTCATCAACCACTGCCCCGCACTTGATCGGAGATGGCCGGGAATCGTCCCCCGAAGCCCTATTGACGCCATCGTCTGTCACGTGCAAGCAGATCACAAGGAGTGAGTTTTCAGATACTGATAGAGAAGGCGAGTGTCGTTAGTGTCGCCTCCGCCATTTTCCGTAGTCGGGTCGTCACGTTACGCAATCGATGCAGCTCGGCGACCGGAAGAGAAACAGCCAGGGCGGCAGCGGCGGCGCCGACCTGGATGGGGATCGCCGAACAGACGGTGCCCAGGGCATATTCCTGATGCTCGAAAGCGACTTGACCGCGACGCACAGTATCCAAACGATGCAGCAGATCGTCCTCTGATCGCACGGAAAAGGGCGTTATGGACTGCACGGGATATCGGGACAAATGCTCCTTACGGGCGTTTTCGTCCAACTGCGCGAGCAGGCATTGGCCGATCGCATGTGCGTGCGCGGTGGTGCGGAAGTCCACCCACTCCTCGACGGGCGGCCGGCCCGGCTCGTCGGTCACCGCCACTACCTCCACTTCACCCTCGCGGTAGACGGCGAAGTAGACGGCGGCGCCCAATTCCCGTCCGGCCATGGCCAGCGCCTCGGCGATATGGACGCGCTGCCGGCGCCGGGCACCGACCTGACCGATGGCCTCGGCCGCCTCCCCGAACACGAAGACGCCGTTCTCGCGGCGCAGATATCCCTCGTGGGTCAGGGTCCGCAGCAGGTGATAGGTCGTCGGGAGCGGGAGGCCGATCTCCCGGGCGAGTTGCTTCGCGGGCGCTCCGTCGGGGTGCGCGCTCACCGCCTCCAGCAGACGAAGTGCGCGCTGCACCGACCCGATCAGCGTGGGGTGAGAAGCGGATTCGCCGTTCACAATTGCCAACGCCAACCCCCAGGTTCTGTCCCCTTGGGGCACGGAGCCCCGTCGCGGGACCCTCTCCCGCGCCGCGCGCGTCTCCCAGCGCCCCGTCGTCGACGCCTCTCGGCCGCCGCTTCCGGAATATTCCGGAACTTTCCGTCCGGAAGACGCCTGCGCCCCGAACTCTAGCCGGGCCGATCGAAGCCGTAGCCCGAATGGCTTGGGAGTTAACTCGCCTGGCGCACTTGCCGGCCGTGCGTGACAGGACGGAGCGGTTCTTGGGCGCCTTGTGAACGGCGGAACGGCGTCGGGAGAAATGCGGAACGCCCCAATCCGCGTGGCGGATCGGGACGTTCGGCGGGGACGCGGGCGCCCTGGCCGAGGACGCGCGGACGCGGGCGGTGAGGAGGCGGGGCGGGCGGCACCGGGCGGGCAGCTCGCGGCGGTGCCTTCGCCGCCGGGCGGTGCCAGGGCGATGCCGGCCCTGGGCTGCCGGGCCGGCCGGAGTTGCCGTTTCCGGCCGGGGCTGCCGGTCAATCGGGTCTCTACCACTCGCCCTTCGACGAGGACGAGGAGGACGAGCCGCTGAATCGGCGTACGAGGTAGATGACTCCGGCGATCAGCGCCGCCGCGATCAGCACCTTGAACAGCAGGCCGATCAGGAAGCCGACCGCGGAGGCGATCAGTCCACCGAAAACGACGATCAGGATGACGGGCACCACGACCCAGGTGACCCACCACGGAAGCCCTGCGAATATCCCCTTACCAGCCACTGCTCTGCCCTGCTTTCTGTCTGTCGCGTCGATCTCGCATCGATCTGTCGCGTTGATGGCACCGTTCACGTACCGCGCGTCCGCCGCGTCGCGTCTCCGGTTCCCCCTTCACCGTCGATGCTAGGGCGCCGCCCGCCGCTGTGGGGGCCTGGCATCCCGGGCCCTTCCCTGACCCTTCCCCTACGGGTCGGGGGCCCCGGCCCTCAGCTCTCGGGCGGAGAGAAGACCACCATCACCCGGAGGTCCTCGCTGATGTGATGGAACTTGTGGGCCACCCCGGCCGGCACGTAGACCACGCTGCCCCGCGCCACCGACTGCGTCTCCATCCCGACCGTGATCGCCGCCCGGCCGCTGACCACGAGGTACACCTCGTCCTGGGCATGCGGCTGCTGCGGGTCCGTACTTCCGGCGTCCAGCGCGTACAGACCGACCGACATGTTGCGTTCCCGGAGGAACTGCAGATACGCGCCGTCGTTCGCGGCCCGTTCCGCTTCCAGTTCTTCCAGTCTGAAAGCCTTCATGCCGTTCGCACCCCTCGATGATTCAGACTCGTCTGCGACGATCTCACCATGAAGAATTTTCTGGTCAAGACGATCGCCAACGCCGCGGCACTCGCCGTAGCGGTCTGGCTGCTCAAGGACATCACGCTGACCGGCAACAACACCGGTCGCACCGTACTGACGCTGGTTCTGGTCGCGTTGATCTTCGGGTTGGTCAACTTCGTCGTCAAGCCCGTTGTGAAACTGCTCTCCTTCCCGCTATTCATCCTCACGCTCGGCCTGATCACCCTGGTCGTGAACGCACTGATGCTGCTGCTCACTTCCTGGCTGGCGGAGAAAGCTGATCTCGCCTTCCATGTGCAGGGTTTTTGGACCGCGGTGCTCGGCGGCGTGATCATTTCGATCGTTTCCTGGGCAATGCACATGATTCTTCCCGACAATGACTGACCAGCCGCAGGCTCCTTTCCGCGTCTGCTTCGTCTGCACCGGCAACATCTGCCGTTCGCCGATGGCCGAGTCCGTCTTCCGCGCCCGCGTCGCGGAGGACGGACTGGCCGGCCTGGTCGAGGTCGACAGCGCGGGCACCGGCGGCTGGCACGAGGGCGACGGCGCCGACCCGCGCACGGTCGCCGTGCTGCGGGCGGCCGGCTATGAACACGACCACACCGCGAGGCAGTTCCAGGCCGCCTGGTTCGACCGTCTCGACCTGGTGATCGCGCTCGACTCCGGTCATCTGCGCGCACTGCGTCGCCTGGCCCCGACCGCGCGGGACGCCGCCAAGGTGCGGATGCTGCGCCCCTACGGGGCCGCAGGCGCCACGAACAGCTCCGGCGGCACGGCCGCTGACCTGGACATCCCTGATCCGTACTACGGCGACTTCACCGGCTTCGAGGAGTGCCTGGAGATGGTCGAGGAGGCGAGCGACGGCCTGCTTGAGGCGGTCCGCTCCGCACTCACCGCGGACACGGACGCGTCGGACTCGTGCGCCGCCGGGACCGAAGACCAGCCGGACCTGCAACCGATGTAACCGAATTCCTGGCATTACCGGCAAAACGCAAGACATAGGCATCAGAAGCGCGAATTCACACGGAAGTACCCGTAAAACCTGTAAGACCCTTAACACCCGCGGCCCCCGTGCCATCGGTGACGCCGATGATGCCGTTGACGCCCTGGCACCGGCGCACCCGCGGTTCCCAGAAGCAGGAGAGCGCATGACGGGCGATGGCACACGCGTCGTACGAGCGGGACTTCCCGAGCCCGCGGCCTTCGAGCCGACCCACCCCGGGCCGGTCTTCGCGGCCCACTTCCACCTTCCCGGCGACGCCGTCGGCCCGTATACGTACGGGCGCGAGTCCAACCCCACCTGGACCCTGCTGGAACAGGCCATCAGCGACCTCGAATCGCCCGGTGAAGCCGCCCGGAGCATCGTCTTCGCCTCCGGTATGGCGGCGATCAGCGCCGCCCTCTTCTCGCAGTTGCGCGCCGGGGACGCGGTGGTGCTCCCCAACGACGGCTATCAGCTGCTGCCTGCCGTCCGCACCCGCCTGGAGAGCTACGGCATCGAGGTGCGCACGGCGCCCACCGCGCAGGACGCGCAGCTCGATGTGCTGGACGGCGCCCGGCTGCTCTGGATCGAGACGCCCTCCAACCCCGGCCTCGACGTCTGCGACATCCGGCGGCTGGCCGACGCCGCGCACGCCCAGGGCGCCCTGGTCGCGGTCGACAACACCCTCGCCACCCCGCTCGGCCAGCGCCCTCTGGAGCTGGGTGCCGACCTCTCGGTCGCCAGCGGCACCAAGGCCCTGACCGGCCACGGTGACGTGCTGCTCGGCTACGTCAGCACGCGCGACGCCGCCCTGGCCGACTCCGTACGGCTGTGGCGCAAGACGATCGGCGCGATCCCCGGCCCCATGGAGAGCTGGCTCGCGCACCGTTCGCTGGCCACCCTCGCGTTGCGCGTACGCCAGCAGGCGGCCGGCGCTCTGGCGCTCGCGCAGGCCCTGGCCGACCGCCCCGAGATCACCGGCCTGCGCCACCCCGGGCTGCCGTCCGACCCCTCCCACCAGCTCGCGCTGCGGCAGATGCGGGCCGGGATCTTCGGCTGTGTGGTGTCGTTCACGCTGCCCGACAAGGCTCATGCCGAGCGCTTCCTGGCCGCGCTGACGCTGGTGGACGACGCGACGAGCTTCGGCGGTGTGCGGTCCACCGCCGAACGCCGCGGCCGCTGGGGCGGCGACGCCGTCGCGGAGGGGTTCATCCGCTTCTCGGTCGGTGTGGAGGAACCGGCGGATCTGGTGGCCGACGTACTCCGGGCACTGGACTCGGCGGCGCGACCCGCCTGAGGCCACGCGTGGCCCGGCTGCCGCTGGTCTCCGCCCGGCCGGGCCGACGGCACCGCGCGAGCCGCCGGCACTGCCCGGGCTGCCGGGAGCATGCCCGGACCGGCTGCCGCCGAGCTCCTGCGCGCACGCGCAATGGGCCGGCAGGGTATCCCCCCTCGTCACCCTGCCGGCCGCGGTTCACACTTCAACGAACCGCTGCCACAAGGCTAGTTGACTCAGCGTCAGTGTCCAATCACGCTAGCGATGCAGCCCTATCGACAAATTTATGGTGGGGCCGCGACCAGGCATCCGAGGGGCGCAGGAGGTTCCCGATGGATCTGGCTCTGCTGCGCACGTTCGTCACGGTGCACCGGGCCGGCTCCTTCACCCGCGCCGCGGCGTTACTGGGCCTCTCCCAACCTGCCGTGACGGGCCAGATACGTTCCCTGGAACGCCAGTTGGGCCGCCCGCTCTTCCTGCGCAACGCCCGCGGCGTCACCGCGACCACGATCGGCGACGAACTCGCGCACAAGGTGGCGCCCCACCTCGACGCGCTCACCGAGATCACCGAGGCCGACCAGGACGAGGAGTCCGCGACCCGCACGCTGCATCTGGCCGGGCCACCGGAATTCACCGCGGAGCGCACACTGCCCGCGCTGGCGCCGCTGGTGTCCCAGGGGCTTTCCCTGCGCGCCGCCTTCGGCCCCTCGGAAGAGCTGCTGGCGGGGCTCGCCGCCGGGCACCACGACCTGACCGTCACCACCGCCCGGCCACGCGGCGCCCTGCTGACCGCCACCCCGCTGTGCGACGAGGAGCACATGCTGATCGCCTCGCCGCGCTGGGCGGCCCGGCTGGGCGGCCCGGCGGTCCTCCGCGCCGGAGGGGTGCGGCTGCTCGATCACGTACCGCTCGTCGAGGTGCACGAGAGCCTGCCGCTGATCACCCGCTACTGGTCCGCGGTCTTCGACGCCAAGCCCGCAGCCTCCGCCACGATCATCGCCGGTGATCTCCGGGCGGTGCTGTCCTGCGTCGTGGCGGGTGCGGGAATCGGCGTGCTGCCCCGCTATCTGTGCACCGCCGCGCTGGACAGCGGGGAGCTCATCGCCCTCCTCGACCCTCCGGTGCCGCCGCTGCGCACGTACTTCCTGGCCGTACGCACCGGGACGCTCGGTCTGCCGCATATCGCGCGGGCGCACGAGTGGCTGCTGCGGACGGCGACCGACTGGTGAGAGCCGGCCGCGACGGGCGGGCCTCGGTGCGGGGCCGTGCCGTCCTGGTCACGGGGCCGGTGCACGGCCGGGACCCGGTGATGGACGTCGGCGGATTGTGGGGCGTGCGGCGCATCGGGGCGTGAAGCGGCGCGAAGGGGGCGTGTGGCGTCGTCTCGGGCGGCGTGGGTTTCACCCGGCCGCGACTGCGGCATCTGTCCCCTATGACCGTACGGCCAGTCGTGAAACGCACCGCCCGCGCGATTCTGCTCGACGGCGCGGATCTCCTTCTGATCAAGCGCACCAAGCCGGGCCGGGCCCCGTACTGGATCACTCCGGGCGGTGGCGTGGAGCCCGAGGACTCCACCGTCATCGAGGCGCTCCACCGCGAGGTGGACGAAGAGCTGGGCGCGAAGATCAAGGATGTCGTTCCGGTCTTCGTCGACACCGTCGAGCACTTCAGCGAGGGCGGCGTGGACGGCGTGAAGGTGCAGCACTTCTTCGTCTGCCGACTGGACTCGATGGACCCCGCCCGCCGGCACGGCCCCGAGGTCGACGAACCCTGCGGCGAGTACGAGATCGTCCGGGTGCCCTTCACCCGGGTCGGGATCGCCTCCGTCGAGGTCGTACCGCTGTCGCTGCGGCACTACCTCGACGGCAACATCGAGGGCGTACGCGCCATGCACGCCCCTGACCTCGGCTGACGACACGGAAGACCGGCGCACCGCCGGCCGGCACGGCGGCCCGGGAGCCGCGGGCACCGGGCCGGCGCCCCCGCTGGCTCAGCCGAACCACCCGCGGAATTCGGGATCGCCCTCCGCGGGCCGCCGGGGCTGGGCGCGCGCGAGCACCCGCTCGACCCGGTCGAGAAACGCCCCGTTCAGCTCCGCGGCGAAACCGTCCGGCGCCGGGGCGCGGCCCGACCCTCCTCGTGCGTCGAAGGAAGCACCCACGGAAGCATCGAAGGAGGCAGGGAAGGACCCATTGGCAGAAGGGTCGTCGAGAGCGGGAACGCGGAACGCTTCGGCCGGTGCGCCGCCGTTCGTGACCGCGTCACCGACCGCCTGGTGACCGTCGTCCCAGGGGTGCTCGTCCTTGCGTTCCGCACGCCGGAACGGTGCCCGCCCGGGTGCCTCTTCCGCTGCGCCGAAGAAGTCGCCGCCCTTGCGCTTGTAGTCGTCCGTCCCCCAGGCCCGCGCGCCACGCTGCTGCGCCGGGACCTTCTGCAGATGCGGGATGTGCTTGGAGCAGTGGATGTACGCCTCTTCGATCCCGACCATCACCCACAGCTGCGCCCGCCGCCCGGGGACCGGGTCGACCGGCAGACCGGGGTGGCTCGCCCGCATCTCCTCGTCCATCACCACGCGCGCCCGGCCGTTGATGTGCAGCCCGATGCGGTTGCGGGTGAAGTCGACCATCAGCAGGCCCAGGCGCGGGTTCTCCGACATGTTGCCCACGGACGCCATGACGCCGTTGCCGCGGTACTCCGGATACGCCAGCGTCCGCTCGTCCAGCACCTGCACGAACCCGGCGGGCCCGGCCCGGAAACTCGCATCGCAATCACCGTGCCGGTCGGCCGTGGACAGGAAGAACATCTCCTGACGGGCCACGAACTCCCGCATCCGGTCGTTGAGATGATCCAGCACCTGGTCACCGTAGAAACGGTTGGCGCGCTCGGTCGTACCGAGCCTCTGCTGCACCAAGTGCTCACCGTCGCTCCCGGGCCGCTCTCCCTGCCGCATGCCCCGCCCGTCCCCTGTCCGACCGTAGTCGCCCTGTGCTGCCAAGACCTCAATCCCCTGCCGAGACCAGCTCTTCGATGGAGTCATGCCGTATGCGAGCGGTCGGGATGCCGACCCCCACCAACGCGTCCACGCCGCTGCGGATCAGCCCGGGTGGCCCGGAGAGGTAGGCGTCGTACTCCCGCCACGGCCCGTATTGGCGTACCGCGTCCGGGAGTTGGCCACTGACGCTGTTCGTTCCGCTGGGGGCCGGGCCGGAGGCCACGACCGGGCGGACCGAGAGCCAGGGATGCGTCTGCTCCAGGCGCATCATCGTGTCGATGTCGTACAGGTCGTGGTCGCTGCGGGCGCCGTAGAAGACCTCGACCGGGCGGCGGGTGCCGTGCTCGGCGACGTCCTCGATCAGAGCCTTGATGGGTGCGATGCCGGTGCCGCCACCGACGCACAGCAGCCCGTTCCTGGTGGAGTGATCGACGGTCATCGAGCCGCCCGGTGCGCCGAGGCGGATGACGTCACCGGGGCGCGCGCGGTGGACCATGGCGTTGGACACCCAGCCCGCGGGGACGGCCTTGACGTGGAACGAGAGCAGCCCGTCGGAGCGGGGCGCAGAGGCGAACGAGTAGTGCCGCCAGATGCGCGGCCACCACGGGGTCTCGACGCTGGTGTACTGCCCGGCGCGGAAGGGGTACGGCTGGTCGGGGCGGACCGTCACCACCGCGATCTCAGGCGTGCGCAGCTCGTGGGAGACGACCTCGGCCTGCCACCACGCGGGGGCGACGGCCTCGTTCTCGGCGGCCGCGTCGATCATGATCTGGGAGATCGCGGTGTACGCACGCACCCAGGCGGCCTCCGTCTCCGCGTCCCAGCTCGACGTCGCATAGCGCGAGAGCGCGCCCAGCAGGCACTCGCCGACCGCGGGGTAGTGGTCCGGCATCGTGCCGTACTTCCGGTGACCGCGCCCGAGGTGCGAGAGGTACTCGGTGAGCCTGTCCGCATCGTCGGCGTGTTTGGCGGCGGTGAGCAGCGCCTTGAAGAGCCGGTCGCGCTGAGTGTCCATCGAGGCGGGGAACAGCGCGCGCAGATCGGGGTGCTGGACGAACAGCAGCGCGTAGAAGTACGAGGTCACCTTGTCGGCGATGGGCTCGATCTCGTCCATGGTGCGGCGGATGAGAATCGTGTCGGGGGAGGCGGGAGACGAGGCGGAGACCGATGCGGTGAGGGAGTTCAGCGTGGGCTCCGCGCTGCCCGGGCGCTCCGGGACCGAGGTGCGTTGCCGGGCTGAGGGGCGCTCCGGGGCCGCGGCGCGGCCGGGGGAAGGGGCCTCCGAGGCGGCCGGTGCTTGTGTGCGGTCCGGTCGCTGTACGGGGGTGAAAGCCGGGGGCGCGGAGGCTGCCGGCGGCGCGGACGCGGCGGCCGGTCGCTGTGCGCGGTCCGGTCGCTGCGCGGGGGTGAAGGCCGGGGGCGCGGACGCTGCCGAGGCGGCGAATGCGGCGGGCGGTCCGGCGTCGGGCTCGAAGCCGCCTGCGGCGCCTGGACCCCGTGCCGGCTCGTGCACCGGCTCGGGCTCACGGCCGGGACCACGACCCGACTCACCGTCCCAGGCGGCCGGGGACTCGCCGCGGGACGCGTCGTACCCGGGGTGGGGCTGCTCGGTGTACAGGGCGGCACGGGACTGTCCGGCGGACGCGTCACCTGCGGGCGAGGAACCCTGGTGCGACGGGGCGTGCGACTGCGGGGGCGGCGCCTGCTGGAAGGGGGGTTGGAACGGAGCCTGCTGGAGCTGGGCCTGCTGGGAGTGCGGCGTCTGTCGCGTGTCCGGGAGGGGTTCCGGCTCGCGCTCGCGCTCGGCGGCGGTACCTACCGGCCGTATCGGATTGACCGGCCGGCTGGGTATCCGTTCCCGATCGTCACGGCCCCCCTGACCCTGCGGGTCGCTCGGGTCGTTCCGTTCACTCCGGTCGTCCTGGTCCTGCCGGCCGTCCTGGCCGTTCTGCAGCTCCGAGGGGTCCTCGGAGGACTTCTTCGACGGAGGAGTGAACCAACCCCAATCGCCACTGCTGCCGCCAGAAGAGCCGCCATCGGCCGACGTGGTGGTCGGAGCGTCCATGGTCTGCCTCGCCTCGAACGTCTTTCGGTTGTCTTCGCACTTCCGTGGATCGGAAGTGCCCGGAATTCCCCCGCCTGCCCCCGGAATACTTCATCGGCTCACACTATTCCGGCAACATCCTCCAAAGCGGACACATCTCACGTCCCTGCAACAATCGGCGCAGATGCCGCCTGCGCAGCATGCCACCCCGGTTCATCGCATCGGACAAATTAGTCAGAAGTCCTGATGCGGGGGCCCACTCGCCGCTAGGCTGACGGGTTTTTGCCTGGCTGCGCGCGCACCCACGGAGCCCTCACCCCGCTGAACCGGACTCGACCATACCGGCAGTAGTTGAAACCACAAGCCCTGATCTGCGAACACTCCACACGGGCCCCGCGATAACAGTGATCCTCCCCACAGAGCGGCTTTTCCGTACACACAGCGGACGAATCCGCCGCCGAATGCTTTTTATTACCGGCCAGTACGAACGAGCGCGTATGCGTCGCGCAGATCGCGGCCCGCGTACGCGAATGAGGCCACCTCGCTGACGTGGTGATCCGCATTCACGGCCACGGATGCCGGAACCGCGGCGAAGAGATCGACGTCCGACATGGAGTCGCCGTACGCCACGCAGTCAGCCCGGGTCAACCCGTACTGCGCGCAGAGTTCATCGGCGATCCTGACCTTCGCGGCCGAGGAAAGGATGCCGGTCGGCTCCACTCTTTCCATGATCGGCACGGCCGGCCAGCGCGATCCGTGGGCGGTATCCGCACCCCACGCCAAGAGGCGTTCCACAAAGAAACCCGGCGACAGCGAGATCACCGCGCACCGTTCACCACGTGCACGGATATCCGCCCAGACCTCCCGGATACCGAGCAGCCACGGAGCGTTTTCAAAGGCCGCCGCCACTTGCCGTTCGGTGAGCTCCGCCGCCCACAGATCGCACGCGAGCTGCGCGAATTGCGGCGGCGTCAGCTCGCCCGCGGCGAACCCACGCTCCAGTTCGGCGATCTCCCGGTCACGGCCGAGCTGCCGGGAGATCTCGATGGCGGCCGCGGACCCGTGGAGCAGGGTCCCGTCCATGTCGAACAGATGCAGCTTCCCCATGGGGGGAGCGTAGGCCGGGGGGAGGGAGTGCGGGAGACAGGGGGATGGGACAGGGGGATGGGACAGGGACACGGGTGGGCGGTGTGGGATGTCGGGGAGGGCGGTGGTCGCGCGACGTACTCAACCGCGCGTACACGCGGATACTCCCGCCGCCAGATGTCCCGCTCCGCCCCGCGCGCCATCGTGGGACGCATGCAGCAGCTCAGCCGCCCCGCACGCCGGGCCTTCCTCGTTGTCCATGTCGCCGTATCCGTCGGCTGGTTCGGGCTCACCCTCGGCCTGCTCACGCTGAGCATCACCGGATACACCACCCGCTCCCCCGAGATGGCGGAGATCGCCTACCGCGCGATGAAGATCTTCGGCGATTGGCTGGTCATTCCCATCGCCCTGGCCTCGCTGCTCAGCGGGCTGGTGCTGTCCCTCGGCACGCGATGGGGGCTGGCCAGGCACCGCTGGGTCCACACCAAGTTCTGGCTGACCGTCGTCACCGTGCTGCTGTCGGTCTTCTCGCTCCGCCCCGGGATCAACCGTCTCGCGGCCGAGGCAGCCGCCGGTACCCCGGTCCCCGACATCAATCTCGTCGTCGCCCCCTCGGTCGCCACCGCGACCTACCTCTTCATCACCGCGATCTCCGTCCTCAAGCCGTGGGGCCTGACCGAACGCGGCAGCCGACTGCGGGATTCGCAGCCGGCCGGGGCCCGCGATGTCCGGGCTGTACGCAGCAGTTGAGGGGGAGCGGCTTCGGGTTGGGGCGGTTGGGGAGAGAAGTCGTGGGGGCCCGGTCGTGGGGGTTTTCGGGAGGGGCGGCGTCAGCCGAGTTCGGCGTCCGATGCCGCAGTCGTGGCGATGCGGTGGTCCTGCTCCGGGGCGCCGCCACCGAAGCCGACCGCTCCGACCAGGCGGCCGTCCCGGTGCAGGGGCAGCCCGCCCGCGATGAAGAGCAGGGGGCGGTCCAGCGCCGTGGGCAGCGTGTGGAAGAGCCCGTCGGGACGGACGAGGTCGACGAGGTCGGCGGTCGGTGCGTCCAACTGGAGGGCGGTGTACGCCTTGCGGTTGCTGGTCTCGCCGGAGATCAGCACGGCGTCGTCGTCCCGGCGGAAGCCGAGCAGATGGCCACCCGCATCCAGAACGGTCACGGTGCCGCGGACCCCGAGCCCCTCGGCTGCCCGGCGGGCGGCCTCGATGAGCGCGTCGGCGTCACGGGTGGTGAGCGGGCGGACGGTGGGGAGTTCGGGGGTGGCGACGGCGGCGTCGGAGGTGGTGCCAGTAGTGGTGGTGCTCATGGTTGGGCTCCTGGGGGAGTTGAGAGGGGGGAGAGGGATGTAGCGGGTGCGATGCAGGGGCGAGAGGCCCTGGGGTGCCGAGTGATTCGCTTCGGATGGGCAGTGCGCGTGGGCAGTGCGCGGGTCCGGGACGGCTGCTGCCGGGAAGTCCGTCGGAGTGTCCACGAGGCTCAAGCCCGCTCGCCCACAGCCGACATGGTCAGCTCTGCGCCGCCCGGACCGGCTCCTCGGTGACCACGGCTGGGCCGCCGGATGCGACCACCTGGTTGCGGCCGGCCGTTCGGCGTTCCAGGGCGGACGCGAAGATCGCCACACCGAGTGCCGCGGCGGCCATCAGCGCACCGACCCAGTTGGGCGCGGTGAAGCCGAGACCGGCCGAGATCACGATCCCGCCGAGCCAGGCCGCCAGCGCATTGCCGAAGTTGAAGGCCGCGATGTTGCCCGCCGAGGCGAGCGTGGGAGCGGAAGCGGCCTGGTCCATCACCCGCTTCTGCAGCGGCGGCACGGTCGCGAACCCGAAGACGCCGATGAGGACGATGGTGATGGTCGCGGCCACCTTGTTGTGCGCGGTGAAGTTGAACGCCGCCAAGGCCAGCGCCAGCCCCGTCAGTGACACGTACAGCATCGGCATCATGGCGCGGTCGGTGAAGCGGCCGGAGACCAGGTTCCCCCCGACCATTCCGATGCCGAAGACTGCCGTCAGCCAGATGACGGAGGACGGTGCGAAGCCCGTGACCTCGGTCATCATCGACGCGAGGTAGGTGACGGCCGCGAAGACTCCGCCGAAGCCGAGAACCGTCATGAGCATCGCAAGCCCGACCTGCGGATTGCGGAAGACCGCGAGCTCACTGCCGATACGGGAAGCGGCCTTGGCCCGGTTCGCCGGGATGAGCTTGAGAATGCCCGCCAGACCGATCACGCCGAGCGCGGTGATGGCGAAAAACGTGGTGCGCCAGTCGAACTGCTGGCTGAGCATGGTGCCGGCCGGGACACCGACGACGTTCGCGACGGTCAGGCCGCTGAACATCAGCGAGATGGCGGTGGCCCGCTTCTGCGGCGCCACCAGGTCGGCGGCCACGAGGGCGCCGATTCCGAAGAACGCACCGTGCGTGAAGGCGGAGACGATCCGTCCGGCCAACATGATCCCGAAGTTGGGCGCCAGCGCCGTGAGCAGGTTGCCCACGATGAACAGGCCCATCAGCAGCACCAGCATCTGCTTGCGGGTGAACCGCGTGCCGAGCGCCGTCATGAGGGGCGCTCCGACGACCACGCCCAGGGCGTAGACGGTGGTCGCGTAACCGGCGAGCGGGATGGAGACACCGAAACCGGCGGCCATGTCGGGCAGCAGCCCCATGACCGCGAACTCGGTCGTTCCGATCCCGAAGGCGCCGATGGCGAGCGCCAGGAGTGCGAGTGGCATGACGGATCCCTTCAAACGATTGCGTCCGTCGCTTACAGGCGTCGACAATAATTGCAGACGCAGTTACTTGCAAACGCGGGCTATTTCGAAAGTGCCCTATCCTGGTGCGTACGACCTATGAGGAGGTCTTCGATGACGCCGCAGACGCACGAGACGCCGCAGGTGACAGCCGTTCCGGACCTCCGGTCCGCCGCGGGGCCCCCGGTGGCGGACGGCCTGGAGACGGGCACGGCCATCGACGAGGAGACGGCGCCCCGCCGAGCAGCTCAGGAGCACGCCGGAGCTCCGGCCGCTGCTTCGGGTGCGACTGCGGGTGCGACTGCGACCTCGACCCGGGCTACCGCTTCGGCTCCGGCTCCTTCGGCCCCGGCTGCGGCGGCCGGGGCTGCTTCGGCTGCGGCTGTGCCGGCTGGTGCCGCGGCCGAGGGCGCCTCCCCCGGCTGCCCGCCCTCGCAGTCCGGGCCGGCTCGCGGGCTCGCCCAGGGCTGGTGCGCGCTGTCCGCGCTGCACGGCCGGATCGAGTCACACATCGAGCGTGCGCTCCAGGCCGGGCACGACCTCAGCGTCCGGGAGTTCTCCGTCCTCAATGTGCTCAGCGAGCAGCACGACGGCCCGGGCGGCCACCTGCGCATGAACCAGGTCGCCGACTCCGTCGTCCTCAGCCAGAGCGCCACCACCCGCCTGGTGACGCGGCTCGAAGAGCGCGGCCTGCTGTCCCGCTACCTGTGCCCCGACGACCGGCGCGGCATCTACACCAACGTCACCGCGGACGGCCTCGCCCTCCTCGAAAAGGCCCGGCCCGCTCACGACAACGCCCTCCGCGAGGCCCTGCAGGAGGCCGCAAGGCGCCCGGAGTTGGCACCACTGGTCACCGCGGTGGAGACGTTGGCACCGTCCATCTAGGGGCGGGGCCGGACCCGATCCCAGGTCGCCGCTCCCGGTGACTGCCCGGGACGGGCGTAGCGGTGCCGCCCGAGGACGGTCTCGGGGCCGGTGCGCGTGGGGTATCTGTCCTGTGTGGTCGGGCTTCGGTGCCCGGCTTCGGCTTCGGCGCCCGGCTAGGGCTCCGGTGCCCGGCTGGGGCTGCTGGGGCTGCTGGGGCTGCTGGGGCTGCATCAGCAACGCGCTGGTCACCGCATAGGGTCGCGCCCATGAGCGATTTCGAGATACGGCGCGCCACCGAGGCCGACCTGCCGGCCATCGTCGCGATGCTGGCCGACGACGCGCTGGGCGCGACCCGCGAATCCCCGGACGACCTGACGCCCTACCGCGCCGCCTTCGAGGCACTGGCCGCCGACCCGCAGCAGCACCTGGTCGTCGCCGTCCGGGAAGGACGTACGGTCGGTACCCTCCAGCTCACGGTCATCCCGGGCCTCTCCCGTCGCGGCTCCACCCGCTCGATCATCGAGGGCGTACGCATCCACGCCGAGGCGCGCGGCAGCGGCCTGGGCACGCAGCTCATCGAGTGGGCGGTCGCGGAATCCCGCACCCTCGGCTGCCAGTTGGTGCAGCTCACCACCGACGCGACCCGCATCGACGCCCACCGCTTCTACGAGCGCCTCGGGTTCGAGGCATCCCACCTGGGCTTCAAGCTCCAGCTCTGACGAGCACGGCGGGTCGCCCGAGCGATGCCGCACCGGCCGTGTCAGGCAATCGTCGGCGCCCGCCCCTGGCCCCTTGACACGTCCTCGGCAGGCGATCCCGCCACACGCCCACCCCACACCGTCAGCCATGCCGACACCTACGGCCGAGGGCTCACGTGGACGGGCGGGAGCGACGCCACGGCCGCGGTTGACATGTACGGCGGACTGACGCCTACGGCCGGGCTGACCCGCGTGGGTGGAGCCGGCGCGTAGGGCTGGGGGCCGTCCCAGGCGGTCGGGCCCGGCTCGGGCGCGTACGGCCGGGAGCCATCCCACGGCGGTCGGCCCCGCGCGGGCCACGCTCGGGCCCAGGCCGCCGCCCTTCGCTCCCCCTCACAGCCCTGCGCGGCTCACAGCCCTCACCCAGCCGGGCTCGGCTACGGCCGTAGCGCCCGGGCCCGCTCCCGATGCGCCTTCTGTCGGCACGCACCACCGCAGTAGCGCGCGGGCCGACCGGTACGCGCTGCCTCCACAGGCCTGCCGCACACCTCGCACCGGATTTCGTCGCGTCGGACCTCGTCGCCTTGGGTCCCGTCGCTGCCGACGTCGTCGCCTCCGGCCCCGGCGCTTCGGGTTTCGTTACGCCCTTCGCCCGAATCCGGCAGTTTCGTTACGGCGTGGCTCGGCCGCAGCCCATCACACATGAGGGCGGTCATCCGCCCCGGAGCCACCCCCTCCGCTCCTGCCCCGGACCGCTGACGCTCCATCGCCAGACAGCCGATCAACAGCGCACGGACATCCTCCACCCCGACGTCCTCCCTTACCGCTCCGGCCTCTTGCGCCCGAACAAGCAGGACACCCCACGCCTCCTCGAACTCCCGAACGATCCCGGGCGCCGCCTCGCCGTCCCCGCTCCCACGGCCGGCCCCGGCGGCAGCGTTCGCCACCTCCAGGGCGTCACACAGGGCCTTGTTCCGCGCGGCCAGCCGAACCACCGCCGCCAGGAAGCGATAGAACACCCCGCCCGGATCCTCGGCGTCGGCCAAGTCCCTTGCCGTGTCGGTGAAGAGCCGAAGTCGGTCCTCGATCGATGCCTTGAACAGAGCTTCCTTCGAGGGGAAGTGGCGATAAACGGTCCCCGCGCCCACCCCGGCACGGCGCGCGATCTCCCACAGCGGCGCCCCCAAACCCCGTTCCTCGAAGGCCGATCGAGCCGCCTGAAGCACCAGGGCGCGATTGCGCCGCGCGTCAGCACGCGAGCAGCCCGAGCCGACATTCCGCACCTGCGAGCCTCCCGAGATCGCCGCCCGGCCCATCAAAAACAGGCCGATTTTAAACGGGCTGGTCATTCCGATTCTACGAGCAGACCAAAACATGAGCCGTGAGGGCCACGCGCAGCTGCTGATGGCCGCGAGAGTCGATGGCTACGAACGAACACCGTCACGGCCGGCAGCGACGCAGGAACGCGAGCCAAGGGACGGCCACAAGGAAGGCCACAGAGGCACAGCGGAGAAACGGGAAATGGGAGCGTCGCTGCCGAGCACCCGTGCCTGACAACCCGCGCGACACCCCGCACTGCGACCCCCGGCAGGGCGCGCGTGCCGAGACGGGCGAGCCACACCACGGCACAGAGCCGACGCCCCTCCGCACAACACCCCGGCCAACCTCCCCACCGCCGCACGGCCGCACCAGCGCACGAGCGCACCGAGCGCACCGAGCGGCACCGAGCGGCACCGAGCGGCACCGAGCGGCACCGAAAGGAGTCGACATCGCCGCGGCGAGGTTTTGCCAACTCCCTTACAGAGTAGGGAACTTGAGAGCCATTTGGGTGAATCCAAGAGCAAGAAGACGAGGGCTCGAAGTACGCGCGCCCAAGCACGCAAGAAGGCTGGCCGACGCGGCCGCGACTGCCGATCGTTGCCACTGGACGGCCCCGCCACAGCCGCCCTCTCCCCACCCCAGGGAGCCCTCCAGATCCCGCCAAGACTGTGGGGCGCTGCGTTTCACGTGAAACGCAGCGCCCCATTCAGCGTGAGCTGCTCGACGCGAGCTGCTCAACCTCAAACACCATCACCAAAACCATCCGGCATCGGCGTGCCGACGCCGACCCGGCAACCGGTGACCGGCAGGCAGCGAGCGTGAGCGGCAGCAGCGGCCGCCGGCAGCGCGCCTCCTACCGCCTGCCTCCCACCGCCTCAGCCGGCGGCGACAACCTCATCCCACGCGGCTCCGGCCGCTCCGGCCGCCGCCTCCTCGTCGATGGTGGCGCCCAGCGCCCGCAGACCGGCTGCCAACGCCGCCATCGACGCCAGCACCACGTCGCGGTCCGCCGCACGACCGTAGTGATTCACCCGGATCATCTCCTTGGCCAGTGCGCCGGCCGCCGCCTGCAGCGGCACCGAGCTGTTGGCGGCGAGCGCGGCGGAGACCACCTCACGGGCATCGAGGCTGGCGGGCGCCCGCAAGGTTGTCGCGGCCGGTGCCGCGTCCTCGTCGCGGATCACGTACGGGACCGGGCCACCGAGCACACGCACGCCCGCACGTACCGCGGCGGAGGCAGCACGATGGCGGGTCATGACCGCCTCCAACCCCTCCGCCTCAAGGCGATCCACTGCCTGCTCCAGGGCGAGCATCTCCAACTGCGCAGGAGCATGCGGCAGGGCGGTACGACCGCCGTCGATCCAGCGCTCCTTCCAGTCCAGCAAGGACAGGTACGACCGCCGGGGCGCCTGCTCATTGGCCGCGATGCGCTCCCAGGCGCGAGCGCTCACCGACACCGTGGAGACACCGGCCGGCCCGGCCACCGCCTTCTGCCCACCGATGACGCACAGGTCCACGCCCCACTCGTCGGTGAGGAGCGGCTCAGCACCCACGGACGCCACCGCGTCGAGCATCAGCAGTGCCCCGTGCTCGCGCACCAGGGCCCCGATCTCGGCGACGTGATTGGTGTTGCCGGTTGCCGCCTCGGCATGGACCAGGCTGACGAAGTCGATCTCCGGATGTTCCCGCAGGGCGTCAGCCACCTGCTGGGCGTCGACAGCGCCGGTGAAGGGTGCGCTGACAGTGATCACCTCGGCGCCGCAGGACCGCAGCCAGCCACCGAACGTCTCACCGTAGGGGCCGGTGATGATGTTGAGCGCGGTGCTGCCGGGCCGCACCGCGGAGCGGATGCACGCCTCAAGAGGCAGCAGCGCCTCGCCCTGCATCGTCACGACATCGCAGCGGGTGCGCATCAACGCCGCGACCTTGTCCTCGATACGCGCGAAGTGGGCTGCGTCGAGCGGCGGCAGGTCGAGCAGAACCGGGGCGTCGGGGTTCGCAGTCACGGCAGTCACAGTGGCCTTCCAGCGGTGGCGAGCCGCGGCTCGGCGGCTCCTGACATCTGGATCGACTGTACGTCCGTGAACACCACCCTCGCCGTGCGGCCCTGGGACCCTGGCGGCCGTCAGCCGCAGCTCAGAGTCGCCATCCCGCCGCGTCCACGCCTCCCGGCACAGGTCCTGCCGGCGCGTACGGGCCACGGGTGAAGACGAAGGTGCCCAGATCCAGATGGCTGACCGCACCGTCCTCGGTCCGGACCACCCTCAGCGTCTCCCCCGCGTAGTAGCCGTCGAGCCCGACCCAGGTGCCGTCCGCCGCCGCCCGGAACCGTGAGCTGCGCCCCGTGCCGGACAACGGCGACAGCTTCAGCCCGCGTTCAGCGGTCAACCGCAGGGCGAACGGGTTCGCGCCCCAGTACCAGGGCCCGGTCAAGGCCAGCAGGTCCTGGTCGAGCGGCCCGGCCGAGGGGCGCCACGGCTCGGGGATCCTCGGCTCGCGGTCGGCCACGATCTCCAGGAGGTCGGTGGCCACCGCGCTGATCGCCGGTCCTGACGTGCAGTTGGCCAGGGCGATGCCGGCGAGGTCCTCGTCCACATCGACCCACAGCGACGCCAGGAAACCCGGCATCGATCCGGTGTGGCCCGCCAGCCGGCGCCCACCGCGCGCCGCACCGTCGGCGCCCTCCCCCCGGCCGCCGGTGCGTACGAGCTGCAGCCCCAGGCCGTAGCCCGCCTCCCAGCTCCCGCCCTCCGGCGGCACCGCCGGGGCACGCATCTCGGCGAGGCTCGACTCGCTCAGGACCCGTTCATCCCCCCGCAGCAGGAAGAGCGCCCAACGACACAGGTCCTCCAATGTGGACCACAACTGCCCGGCGGGACCCATCAGCCCGGTGTCGTGTGCCGGTTCGGGAAGCAGGGCATCGGCCCATGGGTGGACCGCCCAGCCACCGGCATGCGGCATCGCCGGCTGCAGCGTCGTACGCCGCATGCCCAAGGGTTCGCACACCTCCCGCCGCAGCACCTCGCCCCAGGGCTCCCCTCCACGCAGCCGCTCGACGAGCGCACCCAACAGCGCGTAGCCCGGGTTGGAGTAGTGGTGCCGACGCCCGGCCGGAAGCCGCTGCGGCCGCTCGCCGAACAGATCGGTCGGCTCGGGCCGCAGCCCGCCCTCGGTCCGCTCCCACCACGGCCCTTGTGGCTCCGCCGCCAATCCGGAGCTGTGAGCCAGCAATTGGGCAACGGTCGCGGTCGGCAGCGGCGCGTCCTCCAGGTACGTGCCGATCGGATCCTCCAGCCGGAGCATCCCCTCATCCCTCAGCCTCAGCACCATGACCGCCACGAAGGTCTTGGTGATCGAGCCGATCCGGTACTGCACATCGCCGTGGGGCACTTCGCCCTCCACCGAGGTCCGCGCGCCGGTCCACACCGTTTGTCCGCCACGGACGACCGCCCCCATCATCGACGGCGCTCGTCCCTCGGCCTGACCGATCGCGAGCCTGCGCAGCAAGGCCCGACGCGTCTCGGGCATCAGCTCGGCAAAGGCGTCGGCCTCCTCCGCGGTCGTCCTGCTCCCGGCAACCGGCTTCCGCTCGGCGATCGGCTGGTTCAGCGGGTCACTCACGTGCGGCTCGGGCCCATGGGGTTCCGTGGACGGTGCGGTGGTCATGACGCTCCTCAACGGTCGATCCGGCGCGTGAACAGGCAAACGACTGCCCACCAGGGATCACACCATCTCCCGATCACGGCCGTGGACGCCACGTCTTGGCGACTCACCGTCACCACCGCCGATAGCGGAACACGGGGCGGCGGCCCACGACGTCGATCCGTGGAAGGATCCGCGGATCGTGCCAGGGCAGTGCGCTGACCATCATCTTCTGGGGCTGAGCCAGGCGCTGGTTCCCGGGCCGACTCGCGCGTTGACCGTGCGTTCCTGTCCCAGGAGAGGCGGATTACCTCCCGCCCGCTTCAGCCGTCACGTCGGCCGGGCTGCGATCTGCCCACGGGCGGTGTCCCAGACCTTCTCGAACTCCTCGAAGGTCAGCTGCTCCGGATCATGGCCTTCCCACTCGGAGACGGGTAGTTCTGCCGTCATCCCGAACCTTGCGTCGTACTCGCCGGGGCCGCCTGTGTCGTAGGCCCGCTGCCATTCCGCGAGGGAAGCAGCCGCGATCGGGGTCAGCCCAGGCCCCTCCAGCTCGATCTGCCGGGTCACCCAGCCTTCCGCGTCGACCTCGAAGTAGAACCAGACGTCTTCCTCGTCCCAGTAGCAGCGCATCCATGTGGTCACCAGCTCATGATGGCGCGGGCGTCCGGCAAGCGCTGCGGACGACCGGCCCAGTCTCCGAACCGGTCCCATCGGCCGTCATTTGGCCATCGGAGCCGAACATCGGAACACGCGAGGCGAGGACCCGCGGTCGCTGGGGATCAGGTCTGCGCCATGTCCACAAAGCGGGAGTAGTGGCCCTGGAACGCCACAGTGATTGTCGCCGTCGGGCCGTTACGGTGCTTGGCCACGATCAGGTCGGCCTCACCGGCGCGCGGGGACTCCTTCTCGTAGGCGTCCTCACGGTGCAGCAGGATCACCATGTCGGCATCCTGCTCGATGGAGCCGGACTCACGGAGGTCGGAGACCATCGGCTTCTTGTCCGTGCGCTGCTCCGGACCTCGGTTCAGCTGGGAGAGCGCGATGACGGGGAGTTCGAGCTCCTTCGCCAGCAGCTTGAGGTTTCGGGACATGTCGGAGACCTCTTGCTGGCGGCTCTCGGCGCGCTTCGAGCCGCCGGACTGCATCAGCTGCAGATAGTCGATGACCACCAGCTTCAGCTCATTGCGCTGCTTGAGCCGACGGCACTTCGCGCGGATCTCCATCATCGACAGGTTCGGCGAGTCGTCGATGTACAGCGGGGCGGCCGAGACGTCGGGCATCCGGCGTGCCAGCCGCGTCCAGTCCTCGTCCGTCATGCTGCCCGAGCGCATGTGGTGCAGCGCCACCCGCGCCTCGGCGGACAGCAGACGCATGGCGATCTCGTTGCGCCCCATTTCGAGCGAGAAGATCACGCTGGGCAGGTTGCTCTTGATCGAACAGGCCCGCGCGAAGTCCAGCGCGAGAGTCGACTTACCCATGGCGGGACGGGCCGCGATGACGATCATCTGGCCCGGGTGCAGACCGTTGGTCAGCGAGTCCAGGTCCGTGAAGCCCGTGGGCACACCCGTCATCTGGCCCTGACGCGAACCGATCGCCTCGATCTCGTCGAGGGCACCTTCCATGATGTCGCCGAGCGGCAGGTAGTCCTCGCTGGTCCGCTGCTCGGTGACCGCGTAGATCTCCGCCTGGGCACTGTTGACGATCTCGTCGACATCGCCGTCCGCCGCGTATCCCATCTGCGTGATGCGGGTGCCCGCCTCGACCAACCGGCGCAGCACCGCCCGCTCGTGGACGATCTCGGCGTAGTACTCGGCGTTCGCTGCCGTCGGGACGGACTGGACGAGGGTGTGCAGATACGACGCTCCGCCGACCCGCGCGATCTCCCCGCGCTTGGTCAGCTCCGCGGCGATGGTGATCGGGTCGGCCGGCTCGCCCTTGGCGTACAGGTCGAGGATGGCCTGGTAGACCAGCTCATGGGCGGGGCGGTAGAAGTCCTCGCCCTTGAGCACCTCGACGACATCGGCGATGGCGTCCTTGGACAGCAGCATGCCGCCGAGCACGGACTGCTCGGCGTCGAGGTCCTGCGGGGGCACTCGCTCGAAGCTGCCGGCCCACGATCCGCCGTCTTCGTCACCGCGGTCCTGACGGTCACGGCCGCGGTTCTTTCCGTCGTTACGGCGGGAGCGGGCGGCCGGAAGCCGGTCGCTCGGACCGGAGTCCGCCCAGGGGTCTTCCATGGAATCGGGAATGCTCACCCCGGCACCTCCTCCCGTCCGCGACGCGGACCTTGCTGTGCTCCTCTTTCTTACGGCACAGCTCTGACAATCGAGCCGCCCGACTCCGGCTACGGCGCGTCGAGTTCGGACGTATTCTCACGGCGGAACAGGCTGCGGGTGCCGGACCACGGTAGGCCCGCGGGCACCGTCCGCCAATCTGGTTATCCACAGGCTGTGTGGATGACGGGCCCATAGCTGTGGAGAACTCACCGGATCCTGTGCACGGGCCGGGGGAAACCGCTGTGGACAAGCACACAATCACTCCGTCCCCACCCTTCTGACCTGCACTTTTCTCATCCATAGGCTGTGGGGGAGAAAAACTTCCCCAACCTGTTCAAGATCGCGGCAAACGACGCGGATGAGGTAACTCCACAGAGCGGAAAGTAAGGACTGCAAGCTAGTTGCATCTATTACCTGTGGAAGATTAGATTGAGTGCATGACACAGGCTCCCGCGACGCCCCGGCGCACCGACCGCCGCCACGACCGCGAGATCATCGCACTTGCCGTGCCCGCCTTCGGCTCCCTGGTCGCAGAGCCCCTGTTCGTCATGGTCGACAGCGCCTTCATCGGCCACCTGGGCACCCCCCAGCTCGCCGGCCTCGGCGTCGCCGCCGCACTGCTGACCACCGCAGTATCCGTCTTCGTCTTCCTTGCCTACGCCACCACCGCGGCAGTCGCCCGCCGGGTCGGCGCCGGCGACCTCGCCGCCGCCATCCGCCAGGGCATGGACGGTATCTGGCTCGCCCTCCTCCTCGGCGCCGCCGTCATCGCCGCCGTGCTGCCCACGGCGCCGTGGCTGGTCGAACTCTTCGGAGCCTCCGGCACCGCCGCCCCGTATGCCACGACCTACCTTCGCATCAGCGCGCTCGGTATACCGGCCATGCTCGTCGTGCTGGCCGCCACAGGCGTGCTGCGCGGCCTTCAGGACACCAAAACCCCGCTGTACGTCGCCGTCGGAGGATTCTCCGCCAACGCCGCACTGAACGCCGCACTGGTCTACGGCGCCGGCCTCGGGATAGCGGGCTCCGCCTGGGGCACGGTCATCGCCCAGTGCGGCATGGCGGCTGTCTACCTCGTCGTGGTGGTCCGCGGCGCCCGGCGGCACGGCGCCTCCCTGCGCCCCGATGCGGCCGGCATACGCGCCTCCGCCCAGGCCGGTGTCCCACTCCTGGTCCGCACCCTCTCGCTGCGCGCGGTGCTGATGATCGCCACCGCGGTCGCCGCCCGGCTCGGGGACGCCGAGATAGCCGCCCACCAGATCGTGCTGACGCTCTGGTCCCTGCTGGCCTTCGCGCTGGACGCCATAGCCATAGCCGGCCAGGCCATCATCGGGCGCTACCTGGGCGCGGGGGACCGGGACGGCGCCACGGCCGCCTGCCGCCGCATGATCCAGTGGGGTATCGCCTCAGGTCTCGTCCTCGGTGTCCTGGTCGCCCTCGCCCGCCCGGTGTTCATCCCGCTGTTCACCTCCGACCCCGCGGTCAAGGGCCCTCTGATGACGACGCTTCTCGTCGTGGCCGTCACACAGCCGATCTCCGGCATCGTCTTCATACTGGACGGCGTGCTGATGGGCGCAGGCGACGGTCCCTACCTAGCCGGGGCGATGGTCGTGACACTGGCCCTGTTCGCCCCCGTCGCACTGGCGGTCCCCGCCCTCGGCGGCGGCCTGGTCGCACTGTGGTGGGCCATGGCCCTGATGATGACCGTGCGCATGCTGACCCTCTGGCTGCGCACCCGCTCGGGACGGTGGATTGTGACCGGGGCCTCCCGCTGAACCGGCCCGTAATCCGCAGCCCGTACCGATAATGAGCCTGTGCGCCCGCTTGCCAGGAAATCCATCCTGCCCTTGACGCTCGTCGTCCTCGGGGCTGCAGCCATGGTGGGGTACGCCACGGAGGAGGCGGAAACGCACAGCGGCGGCGGTGACCGCAGCAGTTTCGGCAAGTCCGGCGAGGCCGGGCACGACCCCGGGGACCAGGATCCCGCCGCCACGGCCCCGGCCGGCGTCGGCGACGCGTACACCCCCCGTCGCAACGAACAGAACGCCAGGGTCGGCGCGATCTTCGAGAAGGACGACTCCGGCGAGCACTTCTGCACCGCGAGCGTGGTGCAGAGCCCGGGCCGGAACATGCTCATCACGGCAGCGCACTGCGCCTTCGACAGTGACGCCGGGGCGCCCGTGGACGATCTCGTCTTCGCCCCCGACTACCGCGACGGCGACGAGCCCGCGGGCCTGTGGAAGGTGAAGAAGGTCGTGGTGGACGACCGCTGGGCCAAGTCGAACGACGAGGATCTCGACGTCGCATTCCTCGTGCTCGCCAAGAAGGACGGCGAACAGATCCAGGACGTCCTCGGCGGCAACACCCTCGGCATAGACCGGGGCTTCACCAACGAAGTCAAGATCACCGGTTACCCCACCAGCAGCGATACGCCGATCTCCTGCCAGAACCGCACCACGAAACACAGCTCGACCCAGCTGCGCATCCGATGCAAGGACTTCGAGGGCGGCACGAGCGGCAGCCCCTGGCTGGCCGACTACGACCCCAAGAGCCACACCGGCACGGTCATCGGCGTCCTGGGGGGTCACGAAGGCGGAGGCAGCGAGGATGACGTCTCCTACGCGGCGTACTTCGACGACGACATCGCCAAGCTCTACCGCCAGGCCCAGGAAGAGGACTGACACCGGCGGGCGGTGAGCCGCGCACGGCGAAGGGCCGTACCCCGACGTGGGGTACGGCCCTTCAGCGTTGTGCTGGGGTGCTGCAATTACGCGGCGACGACCTCGACGCCGAGCTTCGCAACGACCTCGGCGTGCAGACGCACGGAGACCTGGTGCGCGCCCAGGGTCTTGATCGGCGAGCCGAGCTCGACACGACGCTTGTCGACGTCCGGACCACCGGCAGCCTTGATCGCCGAAGCGACGTCGGCCGGGGTGACGGAGCCGAACAGGCGGCCCGCGTCGCCGGCGCGAACGGCCAGCTTCACGTTGACGCCCTCGAGACGGCCCTTGACCTCGTTGGCCTGCTCGATCGTGGCGATCTCGCGGATCTTGCGACCGCGACGGATCTGCTCGACATCCTTCTCGCCACCCTTGGTCCAGCGGATCGCGAAACCACGCGGGACCAGGTAGTTGCGAGCGTAACCGTCCTTGACGTCAACGACGTCGCCAGCGGTGCCGAGGCCGGAGACCTCGTGGGTGAGGATGATCTTCATTTGTCGGTCACCCTTCCCTTATCGCGCGGTGGACGTGTAGGGCAGCAGCGCCATCTCACGGCTGTTCTTCACGGCCGTGGCGACGTCACGCTGGTGCTGAGTGCAGTTGCCGGTGACTCGGCGGGCACGGATCTTGCCGCGGTCGGAAATGAACTTCCGCAGCAGGTTCGTGTCCTTGTAGTCAACGTAGGAGATCTTCTCCTTGCAGAACACGCAAACCTTCTTCTTAGGCTTGCGAGCAGGCGGCTTCGCCATTTTCTCTCTCCAGTGAGTTCAAGAAGTTTGTGCTGACGCCCTCGAGGCCCTGGCCGTTTCGCGGCGCTGTTTCACGTGAAACGACGCCGGGACGAACCAGCTGTACGGACCTAGAAGGGCGGCTCGTCCGAGTAACCGCCGCCGGAGCCACCGCCCCAGCCACCGCCGCCGCCACCCTGCTGGCCACCGCCGGCAGGCGCGTTGGTCGCCCACGGGTCGTCGGCGGGAGCCCCGCCGCCGCCCTGCTGGCCGCCACCGGGGCCGCCGCCCCAGCCGCCGCCACCCTGGCCGCCACCGCCCTGCTGACCGCCGCCGAAGCCGCCGCCACCCTGGCCACCACGACCGCTGGTCTTGGTGATCTTGGCCGTGGCGTTCTTGAGGCTCGCGCCCACTTCGTCGACGTCGAGCTCGTAGACCGTGCGCTTCACGCCCTCGCGGTCCTCGTACGACCGCTGCTTGAGGCGGCCCTGCACGACCACACGGGTACCCCGCGTGAGGGACTCGGCGACGTTCTCCGCCGCCTGACGCCACACCGAGCAGGTCAGGAACAGGCTCTCGCCGTCCTTCCACTCATTGGTCTGACGGTCGAAGGTGCGGGGGGTGGACGCGACGCGGAACTTCGCGACCGCCGCACCGGACGGGGTGAAGCGCAGCTCGGGGTCGTCGACAAGATTGCCGACGACCGTGATGACGGTCTCGCCTGCCATTAGGGGAACCTCTCGGCGGGTGTGCTGCTGGCTGCTGGTGTTGCTGCTACTCGGACCCGGTTACCGCTGAACGCTTACGCGGTCAGTGGGTCTCGGGACGGAGGACCTTGGTCCGGAGGACCGACTCATTCAGGTTCATCTGACGGTCGAGCTCCTTGACGACCGCAGGCTCGGCCTGCAGGTCGATGACCGAGTAGATGCCCTCGGGCTTCTTGTTGATCTCGTAAGAGAGACGACGACGGCCCCAGGTGTCGACCTTCTCGACCTTTCCGTTGCCCTCACGGACGACGGAGAGGAAGTTCTCGATCAGCGGGGAGACAGCGCGCTCCTCGAGATCGGGGTCGAGGATGACCATCACCTCGTAGTGACGCATGTAGAACCCACCTCCTTTGGACTCAGCGGCCACGGTCGTTCCGTGGCAGGAGGGTCTTGATGCGTTCCGCGCCGAGCCCGGCCAGATCATCCGGACAGACATGGGCGCAGACCGTACAGAGTACCTGCCTCAAGCCTTCTGGTTGAAATCCGACCACCGCACCCCCAGTCTGGAACCCAACGGGTGTGAGCGGCGTTACAGTGCGCCGCCCTGTCAGTCGGAGGTGCCGCATGGCACAGGCAGTAAGGACCCAGCGCAACCTGCTCTCGCTGCTCAACAGCGACGGCAAGGCCCATCCCGTCGAAAACACCATGATCGCCGTGACGCTGGTGCTCGGAGCGGTCGCCATCTTCACCACGTTCTCGAACAGCCTGCACCTGGTCAGCTCCTGGGCCGGCCTCGTCGGAATCGGCACCGGGGCCTGGGGCCAGTTCATCTCCTCGACGACAGGCGAACGCTTCCTGTTGATCATCGGTCTAGGGGCGTCGGCCGTGGGGTTCTTCCTCGGTATGGCCCATGGCGGCCTCTTCGGCGGCGTACTCGGTTAGCCCTGCATCCGAGGGCCGTACGGAGCAAGCCCCGTACGGCCCAGACGGGGCGCTCCCCGGTCACAGTAGGCTTCGGCGCGAGAGCCGGAGCCCCGACCATGGGGACACACCTGCCGAGGAGCGCCCCGCATGAGCCTGACCCTGAGGACCATCAGCCGAGAGCAGCATCTGGCATACATCCAGAGCCTGCCCGCGGCCAGCCACATGCAGGTCCCGGCCTGGGCAGACGTCAAGGCCGAATGGCGGTCCGAAAGCCTGGGCTGGTTCGACGCCAACGGCGAGCTGGTCGGCGCCGGACTGGTCCTCTACCGCCAGTTGCCCAAGATCAAGCGCTACCTGGCGTACCTGCCCGAGGGCCCGGTCATCAACTGGTACGCACCGAACCTGGACGACTGGCTCCAGCCGATGCTGCGCCACCTCAAGCAGCAGGGTGCCTTCTCCGTGAAGATGGGCCCGCCGGTCGTCATCCGCCGCTGGGACGCCGCGGCGATCAAGTCCGGCATCCAGAGCCCGGACGTCAAGCGCCTGCGCGACGTCGAGGCCACCCACATCGAGCCGCGGGCCTTCGAGGTCGCCGACAAGCTGCGCCGCATGGGCTGGCAGCAGGGCGAGGACGGCGGCGCAGGCTTCGGCGACGTGCAGCCCCGCTACGTCTTCCAGGTGCCGCTGGCCGAGCGCTCCCTGGAGGATGTCCACAAGGGCTTCAACCAGCTGTGGCGCCGGAACATCAAGAAGGCCGAGAAGGCCGGCGTCGAGGTCGTCCAGGGCAGCTACGAAGAGCTTGCCGAGTGGCAGCGGCTGTATGAGATCACCGCGGAGCGCGACCACTTCCGGCCGCGGCCGCTGAGCTACTTCCAGCGGATGTGGACGGCCCTCAACTCCGAGGACCCCAACCGCATGCGCCTCTACTTCGCCCGCCACGAGGGCGAGAACGTCGCGGCCGCCACGATGCTGATCGTCGGGGGGCACGTCTGGTACTCCTACGGCGCGTCCGCCAACCACAAGCGTGAGGTCCGCCCGTCCAACGCGATGCAGTGGCGGATGCTGCGCGACGCCTACGCACTCGGCGCCACGGTCTACGACCTTCGCGGCATCAGCGACTCCCTGGACGAGAACGACCATCTCTTCGGCCTGATCCAGTTCAAGGTCGGCACGGGTGGGCAGGCAGCGGAGTACCTGGGTGAGTGGGACTTCCCGCTCAACAAGCTTCTGCACAAGGCTCTCGACATCTACATGTCGCGGCGCTGACCGCTCCACCGCATCGATCGCACCTCTGACACACCCCAGCCACGAGAAAGGTTCCGGGCCCGGCCATGGCGCTCACCCTCTACGTCGACACCGCGCGCTGGCGGGCGCATCAGCAGAGCGTTCTCCAGCAGTTCCCCGGGCTGGTCCCGGTCTGCAAGGGCAACGGTTACGGCTTCGGCCATGAGCGCCTCGCCGATGAGGCGACCCGCCTCGGTGCCGACATCCTGGCGGTCGGTACGACCTACGAAGCAGCCCGCATCAAGGATTTCTTCAGCGGTGACCTGCTCGTACTGACTCCCTTCCGTCACGGCGAGGAGCCGGTGCCGCTGCCCGACCGGGCCATCCGCTCGGTCTCCTCGGTCGAAGGTGTGGGCGGCCTGGTCGGTGCCCGGGTCGTCATCGAGGTCATGAGCAGCATGAAGCGGCACGGCGTCACGCCGGAGGACCTGCCGAAGCTGGCCGCTGCCATCGAAGACGTCCGGCTCGAAGGCTTCGCGATCCACCTGCCGCTCGACCGCACCGACGGGAGCGACGCGGTCGATGAGGTCATCGGCTGGATGGACCGGCTGCGTGCCGCCCGGCTCCCCCTGCACACCATGTTCGTCAGCCACCTCAAGGCCAACGAACTCGCCCGGCTCCAGCAGCAGTTCCCCCAGACGCGCTTCCGCGCCAGGATCGGAACGCGGCTGTGGCTCGGCGACCACGAGGCCACGGAGTACCGCGGCTCGGTTCTCGACGTCACGCGCGTGGCGAAGGGGGACCGCTTCGGCTACCGGCAGCAAAAGGCCGCATCCGACGGCTACTTGGTCGTGGTGGCCGGTGGTACCTCGCACGGCGTGGGCTTGGAGTCACCCAAGGCCCTGCACGGTGTGATGCCACGTGCGAAGGGTGTGGCGCGGGCCGGCCTGGCGACGGTCAACCGCAATCTCGCGCCCTACGTATGGAGCGGGAAGCAGCGCTGGTTCGCGGAACCCCCGCACATGCAGGTGTCGATCCTGTTCGTTCCCAGTGACGCGCCCGAGCCGCAGGTCGGCGACGAACTGGTGGCTCACCTGCGCCACACCACCACCCAGTTCGACCGCCTCGTGGAGCGCTGACACAGCCACACCCCACTCCGGGAACCACTGAGGGCCCGGTGCCGCAGGCAATGTCTGCAGCATCGGGCCCTCGGCGTTGACCAAGCTGTGTGGTCAGTCCCGCACAGCGCCCCAGCGCACCCGCGGAGGGCCCTCGAAGTGCATCGCGTGGCGGGGTGCGTGGTGGCCACGCCCGAGCACGAACACATCGGGCCTACGGTCCAGCACACCGCCCGAGGGGTCGTCGTCCCCGTCCTGGCGGACCACATCGCGTTCCGGAAGCAGGATGTCCCGTACGATCACGGCGCACAGGTAGAGCGTCCCCAACAGGTGCAGCACGATGGCAAGTTGGTAGCCGTCCAGCGGCAGTCCCTGGTGCTTGTCACCGTTGCCCGTATAGGCGAGGTACATCCAGATCCCAAGGAAGTACATGACCTCACAGGCCTGCCAGATCAAGAAGTCCCGCCAGCGGGGCCTGGCCAGCGCGGCGAGCGGGATCAGCCAAAGTACGTACTGCGGTGAGTAGACCTTGTTGGTGAGAATGAAGAGCGCCACGACGAGGAACGCGAGCTGGGCGAACCGTGGCCGTCGCGGTGCGTACAGCGTCAGGAGAGCGATGCCTCCGCAGCCCAGGAGCATCAGCAGCGTGGCGTAGGTGTTGGCGTCCTCCAGCGGGTTTCCGGTCCGCTGGGAGATCAGCAACCAGATCGAGCCGAAGTCGATCGGCCGTTCCTGGCTGAAGGTGTAGAACTTCGCCCAGCCCTCCCGGATGTGCCATCCGGTGGCGTCATGCATGACCATCACCGGCAGGTTCACCACGAGCCACGCCACTACAGCACCCGCCACCGCCTTCCCGTACGCGCGCCAGGCCCCAGCGCGCCAGCAGAGGGCCAGCAGCGGCCCCAGGAGCAGGACCGGGTACAGCTTCGCCGCGGTCGCCAGTCCGATCAGGACACCGGCAGCCAGCGGGCGGCTGCGCGACCACATCAGCATTCCCGCCGCGGTCAGCGCGATAGCCAGCAGGTCCCAGTTGATGGTGGCAGTGAGGGCGAAGGCGGGCGCCAGGGCGCCCAGGAGACCGTCCCAGGGGCGCCGCCGATGCGTACGGGCCACACACACCGCGATGACCGCCGCACACGCCATCAGCATGCCGGCATTGACCAGCCAGTAGATCTGTTCACGGTGCTGGATCGTGCCGCCGCCAGGAGTCATCCACGAGGCGACCTCCATGAAGACGCCGGTCAGTACGGGGTACTCGAGGTATTCCATGTCACCGGGCAGTCGGTCGAAGTACGGGATCAACCCGTCCGCGAAGCCTCGACCGGCGTAGAGATGAGGAATGTCGGAGTAACAGGCGTGGATGTACTGGCTCGTGGCACCGAAGAACCATCCACCGTTGTAGCAGGGAAGCTTTTGCACCATGCCGAGCGCGAACATTCCGATGGCGACGAGCGCGATGACCCGGACCGGAGTCAGCCAGTTCGTTCCGAGCAGCGCATGCCGGCCGGCCGGGCCGCCGATCAGCTCGCTGCCGGCCGCCGCCACCTCATCCCGCCTCGTCGGCCGTACGGGCTCGTCCTGTCGCACGCTCGTCATGGCCCCATCCTGCCGCAAAGCCCTCACGCGAACGCGACGAAGCCCCCGCCCGGTCCAGCCGGGTCGAGGGCTTCGTTGGCCCGGTTTCACGTGAAACGGTCACCGTTTCACGTGAAACCGGGGTCGATCATCAGGGTTCGGTGCCGTTGGGCCCGCCGAACAGCCCACCGCCGTTTCCATTGCCCGGATCGGGCGTGGGACTCGTCTCGCCACCGGTGCCACCGCCTGGATCACCGGTATCCCCACCAGTGGCGCCGCCGTTCTCCTTGCACCTGACGTCCCAGTCGGAGCAGGTCTCCGTCGGAGTGGGGCTCGGAGAGTCACTCGGGGAAGCAGAACCGCTGGGCGTCCCGGAAGGCGTCTCGGACGGCTCCTCCGACGGCGTCGGGGACGGAGTCGGGCTCGGCATCCCTTCCTGGTCCACACGCTGCCCGATGGGCTCGGCGAGCGGGAAGGGCTTCGCCGTAACTCCCTGCATCGCCTGCAGCATGTACTCGGTCCACACTTCGGTGGGAAGCGCACCACCGTGGATCGAGTCGAACCCACCGACACCGTTCATCGACAGCTGACGAGGGTTCTTCGGGTCCTCACGGAACATCGTGACGGCCGTCGAAAGCTGCGGGGTGTACCCCACGAACCAGGCCGACTTGTTCTGGTCGGTGGTGCCGGTCTTGCCTGCGGCCGGCCTGCCCAGACGCTTCGCGTCCTTCGCCGTACCGTTCTGGATGACGTTCTCCAGCACCTCGGTCACGTTGTTGGCGATGTTGGAATCCATCGCCGTCTCCTGCTCGGGCTTGTCGAAGCCCGGCACATCCACGCCCTCGGACGTCAGCTTTGTCACCGAGTACGGCTCAACCTTCGTTCCCGAATTGGCGAAGGTGGCGTAGGCGTCGGCCATGCGGATGGCACTCGGAGTCGAGGTGCCCAGCGCGAAGGACGGGTTCAGGTTCCTGTCGAAACTGCCCTCGGAGATGCCGGTGGCCTGCGCCATGTCCCGCACCTTGTCCATCCCGACATCCATGCCGAGCTGTACGAACGGGGTGTTCACCGACTGCTCCATCGCCTTGGTCAGGGGAATGTATCCCCAGCGATGGTTGCTCTCGTTTTCCTGATAGAAGGGCGAGTTGTCCCGCTTCAGGACGTAATTGCCTTCCGCGTCCTTCACCTTGAGGTGGTCATTGCCGTTGTACCGGCTCTCCGGGGAGATCGGCTGATGGTTGCTCCGGGCCGTCCCGTCCTGCATCGCCGCAGCCAGCACGAACGGCTTCCAGGTGGAGCCGACCGGCACGCCGAAGGTGTCGGCGTTGTTGCTGAAGTGACCCTTGTCGTAGCCCTCACCGCCGTACAGGGCAACGATCTTGCCGTCACCCGGCACCACAGAAGCCGCACCGAACTGGACGTATTTGTCCTTGAGGCGCTCCTTCGGGTCGATATACCGCTTGTCGACCTTCTTCACCGAGGCCTCCAGCTTCTCGGTCCTGCGCTTGTCGAAGGTCGTCCGGATCGTGTAGCCGCCTCTGTCGAACTGCCGCTCACTGATGTCCGGCGCGTGCTTCAGCACGTACTTCTTCGCGGTGTCCATCAAGTACCCGATCTGGCCCTTCTTGCTGGCCACGGGCTCTTGGTCACGGGGCATCGGGAAGTTCTTCACCGTGTACTTGGCGCGCTCGCTCTTCGACATGAGCTTGTTCTCGACCTCACGGTCGAGGATCCAGGACCACCGAGCCTGCGCACGCTTGGTGTTCGCGGCCCGGTCGGAGTGCGGACCGGTGCCACCGGCCGGGTCGTAGAGGTCAGCGCCCTTGAGCACGGTCGCCAGCAAGGCACTCTCATCGGGCTTGAGGTCCGCGGCGTCCTTGCCGTAGTACGCCTGGGCCGCAGCCTGGATCCCGTAGGCACCGCGACCGTAGTAGCTGGTGTTCAGATAGCCCTGAAGGATCTTGCGCTTGTCGACCTTCGCGCCGACCTTTATCGAGATGAACAGCTCCTTGAACTTTCGTTCAAGCGTCTGCTCCTGGGTCAGGATCGCGTTCTTCACGTACTGCTGGGTGATGGTGGAGCCACCCTGGGTTTCGCCGCCCTTGGCCATGTTGAACAGGGCGCGTGCGATACCCATGGGGTCGACGCCCGAGTCCGACCAGAACGAGGCGTTCTCCGCCGCGATCGCCGCGTTCTGCATGTGGACCGGGATCTCGCCGATATTGACGTTCTGCCGGTTCGCCTCGCCGTCCCGGGCCATGACCTTACCGTTGGACCACAGGTAGACGTTGTTCTGCAGCTTGGCGGCGTCACTCTCCTTGGGAACGTCCACCACTGCCAACGCGACGCCGGCTGCTCCGACGATCAGGCCGAGGAAGGTCACCAGCAGGCCCGACACCTGCTTCCAGGACGGGACGAAGCGGCGCCAGCCGAAGCGGTTGGCGCGCGGGTAGTCGATGAAGCGCTTCCTGGAAGGCTCCCCTCCTCCACGACCACCCTCAGGGCCGTTTCCGCCGCCACCGGTGCGGCGTCGGCCGCCACCTCCACGGCCGGCGCCACCTCCGCCGGAGGCCATGGCCTCTCTGTCGGACGCTCGCCGGCGACCGCCGCGCTGTGCGGCCCTGCGAGCCTCGGCCCGGCCGCCTGACGGACGCTCTTGGCCGTAGGGATCGGAATTGGGCACAGAACCGGCGGCGGAGCCACGTGAGGGCGCCGCGCGGCGCCCTGTTGGCTGCTGCGCGGCGCGTCGGGCCGCGGCACGACCGCCACCCTGCGGCTGTGGCGGTTTGCGACGGTGCTCGCTCATGGAACGAATACTCCTCGGGCAGGCGCGCTATCTCGTCGCCTGAAGGCGGCAGTTGTCTTCAGGTCCCCCCGATGCACGACCCGCTCCTGACGCGCGAGCCGCACTACACCGAGGACAGGGACGCCACAACTAGGTCCACGGTTCCCGGCAGTCTGCATGCCGCACAGACTACGCACGGCCAAAACCTGCCCAGCGTTGAAATTCACTCCAAATCAGTCAGGACGGGCGGAGCAAATTGGTGATGTGACGCCGTTCACCGACCCCCCACTTGTTCCGACCGGGTGAGCGTTCTATCGTCTGGATGTATCGAGTCGATACATCAGGACGACATAAAGAGCGCACCAGGCCAAGGAGGCGGAGGATGAGCAGGCGTTCCGGCATCCTCGAGTTCGCCGTCCTCGGCCTTCTCCGCGAGTCGCCGATGCACGGTTACGAGCTGCGAAAACGGCTCAACACTTCACTCGGCGTCTTCCGCGCGTTCAGCTACGGCACCCTCTATCCCTGCCTCAAGGCGCTGGTCGCGAGCGGCTGGCTCATCGAGGAGACGGGCGGTGCGCCCGAGGGCGTGCCGGCCGCTGCACTGACAGGGCGCAGGGCGAAGATCGTCTACCGATTGACCGCAGCGGGCAAAGAGCACTTCGAGGAGCTGCTCGCCCACTCCGGCCCGGATGCGTGGGAGGACGAGCACTTCGGCGTCCGCTTCGCGTTCTTCGGTCAGACGTCGCGGGACGTCCGGATGCGCGTGCTGGAAGGCCGCCGCAGCCGGCTGGAGGAGCGCCTGGAACGCATGCGCACCTCCTTGTCCAGGACGCGCGAGCGGCTGGATGACTACACCCTCGAACTGCAACGCCACGGCATGGAGTCCGTGGAGCGCGAGGTGCGGTGGCTGAACGAGCTCATCGAGAGTGAGCGCGCCGGACGCGATCAGCGCGCCCCGGAGCTCGCAGAGCAGGACAAGAAGGACCAGTCAGGAGATACGGGCGGCCTGCCCCGGCACCGGGGTGGTACCCGGCCGGATCCGTCCGATGACACCACCACATGAGGTCCTGCGGTGCAGGTCCTCATCGAGAACACAGGGAGCAACCGGAATGGGTTCGGTTCGCGTAGCCATCGTCGGCGTGGGCAACTGCGCCGCCTCGCTGGTACAGGGCGTCGAGTTCTACAAGGACGCAGACCCGGACAGCCGCGTGCCCGGCCTCATGCACGTGCAGTTCGGTGACTACCACGTGCGTGACATCGAGTTCGTGGCTGCCTTCGATGTCGACGCCAAGAAGGTCGGCCTCGACCTCTCGGACGCCATCGGCGCCAGCGAGAACAACACCATCAAGATCTGCGACGTGCCGAACGCCGGCGTGCAGGTCCAGCGCGGCCACACCCTGGACGGGCTGGGCAAGTACTACCGGATGACGATCGAGGAGTCCGAGGAGGCCCCGGTCGACATCGTCCAGGTCCTCAAGGACAGGCAGGTCGATGTTCTGGTCTGCTATCTCCCTGTCGGCTCCGAGGACGCGGCGAAGTACTACGCCCAGTGCGCCATCGACGCCAAGGTCGCCTTCGTCAACGCCCTCCCGGTCTTCATCGCCGGCACCAAGGAGTGGGCGGACAAGTTCACCGAGGCCGGCGTCCCGATCGTCGGTGACGACATCAAGTCCCAGGTCGGCGCCACGATCACGCACCGCGTGATGGCCAAGCTCTTCGAGGACCGGGGCGTCATCCTGGACCGCACGATGCAGCTGAACGTCGGCGGCAACATGGACTTCAAGAACATGCTCGAGCGGGAGCGCCTGGAGTCCAAGAAGATCTCCAAGACGCAGGCCGTCACCTCCCAGATCCGGGACCGCGAGATGGGCGAGGACAACGTCCACATCGGCCCGTCGGACTTCGTCGCCTGGCTGGACGACCGCAAGTGGGCCTATGTCCGCCTCGAGGGACGCGCCTTCGGCGATGTGCCGCTGAACCTCGAGTACAAGCTCGAGGTCTGGGACTCCCCGAACTCCGCCGGCGTCATCATCGATGCCCTGCGTGCCGCGAAGATCGCCAAGGACCGGGGCATCGGCGGCCCCATCCTGTCGGCGTCCTCGTACTTCATGAAGTCGCCCCCGGTGCAGTACTTCGACGACGAGGCGCACCAGAACGTCGAGAAGTTCATCCGAGGTGAGGTCGAGCGCTGACGCGCCCACCGCACCGTCTTTCCGCAGGCCTCCAGGTATTGCACCTGGAGGCCTGCGGGCTGTGTGAGGCTGTGTGAAGCTGTGCCCCATGCATGCTGTGCGCGACCTCCGCGTATTACTCCACCTACGCGACTTCCGGTCCCTCCTGGCCGCACGGCTTCTCTCGCAGGCGGCAGACGGCGTCTATCAGGTAGCCCTTGCCGCCTACGTCGTCTTCTCCCCCGAGAAGCAGACCTCGCCCGCGGCAATCGCCTCGGCCATGGCGATCCTGCTGCTTCCCTACTCGCTCCTCGGGCCGTTCACCGGAGTGCTGCTCGACCGCTGGCGCCGTCGGCAGGTGTTGCTGTACGGCAACCTGCTGCGGACCGCGCTTGCCACCGTGACGGCGGCACTGATCATGGTCGATGTACCCGACTGGCTCTTCTACGCCTCGGCTCTTTCCGTGACCGCCGTGAACCGGTTCGTTCTGGCCGGGCTCTCCGCCGCCCTCCCCCGGGTCGTCGACAGCGAGCAGCGACTCGTCATGGCCAACTCCCTTACACCTACGGCGGGAACGCTCGCCGCGACGGCTGGTGGCGGGCTCGCTCTGGCGGTGCGGCTCACCGGCCCCGACGTGGATGCCATCGTCGTACTGCTCGCATCGGCCCTCTACTTCGGCTCGTCCGTCACAGCTCTGCGACTGACCCCGGGGTCGCTGGGACCTGACCCCTCCGAGCTCCAACCCCACCTGCGGGAAGCCGTGTTGAGCACCGTGAGGGGCCTCGTCGAGGGTATGCGGCACCTAGCGGAGCGGCGCGCGCCGGCACGCGCACTGGCCGCCATGACCACGGTCCGCTTCTGCTACGGCGCCCTGACCGTCATGGTGCTCATGCTGTGCCGCTACGCCTGGACCACCGATGAAGCGGACGGTCTGGGCCTGCTCGGCGTCACCGTCGGAGTCTCAGGAGCGGGCTTCTTCGCCGCCGCTCTCATCACCCCCTGGGCCGTCGAGCGGCTCAACCCCTTCGGTTGGATCGCCTTCTGCGCCGCCCTGGGCGCGGTGCTGGTACCGGCCCTCGGTCTCTTCTTCGCACCGGCGCCGATGCTGACGGCCGCATTCCTGCTGGGGCTGGGCACCCAGGCCACCAAGATCTCCACGGACACCGTGGTGCAGTCCTTCGTCGACGACGCCTTCCGCGGCCGGATCTTTGCCGTCTACGACGTGCTGTTCAACGTCGCCTTCGTCGGTGCCGCGGCGGTAGCCGCCCTCATGCTGCCGCCCGACGGAAGATCAACTGCTTTGCTGATCTTCGTGGCCTGCCTCTACGCCGCAGTCTTCGCGGCAATGGTCCGCAATGGGCGCCGCAAGACACCGCCGTCCCGGCCGTAGATGGCCATCCCCTGCGAAGGCCGCTGACGCACCCGATACCTTACGTGCGTCGTATTTCAGCCTGGACACTTCAAAATCGGGGGATCACTCATGACCACACCGCCTCAAGGCCAGTACCCGTACGGACAGCAGCCGTACGGCCAGAACCCGTACCCGCAGGCGCCCCAGGCACCCCAAGCTCCGTACGGGCAGCCGCAGCCCGGCTATGGGTACCCCCAGCAGCAGGCGCCTTACGGGCAGCAGCCCCCGCCGGGTTACCCCCAGGCACCGCAGCAGCCCTACATGCAGGGCGGTTCCCCTGTTCCGCCCTCGAGGCCGTCCCGCGGTCGTTCCCCGATGGCGATATTGAAGGGCATCGGCGTTGTCCTCGCCCTGATCGTCGGCGCGTTCTTCTGGGTGAGCAGTTGGGACGACGCGGACAGCGCGGAGGTCGGGGACTGCATGAAGAACAACGGCAACCAGATCAACCCCGACCTCGAGGTGGTTGACTGCGGCACGGCCGAGGCCAAGTACAAGGTCGCAGAGGTCCACACGGACACCACCGACACGTCCCTCTGCCCCCAGAACACCACGTCCTACGCGGAGAGCCAGCACCGCCGGAGGGGTTCCGACACCAGGTTCGTGCTCTGCCTCACCGTCGAGAAGTAGAGCGAGCCGCTCTGTCGTCTCGCGGGGAACGAGCTGTGTTTCACGTGAAACGAGGCGATCCACCACCGACCGTTTCACGTGAAACACGGCACCGTCCGCCCCTCAGCCTTGGGCGGCCCACCATTCCTTGAGCGCGGCCACCGCGGCGTCCCGCTCCATCGGGCCGTGCTCAAGTCGCATCTCGAGCAGGTGCTGGTATGCCTTACCGACCTCAGGGCCGGGGGCGATGCCCAGAATTTTCATGATGTCGTTGCCGTCCAGGTCAGGCCGGATCGCGTCCAGCTCTTCCTGTTCCTGCAGCCGCGCGATGCGTTCCTCGAGCCCGTCATACGCCCGCGACAGAGCGTTGGCCTTGCGCTTGTTCCGCGTGGTGCAGTCCGAGCGCGTCAGCTTGTGGAGCCGCTTGAGCTGAGGGCCGGCGTCCCGGACGTAGCGCCGAACCGCCGAGTCCGTCCACTCACCCGTTCCGTAGCCGTGGAAGCGCAGATGCAGCTCCACCAGACGCGATACGTCCTTCACCATGTCGTTCGAGTACTTCAGGGCGATCATGCGCTTCTTGGTCATCTTCGCTCCCACCACCTCATGGTGGTGGAAGGAGACCCGACCGTCCTTCTCGAAGCGCCGCGTCTTGGGCTTGCCGATGTCGTGCAGAAGGGCCGCCAGCCGCAGCACCAGATCAGGCCCGTCCTCTTCGAGGTCGATCGCCTGCTCCAGCACCGTCAGCGAGTGCTCGTAGACATCCTTGTGGCGGTGATGCTCGTCACTTTCCAGCTGGAGCGCCGGCAGTTCCGGCAGGACTCGCTCGGCCAGGCCCGAGTCGACAAGGAGCCGCAGTCCCTTGCGCGGGTGCGGCGAGAGGATCAGCTTGTTCAGTTCGTCCCGCACGCGCTCCGCCGAGACGATCTCGATTCGCTCGGACATGGCCTTCATGGCGGTGACGACCTCGGGTGCGACCTCGAAGTCGATCTGGGCGGCGAAGCGGGCCGCACGCATCATGCGCAGCGGATCATCGGAGAAGGACTCCTCAGGGGTCCCCGGGGTCCGCAGAACGCGGGCCGCGAGGTCCTCCAGGCCGCCGTGCGGGTCCACGAATTCCTTCTGCGGCAGAAACACCGCCATGGCGTTCACCGTGAAGTCACGACGGACCAGGTCCTGCTCGATGGAGTCTCCGTAGGACACCTCGGGCTTGCGCGAGGTGCGGTCGTACGCCTCGGAGCGGTAGGTGGTGACCTCGATGTCGAACGAGCTCTTCTTGCAGCCGACGGTGCCGAAGGCGATGCCGACCTCCCAGACCGCGTCCGCCCACGGTCGAACGATCTTCAAGACGTCTTCGGGGCGAGCATCGGTGGTGAAGTCGAGATCGTTGCCGAGACGGCCGAGCAACGCGTCCCGGACCGACCCGCCGACCAGGGCAAGCGTGAACCCGGCCTCCTGGAAGCGGCGGGCCAGGTCGTCCGCGACGGGGGACACCCGCAGCAGTTCGCTCACGGCACGGCGCTGTACGTGACTCAGCGCGTTCGTCGACTGCGGAGTCCGGTCGGGCTGCGGGGCGATGTCATTGTTGGCGTTCGGCACAACAGAACAGAGTACGTGCCTGTGCCGCACGAGGCGGCACCCTATTAAGGGGACAGACATCCGGTCCCCGGCCCACGATCATGTGGCGCAGTCCCCGGCACCACGCCGCAGCGGGCCTCGTTACCATTCGTGGACGCACATTCCGACGACCACTGACGACGACGAGGGACGGGCGAGCGCGTGGCCGAGGCGGCAGGGTTCCAGGGGACTGAACGGCCGCGTGGTCGATGGCTGAGAAGGACCATGGCACTGCTCACCGGAGTACCCCTGCTCGTGGGGCTTCTCCAGGTGCCACAGGCCCCCTCCGCGCAGGCGGCTCCGACGGGCTCCCGGACCGTCGACGTCACCATCGACTCGATGACGCCGTCGGCTCCCACCAAGTCCGACACCGTCACGGTCTCCGGGACGCTGTCCAACGACAGCAAGACCGCGATCACCGACGCGCATGTCGGGATGAGCCGCAGCTCGGCCCTAGGCGGCCGAAGCGCGATCGATGCCGCGGCCAAGCGCACCGGCTACATCCCGGGCGTGGACGGCCAGGAGGTCAAGGGCCACACCGAGAAGGTCACCAGGCTCGACGCCGGTGCGAGCCGCTCCTTCACCCTCAGCGTGCCGGTGAAGGACCTCCACCTCGGCGAGGACGGCGTGTATCAGCTCGGTGTCTCGCTGTCGGGCCGCACTCCGGCCGCGCCCTACGAGCACGTGCTGGGCATCGACCGGACGTTCCTGCCCTGGCAGGAGTCGGACGCCGCCAAGAAGACGCAGCTCACGTACATGTGGCCGCTGATCTCCTCGACGCATCTCACCGCCGAGACCGACCCCGACGCCCAGCAGACGCCGGTGTTCCGCAATGACGATCTCGCCGCGGAGATCGCACCCGGCGGCCGCCTGCAGCAGATGGTCGCGCTCGGCAAGAACCTGCCGGTGACTTTCGTCATCGACCCCGACCTGCTCGCCACCGTCGACGCGATGGCCAAGACCTACAAGGTCGACGGCGCGGACGGCCCCACGGGCAAGAACCAGGCGGTCGCCAGGCAGTGGCTGACCGACCTGGAAGAAGCGGTGAAGACCCACGAGGTGGTCGCGCTGCCGTTCGCCGATCCCGATCTGGCCTCGCTCGCTCACCACGGCAGGAGCGTGCCCAGGGCTCTGAGCCATCTCGGGCCGGCCACCGAGCTCGCCTCGAAGACCGTCGACACGGTTCTCGGCGTCAAGCCGCGCACGGACTTCGCCTGGCCTGTCGACGGCGCGATCGACTCTTCGATCGTGGACGTCGCCACCTCGGCCGGCGCGCACAACGTCATCAGCCGCAGCGACAGCCTCCGCGACCCCAGCATTCCGTACACCCCGACCGCGGCCCGGCCCATCGGCGGAGGCAATACGGCGGTCGTCGCGGACGCACGACTCTCCCGTGCTTTCGAAGGCGATATGGCCAATGCCGGGGACGCGACCCACGCGGTCCAGGAGTTCCTCGCCCAGACCCAGATGATCGGTCGGCAGAGCCCGGGCCGGCAGCGCAGTATCGTCGTCGCGCCGCAGCGCATGCCTTCTGCCAGCCAGGCCCAGGCCATGGCCTCCGCACTGCGCACCCTGGAGTCGGAGCGCTGGACACAGCCCCTGGACCTCAGCCGCGCTGCGAAGGCGAAGCCGGATCCGTCGGCCAACCGGCAGGTCCCGAGCGGAGCGAGCTACCCGGCCTCTCTCCGCAGGCAGGAGCTGCCGACCGAGGCCTTTCGGCAGATCCAGGACACTCAGTCCGCCTTGGACGAGTTCCAGGTGATCCTCGACCAGCCGGAACGCGTCGTCACGCCGTTCGGCACCGCCATAATGCGCGAGATGTCGACCTCGTGGCGGGGTGATTCCTCGGGTGCCACGGGCTTTCGGAACTCCGTTCGGAGCTACCTCAGCAGTCTGACCAAGAAGGTCAGTCTGATCCAGAAGTCGGACGCGACGCTCTCCGGGCGCAGCGCCACGATTCCGGTGACGGTGCAGAACAACCTCGTCCAAGGCGTCGAGGGCATGACGCTGGAGCTGAGCTCGTCGCAGCCCAACCGTCTGGACGCGGGCAAGTCGCAGCGGATCAAGGTGGACGGCGGCCACAGCCAGTCGTTCAAATTCGACACCACGGCGAACGCCAACGGTCGGGCCTGGGTGACTGCCCAGCTCTACACATCCGACGGCAAGCCCTACGGTGACCCCATGACGTTCCAGGTGAACGTCACGGAGATCACCGCAACGGTCATGCTCGTGATCGCGGGCGGTGTCCTGCTGCTCGTCCTCGCCGGCGTGCGGATCTATCTTCAGCGCAAGCGGCATGCCGCCGAGAGCAGCGACGACGGGTCCGACGGCGACGACGGCGACGGTGCCGAGGGTGGGGGAGACACGGACGGCGACAATGGCGGCACGGACGGCGATACGCCCGAGCAGCCGAGTGACCCCACGCCGGACACCGGTTCGGAAAGCCCGGACGCGTCCGGCTCAGGTGAGAAAGTGGACCGTTGATAGATGGCGGGGCCGGATGGCCGGCGACGGATGAGGTGGGGCAGCGATGAATGCGCCGTACGACGGTGACCGCAGCCGGGGCGCCCACGGCGACCCCCCGGGGCCGGTCCCTGCGACGCCCCAGGTCCCCGCGGCCCAGGACCCCTATGTCCAGGACGCCTATCGCAACGATCCACACCACGCCCAGGACCCGACGGCGCAGGATCCGGTCGCCGAGGCGCTCTACGACCGCGCCGCGCACCCGCCTCCGCCCCCCGGCCAGACCCCGCATCCGCTGTATCAGCAGCCGCCGGCGGCGAGGCATACACCCGACCCCCAGTTGTGGGCCTCGCCACCGCCTCCCGAGCCGCAGGGCCCGACCCGCAATCTTCCTTATGGCGACGACGCGGCAACGACGCAGTTCGTGGGCGTCGACGACCTGATCACCCAGGCCGCGGACGAACGCCCTGAGCCCGACGCCTTCGCGCACCTCTTCCGGGACCAGCAGCAGCCTTACGATGCCCAGCGTCCCGTGGGCCCGCCCGTAGCCGGCGCGGACCAGGGACCCGAGACGGGGCCGCAGCCAGGAGCGCCCGCACCGGAAGCCGCTCCCGTGGCGGCGGCGGGCGGCAAGTCTTCGGGCGGCCGCGCCTCCAGCCTCCTGAAGTCCAGCGCACTGATGGCCGCGGGCACGATGGTCTCCCGGCTCACGGGCTTTATCCGCTCGGCGCTCATCGTCGCGGCGCTCGGCGGCGCGGTTCTCGGTGACTCCTGGCAGGTCGCCTACCAACTGCCCACGATGATCTTCATCCTGACCATCGGCGGCGGCCTGAACTCCGTCTTCGTCCCGCAACTGGTGCGGGCGATGAAGGAGGACGAGGACGGCGGCGAGGCCTACGCCAACCGGCTGCTCACGCTGGTCGTCGTGATCCTCGGTGCGCTGACGGTCCTCGCGGTGTTCGCCGCACCACTCCTGGTGAAGCTGGTCTCGTTCGACATCTCGCGGGACCCGGCGGCCAACGAAGTCGCCGTCGCGTTCACCCGCTACTGCGTGCCGACGATCTTCTTCATGGGCCTGCATGTCGTGATGGGCCAGATCCTCAACGCCCGCGGCCGCTTCGGCGCGATGATGTGGACTCCGGTCCTCAACAACATCGTCATGATCGCCACCTTCGGCCTGTTCATCGGCGTCTACGGCTCGGCCGAGACCTCGCACATCGGTGTCACCACCATCCCCTCCGAGGGCATCCGCCTGCTGGGCATCGGCACCCTCCTCGGTCTCGTCGTCCAGGCCCTGGCGATGATCCCGTACCTGCGGGACGCGGACTTCAAGCTGCGGCTGCGCTTCGACTGGCGAGGCCACGGCCTGGGCAAGGCCGCCAAGCTCGCCAAGTGGACGGTGCTCTTCGTCCTCGCCAACCAGGCTGGCGTCCTGGTCGTCACCCAGCTGTCCACGTGGGCGGGAAACACCGCCGACCAGCAGGGCCACCCGGGCACCGGCTTCATCTCCTACGCCAGCGCGCAGCTGATCTGGAACATGCCGCAGGCGATCATCACCGTCTCCGTGATGGCGGCGCTGCTGCCCCGGCTGGCCAGGTCGGCCCACGACGGTGACACCGGCGCGGTCCGGGACGACATGTCCCAGGGCCTGCGCACCTCGGCGGTCGCCATCGTCCCGATCTCCTTCGGGTTCCTCTCACTCGGTATTCCGCTGTGCACCCTGGTCTACGGTTCGTCCGGCGCCGGTGTCCCGATGGGCTACATGCTGATGGCGTTCGGTATCGGACTGATTCCGTTCTCGGTGCAGTACGTCATCCTGCGCGCGTTCTACGCGTACGAGGACACCCGTACCCCCTTCTACAACACGGTGATCGTCGCCGCCGTCAACGCTGCGGCGTCCGCCCTCTGCTTCCTGGTCCTGCCCGCACGCTGGGCCGTGGTCGGCATGGCGGCCTCCTACGGCCTCGCTTACATCATCGGCGTCGGAGTGGCCTGGCGCCGCCTGAGCAAGCGGATGAACGGTGACCTCGACACCGCGCACATCGTCCGCACCTACGCGCGGCTGGCCGGTGCCAGCATTCCGGCCACCATCATCTCCGGGGCGGCCGTCTACGGCATCATGCAAGCGCTCGGCACCGGGGTTCTCGGCTCGCTCTCAGCCCTCGTGGGGGGTGGCGCCGCACTTCTGGGCGTCTTCTTCGTCGCCGCGCGAAAGATGCGGATCGAAGAGCTGAATGCCCTGGTGGGCATGGTTCGCGCCAAGCTGGGGCGCTGACCGGGCACAACCATCGGCCGCCATCGTGTGTCGTGCATAGTGGCGGACTGTGGGCACAATTGTCTTGGCTCATTGAGCCTGCAACGGATGGGGAGGCAGGAACGACGGTGGCGGAACGGAGCACGGCTGCCGTCGACGTGGCCGACACGAGCGGTGAGGAACCGCTGACCGCCCAGGCGGGTAAGGCCACGGACGACGGTGCGGAGGCCGAGAAGGTATCCGGCGGGGAAGCGGACGCCGCGGGCAACGGTGAGAAGCCGGCCGCGGGGCCCGATGCCCAGCCACCGGAACTGCACAGTGGCCACAAGCTCGCCAGACGCTACCGCCTCGAAGAGTGCGTCACCCGTCTGGACGGCTTCAGCAGTTGGCGTGCGGTCGATGAAAAGCTGCGCCGGGCGGTGGGTGTCCACATCCTGCCCGCCGACCATCCGCGGGCCCGTCCCGTGCTGTCCGCGGCGCGCTCCTCCGCGCTCCTGGGCGACCCCCGGTTCGTTCAGGTCCTCGACGCCGTGGAGGAGAACGACCTCGTCTACGTCGTCCACGAATGGCTGCCGGACGCCACCGAGCTCTCCACCGTGTTCGCCGGCGGTCCACTCGAACCACACGACGCCTACCAGCTGGTCAGCCAGGTGTCCCAGGCCATGGCAGCTGCGCACCGCGAGGGCCTGGCCCATTTGCGGATCACCCCCGGCTCGGTTCTGCGGACGGAATCCGGGCAGTACCGCATCCGTGGCCTCGCCGTCATGGCGGCGCTGCGCGGCATCAGCTGCGAGCACCCCCAGCGCACGGACACCGAGGCGATCGGAGCGCTGCTGTACGCCGCGCTGACGCAGCGCTGGCCCTACGAGAACGACGCCTATGGGCTCACCGGTCTGCCGAAGGGCGTCGGCTTGATCGCGCCCGATCAGGTTCGGGCCGGCGTCCACCGCGGGTTGTCCGAGCTCGCCATGCGAGCGTTGGTCAACGACGGAGCCACGGCTTCCCGTCAGGAACAGCCGTGCACCACTCCGGAAGAGCTGGCCAAGGCGGTCGCGGCCATGCCGCGCATCCGCCCCCCCGAGACGTCCTTCACCACCCCGCCGCCGTATCAGCGCACCGGATTTCAGCAAGGTTCCTACGGACAGCCCCCGAGCCGCAACGGCCGGCCCGGTCGTCCGGTGCAGCCCGTGCCCGCCCCGCCGCCCCCGCTGCACAGCCGTACCGGCAAGGCGCTGAAGTGGTCTGTTTCCGCGCTGCTCATCGCGGCACTGGGGCTGGGCAGCTGGCAGCTGGCGGACACCCTCTTGAAGGGCGAGAAGCAGTCCGACTCGCCGGGCAGTTCCCAGCCAGGCGGCGGGGAGAAGCCCGCCGCCAAGCCCCTGCAGATCGAGAAGGCCACGGAGTTCTCGCCGCTGAGCACGCCTTTCGCCGACGCGCAAGCGCCCAACGCAGTGGACGGGGACGCGGGAACCGCCTGGGTGACCGGCCGCTTCAAGGGAATGGCGAACTTCGGTAATCTCCCGAGCCGCGCAGACGGAAGCGGCATCATCGTGGACCTCGGGAGCGAGAAGAAGGTTTCCGGCGTGAAGGTCAGCATGTACCGCCCGGGTCAGACCGCGGAGGTCCTCGCCGCTGATCCGTCCGCGTCCGCCCCGACGTCGCTGGACGCCTTTTCCCAGCGACTCACCAAGGCAAATAAGGTCGACGGAGAGCTGACCGCGAGCCTCGACAAGCCTGTACGAACGCGTTATGTGCTGATTCACATCACGGAACTGCCGAGCGACGGCACCCCGGATTGGTTCCGGGGCGGCATTTCGGAAATCAAGGTCACAGGCAGCTGACATATTGCCCTCATGCGCCCTCCAGCACCTGCTGGAGGGCGCATTGTCTTGGACGGCCCGATCGATCCAAGGACGCCTTTGAGCTGGCACAATCGCATCGTCCTGGTCCCTCGAAGGGCCCGTGGGACGCTCCTCGCTCCACGTCTGCAAACGGCCCTGGCAAGAACCCAGGACGCTGTTTTCAGGTGCCGCACGTCGCGGCGATCGGGTGAGAGCTTGGGTTGGGGAATCAGAATTTCCTGTGCGGCCACAAGAGGGGATTTCGCCGCGAACAGGCCACCAGGGATTACCTGACGAATTGGTGTCTTCACGTCATTTTTGGCCTGCTCATTTACTTTCCGGGCATCACCAGCTTCAATGGCTGCGAGGGTGAGTACCTGTAGCGGGGGGCTTGTGTCCACAGAGAGCAACGAGGCGTCCACTCCGCCGAGCGACAGCGACCTCCTCGCGCGCCATGTAGCGGGTGACCCGGACGCCTTCGGGGAGATCGTCCGCCGGCACCGCGACCGGCTCTGGGCAGTGGCGCTGCGCACCCTCGGGGACCGCGAAGAAGCCGCCGATGCCGTTCAGGACGCACTGGTTTCCGCCTATCGCGCCGCCCACACCTTCCGTGGACAGTCAGCCGTGACGACCTGGCTCCACCGCATCACCGTCAATGCCTGCCTGGACCGGGCCCGCAAGGTCGCCTCCCGGCGTACGTCACCGGTCGCGGAGACCGAGCGCCTGGAGCAGCTCCTGGAGCCCCACGAATCCGCGGCCGTCCCTGCCGAGCGCAAAGATCTGCACCGCGAACTTCTCAGCGCGTTGCGCACCCTCCCTGAGGAACAGCGTGCGGCTCTCGTGCTGGTCGACATGCAGGGCTACCCGGTCGCCGAGGCAGCCGCCATCCTCGATGTCCCCACCGGCACGGTGAAGAGCCGCTGTGCGCGTGGCCGCGCCCGTCTCCTCCCCTTGGTCACCCATCTGCGCGCTGACGGCGGGGATAACGGACCTGCGGGCCGGGAAAGGAACCGGGCGCAGGGGACATCCGTCCCACCGACGGCAGGGCCGAACGACACAGGTGCCGTGAAGGGCGGAGGTGGGCGAGCGTGACGACGACCGGCACGGGTCAGCACCCGGAGGTCTCCGAGATCTCCGATCTCACGGACGGACTGCTCTCGCCGTCTCGTACGGCAGATCTGCGTGACCACCTCGCCTCGTGCACGCTGTGCGAGGACGTCTACGAATCCCTGGAGGAGATCCGCGGACTTCTCGGGACACTGCCCGGCCCGAGCCGAATGCCGGCGGATGTCGCAGGACGCATCGATGCCGCACTCGCGGCCGAAGCCCTGCTGGATGCCACGGCTCCCGCCACGGGGACGCTCGTTTCACGTGAAACGACCGTGGAGCCTTCTCCTGTTTCACGTGAAACAGGAGAGAGCGGGCCTGCCCGCGGCTCGACCTCCAGTCGGCCGGCAGGCCGGCCTCGTGGTGCCTCGGGTCCGGGCCGTCAGACAACGGATGGTCGGTCGCCGCGCACACGCCGCTGGCCTCGCCTTCTGCTCGGCACGGCGGCAGCCGCAGCCGTGTTCGGTCTCGGGGGCCTCCTCATCCAGAACGCCGCCACCAACGGCGCAGGGAACGGTCAGGACCACCCCTCCGCGGCCACAGAACAGAGCGGGGGCGGTACGAGCGCCCTGACTTCGGCGACCCTCGGCTCGCATGTTCATGACCTGCTGAAGTCCAAGGGCGCGCACAAGTCCCCGGAGATGGGCACCCGGAGCTCCCCCGAGACCCCGCTGCGCGGAGGCGCCGACACCATCCCGTCGTGCGTGCGCCAGGGCATCGGGCGTACGGAAACTCCGCTCGCGTCCACACAGAGCCGGTATGAGGGCAAGGACGCCTTCCTCGTCGTCCTGCCGCACCCGTCCGACCCGTCCCGGGTCTCCGCGTATATCGTCTCTTCCTCCTGCATCTCCGCCACGCCCCCGGCTCCCGGCAAGGTCTTGCTGAGCCACTCCTACCAGCGAGACTGAGCGGCGGGCAGTGCACTGTGGGACTGCGGGAATGCTCGACCCGTAGGATCCGTTGGGTGGGGTGAGAGTTCCGAGACAGCCCCCATCCAGCAGTCGGCAGAGACAAGGAAGACACCCGTGAGCGACGTCCGCAACGTGATCATCATCGGCTCCGGGCCCGCGGGCTATACGGCAGCGCTCTACACCGCCCGCGCGTCCCTGAAGCCGCTGGTCTTCGAAGGTGCTGTCACCGCCGGAGGCGCGCTGATGAACACCACCGACGTGGAGAACTTCCCCGGTTTCCGCGAGGGCATCATGGGTCCCGACCTGATGGACAACATGCGCGCCCAGGCCGAGCGCTTCGGCGCCGAGCTTGTTCCGGACGACATCGTCTCGGTCGACCTCTCCGAAGAGATCAAGACCGTCACGGACACCGCGGGAACGGTTCACCGCGCCAGGACCGTCATCGTCACCACCGGCTCGCAGCACCGCAAGCTCGGTCTGCCCCGCGAGGACGAGCTGTCCGGCCGCGGTGTGTCCTGGTGCGCCACGTGCGACGGGTTCTTCTTCAAGGACCAGGACATCGCCGTCATCGGTGGTGGCGACACCGCGATGGAGGAAGCGACCTTCCTCTCCCGCTTCGCCAAGTCCGTCACGATCGTCCACCGCCGTGACACCCTGCGCGCGAGCAAGGCGATGCAGGAGCGTGCCTTCGCCGACCCGAAGATCAAGTTCGTGTGGGACAGCGAGGTCGCGGCGATCCAGGGCGAGAACAAGCTCTCCGGCCTGACGCTTCGCAACCTCAAGACCGGCGAGACCGCCGAGCTCCCGGTGACCGGCCTGTTCATCGCGATCGGCCACGACCCGCGCACCGAGCTGTTCAAGGGCCAGCTGAACCTGGACGACGACGGCTACCTCATGGTCGAGGCGCCCAGCACCCGCACCAACCTGGAGGGCGTCTTCGCGGCGGGTGACGTCGTCGACCACACCTACCGCCAGGCGATCACCGCGGCCGGCACCGGCTGCTCCGCCGCCCTCGACGCCGAGCGGTTCCTCGCCGCGCTGACGGACAGCGAGTCCGCCGAGCCGGAGAAGACTCCCACCGTCTGATCCCGGACCTCCCCAGCCTTTCCACCACCACCAGTAAGGAGATTGCCATGGCCGGCGCCACGGTGACCGTGACGGACGACAACTTCGAAGAGGTCGTCCTCAAGAGCGACAAGCCCGTACTCGTCGACTTCTGGGCCACCTGGTGCGGTCCGTGCCGCCAGGTCGCCCCGTCCTTGGAGGCCATTGCCGCCGAGCACGACGAGATCGTCATCGCGAAGCTGAACACCGACGAGAACCCGGCGACCACCGCCAAGTACGGCGTCATGTCGATTCCGACCATGAACGTCTACCAGGGCGGCGAGGTCGTGAAGACCATCGTGGGTGCCAAGCCGAAGGCCGCGATCGAGCGGGACCTGTCGGACTACCTCGCCTGAGTCACGCGTCACGTTTCACGGGAAACGGGCCCGCCCTCATCAGAGGGCGGGCCCGTTCTTCGATCCGTGGCACCACGCTCTACAGCGGCCGGAGAGCGGGTTCCTTCTGGACGGCCCCCAGCAACCGGTCGAGTGCCAGCTCGACGTCTTCCTTCCACGAGATGGTGGCTCGCAGCTCCAGCCGGAGCCGTGGGAAGCGTGGATGGGGCCGTACGGTCTTGAAGCCGACCGCCAGCAGATGATCGGCGGGCAGTACGCAAGCCGGCTCGGTCCACCGTGCGTCCCCGAAAGCCTCGATGGCCTTGAAGCCCCGCTGAATGAGGTCCTTGGCCACTGTCTGCACCATGACCCGGCCGAGACCCTGGCCCTGGTATTCGGGTAGCAGCAACGCGGTGAGCAGTTGCACCGCGTCCGGAGACACCGGGCTGGTGGGGAAGGCCGTGGACCCCGGAACATAGGCCGGAGGCGCGTACATCACGAAGCCCGCCGGCGCATCGTCGACGTAGACGACGCGTCCGCAGGATCCCCACTCCAGTAGCACCGCCGAGATCCAAGCTTCCTTTTCCAGCTCGGGTCTGCCCGCCTTTACTGCGGCTTCGCCGCTGACGGGGTCGAGTTCCCAAAAGACGCAGGAGCGGCAGCGCTTTGGGAGATCCGGAAGGTTGTCCAGCGTGAGCGGTACGAGTCGACGGCCCATGAAGCCAGGTCCTCACTTCCCTCGCCCGCCGCACCTCGAAGTGTCGTCAGCGACCCCTGCTCTCTGAGCAGTCCGCCGACGAAGCCTCCCACCGCTGCTAGGCCGAAACCTACGGCCAACAGTCCGGTGCGGCTCACCGATCGCATGGCCTCTCCTCGATCTGAGGTATTTCTCCGTGGATGGGCGCCCTACCCGATCGCATCGTATCCACCCTTTACGGGCACCGGTACCGTCAGAGAGCAAAGGGCGGGCCGTGTTCCGGTATGGACTCCGGATCACGGCCCGCCCTCACGGTGCAGGCGGTCGGCTCACGCCTCTTCGTCGCTCTCCTCGGCCAGCGACTTCCCCAGCACACGTCCCTCGCCGGGAGCGAGGGTGCCGAGGATGCGCTCAAGATCGTCTATCGAGGCGAACTCGACGACGATCTTTCCCTTCTTCTGGCCCAGGTCCACCTTCACCCGGGTCTCGAAACGATCCGAGAGGCGGGAGGCCAAACCGGTGAGAGCGGGTGACACCCGGTTGCCCGCGCGGGGCCCCTTCGTCTTGCTCGCGCTCTTGGGACTCGACCCCATCAGCGTCACGATCTCCTCGACCGAACGCACCGACAGCCCCTCCGCCACAATGCGGCGTGCGAGGTGATCCTGCTCCTCGGGGTCGTCCACCGACAACAGCGCACGCGCGTGCCCCGCGGAGAGCACACCCGCAGCGAGCCGCGACTGAACGGACGGAGAGAGTTTCAGCAGACGCAAGGTGTTGGAGACCTGCGGGCGAGACCGCCCGATGCGGTCAGCCAACTCGTCATGCGTGCACTTGAAGTCCCTCAACAGCTGGTCGTAGGCGGCTGCCTCTTCCAAGGGGTTGAGCTGCGCCCGGTGGAGGTTCTCCAGGAGCGCATCGAGCAGCAGCTTTTCGTCGTCCGTGGCACGGACGATGGCGGGGATCTTCTCCAGACCGGCCTCACGGCATGCCCGCCAGCGACGCTCGCCCATGATGAGCTCATAGCGCTCCGGTGCGGTCTGACGTACCACCACCGGCTGGAGCAGGCCCACCTCCTGGATGGAGGTGACCAGTTCCGCGAGAGCGTCTTCGTCGAAGACCTCACGCGGCTGTCGTGGGTTCGGCGTGATCGCGTCGAGGGGCACCTCGGCGAAATGCGCGCCGGCTACCTCCGTCGCCGTCTCGCTGGTCGTCTCCGGCTCCGGCGGCTCCTCCGTTTCACGGGAAACACCGTGCGCCGGAAGCCCGGCGACCTTCGCCGCTGCGACGCCCCGCTCCGGCGACAAGACCGGTACGGCCGTCGGCGACGTGGCTCCCCGGCCGACCACAGGCCCGGCCTGGTCCGTGCTCTGCGGTGCCGCGGGGATCAGCGCACCGAGCCCGCGGCCCAGTCCTCTACGTCGTTCACTCACTGAGTCCCCTCCGACATGCTGTGCTGTGCTTCGTAGTTGACGCTGAGGCCTTGGCCCCCGGTCTGGGGAGCCCCGCGCATCGCGATCTCTCGGGCCGCTTCGAGATACGAGAGCGATCCGCTGGATCCCGGGTCGTAGGTGAGAACCGTCTGCCCGTAGCTCGGCGCCTCCGAGATGCGCACCGAGCGGGGGATGCTCGTACGGAGCACCTCGTTACCGAAGTGGCTGCGCACTTCGTCGGCGACCTGGGAGGCCAGCCGGGTGCGCCCGTCATACATGGTGAGCAGGATGGTCGAGACGTGAAGCTTGGGGTTGAGATGGCCCCGCACGAGGTCCACGTTGCGCAGTAGCTGTCCCAGCCCCTCCAGCGCGTAGTACTCGCACTGAATCGGGATGAGCACCTCGGCGCCCGCGACCAACGCATTCACGGTCAGCAGGCCCAGCGAGGGCGGGCAGTCGATGAGGATGTAGTCCAGCGGCTGTTCATACGCCTTGATTGCGCGATCCAGCCGGCTCTCGCGTGCCACCAGCGAGACCAGCTCGATCTCGGCACCGGCCAGGTCGATCGTGGCGGGCGCACAGAACAGCCCCTCCACATCAACCACCGGCTGCACCACGTCCGAGAGCGGCTTGCTCTCCACCAGGACGTCATAGATGGACGGCACCTCGGCGTGGTGGTCGATTCCCAACGCCGTCGACGCATTGCCTTGGGGGTCGAGGTCGATCACCAGAACCCGTGCCCCGTGCAGGGCGAGAGAGGCCGCCAGGTTCACGGTGGTCGTGGTCTTCCCGACCCCGCCCTTCTGATTGGCCACCACCATGACCCGGGTCTGCTCGGGTCGTGGCAGCCCCTCGCCCGCCCGGCCGAGTGCCTCCACCGCCAGCTGCGCGGCACGACCGATCGGGGTGTCGTCCATCGGGGGCGGCGTTTCACGTGAAACGTCGTCCCCGAACGACTCGCTACGGGGACCGGGGACCGGATCGGTCATCGGTCCCGCGATGTTGGCGTCGGACCGCACGGATTCACTCTCCTCGACATCAGGCTCGCAATGTGCAGAGCCTGCCATGCTTTCGGTGTCGTGAACCAGTGAGGTCCGTTCTCCTGTGGATGAATCCACCTCTGTGGATACTTCCCTGACCCTCGTGGGCTTACGGTCACGCGGCGCGGCAGCCGCCCGACCACGACTGATAATCCCTTGCAGCAGAGAACGACGTTTCACGTGAAACACGATGCCAGCGTCGCGCCCGATTCAGCCGCGACACTCCGTCCTATGCCGTTTTGATGGCATTTGGATAATTCACCATTCGCAGCCGATCGGCGGACGCCACACCCATCACAGCGCCGCCGGCCAGCACATCTCCGGCATTCGAGCCTCAGCGGCGGCGCCCCCGCGACGCACGGCTTACTCGCGCGGCCTTCGCCCGCTTGGCGGCAAAGCGCACTCCGCCCGGGCTCTCCCCCACCTCGACGCGCACGACCGTCGACGGCGGGTCCACGATGCCCTCACCGACGTGCACCACCGAGGTCTCCACCACACCCAGCTTGCTGAGGGCCGCTCGCGCCCCCTTGAGCTCTTCCTCGGCGGCATCGCCCTTGAGCGCCAGCATCTCGCCGTACGGACGCAGCAGGGGAACACCCCAGCCGGCGAGACGATCGAGTGGAGCGACGGCCCGCGCGGTCACCACATGCACCTGAGGAAGCTTGCCCATGACCTCTTCGGCCCGCCCTCGGACCACCGTCACGTGGTCCAGCCCGAGCAGCTCGACAACCTCCTGCAGGAAGTTGGTCCGCCGCAGCAACGGCTCCAAGAGCATGATCTTCAGGTCCGGCCGCACGAGAGCCAGCGGAATGCCGGGCAGCCCGGCTCCCGAGCCCACATCACAGACCGAGACGCCCTCGGGCACCACCTCGGAGAGGACCGCGCAGTTCAACAGGTGCCGCTCCCACAGCCGGGGCACCTCACGCGGGCCGATGAGCCCCCGCCGCACCCCCGCGTCCGCGAGCAGTTCGCCGTACCGCACGGCCTCCGCAAAGCGCTCTCCGAATACCTCCTGCGCCGCCTTCGGCGCGGGAGGGAGCTCCGCTGCTGCCTCCGTCACGGGAACCGCCCCTTCCACTGGACTGCTGTTGCTGCCGGGAGCCCGGGTTACGCCCCGGGATAACACAGAACGCTGACAAGATTTGGCCCCGCCTGCGAGCAGACGGGGCCAAAAGACAATCTGGAGCGCTGAGACGTCAGGCCGGGAGGACGACCACTCGACGCTGCGGCTCCTCGCCCTCGGACTCACTGCGCAGTCCGGCCGCCGCCACGGCGTCGTGGACCACCTTGCGCTCGAAGGGCGTCATCGGGTCGAGCTTCACGGGCTCGCCGGTGCCCTTGGCTTCCTCGGCCGCCTTCGCGCCGATCTCCGCCAGTTCCTCACGCTTGCGCGCCCGGAAGCCCCCGATGTCCAGCATCAGACGGCTGCGGTCGCCGGTCTCGCGGTGCACGGCGAGCCGGGTCAGCTCCTGCAGCGCCTCCAGCACCTCACCGTCCCGGCCCACCAGCTTCTGCAGGTCACGGCTGGTCGAGTCGCTGATGATCGACACAGCGGCTCGGTCGGCCTCGACATCCATGTCGATGTCGCCATCGAGATCGGCGATGTCCAGCAGACCCTCGAGGTAGTCGGCCGCGATCTCGCCTTCCTGCTCCAGGCGAGACAGGGTGTCGGTGCCCTTGGTGGCAGGGGTCGTGTCCGTCACGAAAGGACTCCTTCTTACTTCTTGGACGGGTGCTTGGGGCGCTGCTGGCCCTTGCGCTGTCCGGACTTGGTGTTACGGGAGCCGGAGGAGGAGCCCTTCTCGGGGGTGTCGCCCTTCGTCTCGCTGTCCTGCGGGGCCTTCTTCTCCAGCGACTGCTTCTTCGTCGCACCCGTTCCCGACGCACCGGCACGCGTACGGCCCTGGGCACCCGCACTCGACGCCCCCGCGCCGGCGGTGTGCTGGCGCTTGGACTTCGGCTGACGCTTGGGCTGCTGGCGGTTCTGGCGCGCCTCCTCGACGGCCTTCTTCGCCTCGACCTCGGCCGGGTCCTCGACCAGCTTGCCCTTGGCACGCAGGCGATCCTGGCGCTCCGTGAAGGCCTTGCTGCCGGGGGTGGGGTTACGGCGGATGACGAACATCTGCTGGCCCATGGTCCACACGTTGGTGGTCAGCCAGTAGACGAGAACACCGACGGGGAAGTTGATGCCGAAGACGGCGAACATGATGGGGAAGACGTACATCAGCATCTTCTGCTGCTGCATGAACGGCGTCTTCACCGTGAGGTCGACGTTCTTCGTCATCAGCTGGCGCTGCGTGTAGAACTGCGAGGCCGACATCAGAACGATCATGATGATCGTGACGACCCGGACGTCGACCAGCGAAGCACCCAGGCTCTGGATCTTCTCCGCGCTGTCCAGGAACTTCGCGGCCAGCGGTGCGCCGAAGATGTGTGCCTTCTGCGCGCTCTCCAGCAACGGCTGGTCGATGACGCCGACAGTCTTGTTCTGGGCGATGTGGTTCAGGACCTGGTACAGGGAGATGAAGAACGGCGACTGCGCCAAGATCGGAAGACAGCTCGAGAGCGGGTTGGTGCCCGTCTCCTTGTAGAGCTTCATCATCTCTTCGGACTGGCGCTGCTTATCGCTCTTGTACCGCTCCTGGATCGCCTTCATCTTCGGCTGGAGCGCCTGCATGTTCCGCGTCGCCTTGATCTGCTTCACGAAGAGCGGGATCAGGCAGATACGGATCAGTACCACCAGCGAGACGATGGACAGACCCCACGCCGCGCCACTGTCCTTGTCAAAGATGAGGCTGTAGAACGAGTGGAACTGGACGATGATCCAGGAAACAGCGATATAGAGGGGACCGAGGATCGTGTCCACGAATCAGGCTCCTTGGGCGTTGGGCTGAGTCTCGGGCTGGGCGACAGGCTCAGGGACGGTGGGCCCGCCCAGGCGGCTCCTCAGCCGCTGATGCCAAACCGGACGCTTCCGGGGAGGGACGTGGTCGACGCCACCGAGCGACCACGGGTTGCACCGCAGGATGCGCCAGGCAGTCAGCGCAGTCCCTTTCACCGCGCCGTGCCGGTCGATGGCGGTGTAGCCATAGTGCGAGCACGACGGGTAGTACTTGCAGACCGGGCCCAGCAGGGGGCTGATGGTCCACTGATACAGCTTGATCAAAAGCAGCAGCGGGTACTTCACTGTGCGCTCCCTCCCGGGTCCCGACCGGGGTTCCGGGGGGCGTCCCCCGGGGGATTGCAGCCTCTCGGCACCCCTCCCGGCAGCCGCTGGAGGGCGGCATCCAGGTCGCGGGCCAGCTGTTCGTGGTCCGCCTCACCCGCGCCGGGCAGGGCCCGTACGACAACCAGGCTACCGGCGGGAAGCCGGTCCAGCCGGTCGCGCATGAGGTGACGCAGCCTGCGCTTGACCTTGTTGCGGACGACGGCAATGCCAACGGCCTTGCTCACGACGAAACCCGCACGCGTCGGGGGAACACGTTCCCCCGCTGCGTGCGGGTCCGTTGAACCGCTACGAAAATGAACGACAAGGAGCGGGCGCCCGGCCCTGCGTCCCCGGCGTACCGCGGTCGCAAAGTCCTCGCGCCGCCTCAGCCGATGTTCGGTAGGCAGCACGTCATGGACCTAGGTCTGGCTGCTCAGGCCGACAGGCGGGCGCGACCCTTGCCACGGCGGGTCGCCAGGATGGCGCGACCGGCGCGGGTCCGCATGCGCAGACGGAAGCCGTGGGTCTTCGCGCGGCGGCGGTTGTTCGGCTGGAAGGTGCGCTTGCTCACTCGGGGGCTCCAGGAATGCTTGTTGTCTCGGTAGAGACAGATGTGGGGCGTCGACTGGCTGTCACCGTGCGCCCACGAGTAGCTCGCAACGCCTAAGTGCACCGCTACACGATCACTAGAGCGCGATCTTTGCCCATCGGAGGCAGGCGGCAGCAGCCATCGACAACTCGACCTGTGCACGGTACGCGCGGCTGCGCCATCCGGTCAAACCGGCTCGGGACAGCCTCCAACCGGTTCTTGTCAGGACACACTATGCACAGCCTGTGGACAACAACTTGAATCCCCAGGCCCGGCCTGACTACCGTGGCCGAACTCCGATTCCTTCCCGCCCGTCCTGAGAATCACACATTCGCGGGACTGTGAGAGAGCGTGCCCTGTGGCTGATGTTCCTGCCGATCTTGCCGCAGTGTGGCCGCGCGTCCTCGACCACCTCCTGCGAGCGGAGGCCGACGGCCTCAAGCCGAAGGACCAGGACTGGCTCAAGCGCACCCAGCCGCTGGCGCTGGTCGCCGACACCGCCCTGCTCGCCGTCCCCAACGAATTCGCCAAGGGCGTGCTCGAAGGCAGGCTGGCGCCGCTGATCGGGGAAGCCCTCAGCCATGAGTGCGGTCGGCCGATCCGGATCGCGATCACCGTGGACGACTCCGCCGAGGAGTCGCCGGCGCAGTCCGGATCTTCCGCGCCTCAGCAGCAGCACCAGCAGCACCAGCAGCCGCAGCACCAATCCCAGCAGCACCCGCAGCATCAGCAGCAACATCAGTCGCAGCAACAGCACGATGCGTACGACGGCTATGACGGCCGGCACGACAGTCGGCATGACAACCGCCAGGGATACGGACGTCAGGGCGACGATCTGCCCACCGTGCGGCCCGCCTACCCGGACTACCCGCAGCACCAGCAGCCCCGCCACGAGCCCGGCTCCTGGCCGCAGCACTCCTCCGGCATGGGCGGTGGCGGCCCTCGCGACGACTACGGCTGGCAGCAGCAGCGGCTGGGCGGATTCCCCGAGCGCGACCCCTACGCCTCGCCGCCCCCCTCGCACATACAGCACCAGCAGCATCAGTCGCAGAACGACTACCGGTCGCAGGGCCCCGACCGCTCCGGGCCGCCACAGCACTCCGACGGCCCGCGCTCCCCTTATGACCAGCCGCGCCGCGACCTCTCCGAGCACCAGGGCCACAACGGGCGCACCGGCGGCCCTGGCTCCGGTCTCCCGGCTCCCAGCGGTGCGCCCAGCCCGCTCGCCGCGCAGCCCGCGCCCGCGACCGGTCCCGGCGAGCCGACCGCCCGGCTGAATCCGAAGTACCTCTTCGACACCTTCGTCATCGGTGCCTCGAACCGCTTCGCGCACGCCGCCGCGGTGGCCGTCGCCGAGGCGCCGGCGAAGGCGTACAACCCGCTGTTCATCTACGGCGAGTCCGGTCTGGGAAAGACGCACCTGCTGCATGCGATCGGGCACTACGCGCGGAGCCTGTATCCGGGCACCCGGGTGCGGTACGTGAGCTCGGAGGAGTTCACCAACGAGTTCATCAACTCCATCCGCGACGGCAAGGCGGACGCGTTCCGCAAGCGCTACCGCGACATGGACATCCTGCTCGTCGACGACATCCAGTTCCTGGCCAGCAAGGAGTCGACGCAGGAGGAGTTCTTCCATACCTTCAACACGCTGCACAACGCGAACAAGCAGATCGTGCTCTCCAGTGACCGGCCGCCCAAGCAGCTGGTCACCCTGGAGGACCGGCTGCGCAACCGCTTCGAGTGGGGCCTGATCACGGACGTCCAGCCGCCCGAGCTGGAGACCCGGATCGCGATCCTCCGCAAGAAGGCGGTGCAGGAGCAGCTGAACGCGCCCCCCGAGGTGCTGGAGTTCATCGCCTCGCGGATCTCGCGCAACATCCGCGAGCTGGAGGGGGCGCTGATCCGGGTCACGGCGTTCGCGTCGCTCAACCGGCAGCCGGTGGACCTGGGCCTCACCGAGATCGTGCTGAAGGACCTGATCCCCGGGGGTGAGGACGCCGCCCCGGAGATCACCGCGACCGCGATCATGGCGGCGACGGCCGACTACTTCGGGCTGACCGTCGACGACCTGTGCGGCTCCTCCCGCAGCCGGGTCCTGGTGACGGCCCGGCAGATCGCGATGTATCTGTGCCGCGAGCTGACGGATCTCTCGCTGCCGAAGATCGGCGCGCAGTTCGGCGGCCGCGACCACACCACCGTGATGCACGCGGACCGCAAGATCCGCGCGCTGATGGCGGAGCGGCGCTCCATCTACAACCAGGTCACCGAGCTCACCAACCGCATCAAGAACGGCTGAGGCGGGCCGGCGGCACCGCCGGCCGTCAGCGGCGCGCCCAGGGGCGCTCAGGGACTCGTTCCCGGGGCGCCCTTCGTCGTGCGTGCCTGTGCGGCGGCGTACCGAACGGTTCACGGAGCGGTCCGGGGAGCGTCGTCGGCACCTCTGCAACGCCTCCGGCCGCTCCCGGCGGCGTCCCGAACCTGTGGAGGCGCACCGCCGCTGTTCGATTCCGGGCGGGGTCACGGCCTCCCTCCACAGATTGGGCGAGAATCTTCCGTCCACATCCTGGGGAGAGGAAAGTTATCCCTGTGGGATCCACAGGCGGGTGTCCTGACGGGGCATCGGGCGAGGTCAGCAGGGTGTGGATTTGTGTCCAACCTTGATCCACAGGCTGTGGACGAAAGATCCGTCCACAGGGGGAGGTTCGGCTTGTCCACCGGCTGCCCACAGGCGGGGCGGTGTTGTCCCCAGCTTCTCCACACCCCTGTCCACTGTTCGGCAACACAACACCCTCTCTCACCGGGCCGAGTGAAAGCGGTCACACCAAGGTGGTGGGTTGGGCTGTGGGGAACGTGGGTAAACCTGGGGACGGCACTGGGGAGAAGTACCCCTCGCCTGTGCATCGGGTGTGCAGAACTTTCGGCGGTCCACAGAACCGCCCGCTTATCCACGACCGCCACCCACAGGGCCGGTGGACAAAAAATCCGTGTTGACCTGCGCAAAAGCAGTTGTCCACGGTTTCCACAGCCCCTACTACTACGACCACGGATATCTACCGGGGAACTCGCTTCGAAACGGGGCCTGTGCACAAGTTGGCCAGGGAGCGTCCCGGACCGGTCGAGTCGACTTGACCCCGAGCCGCACCGACTGTCGGTGGCGTACGTCAGACTGGTCTCCGGCAACTCAGCCGACGACGAAAGCCAGCAGGGCGAGAGCCAGCAACAGCAGGAGGCGGTTTCCGGTGAAGATCCGGGTGGAGCGCGATGTACTCGCGGAGGCGGTGGCCTGGGCGGCCAAGAGCCTCCCGGCCCGTCCGCCGGTGCCCGTCCTCGCGGGCCTGCTGCTGAAGGCGGAGGAAGGCACCCTGAGCCTGTCGGGCTTCGACTACGAGGTCTCGGCGCGGGTCTCGGTGGACGCCGAGGTCGATGAGGACGGCACCGTCCTCGTCTCCGGCCGGCTGCTCGCCGACATCTGCCGTGCCCTCCCCAACCGCCCGGTGGAGATTTCCACCGACGGTGTACGCGTGACCGTCGTCTGCGGCTCCTCCCGGTTCACCCTCCACACCCTGCCGGTGGAGGAGTACCCGACCCTGCCGACGATGCCCACCGCCACCGGCACCGTGCCCGGTGAGGTCTTCGCCGCCGCTGCCGCCCAGGTGGCCATCGCCGCCGGCCGTGACGACACGCTGCCGGTGCTCACCGGTGTGCGGATCGAGATCGAGGGCGACACCGTCACCCTCGCCTCCACCGACCGCTACCGCTTCGCCGTCCGTGAGTTCCTGTGGAAGCCGGAGAACGCCGACGCCTCCGCGGTCGCGCTGGTGCCCGCCAAGACGCTGCTGGACACCGCGAAGTCGCTGAGCAGCGGTGACACCGTGACGCTGGCGCTGTCCGGCTCCGGTGCCGGTGAGGGCCTGATCGGTTTCGAGGGCGCCGGACGGCGGACGACGACGCGTCTGCTGGAAGGCGACCTGCCGAAGTACCGCACCCTCTTCCCGACCGAGTTCAACTCGATCGCCGTGATCGAGACCGCCCCGTTCGTCGAGGCCGTCAAGCGTGTGGCGCTGGTGGCCGAGCGGAACACCCCGGTGCGGCTGAGCTTCGAGCAGGGTGTGCTCATCCTGGAGGCCGGTTCCAGCGACGATGCACAGGCTGTGGAGCGGGTGGACGCGGAGCTGGACGGCGACGACATCTCGATCGCGTTCAACCCGGGCTTCCTCCTGGAGGGCCTGTCGGCCATCGATTCGCCGGTGGCCCAGCTGTCCTTCACGACGTCCACCAAGCCCGCGCTGCTGAGCGGTCGGCCCGCCAAGGACGCCGAGGCGGACGACGCGTACAAGTACCTGATCATGCCGGTGCGACTGTCCGGCTGAACTGGCTGACGGGGGTGCCGGGCGGTGCCGTGGAGCCCTTGGGGCGACTGGCTGACGGGCTTCTGATGAGCGGCTGAGCCCACAGGTGTGCACGCACCTGCGGGCGTAGGCTCGGACCGGGTACGAACAGCAACGACTACGTGCAAAGAGGGTCTTTGATGGAGCTCGGTCTCGTCGGTCTCGGCAAGATGGGCGGCAATATGCGCGAGCGCATCCGCCGCGCAGGCCACACCGTCATCGGATACGACCGCAACCCGGACCTGGCCGATGTGGACAGCCTTCAGGAGCTTGTGGAAAAGCTCAAGGGTCCGCGAGTGGTCTGGGTCATGGTGCCGGCCGGTGCCGCCACCCAGGCGACGGTCGACGAGCTGGCAGAGCTGCTCTCGCCGGGCGACATCGTCGTGGACGGCGGCAACTCCCGCTGGACCGACGACGAGAAGCACGCCGAGGAGCTCAAGGCCAAGGGCATCGGCTTCGTCGACTGCGGTGTCTCCGGCGGTGTCTGGGGCCTGGAGAACGGCTACGCGCTGATGTACGGCGGCGACACGGACGACGTCGCCAAGGTGCAGCCGATCTTCGACGCCCTCAAGCCCGAGGGCGAGTTCGGCTCGGTTCACGCGGGCAAGGTCGGCGCGGGCCACTTCGCGAAGATGGTCCACAACGGCATCGAGTACGCGATGATGCAGGCTTACGCCGAGGGCTGGGAGCTGCTGGAGAAGGTCGACTCCGTCACGGACGTGCGCGAGGTCTTCCGCTCCTGGCAGGAGGGCACGGTCATCCGCTCCTGGCTGCTCGACCTCGCCGTCAACGCGCTGGACGACGACGAGCACCTGGAGAAGCTGCGCGGGTTCGCCGCCGACTCCGGTGAGGGCCGCTGGACGGTCGAGGCCGCGATCGACAACGCCGTCCCGCTGCCGGCGATCACCGCCTCGCTCTTCGCCCGCTTCGCGTCCCGTCAGGACGACTCCCCGCAGATGAAGATGATCGCCGCGCTGCGCAACCAGTTCGGCGGCCACGCGGTCGAGAACAAGAAGTAGCAGCGCGTTCCACGCAGCAGAGCAGTACGAAGCAAGCAGTACAAGGCAGTTCAGCAGCCGCGGGAGGTCGGCGGGTAGCCATGCACGTAGCGCATCTGTCGCTCGCCGACTTCCGCTCGTACGCCCGGGTCGAGGTCCCGCTCGACCCGGGCGTCACGGCGTTCGTGGGCCCCAACGGCCAGGGCAAGACCAATCTGGTCGAGGCCGTCGGCTATCTCGCGTCGCTCGGCAGCCATCGCGTCTCCTCCGACGCGCCTCTGGTGCGGATGGGCGCCGAGCGGGCGATCATCCGGGCTGCCGTCGTCCAGGGCGAACGGCAGCAGCTGGTGGAGCTCGAACTCAATCCGGGCAAGGCGAACCGCGCCAGGATCAACCGCTCCTCGCAGGTCAGGCCGCGCGATGTGCTGGGAATCGTCCGGACGGTGCTGTTCGCGCCGGAGGATCTGGCGCTGGTCAAGGGCGATCCGGGTGAGCGCCGGCGGTTCCTGGACGAGCTGATCACCGCGCGCTCCCCGCGGATGGCCGGCGTGCGCTCGGACTACGACCGGGTGCTCAAGCAGCGCAACACCCTGCTCAAGACGGCGGCGCTGGCCAGACGGCACGGCGGACGGCAGATGGATCTGTCGACGCTGGACGTGTGGGACCAGCACCTCGCACGGGCTGGCGCGGAGCTGCTGGCGCAGCGGCTGGACCTGATCGCCGCGTTGCGGCCGCTGGCGGACAAGGCGTACGAGCAGTTGGCACCCGGTGGCGGGCCGCTGGCGCTGGAGTACCGCGGGTCGGCGGGCGAGTCGATGGCCGCCGCGACGACCCGCGAGGAGCTGTACGGCGTGCTCCTGGCGGCGCTCGGCGAGGCCCGCAAGAACGAGATCGAGCGGGGCGTGACGCTGGTCGGCCCGCACCGCGACGACCTGGTGCTGAAGCTGGGGGAGCTGCCGGCGAAGGGATACGCCAGCCATGGCGAGTCCTGGTCGTACGCGCTGGCGCTGCGGCTGGCGTCGTACGACCTGCTGAGCTCGGAGGGCAACGAGCCGGTGCTGGTGCTCGACGACGTCTTCGCTGAGCTGGACGCGCGTCGCCGCGAGCGGCTCGCGGAGCTGGTGGCGCCCGGCGAGCAGGTGCTGGTGACCGCGGCGGTGGACGACGACGTGCCGGGGGTGCTGGCCGGTGCGCGGTTCGCCGTCGCCGACGGCACCGCGACGCGGGTGGCCCGGTGAGCGGCGAGGAGCTGCCGGAGCGCGGGGAGCCGGGTGCCGCGGTGCCCGAGCAGCCCAAGCCGCCGGAGTTGTCCGGGGTGGATCTGGCCCGCCAGGCGCTGGTGGCGGCCAAGGAGCAGGCGCGGGCGCGGGGCGCCGCCGCGCAGCAGAAGAAGCAGGCCAGACGTGGCGGGCTGCGCTCCGGTGCGCGCGCCGACGGTCGGGATCCGCTGCCGCTGGGGGCGGCGATCAACCGGTTGATCACCGAGCGCGGCTGGGAGACCCCGGCGGCGGTCGGCGGTGTGATGGGGCGCTGGCCGCAGATGGTGGGCCCCGAGGTGGCGCAGCACTGCGAGCCGCAGAAGTACGACGAGGACGCCCGGGTGCTGACCGTGCAGTGCGACTCCACGGCGTGGGCGACGCAGCTGCGGCTGCTGGCGCCGCAGCTCGTGGCGCGGCTGAACCAGGACCTCGGGCAGGGCACCGTCAAACTGATCAAGGTACTGGGCCCCGGCGGCCCCGCACGGCGCTACGGCCCGCTGCGCGCACCCGGCAGCAAGGGCCCGGGGGACACCTACGGCTGAGCCGTGGGAGAGACCTGATCACCGTTGTCCACGGGAGTGTCGGGTGAGACCCCGCTCACCGTAGTCGGAGGTTGACAGTCCGAAGCGCTGAGTGCCCGCGTGAGCGTCCTGGGGCCCCTTCTCGAATATGGGGAGTCGGCGGACGTCAGTTCAGGGCGGCACATGACGACTCAGGTGCCTGCAAACCCCCATGGATGTCGGCGCTACCGGTAGACTGGGGGCAATCCCGCCCACTCGCGGAACATGTCGAACGACGTAGCCGCTCCCGCCTGTCTTCCCTTGGGTCTCCCCCGCAGGCGCGGAAGGGCTCGTGCTGTGCCAGAAAGGGCGCTTCGTGGCCGACTCCGGCGACCTCAACGAGAACAACACGGCTTCCACAGAAGAGGAGGTTCCTGCCGGTGTCATGGGCGACTCCTCGGTGGAGAAGTCGTATGACGCCAGCGCGATCACTGTCCTCGAAGGCCTGGACGCGGTTCGCAAGCGCCCCGGCATGTACATCGGCTCGACGGGCGAGCGCGGTCTGCACCACCTCGTGCAGGAGGTCGTCGACAACTCCGTCGACGAGGCGATGGCCGGCCACGCCGACACGATCGACGTGACGATCCTGGCCGACGGCGGCGTCCGCGTCGTCGACAACGGCCGCGGCATCCCGGTCGGCATCGTGCCGTCGGAGAACAAGCCGGCCGTCGAGGTCGTGATGACGGTGCTGCACGCCGGCGGCAAGTTCGGCGGCGGCGGCTACGCGGTCTCCGGTGGTCTGCACGGCGTGGGTGTATCCGTCGTGAACGCGCTGTCGCAGCGGGTGGCGGTCGAGGTCCGCACGGACGGGTACCGCTGGACACAGGAGTACAAGCTCGGTGTGCCGACGGCGCCGCTCGCCAAGCAGGAGGCGACGGACGAGACCGGCACCTCGGTGACGTTCTGGGCCGACGGCGACATCTTCGAGACCACCGAGTACAGCTTCGAGACGCTGTCCCGGCGCTTTCAGGAGATGGCGTTCCTCAACAAGGGTCTGACGATCGCGCTGACGGACGAGCGCGCGGACCACGTGGACGAGGAGGGCAAGCCGCTCTCGGTGCGCTACCACTACGAGGGCGGCATCGTCGACTTCGTGAAGTACCTGAACTCCCGCAAGGGTGAGCTGGTGCACCCCACGGTCATCGACGTGGAGGCCGAGGACAAGGAGCGGCTGCTCTCGGTCGAGATCGCGATGCAGTGGAACACCCAGTACAGCGAGGGTGTCTACAGCTTCGCGAATACCATCCACACGCACGAGGGCGGTACGCACGAAGAGGGCTTCCGCGCGGCGCTGACGGGTCTGATCAACCGTTACGCGCGCGACAAGCGGCTGCTGCGCGAGAAGGACGACAACCTCACCGGTGAGGACATCCGCGAGGGTCTGACGGCGATCATCTCCATCAAGCTCGGCGAGCCGCAGTTCGAGGGCCAGACGAAGACGAAGCTCGGCAACACCGAGGCCAAGACCTTCGTGCAGAAGATCGTCCACGAGCACCTCACGGACTGGCTCGACCGCAACCCCAACGAGGCCGCGGACATCATCCGCAAGGGGATCCAGGCGGCGACGGCCCGGGTCGCGGCCCGTAAGGCGCGCGATCTGACCCGCCGCAAGGGGCTGCTGGAGACGGCGTCGCTGCCGGGCAAGCTGAGCGACTGCCAGTCCAACGACCCGACGATGTGCGAGATCTTCATCGTCGAGGGTGACTCCGCCGGCGGCTCGGCCAAGTCCGGCCGTAACCCGCAGTACCAGGCGATCCTTCCGATCCGAGGCAAGATCCTCAACGTCGAGAAGGCGCGGGTCGACAAGATCCTGCAGAACAACGAGGTCCAGGCGCTGATCTCGGCGTTCGGCACCGGGGTCCACGAGGACTTCGACATCGAGAAGCTCCGCTATCACAAGATCATCCTGATGGCGGACGCCGACGTCGACGGTCAGCACATCAACACCCTGCTGCTCACCTTCCTCTTCCGCTTCATGCGGCCGCTGGTCGAGGCCGGGCACGTCTACCTCTCCCGCCCGCCGCTCTACAAGATCAAGTGGGGCCGCGACGACTTCGAGTACGCCTACTCCGACCCGGAGCGGGACGCACTCATCGAGATGGGCAAGCAGGCCGGCAAGCGGATCAAGGACGACTCGGTCCAGCGGTTCAAGGGTCTCGGTGAGATGAACGCCGAGGAGCTGCGCATCACGACCATGGACACCGACCACCGTGTCCTCGGCCAGGTCTCGCTGGATGACGCGGCCCGCGCGGACGACCTGTTCTCGGTGCTGATGGGTGAGGACGTCGAAGCACGGCGCTCCTTCATCCAGCGCAACGCCAAGGACGTCCGCTTCCTCGACATCTGAGCCCTGTCGGCCCGTACAACAGCCGCAGCTCGAAAGGACTTTGAACCAGCATGGCCGACGAGAACACTCCTGTGACCCCTGACGGCGTGACCGCCGAGGGCGCCCCCGCCGCCATCGAAGGCGTGGGTATGCGCGTCGAGCCCGTCGGGCTCGAAACGGAGATGCAGCGCTCCTACCTCGACTACGCGATGTCCGTCATCGTCTCGCGTGCGCTTCCCGACGTGCGGGACGGCCTCAAGCCGGTGCACCGCCGCGTGCTCTACGCGATGTACGACGGCGGCTACCGCCCCGAGAAGGGCTTCTACAAGTGCGCCCGCGTCGTCGGTGACGTCATGGGTACGTACCACCCGCACGGCGACTCCTCGATCTACGACGCCCTGGTGCGCCTGGCCCAGCCGTGGTCGATGCGCATGCCGCTGGTGGACTCCAACGGCAACTTCGGTTCTCCGGGCAACGACCCGGCCGCGGCCATGCGGTACACCGAGTGCAAGATGAAGCAGCTGGCCATGGAGATGCTCCGGGACATCGACGAGGAGACCGTCGACTTCCAGGACAACTACGACGGCCGTAACCAGGAGCCGACGGTTCTGCCGGCGCGCTTCCCCAACCTGCTCATCAACGGCTCGGCCGGCATCGCGGTCGGCATGGCCACGAACATCCCGCCGCACAACCTGCGCGAGGTCGCGGCCGGCGCGCAGTGGGCGCTCGAGCACCCGGACGCCTCCAACGAAGAGCTGCTCGACGCGCTCATGGAGCGCATCAAGGGCCCCGACTTCCCCACCGGCGCGCTCGTCGTGGGCCGCAAGGGCATCGAGGAGGCGTACCGCACCGGCCGTGGCTCGATCACGATGCGCGCGGTGGTGGCGGTCGAGGAGATCCAGAACCGCCAGTGCCTGGTGGTGACGGAGCTGCCGTACCAGACCAACCCGGACAACCTCGCGCAGAAGATCGCCGACCTGGTCAAGGACGGCAAGATCGGTGGCATCGCCGACGTCCGCGACGAGACGTCCTCGCGGACGGGCCAGCGCCTGGTCATCGTGCTCAAGCGGGACGCGGTCGCCAAGGTCGTCCTCAACAACCTCTACAAGCACACCGATCTGCAGACGAACTTCGGCGCGAACATGCTCGCCCTGGTCGACGGCGTGCCGCGCACGCTGTCCCTGGACGCGTTCATCCGCAACTGGGTCAACCACCAGGTCGAGGTCATCGTCCGGCGGACGAAGTTCCGGCTGCGCAAGGCCGAGGAGCGGGCCCACATCCTGCGCGGTCTGCTCAAGGCGCTGGACGCCATCGACGAGGTCATCGCGCTGATCCGGCGCAGTGACACGGTCGAGGTGGCGCGCGAGGGCCTGATGGGCCTGCTGGAGATCGACGAGATCCAGGCCAACGCCATCCTGGAGATGCAGCTGCGCCGGCTGGCCGCCCTGGAGCGCCAGAAGATCACCTCCGAGCACGACGAGCTGCAGCGGAAGATCAACGAGTACAACGCCATCCTGGCCTCCCCGGAGCGCCAGCGGCAGATCATCAGCGAGGAACTCGCCGCGATCGTCGAGAAGTTCGGCGACGACCGGCGCAGCAAGCTGGTGCCCTTCGAGGGCGACATGTCCATCGAGGACCTGATCGCCGAGGAGGACATCGTCGTCACGATCTCCCGTGGCGGCTATGTGAAGCGGACGAAGACCGACGACTACCGCTCGCAGAAGCGCGGCGGCAAGGGCGTACGGGGCACGAAGCTGAAGGAAGACGACATCGTCGACCACTTCTTCGTCTCCACCACCCACCACTGGCTGCTGTTCTTCACGAACAAGGGCCGGGTCTACCGCGCGAAGGCGTACGAGCTCCCGGACGCCGGGCGGGACGCGCGCGGTCAGCACGTCGCCAACCTCCTGGCGTTTCAGCCGGACGAGCAGATCGCGCAGATCCTGGCGATCCGGGACTACGAGGCCGTGCCGTATCTGGTGCTCGCCACCAAGGCCGGCCTGGTGAAGAAGACGCCGCTGAAGGACTACGACTCGCCGCGCTCCGGCGGTGTGATCGCGATCAACCTGCGCGAGCAGGAGGACGGCACGGACGACGAGCTGATCGGCGCCGAGCTGGTGTCGGAGGACGACGATCTGCTGCTGATCAGCAAGAAGGCGCAGTCGATCCGCTTCACGGCCACCGATGAGGCGCTGCGCCCGATGGGACGTGCGACGTCCGGTGTGAAGGGCATGAGCTTCCGCGAGGGCGACGAACTGCTCTCGATGAACGTGGTCCGAGCCGGTACGTTCGTCTTCACCGCCACCGACGGTGGCTACGCCAAGCGCACCCCGGTCGACGAGTACCGCGTCCAGGGCCGCGGTGGCCTGGGCATCAAGGCCGCCAAGATCGTGGAGGACCGGGGCTCGCTGGTCGGCGCGCTGGTCGTCGAGGCGACCGACGAGATCCTCGCGATCACGCTGAGCGGTGGAGTGATCCGTACGCGGGTCAACGAGGTGCGTGAGACCGGGCGTGACACCATGGGCGTCCAACTGATCAACCTGGGCAAGCGAGATGCCGTGGTCGGCATCGCACGGAACGCCGAGGCCGGTCGTGAGGCCGAAGAGGTCGACGGGATCGAGCCCGACGAGACCGACGCGGCCGAGGGAACCGAGCCCGCAGCCGAGGGCGAGCAGCCCGCGGCGGAGTAGCACGAGGAGTAGTCGTGAGTGGAGCCACGGGCGCTGCGGCGGGTGGACCGGGAGACAGCAAGGCCTCCCCGTCCGGACCCGCGACCGTGAAGGACAACAGCGCCCGTGGCTCCGCCGCATCCGGCGGCCCCCGGGACGAGGGCTCCTACGAGGGGGGAACCGTGACCGATACGCGCCAGCCGCAGCCGCAACCGCAGGCTCAGGGCGGTCAGCAGCCGTACCAGCCGCCCCAGGCGTACAGCACGGGCGGAGGCAAGGCCGGCGGGCAGTCGGTGCGTCTGCCGCGCACCGGGGCACGTACGACGCCGCGCACCCGCAAGGCCCGCCTGCGGGTGGCCCGTGCCGATCCCTGGTCGGTGATGAAGGTCAGCTTCCTGCTCTCCATCGCGTTGGGCATCTGCACGGTCGTGGCCGTCTCGGTGCTGTGGATGGTGATGGACGCGATGGGCGTCTTCTCCACCGTCGGCGGGACGCTCAGCGAGGCGACCGGCTCCGGGGACGGGGGCGGCTTCGATCTGCAGTCGTTCCTCTCGCTGCCGCGGGTGCTGCTGTTCACGGGGATCATCTCGGCGATCGACGTGGTGCTGGCGACGGCGCTGGCCACACTCGGCGCCTTCATCTACAACCTCTCCGCTGGCTTCGTCGGCGGAGTGGAGCTCACCCTCGCCGAGGACGAGTGAGACCCTGATGGGAGCCCGTTCCGAGCGCTGCGGGAACCGATTTTGGGAACGCCTCTGAAGTGCGCTAATCTTTCGGTGCAGCGAACGCGCGGCTATAGCTCAGACGGTTAGAGCGCTTCCCTGATAAGGAAGAGGCCCCAGGTTCAAGTCCTGGTAGCCGCACTGCACAATCGGCCCGGCCGGAGATCTCTCCGGCCGGGCCGATTCGTTGTGCCGGGCCGCGAGTTGGGTGCGCGCCGGGCCCTTCGCGGGGCGGTTGCCGGGTGCGGGCTAGATAACCGATCGGTATCGGTCGGTGTGTATCATCGGCCCCCATAGGTCCCCTACGTCAACGAAAGACGAGGTCGCGCGGTGAAGAAGCTTCTCCTGGTCGCACTGGCCGCCATCGGCGGGCTCCTCGTGTACCGCCAGATCCAGGCGGATCGCGCCGAGCAGGATCTGTGGACGGAGGCGACCGACTCCGTGCCCGCAGGTTCGGGTGTGTGAGACCCAACGCGCAGCACATTGCGTACGAACCCCGGTTGCCCCTAGGTGACCGGGGTTTCGTGCGTCCGGGGCGGGGAGGGCGCGGGGCCCGTGGTGCCGCGGGGGTGGCCGGTGGCCGTGGGGATTCGGCCGTTGCAGGACCGTAATGGCCCCACTCTTGAATTTGCTATAGCACACCATTAGGTTGCAGTAGCAAAGTTCATATGTGTGTGATGTGACATGTGGGACCAAGGGGGACAAGGGGACATGGCACGACGACCACGCAGGGGGGCGGTGGCGTTGCTCGGCGGGCTGCTGCTGGCCCTCGCCGCGGCACCGCTCCAGGCGGCGGCCGTACCGGCAGCGACCTCGGCGCCGGCCGCCGACGGCACCGGCATGGTGATGGTGCTGGACTCGTCCGGTTCGATGGCCGAAAAGGACGGCTCCGGAAGCACCCGGATCGCCGCCGCCCGCAAGGCCGTCGGCACGGTCGTCGACGCGCTCCCCGACGGCTACCCGACCGGACTGCGGGTCTACGGCGCCGACAAGCCCCAAGGTTGCGACGACACCCGTCTCGCGCAGCCCGTCTCGCCCCTCGACCGGGCAGGCATGAAGCGGGCGGTCGCGGGGGTGACCCCCAAAGGTGACACCCCCATCGGGTTGTCGCTGCGCAAGGCCGCAGCCGACCTGCCCAAGGCCGCAGGCGGCGCGATCGGCAAGCGCACGATCCTGCTGATCTCCGACGGCGAGGACACCTGCAAGACACCGCCGCCCTGCCGGGTCGCGGCCCAACTGGCGGCTTCCGGTGTCGATCTGCACATCGACGCCATCGGCTTCCAGGTGGCGGGCGCGGCACGTCGGCAGCTGGAGTGCGTCGCGAAGGCCGGCAACGGGCGGTACTACGACGCCCCGGACGCCGCTGCGCTCGCCCGACAGTTGCAGCGGGCGGGGCAACTTTCCGCGGACGGCTACCGCTTCAAGGGGGAGAAGGTCCGTGGCACCGCCACGGCGGGCGGCGCGCCCACCCTGGCCCCGGGGCAGTACCTCGACACCATCGGGCCCAACGAAGAGCGCTTTTACGCCACCGATCTGGATGCCGCCTCGACGGCCAACTTCTCGGCAACGGTGGTGCCGCAGCCCGGGGCGGCCGTCGACTCCCTCGACACCTTGCGCACCAGGATCGCGTACGGCACGGACAGCGCCTGCGGTTCCACCTCGCAGATGTTCGGCCAGCAGGAGGGCGCCACGCCGCTCACCTCGGGCGTCAGCCGGATTCCCTCGGAGCGCGGCACCAACGGCTGCGACAAGGCGGGGCGGTACTGGCTCGTCGTCGAGCGCAAGGCCGCCAAGGGCTCGGACGCCACACGCTGGCCGCTGGAGCTGACCTTCGACATCGAGGCCCCGCTGAAGAAGGGCGTCACGCCCGCCCAGTCGGAGCCGGATTTCGGCGCGGGCGGCAAGGACGCCACCCTGCCGACCACCGCGCCCGAGGACGTCACCGGTGGCACCGGCTTCAACGACGCCCGCCCGCTCGCCCAGGGCGTGTGGCGCAACAAGATCCTTCCCTCCCAGACCCTTTGGTACAAGGTCCCGGTCGGGTGGGGCCAGCAGCTGCGCTACGACGTGGAGTTCGCCAACGAGCCCACGCTCAAGGGCCACAGCGCCGGCACCTCCTACGCGGGCACCCAGGTCTACACCCCGTCGCGGACCCCGGTCGGCAGCGGCACCGGTGAGTTCAGCCCGCAGGTCCCCTACAACGGCCGGCTGGCGTCGCTGAGCATGGGGACGGTGCCCGTCGCCTGGACCAACCGCTACGAGAGCCACCCCAACACCCTTCCCGTGCACCGCACGGGCGACTTCTACATCGCGGTGACGCTGGGCGCCAAGGCCGCGGAGATCGCCGAGAACCCGCGGATCGGGGTGGTGCTGCGTATCGCGGTGCTCGGCAAGGCGAAGGCCGGTCCGCAGGCCGGAGCGGCCGCGGCCAAGGCCGGGGCGGCCGCGGACCGGACCGGGGACTCGGCGGCGGACGGTGCCGGCGGCCGGGCAGGATGGGCCGCGGGCCCGGTCGTGGCGGCGGTTTCCTTCGGCGTGGGAGCCCTGTTGCTCGCGGGCCTGGCGGTGGCCTTCCTGCGAGCCCGCAGGAAGCAGCATCCGGACGGTGGGAACGGGGATCCGATGAGAGGTGGCTCGTGGTGACGGGGCGGACGGCACACAGGGTTCTCGCCGCGCTTGCGGCGCTCGCGGTGGTGGCGCTCACGCCGGGGGCGGTGGCCACGGCCGCGGAGCCGCCCGCCTACCGGCCGGCGGAGGACGCCAAGGCCGCGGAGGGCACCCCCAGTGCCGCGGACGCGCCCCAGATCACGCCCGGCCTGTACACCGACGCCATCGGGCGCGGGGAGACGAACTACTACGCGGTCACCCTCGACGCCAAGTCCAGCGCCTACTTCTCCGCGGTCGCCGCGCCCGCGCCCGGCACCAAGGTCGAGGACTCCGGCGACCGCCTGACCGTCAGCGTCCAGGACAGCAGCGGCAACACCTGCAGCACGGACGCCACCCCGACCTTCCACGGCGGCGACACGGCCTACCCCATCGCCGACTACGCCAGCAGGCGCATCGGCACCGACCGGACGCAGTGTCAGGAGGCCGGCCCCTACTACCTGGTGATCAGCCGAGAGGGGTCGGCCACCTCCGGGCCCGACAGCTGGCCGATCGAGGTGGGTTATCTCAGCGAGCCCGCGCTCAAGGGCAGCACCCCGGGACAGCCGGGCGAGGGCAGCTGGCCCACCGTCACACCCGCACCGCCCACGGCTTCCGGCAAGCGCACGGCCAAGGGCGGAACCGGCTTCAACGACGCCGGATCGGTCGGCACCGGCGTCTGGAAGGACCGGATCCTGCCCGGCGAGACCCGCTTCTACCGGGTACCGGTCGACTGGGGCCAGCAGCTCAACCTGCGGGCCGAGCTGCCGAACGCCAAGACCGGGGCCACCGAGTACGTCCCCGACGCGCTCGGGCTCGGCGTCCACAACCCGGCGCGCGGTGCGGTCAGCGACGACAACTTCGTCCCGTACGACGGCAAGCTCGCCGTCGCGAAGGAATTCACCGCGCCGGTCGCCTACGGCAACCGCTTCCACACCACCGACGAGATCAGCGCGATGCGGTTCGCGGGCTGGTACTACCTGGAGGTGACCCTGCACCCGGACGCGGCGCAGTTCTTCCCCAAGGGGGCCGACCTCACCCTCCGCGTGGACGTGCGCGGTACGCCGAAGCCGGGGCCGGGCTATGCAGGTCCGGCGGGCGACTTCTCCGTGACGCCCGAGGAGCGGGAGATGGCCGACAAGGGACAGAGCGAGCAGGATGCGGCGAAGAGCGACACGCTGCGGACGGTGGCCTACGCGGGGATCGGCGTGGGCGTCGTGCTGCTCACGTGCCTGGCGTCCTGGACCGTCGTGGCGCGGCGCAGGGCCGCGGCATCGGGTGCACCGGACGCCGGCAGCGCCGCGCTTTCCGGAGCCGGCCCGCAGGTGCAGGCCGACGGTTCCTGGCCGGGGCAGCAGCTCCCCCGGCAGGGCGGGCGGACGCCGCAGGACCAGCCGGGCGGGCAGACGTCGCAGGACGGGCAGTTCGGGCCGCCGCGGGGCTGGTAGCGGCGCAGGGGCGGCCGATGGGGCTGCTACGCCCCCGACCGGCCGGAGCGGCCCGTACGGGCCGTCCTGCGGCTCAGGACGCCATCAGGGCCCAGACGCCCACCGCGATGCACAGCAACGCGACGATCAGCACCGGGACCGCGACCTTCGGGGGCGGTCCGGGTCTCCTTGCCGGCGAGGCGACGGCCCGCACCGCGGGGGCAGGAGCGCCGAACGGGGCCTGCCCGGCTACCGAGTGGTGGCCGGCCGTGTAGGGGCGGGTCGCCGACTGCCCCGGCCGGGCGGCCGCCGTGGGCTCGTACACCGGGATCGGGGACGGCGGCGGGGTGGCAGGTGGTGACGGGACGGGGTGGCCGCCCGTCACCGGGGCGGGCGTCGGTATGGGCGGGGTGTTCGGCTGCTGCGGCGCGGCGAAGCGCGGCTCCGGAGGGGCGAGCGGGAAGCTTCCGGTATCGGACATCGATGCCGGGCCGGCCGCCGTGGTGCCCTGGGCGGCGTCGGCGCCCCCGCTCGTCAGGGGGCCGTCGGGGCCGAAGCCCGCCGGCAGCGGCCCTATGTGGTCGAAGACCTCGACGATCTCGTCCTCGATCGTCGCGTCGGGCAGCAGCTCGACAGCCGACAGGATCGCCTTGCGCGCCCCGGTGGCCGTCTTGAACCGTGCGTCGGGGTCCGGGTGCAGCAGCGAGGCCAGCACCTGCCACAGCGGCTCGGGAACGCCCTCAGGCGCGTGCGGGATGCCGTGCTGCTCGAACCGTCTGACCAGCGCCTCGGAGTCCGGCTTGGTGCCGGTGATCAGGTAGAGCGCGACCAGGCCGACCGCGAAGAGGTCCGCGGGGAAGTCCGGCTCGGCACCCAGCATCTGTTCGGGCGCGAAGTAACCGGGCGTCCCCATCACGTAGTTGGTCTCGGTGAGCCGGGGCTCGCCCTTGCGCATCGAGATGCCGAAGTCGGACAGCCGCAGATGCGGCCTGCCGGTGCCGGTGGCCTCCAGCAGGATGTTCGCCGGCTTGATGTCGCGGTGCACCACGCCCTCCGCGTGCACCGCCGTCAGACCGGCCAGCAGCTGATCCAGCAGGGTGCACACGAACCGCGGCGGCAACGGGCCGTAGTCACCGATCAGATGCGCCAGCGATCCGCCGTTGACCAGGTCCATGGTGAACAGGACGTTGTCGTCGTCGGCGGCCCAGCTCGCCGGGGCCAGCACATGCGGATGGTCGATGCGCAGCGCCTGTTCGCGTACGAAGCGCAGCAGTGTGTGCGCGTCGCTCTGCTGCAGCACCTTGGCCGCGACATAGCGGCGGCGCCGGTGGTCCCAGGCGCGCCACACCGCGCCCACACCGCCTCGACCGATCGGATCGATCAGCTCGTACCGAGCGGCGAAGATCTCACCCATTGCGCCCCGTTCGCCTTCCTGGCCCCGCGACTTCGCCGCGGAGCATCCCGCTATCCCTGGTGCGCCTCGTAGTGGGCCACCGCGTCGGCGGTGCGACCGGCACCGTAGACCCGGAGGAACTCTGCCAGCTCGGGGTGAGTCGGGGCGAGGGTGTTCGCCGCATCGATGATGTCCCCCGCGTCCGAGACCGAGCGCAGCAGCGACTGGATCTCGCGCACCACACGCCGCACGGTCGTTGCGCCCGTCGACGAGGTGGCCTGCGCGGTGTTGTTCAGCACCGAGCCGCCGGCCGTCTTCTTGATCTCGTCCATGCGGTCGGTGGCCTCGGCGGCGCTCGCACTGCCGTCGGCGACCTGTCCGGCCAGTTCCTGCAGAGCCTGCACGCGCTGCACGACGGCCGGGTTGCCTATCTTCGCGCGCTGCCCGCTCATCAGCTGGGACAGCATCGGGGCGGACAGGCCGAGCACGGAGGCGAGCCGCGCCTGATTGAGACCGAGATCGTCGATGAGACGGCGGAACAGCGCGCCCAGAGGCTCCCCGTACCAACTGCGCTGCAGCTCCCGAGCCCGCGCGGTGGCTTCCTGCTGTGCTGCGTCCATGCCGTCTCCCCATCTCCCCGATGCGCTTCGCTGCCGCGAATCTCGCGAGGCATCCTACGGAGAGCGACCGGGCCCGGCGATACCCGGTCGGGAAAGCGGTCGGGCACCGGGTACCCTGGTGCGCGAAGGGGCCTTAGCTCAGTTGGTAGAGCGCTGTCTTTGCATGGCAGATGTCAGGGGTTCGACTCCCCTAGGCTCCACCTTCAAAAAGGCCCTCCGACCAGCTGTTAACGCTGGTCGGAGGGCCTTTTTTTCGTGGGATCGGGGGTTCGCGGGACCCTGGGGTTCCGCGGAGCGCCCGAGGGTGGGACGACAAAAGGGCGGGTCCGGGGAGTTCACCGGCCGATGTACCGCGGCGGGTTACGCGCGTGCCGGGGACACACCCACCTGCCGGGGGCGCCACAGCAGCGCGGCGGCGGAGAGCGCGGCACTCGCCACGGCGAGCCCCACCGCCAGCATTTCCGGCCAGGCGGTGGCATCACCCAGGATCAGCAGCGGGTCCACGAGACCGACCCGCGACAGTGCGTGGAGCATGATGACGGCCACGGCCGCGCTCGCGCTCGCCGTCCAGGCCAGGGCCGTGTCCCGGGCCGTGAGCCAGCCGGCCAGCAGCATGTAGACCACGGCGATGGTCACCGCGAGGCCGCCCCCGGACTGTCCTGGCGGCCCGCCCACCGGCAGGTGGCTCAGTCCGCAGGCGGCCAGGGCCACGGCCGCCGGCCAGCGAAGCGTGGACCGCAGCACTCCGCCGGTGTTGTAGTCCGGTCGGTACGGTGAGCCTCCGTGGCCCTCGGAGTGATCGTCGCTCCGGGCGGTCACGCGCGGGGGATGCTTCGGATAGGGCGTGGTGCTGCCCCACATCACGCGCTGGTTCTGGGTGGACGCCTGTGCGGCGTCGACCGGGTCGGGGGGAGCGGGCTCGGGCTGGAGAGGGACGGCCCAGGTGCCGGCCACGGGGTCGCCACCGGGGTAGGACCGGTCGTCGTTCCGGCTTTTCGCCGACGCGCCGTGGTCGTCGGTGCGGCCGAACAGTGAGATCAGTTCCGCGACCTCTTCGACCGACCGGCCGATGGCCGCCGCGCGCAGCGCCTCGTGGCACGATTCCGATGTGCGCGGATCGTTGAGCAGTGCGACCAGCGGCGCCACCTCGCTCACCGGACGGGTGACTGCAGCCACGCGCAGTGCCTCGTCGGCGGAGTGGTAGTCGTCACCGTTGCGCTTGAGGAGTGCTACCAGGGCGGCGACCTCCTCCAGGGGGCGGTTGGTGGCTGCCGCCCACACGAGCGTGCGGACGGATGCGGCTTCCGGGGTAGCGGGCGGGCGGGTCTCGTCGGGGTCTGTCGAGGACAGGTCGGCGTCGCCGTGGCCGAGAAGTGCTTGTTCGGAGGACATCGAGGACTCCACTGAACGAGGGGGAGCGCCAAACACCGGAGGCGCTGACACTCAGCGAGCGTTGAGCATGCTGATGCTCAGCCAACTGCCCCCATGGCCGCACGCGCCATTCGAAAAGGCCATCCGGTGGACGCCACGCCGAACCGCCGGGCGCGTCGCGCTTCGCCACACCCGGGAAATCCGATACGGCGACAGCGGGCGTGCGGGGTGCGGATGGTGTCGGTTCGTCAGCAACCCGCCGGGGGGCGAAGGTGTGGTGCTTCGCCTCGTCGCGCCGTCGGCGGTCGCTGGATCACGAGGTCGCGGTGGCACTCACCGGAGCTGCTCGAAGGGGCCTCACCGGCCCTGCCGTCACGACCGCGAGGAATCACCCGCGCACTTCGGTGACGTGCCCCCTACGGGGCGCTGGTGCCGTCCTTCGCTCGCTGATCACCGGCGGGCCGGCTGCCTCCAGGCCCCGGTCCGCCACGGCAAGGGCCGGGCCCGCCACCCGATCAAGGGGTGGCGGGCCCGGCCCGTGCAATGAGGGTGGTGGCCTGTCTCAGGCCGTGTTGCCGCGGCGTCGCTCGTCGGACTCCGACTCCGCCTGCTTCGCCTGCACCTCGGGGTCGAGGGACGCGCCCTCGCTCCCATCGACGGCGTTGAGGCGCCGGTCCCCGACCTCGGTGGGCGCCGGCGGCTCGACCAGCCAGTCGGGGTTGGCCTGCTTGTCCCACCACTTCCAGGCGGCGACCGCGCCGCCCGCCAGGATGCCGAGCACCGCGAGCCGCTTGGCCAACTTGCCCGCGCGGGCACGGCGATTGTGCTTCTTGACCAGCTTCTCGATCTCGCGGGCCGTCACCCCACCGCGCAGCGCGGCGAGCGCCGCGGTGCCACGGGTGACCGCCTCGTCGCGTACCGGTTCGGCGGCGGCTCGGGCGGTGACCACGGCGTTCTCAAGACGCGGTCCTGTGTAGTCGGCGGCCTGGCGCGCAGCAGCCTTGGTGCGGTGCGCGGCGCGGTGGGCGGCGGCGTCGACCCTGGGAGGCAGCGCGCCCCGGGCGTGCTCAAGGCGCGGCTGCAGATGGGCGTCGTACTGGGTCCGGGCCTGCTGAGCGGCCTCGGCCACCTTCGGAGCCACGCGGGTGCGGGCCTCATGAGCGGCTTCGGCCACCTTCGGGGCCACGCGGGTGCGGGCTTCATGAGCGAAGTGCACGGCGGTGTCCTTGGCCGTACCGGCATACGGAGCCACCACCTCCGCGGCGTGCCGCACGCTGTCCCTGGCCGTACCGGTCGCGGCGCGCACGCTGTCCTTGCGGGTCACGGGATCCTCCTCCTCGGTGGCGTGTCCGGGGCTTTGGGGGTTGGTCCCCCATGTCTGCTGTGTCGCCTGTCCACCCGATTGAAGATCATGCCTGCTCACCCTCCGTACGGCATGTGCGAGCGGGCATCCGGGTCATTGGGGACCTTCCGGAGCCTTGTGATGACAATGCCACGATTTACCGCCCGACGCCCCGCTACCGCCCGACCGGAGTCAGGAAAGAAATCTGTACGACGCCGTCCGGGGGCGCAGGCCGAGCGCCGGGCGGGCGCGACCGTGCGAGGATCGGGAGCCGTCAGAGAAGACTTATGGAAGGTAGACCGTGGCTGAACAGCTCTACGCCACCCTGAAGACCAACCAGGGCGACATCGAGATCCGGCTCCTGCCGAACCATGCACCGAAGACGGTCAGGAACTTCGTCGAGCTCGCCAAGGGCGAGCGGGAGTGGACCAACCCGGAGACCGGCCGGAAGACCACGGACAGGCTGTACGACGGCACGGTCTTCCACCGGGTGATCGAGGGCTTCATGCTGCAGGGCGGCGACCCGCTGGGCAACGGCACCGGCGGCCCGGGCTACGAGTTCGCCGACGAGTTCCACCCCGATCTGTCCTTCAACAAGCCCTACCTGCTGGCCATGGCCAACGCCGGTCCGGGCACCAACGGGTCGCAGTTCTTCATCACCGTCTCGCCGACCGCATGGCTCACCGGCAAGCACACCATCTTCGGTGAGGTCACCAACGAGGCGAGCAAGAAGGTCGTGGACGCCATCGGCACCACGCCGACCAACCCGCGCACCGACCGCCCGGTGCAGGACGTGGTCATCAACACGGTCGTCGTCGAGAGCCGCTGAGCAGGTCCGGTTCGCCCGGTCCGCACGGCCTCCGGCCCACCCCGGATCCGGAGCGCGGACCGGAAGCAGCCCGCCCAGGGAACCAATACGCCCCGCCCGGTCGTACTCCGGGCGGGGCGGTGCGTTGAGACGCCCCGACGGAGAAGAGGACGAGGGAAGCGATGGACCAGGTGCCAGGCAGCCCGCAGGAGCCGCAGAACGCACAGGGTGACAGCCTGCCCGGTTGTTACCGCCATCCGGACCGCACGACCGGCATCAGCTGCACCCGCTGCGAGAAGCCGATCTGCACCGACTGCATGGTCAGTGCCTCGGTCGGCTTCCAGTGCCCGGACTGCGTCCGCGGTGGCGGCGGCACCGGGCACACGGCGCAGGCGACGGTGCCGCGCACGATCGCCGGTGGCACGATCGCGTCCGATCCGCGGCTGATCACCAAGATCCTGCTGGGTATCAACGCCGCCGTCCTCATCGCCGTACTGGCGACCGGCGACGACCTCGTCGACCGGCTCGACATGCTCGGTCTCGCCTTCGACCCGAACCGCGCGCAGCTCGCCGGCGTCGCGGAGGGCGAGTGGTACCGCCTGGTGAGTGCGATGTTCCTGCACCAGCAGCTGCCGCACTTCGCCTTCAACATGCTGTCGCTGTGGTGGCTGGGCCCGTCGCTGGAGGCGGCGCTCGGCCGCGCCCGCTTCATCGCGCTCTACCTGCTGTCCGGTCTGGGCGGCAGCGCCCTGTCGTATCTCCTCGCCGCGCAGAACCAGCCCTCGCTCGGCGCCTCCGGCGCGATCTTCGGCCTGCTGGGCGCGACCGCCGTGCTGATGCGGCGGATGAACTACGACATGAAGCCGGTCCTGATCCTGCTCGGCCTCAACCTGGTCTTCACGTTCCTGTGGCCGAATATCGCCTGGCAGGCCCATGTCGGCGGCCTGGTGGTCGGCGCCGCGGTGGCCTTCGGCATGGTGCATGCCCCGCGCGAGCGCCGGACGCAGGTCCATGTCGCGACCTGTGCGGTGGCGCTGCTGGCCATCGCCGCGGTGGTGTGGGTGCGGACCGCCCAGCTGATGGGCTGACCCCTTGGGAGGGGGTGTGGGAGGGGCCCCGTCCCGCCTCCGCCTGGTGGGGATGACCAGGACGGTGGGGCCCTCCGCGACACGTTGTCCACAGTGTGTGGCGGATCTTGCGCAACCTGTGGGGAACACCCGTTCAGGGCCCCGCTGACCTGCGTTTCCCCAGTAAGAACAAGGGAAGGCGGGGTGTGGAGGTTGTCGGCGCCGGTCACACCGGCGTCAACCTCCAGAGGGTTATCCACAGATCTTCTGAAGTTTTCCCCGGCTGTGGATAACCGTGTGGATGGCCTTGGGCAGGGCTTGCGCTACTTCCACTGGGTGGATACGCCGAAGCCCACCGCGATGAAGCCGAAACCGCACACGATGTTCCAGTTGCCCATGTCCTTGATCGGCAGATCGCCCTCGGACACGTAGAACAGAACGATCCAGGCCAGCCCGATGAGGAACATCGCCAGCATCAGCGGTGCGACCCAGCTGCGGCCCGACGTCATCTTCAGACTGGTGGTCTGCTTCGCCGGCGGCGGCGTGAAGTCGTCCTTCTTGCGGATCCGTGACTTCGGCACGAGGAACTCTCCTGTCGATGTGCTGCTCCCCCATCCGACGGGGGCTGTACGGAATGGGAGCCGGGTTGGGAAGCGGCGGGGATCGGTTCCTCGCCCGGGCGTCCGTTAGCGTAGTGCTTCCGCGGCGTCGTAAGGAGTAAGGGTACGTTGAGCAATTCCGCTGACTCCTCCGGCCGCCCCGCCCGTTTTCGGCTGCGGCCCGTACGCCTTCTCACACTCACCGTGTTCGCGCTCGCCGGCCTGCTGTTCTGGCTGAGCTTCGACACCGCGCGCGGCACCAATCTGCGCTCGGACGACTCCATGCTGCGGCTGTCCGACCTCATCCAGGAGCGCAGCCACAAGAACGGCGCCCAGGACGACCGTAACGCGGCCCTGCGTGAGGACGTCGACGCCCTCGCACAGCGCGACAACGGCAGCTCCAAGGCCGATGACGCCAAGCTCAAGGCGCTGGAGGAGAACGCCGGCACCAAGAAGCTCACCGGCTCCGGCGTCACCGTCACCCTCACCGACGCCCCGCCGAACGCCACCGCGAAGATCCCGGGGCTGCCCGAACCGCAGCCCAACGACCTGGTCATCCACCAGCAGGACCTGCAGGCCGTGGTGAACGCCCTGTGGCAGGGCGGCGCCAAGGGCATCAAGGTCATGGACCAGCGGCTGATCTCCACCAGCGCGGTGCGCTGCGTCGGCAACACCCTGATCCTCCAGGGCCGGGTCTACTCCCCGCCGTACAAGGTCACCGCCGTCGGCGACCGCGAGGCCCTGAACCGCGCGCTGACCGCCTCCCCCGCCATCCAGAACTACCTGCAGTACGTGAACGCCTACGGCCTCGGCTGGAAAGTCGACCAGCACGAAGCGGTGACTCTTCCCGGCTACTCCGGCACAGTGGAGCTCCACTACGCACAGCCTGTGAAGCCGTAGCCCGCCCGCCGCGGGACGGCGGGGAGGGGCGGAGCCGCATGACGGTGCGGTGGATCGTCAGGACGTTCAGCGAATTCTGCGTCACCCTCGGCACCCTCATCGTCCTCTTCGTCGCCTATCTGCTCTTCTGGACCGGCGTACGGGCCGACAGCGCCATGGACGGCGAGATCGGCGAGCTGGAGCACCGGTGGGCGGCCGGGCCGGTGGCCGGCGGACCGGACGGCAGCGGAAGCGGCGAAGCGGCACCGGGGGGCGCCGCGGACGCCCGCGCCAGCCGCCCGCACCGGCCCCTCTACCGGGACGGGAAGTCCTTCGCGGTCATGTACATCCCGCGCCTCGGCGCGGACTGGGCCAAGCCCGTACTCCAGGGCACCGCCGTCGACACCCTCAAGCGCGGCCTGGGCCACTACGACCGGACCGCGCGGCTCGGCGCCACCGGCAACTTCGCGGTCGCCGGGCACCGCAGGACCTACGGCGACCCCTTCAAGGACTTCCCGGAGCTGCGGCCCGGCGACGCCGTGGTGGTGAACGACGGCACGACCTGGTTCACCTATCGAATCGACAACCGGCCCTACACGACGCTGCCCGGAGACACCGGGGTGATCGATCCGGTACCGCGGAAGTCCGGCTACAACGGCCCCGGCCGTTATCTCACGCTGACCACCTGCGAGCCGGAATGGGGCCACAGCCACCGGCTGATCGCCTGGGCGCACCTGGATTCCACCCAACCCGTGGAACAGGGAAGGCCATCGGCTTTGGCCGGCTGACCCTCCGGCGCCCGCTCTCTCCCCTTAGTCTGGTGGGGCAATCGTCATCGTCAACGGCATCGGCAAGGGGACAGCGACAGCATGTACGGCTGGATCTGGCGGCATCTGCCGGGCAACACATGGGTGAAGTCGCTGATTTCACTTCTGCTGGTGCTGGCGGTCGTCTACGTGCTTTTCCAGTACGTCTTTCCGTGGGCGGAGCCGCTGCTCCCCTTCAATGACGTCACCGTCGACGAAGGGATGGCAGCCTCCCGATGACCGCACGCATTCTCGTTGTCGACAACTACGACAGCTTCGTCTTCAACCTCGTCCAGTACCTCTACCAACTGGGTGCCGAGTGCGAGGTGCTGCGCAACGACGAGGTCGCCCTCGGCCACGCCCAGGACGGCTTCGACGGCGTCCTGCTGTCGCCGGGGCCCGGTACGCCCGAGCAGGCCGGCGTCTGCGTGGAAATGGTCCGGCACTGCGCGGACACCGGGGTACCCGTCTTCGGCGTCTGCCTGGGCATGCAGTCGATGGCGGTCGCCTACGGCGGCGTGGTGGACCGTGCGCCCGAGCTGCTGCACGGCAAGACCTCCCTCGTCACGCACCAGGGCGCCGGCGTCTTCTCCGGCCTGCCCACCCCCTTCACCGCCACCCGCTACCACTCCCTGGCCGTCGAGCGGGACACCGTCCCCGACGAGCTGGTCGTCACCGCCTGGACCGAGTCCGGCATCCCCATGGGCCTGCGGCACCATGAACTCCCGGTGGAGGGCGTGCAGTTCCACCCCGAGTCGGTCCTGACGGAGTGGGGGCACAAGATGCTGGCCAACTGGCTGGTGGAGTGCGGCGACGAGGGGGCTGTGCAGCGCTCGACGGGGCTCGCCCCGGTGGTTGGCAAGGCCGGCGCGTGACCGCCCTGCGCCCAGAGCGTGAAGGGAGACCCTACGAGCCGTACGTGCCCTCCCAGCAGTACGCGCCACAGGATCAGCACGAACCACCGGACCCGTACAAGCAGCCCGAGGCGTTCGAGGCCGCCGTCGGACAGCTCAGCGACCCGCTGAACGATCCGCTGCCCGGCCGGGCCGCCCCGGCTCAGGCCGCCTCCCAGGACCCGTATGCGGACGCCGCCCGGCCCGCGGGGGAGCCCGCGGAGGCCGGTCACGAGCCGGCGCGGCAGGGGTCACCCTGGTTCCGGCCGCATCTGGAGCCGGACCAGACCGCCCAGCAGCCTCCCGCGCGTCCCTCCCTCGGGGGAGCGGGGACGTACGGACCGTCGGCACCGCGGCGGCAGCAGCGCCAGGTGCCCGGACAGACCGGATCCGACCAGGGCTACCCCTCGGGCTACGACTCCTACACCGCACCGGCCGAGCCGCGACCGGAGACGTACGCCCCCGCCGAGCCGTTCACGCGCCCGAAGCCGTCAGCTCCGGCCGCGACACCGGTGCCGGCCCCCACTCCCTCGCCGGTGACCGAGAAGGCGTGGGACGACGAGACGATGGCGCTGCGCCAGGCCGAGAAGCCGGGTGCCGGGCGCGACGCAGACGCTGTTTCACGTGAAACGGACGCTACGCCCACCCCAGGGGGCCGTGCGGCCCGGCGCAAGGCCGCGCAGGAGGCCGCCAAGCGCGGCGGTAAGCACGGTCGCCACGGGGCCGGTGCGGCCGCCGCCGCAGCGGCCGCCGAACGGACGTCGGCAGCGGCCCCGACCTCCCGGCTGGAGGCCCGCCGCGCTGCACGAGCGGCCAAGGACAGCCCCAGCCTGATCATCAGCCGCGCGGTGGGTGAGGTGTTCATCACCCTCGGCGTGCTGATGCTGCTGTTCGTCACCTATCAGCTCTGGTGGACGAACGTCCTGGCCGAGCAGGAGGCCGGCGGCGCCGCCAACACCCTCCAGAACGAGTGGGACCACGGAGGCCAGGAGAAGAAGAACCTCGTGGCCGGGGAGCGCTTCGCGATCATGTACATCCCGAAGCTGGACGTGAAGGCGCCGGTGGCCGAGGGCATCGACAAGCACACGGTGCTCGACCGCGGCATGGTCGGCCACTACGACAAGAGCAGCGGGATCAAGACGGCGATGCCCTGGGACAAGAAGGGCAACTTCTCGGTGGCGGGCCATCGCAACACCCACGGTGAGCCGTTCCGCTACGTCAACAAGCTCACCAAGGGCGACAAGATCGTTGTGGAGACCAAGACCTCGTACTACACGTACGAGATGGAGAGCATCCTCCCGCAGACCTCACCCGGCAACACCAGCGTGATCGGCCCGGTGCCACCCGGTTCGGGCTTCACCGGCCCGGGCCGCTACATCACGCTCACGACCTGCACCCCGGAGTTCACCAGTACCTATCGGATGATCGTCTGGGGCAAGATGGTCGAGGAGCGGCCGCGGAGCAAGGGCAAGCCGGATGCGCTCGTCAGCTGAGCGAACGTAAAAAAGGGGACTACGCGGTGACTGTCACCGGACACGACGAGGACACCGACCGGTCCCCGTCGTCACCCAAGCCGCGCCGCGCACGGAGGATGATCGCCTCCGTTGTCAGCGTCATCGGCGAACTGCTGATCACGGCCGGACTGATCCTGGGCCTGTTCGTCGTCTACTCGCTGTGGTGGACCAACGTCCTCGCCGACCGCGAAGCGCACGAGCAGAGTGATCAGATTCGCCGGCACTGGGCGGACGACACCCCCAAGGGGCCGGGCGACCTGGACACCAAGGACGGCATCGGCTTCCTGCACGTACCGGCCATGAACAACGGCGAGGTGCTGGTCAGGAAGGGCACCAACGCCAAGGTCCTCAACGAGGGTGTGGCGGGCTACTACACCAAGCCGGTCAAGTCCGCGCTGCCGAAGGACGAGAAGGGCAACTTCACCCTCGCCGCGCATCGCGACGGTCACGGTGCGAAGTTCCACAACATCGACAAGATGAAGAACGGCGACGCGATCGTCTTCGAGACGCAGGACACCTGGTACGTCTACAAGGTCTACTCGACCCTGGCCGAGACCTCGAAGTACAACGTGGACGTTCTCGACGACGTCCCCAAGGAGTCCGGCAAGAGCAAGGCGGGCCGCTACATCACGCTCACGACCTGCACCCCGGTCTACACCTCGAATTACCGCTACGTCGTCTGGGGCGAGCTGGAGCGCACCGAGAAGGTCGACGCGGACCGCACTCCGCCGAAGGAACTGCGCTAGCCAACCAGGTCCTGGCGCCGCCCCCCTCGCGGACCGCACCACCCACTCCCGCGCCTCCCACGACCGCTTCTGCCGTCCCTCACGCCAGGCGGGACGCCCACAGCCACGCACGACCACGACAGAGCCCCGGTCGCCCATCACGGGCCACCGGGGCTCTGTCGTACGCGCGTCGTACGGGAGGCTAGCTGTCGCCCCCGAACGGTCCGCCGAAGATGCCGCCGCCGTCGTCCCCACCGCCGCCACCCAGGGTGGTCAGCGTCACGGTGGTGGTCTTGGGGTCGGACGGGGTCGCCGCGGCCGGGTCCTGCGTGACCACCCGGGCGTTGTCGTCCTGGGCGCTGCCGTCGGCGAACTGGATGTTGTTGAAGCCCGCCTGCTGAAGGATCTGCTTGGCGTCCTTCACCTTCTGACCGACGACATTCGGGACCGGCGTCTGGGCCGCGGCCTTGCCGACGGTCAGAGTGATCGTCGAGTTCTTCTTGACCTGGGTGTTGGCCCCCGGGTCCATGGCGGTGACCTTCCCGACCTGAGTCGGGTCGCTCACTTCCTGCTCCTGCTTGCTGACCTGGAGGTTCTGGTCCGTCAGCTGCTTGCTCGCCGCCTCGAAGTCCTGGCCGATGACATCCGGCACCGAGACCTTCTGTTCTGCCTGGGCGATGGACAGCGTGATCGTGATGTTCTTGGGCTTCTTGGCGCCCGGCTGGGGGTCCTGGTCGGCCACGCGGCCGGGTTCACGCTCGGACACCACCCTCTTGGTCTCGATGTCGGTGAAACCCTTGGCCTTGAGGTCCGACGTCGCCTCGTCCAGGGTCAGACCCTTGACGTCGGGAACCGTGATCTTGACGGCCCCCGTGCACATCGTGACGGTGACCGTCTCGTTCTTCTCGATCTCCTCGGTGGCCTCCGGACTCTGCCGGGTGACCTGGCCCTTCTTGGCGTTGTCGCAGGCCTCGCTGCCGCCTTCGACGACCTTGAAGCTGCCGTTGACCCCGCTCTCCTTGGCCTCCTTCAGCGTCTTGCCGATGAGGCTCGGGACGGGCACCGTGCCGCCGGTGTTGCCGCCGCTGAACATCGCCTTGCCGATGAAGATCGCACCGACCAGGACGAGCACGGCCGCGAGCACGAGCAGGATCGTCGACAGGTTGCTCTTCTTGCCGCCGCCCCGCCGCCGGTCGCCCCGGTCGTCGTAGCCGTAGCCGTCGTTCGGGTTCATCGGCGGCATCATCGAGGTCTGGCCCGCCGGGTCCTGCGGACGCAGCATCGTGGTGGGCTGGTCCTGGTCGTAGCCCGCGGCACCCATGGCGGACGTCGCTGCGACCGGCTGGCCGTCCAGCGCCGCTTCGATGTCGGCGCGCATCTCGTCCGCCGACTGATAGCGGTAGTCGGGGTCCTTGACCAGCGCCTTGAGGACGATGGCGTCCATCTCCGGCGTGATCTCGGGATCGAAGTTGCTCGGCTTCTGCGGCTCCTCGCGGACATGCTGATAGGCCACCGCGACCGGCGAGTCACCGACGAACGGCGGCCGGACCGTGAGCAGCTCGTAGAGCAGACAGCCGGTGGAGTACAGGTCGGAGCGGGCGTCGACCTGCTCGCCCTTGGCCTGCTCGGGAGAGAGGTACTGCGCGGTGCCGATGACCGCCGCGGTCTGCGTCATGGTCATCCCGGAGTCGCCCATGGCGCGGGCGATGCCGAAGTCCATGACCTTGACCTGGCCGGTGCGCGTCAGCATGACGTTGGCCGGCTTGATGTCGCGGTGGACGATGCCGGCCCGGTGGGAGTACTCCAGCGCCTGGAGCACGCCGATCGTCATCTCCAGGGAGCGCTCGGGCAGCAGCTTCCGGCCGGAGTGCAGCAGCTCACGCAGCGTGGACCCGTCGACGTACTCCATGACGATGTACGGGATCGAGACCCCGTCGACGTAGTCCTCGCCGGTGTCGTACACCGCGACGATCGACGGATGGTTCAGCGAGGCGGCCGACTGGGCCTCACGGCGGAACCGGGCCTGGAAGGACGGGTCACGGGCGAGGTCCACCCGGAGCGTCTTCACAGCTACGGTGCGGCCCAGGCGGGTGTCATGCGCGAGGTACACCTCGGCCATGCCACCGCGGCCGAGCACCGAGCCCAGCTCGTACCGGCCGCCGAGGCGACGCGGCTCTTCCATAAGCTTCTCCAGCCCTCTCCGTCAGTCCCGACCGCACCGGTGTGTGGTCCGGCGGTGTGCTGTTCGGGCATACGGTACCCGGCGCTGAGCACCGGCTCGGGCCGCAGCCGCAACCTGATATCCGACCGGTATTGGCATGACCCGAGTCACTTCTTGCCTTCGAGTACCGCCTCCATAACGCTCTTGGCGATGGGAGCGGAGAGCTTGCCGCCCGCGATGTCGTCGCGGATCGTGTCGGAACTCTCAATCACGACGGCGACCGCGACGGGCGTTCCCTTGTCGGTCTTCGCGTACGAGATGAACCAGGCGTAGGGGTTGTCCTTGTTGTCCTCGCCGTGCTGCGCCGTACCGGTCTTACCACCGACTGTGACGCCCGCGATCTGGGCATTGGTTCCCGTGCCGTTCTTGACCACGGTCTCCATCATGTCCTGGACCTTCTGGGCGTTCTCCGGCTGGAGCGGCTGGCTCATCTCCTTCGGAGTGTGCTGCTGCACCACGTTGAGGTTCGGCGCGACCAGCTGCTCGACCATGTACGGCTTCATCAGCTTGCCGCCGTTGGCGACCGCCGAGGCGACCATGGCCATCTGCAGCGGCGTGGCACGGTTGGAGGCCTGACCGATACCGGCCATCGCGTTCTGCGGCCGGTTGTCGGTGGGGTAGATGCTCTCCGCGGCCCGGACCGGAGTGTCGATCTTCGCGTTGTTGAAGCCGAACTTCTCCGCCTCGGCCTTCATCTTCTTGTTGCCGAGGTCGGCGCTGATCTTGCCGAAGACGGTGTTGCAGGACCAGCGCATCGCCTCGCGCAGGCTGGCGTTCTCGCAGGGGATGTTGCCCTCGTTCTTCAGCTCGACGCCCGAGGTGTCGGGGAGCGTGTAGGGCAGCGGCGAGTCCGTCTTGGAGTCCGCGTCGGAGTAGAGGCCGTTCTCCAGCGCCGCGGCGGCGGTGACGACCTTGAAGGTCGAGCCGGGCGGGTAGGTCTGGCGCAGTGCCCGGTTGAGCATCGGCTCGTCCGGGTTGTTCTTCTTCTGCAGACCGTTGTAGGCCTCGGCGTCCTTGTCGCTCATGCCGGCGAACGTCGACGGGTCGTAGGACGGGGTGCTGGCCAGCGCCAGGATCGCGCCGGTCTCCGGGTTGATCGCGGCGACCGCGCCCTTCTTGTCGCCGAGCCCCTCGAAGGCCGCCTTCTGCGCCTTGGCGTCGAGGGTGGTGACGACGTCGCCGCCCTTCTGCTTGCCGCCGGTGAGCATGTCGACGGTGCGGCTGAAGAAGAGCTTGTCGTCGGTGCCGGACAGGATGCCGTCGTTGAGCTTCTCCAGCTGGTTGGCGTCGAAGGCCTGCGAGGCGTAGCCGGTGACCGGCGCCCACATGGGGCCGTTCTTGTAAGTCCGCTTGAACTTGAAGTCGCCGCTGTCGGTGGTCGTGGAGCCGGTGATGGCCTTGCCGTCGACAACGATGTTGCCGCGCGGCGTGCTGTAGCGCTCGATCGCGACACGCCGGTTGTGGGTGTCGTTCTTCAGCTCGTCGGCCTGGACGAACTGCACCCAGTTGACGCGGACGAGCAGAGCGAGGACGAGCAGGCCGCAGAAGATCGCGACCCGGCGCAGGGGCTTGTTCACGGGCGGACCACCTGAGTCATCTCGGCGTCGGTGGACGGGGCGGGGGCGGGGGCGGGCCGGCGCGCGGTGTCGCTGATGCGCAGCAGGATCCCGACCAGTGCCCAGTTGGCGATCACGGACGAGCCACCCTGGGCGAGGAACGGCATGGTCATACCGGTCAGCGGGATGAGACCGGTCACACCGCCGGCGACGACGAAGACCTGCAGCGCGAAGGCGCCGGACAGGCCCACGGCGAGCAGCTTGCCGAACGGGTCACGGGCGGCCAGCGCCGTACGGATCCCGCGCTCGATCAGCAGGCCGTAGAGCAACAGGATCGCCATCAGGCCACCCAGGCCGATCTCCTCGCCGACTGTGGCGAGAATGTAGTCGCTCTTGGGCGCGATACCGCCGATGAGGCGGGAGTAGCCCTGGCCGAGGCCGGAGCCGAGGATGCCGCCGGAGCCGAAGGAGTACATCGCCTGCGCGGTCTCGGTGACACCGCCGTTGGCCAGTTCCAGCGGGTTGAGCCAGTTGTGGACTCGCGTCTGGACGTGCGACTCGAAGGTGGCCACCGCCACGGCGCCGCCCGCGCTGAGCAGCAGACCGAAGACGATCCAGCTGGTCCGCTCGGTCGCGACGTACAGCATGACGACGAACAGGCCGAAGAAGAGCAGCGAGGTACCCAGGTCGGTCTCGAACACCAGGATCATCAGGCTCAGCGCCCAGATGACGATGATCGGGCCGAGGTCGCGGCCACGCGGCAGATACAGGCCCATGAAGCGGCGGCTGGCCAGCGCCAGCGCGTCCCGCTTGACCATCAGGTAGCCCGCGAAGAAGACCGCGATGACGATCTTCGCGAACTCACCGGGCTGGAGCGATCCGACACCGGGGATGGTGATCCAGATGCGGGCACCGAACTTCGCCGGGAAGAACACCGGCAGGATCAGCAGGACCAGCGCGACGACCATCGAGATGTAGGTGTAGCGCTGCAGGACCCGGTGGTCCTTGAGGAAGATCAGCACCCCGAGGAAGAGCGCGACGCCGAGCGTGGACCACATCAGCTGGCCCGGGGCCATCGCCCCGCCCAGCTGGTCGGTGGTGATCTGCGGCTCCTGGTCGAGCCGCCAGATGAAGACCAGACCCAGGCCGTTGAGCAGGGTGGCGATGGGCAGCATCAGCGGGTCGGCGTACGGCGCCCACTTGCGAACGACGAGGTGCGTGACGCCCGCGAGCAGGCCGAGACCGAGGCCGTAGCCGATGACGCCGGCGGGGACCGAGCCCTCCTTGGCCAGACCGACGTTGATGTACGCGAACACCGGAATCAGCACCGCGAAGATGAGCATCGCCAGCTCGGTGTTGCGGCGGCTCGGGGCTCCGATGGTGCCGATGGTGGTGGTGTTGGTGGTACTGCTCATGAGATGTACGGCCCCCTACGCCCTCACTGCTGGGTGCTGCAATTCTTTTCCAGCTTCTGCTGCTCCTCGGAGGGGGCCTGGCTGGTGGTGGGTGCGGGAGTGGGAGTGGCGGTCGGGGACGGCGCGAGCGCACCCGGCAGCGACGAGTTGTCCGCCTTGGTCTTGTCGCCGGTGCCACCGGTCTTGCCGTCCGCCGAACCGGCCGTTCCGCCGGCGTGCTTGGCCTTCTCCTGGGCGGCCTTCTGCCGCGCGGCCTCCCGCGCGGCGGCCTCCCGCTGCTCCTTGCTGCGGCAGGCGCCGGCCTGCTTGCCGAGTTCGGTGACCTTCTGGGTCGCCTGGGTCCGGCTGTCGACCGCGATCGTCTCCTTGACCTGGTTGCGCTGGTACAGCGGTAGGTACTTGAGTTCGATCTCGGGGTGATCCTCATCGACGTCGTCGAGGTTGATCCACGCCAGGTCCTGGCTGATGCCGCGGTAGAGCGCGACGTGGTCGTCCTTGGCGCCGACGAAGTATTGGGTCTGCGTCCAGCGGTAGCCGGCGTAGAGACCGCCGCCGACGACGGCCAGCGCGAGGGCGATGAACAGCGACCGCTTGAGCCACTTCCCGCGCCGCCGGGGCTTGAGGAAGTCCTCGTCGGTGAACGCGCCGAACGAGCCCTGCGGGGGCCCGCCGACATCGTGCCCGCCGCTCCCGGGCGGCCCGAAGGCGCCTCCGGGCGGCCCCGGGGGGACGTCTCTGCGGCCCAGCTCCGCGGCGCGGGCCGCCGGAGTCTGGAGGGTGCTGGGGTCGCTGAGCTGGTTCTGGTTCTCGGCGACGGCGCCCACGATGACGGGGGTGTCGTTGAGTTGCCCGGCCAGCGTGTCATTGCCGTCGACGTCCAGGACATCGGCGACGATGCAGGTGATGTTGTCGGGCCCGCCGCCGCGCAGCGCGAGCTGGATCAGCTCCTGCACGGTCTCGTGCGGCCCGTGGTAGCCGGCGAGGGTCTCCTCCATCGTCTGGTGGCTGACGACCCCCGACAGCCCGTCGGAGCAGATCAGGTAGCGGTCGCCGGCCCGCACCTCACGGATGGAGAGGTCGGGCTCGACGTGATCGCCGCTGCCCAGCGCGCGCATCAGCAGCGAACGCTGCGGGTGCGTGGTGGCCTCTTCCTCGGTGATCCGGCCTTCGTCGACGAGCCGCTGCACCCAGGTGTGGTCCTGCGTGATCTGGGTGAGAACGCCGTCGCGCAGCAGGTAGGCGCGCGAGTCGCCGACATGCACCAGGCCCAGCCGCTGGCCGGTCCACAGCAGGGCGGTCAGCGTGGTGCCCATGCCCTCCAGCTGAGGGTCTTCCTCGACCATGACCCGCAGCTGGTCGTTGGCGCGCTGCACGGCCGTGCCCAGGGAGGTGAGGATGTCCGAACCCGGCACGTCGTCGTCGAGCTGGACGAGCGTGGAGATCACCTCCGATGAGGCGACCTCACCGGCGGCCTGGCCGCCCATGCCGTCGGCGATCGCGAGCAGACGCGGACCGGCGTAGCCGGAGTCCTCGTTGCCCTCCCGGATCATGCCCTTGTGCGATCCGGCGGCGAAGCGCAGTGACAGGCTCATGCGCACCTCACCCGTCGGTTCGGGGTACATCCGCACGGTGCCCACCCTCCGGTCGGGAGCACGCCGGGGTCCGCCGAGTGGACCGCCGCGGCTCGCTCGCTCCGCTCGCTCATTGTCGTACTACTTCCGCAGCTCGATGACGGTCTTGCCGATGCGGATCGGGGCTCCCAGCGGAATCGGTGTCGGGGTCGTCAGCCGGGTCCGGTCCAGGTACGTGCCGTTGGTGGAACCGAGGTCCTCGACGATCCACTGGCCGTCACGGTCCGGGTAGATCCTGGCATGCCTGCTGGACGCGTAATCGTCGTCCAGCACGATCGTGGAGTCGTGCGCACGGCCCAGAGAGATGGTCTGGCCCTGGAGAGCGACGGTAGTGCCCGTCAGCGTGCCTTCGGAGACCACCAGTTTCGTGGGGGCGCCTCGGCGCTGACGGTTGTTGTTGCCGCGGCCGCTCTCCTGGCGGCGCTGCGGTTGCTGCGGCGGCGCAGCCTGACGCTGCGTACGCGGTTCCTGCCCGCGCCGTGCGGCGCCGCGTTGTGTGACACGCGTGCCGAACAGATCGCTGCGGATGACCTGAACGGCCACGATGACGAACAGCCACAGTACGGCGAGGAAACCCAACCGCATGACCGTGAGGGTCAGCTCTGACATTGCCCCCGCTTCACCCTTCGGCTTGCCGGTAAACGATGGTGGTACTGCCCACGACGATGCGTGAGCCGTCGCGGAGATTAGCGCGAGTGGTGTGCTGCCCGTCCACCACGATGCCGTTCGTGGAGCCCAGATCCTGGATCGTGGGGGGCGTTCCGACCCGGATCTCACAGTGACGCCGGGAGACACCCGGGTCGTCGATCCGTACGTCCGCGTCGGTGCTGCGGCCCAGAACGAGCGTCGGGCGCGAGATCTGGTGGCGGGTGCCGTTGATCTCGATCCAGCGCCTGGTCTGCGCGTAGGGCTGCGGTCCCGCGCTGGGCGGAGCCGTACGGGGTACGGGCTGCGCGCCGCCGGGAGGCGGGGACGAGGGCATGGGGGGCGGGCCCACGTGACCTCCGCCCGGCTGACCGCCGCGCGGCGCCACGGAGGCGCGCTGGGCGGCGGCTGCCTGGCCCGGTTCCTGGGACGAGCTGGAGGCGAGGGTGCGGCTGCGCACGCGGTACAGGCCGGTGTCGAGATCGTCGGCCTTCTCCAGGTGCACCTTGACCGTGCCCATGAAGGTGTAGCGCTGCTGCTTGGCGTAGTCGCGGACCATGCCGGAGAGCTCGTCGCCGAGCTGCCCGCTGTAGGGGCTCAGCCGCTCGTAGTCAGGGGTGCTCAGTTCGACGATGAAGTCGTTGGGGACGACCGTGCGGTCGCGGTTCCAGATGGTGGCGTTGTTGTCGCACTCGCGCTGCAGCGCCCCGGCGATCTCCACCGGCTGCACCTCGGACTTGAACACCTTGGCGAAGGTGCCGTTGACGAGACCTTCGAGACGCTGCTCGAAACGCTTCAGTACTCCCACGGGGCACCTCCTTCCTCAGTCTTCGTCGGGGTCGTCCTGGTACTGCTTACTGATCGTATCCACGCGTAGGGAAATCGGCTGGTTCCCCTTTCCCGCCTGGAGGACGAGTGTCGCCCCTCACAGGGTTGCCCGGTGCTTCCTTCTCCTTGCCCACTGCTTGTGCACTGCGATCGTAGAGGTGCCCCGCAAACAGTGTCCCGCAACCACTGACCTCTCCTGCCGGGCGGGTGGCCGGAGACCGCGCGCCCGGTCCGCCGGAGAGGGACGCGCCCCCGGTGGCGGACACCGAGAGTGTGAACCCTGAGGGAGCCGCTCGGCCAACAGCACGGTGAGCGGCGGCCCTGTGCCGCATGCCGGCTGCGGGGCGGGGACCGGGGGAAAGGCGTGTGAAGGCACCCTCGACAGCGTGCTAATGTTCTGCATGTCGACAGGCGCTCGCACAAGACCCGGACGGAACAGCCCGGATCGCGTGAGAGAATCGATCGGCAGCACCCATGCGCGGGTGGCGGAATAGGCAGACGCGCTGGATTCAGGTTCCAGTGCCCGAAAGGGCGTGGGGGTTCAACTCCCCCCTCGCGCACAGATGAGACCCCTGGTCTCCGGAGAAATCCGGGACCAGGGGTTTTCTCGTTGTTGGCGGATGTTGCGTGTCGGGGCGGCTCGGAGGGCGCGGGGCGGGGCGTGCTGAGCCGGGCCCGGCCCCTCGGCTCCCGAATCCGCCCGGCCCCGGTCCTCCCGGGAGTGGGTGCCGGAGAGAGATTCGGCTACGAAGGCACCGGTCGCCGCTTGCGAGGGCTGCGTCACGGGCGCCGCTCCCTGAGGGCTGCGTCACATTTGAGGCGGCGGGTGGTGGCCGTCAGCGGCGGGGTGTCGGTGTCGTGTGGGGCGTCTCACGGCGGGGAAGCGCCGGGTCGCCGCCTGCGGGGCGGTCGCCGCTCGGGTCGGGCGCCCGGACCTCGCGTGGACATTTCTCCTGGAGGGTCGGCCCGGGGGCGGCGCTTTCGGGGAGGGGAGGCGCGAGCCCCGGATCGTCGGGCACGGGCAGGGCCTCGTGTCCTTCTCCCCGGGGCGACGCGGTGAGCTCCGGCGTTCAGGCGGCCAGGCGCGTGGCGAGGGCCTTGGCCTTGGCAGTGGCGTCTGCGTGGGCCTTGTCGCGGGAGGCCTCGAACTTCGGGATGAGCTCGGCCATCGCCGGGTTGTTGGGGGCCATCGTCAACTCCGGAACGATGAATTCCACGTCGAAACCGAAGCTGTCGGCCAGCACGGACTGCAGGTAGTTCTGCACGTACTCGAAGTTCTCGCGGGGGGTCCCCGGCGCGTACGAACCGCCGCGGCTGGCGACGACGGTGACCGGGGTGCCCTTGGCGCTCGGCTCGGCGCCCACCGTGCGGCCCATGATGATCACCTGGTCGAGCCAGGCCTTGAGCGTCGAGGGGATCGTGAAGTTGTACATCGGCGCGCCGATGACGATCGCGTCCGCCTGCTCCACCTCTTCGACGAGCTGAGTGCGCAGTGCGAAGGCGGCCTGCTGTTCCGGGGTGTGGGTGGCGGGGTCGACGAAGGCGGCAGAGGCGCCGGCGCCGTCGAGGTGCGGCACCGGGTCGGCCGCCAGGTCGCGGTGGATCACGGTGCCGTCGGGGTGCTGCTCCTCCCATGCCTTGCGGAAGGCCGCGGTCACCGAGCGGGAGGCGGAGCCGCCCTCGGGGAAGACGGAGGAGTCGATGTGCAGAAGCGTGGCCATGGGGATCGGTCCTTCGGTTCGCGGCCGGACGGTGCGGGCACGTGGGTGGAATTCCGTACGTCACTATTCTTACCACAGGAGCTTACTTTTCCGCAGTACCCAACGGAAGCGCGGTACTCTGGGGTCATGGCGGACCACGGCGAGGCGGTGTGCAGGAAGGTCGACGACGGCATGGCCCGCGTTTTCGAGCTCTTCGGGAAGCGCTGGACCGGCTTGATCGTCGCGACGTTGATGGCGGGGCCGGTGCACTTCGCCGATCTGCGGCGGGCGATCCCGGGCATCAGTGAGCGCATGCTGTCCGACCGCCTCATGGAGCTGGCGGGAACGGGCCTGGTCGTCCGCGAGGTGGATGCGGGGCCCCCGCTGCGCGTGGCGTACCGGCTCACAGAGGCGGGCCTGGCGATGGATTCCTCACTCAAGGAGCTGGCGCGGTGGGCCGAGACCTACCTCGCCGACGGGGGGCAGTGTCCGGAGCAGTTCCGGCAGTAGGTGTTGGGGGCGGGGCGGGGCGGGGCGGGGCGGCTCTGTCAGCCGTGCTTCTCCTGGGCGGCGTTATAGCGGAGCAGGTACGTCGCGAAGCGGTCCAGGTCGGTCTCGTCCCAGTCGGCCAGGCGCTCGTGGAAGGCCTGACGGCGGCTCGCGGTGACGTTGGCGAGCACCTGGGCGCCCTTCGCTGTGGGATGCAGCACCTGCACCCGGTGATCGTCCGGGTCGACGCGGCGCTCCACGAAGCCCAGCTTTTCCAGTGCGGCGATCTGCCGGCTGACCGTCGACTTGTCCAGGAGGTAGTGCGCGGCGAGGTCCGTGGCGCGGCATCCGTGCTGGTCGTCGAGGTGGGCGAGCAGGGTGTAGGAGACCAGCGACAGTTCGGGATGCATACGGGCGGCGGTCGCGCGGGCCCGCCGGGCGAACGCGGTCATCTCCTGCTGGATGGTCTCGACGGACTCGTCGCGGTGGGCCACGGCGTTGCCTTTCGTAGAAGTAGTTGTATAGTACAACGTGGATTGAGAGTTGTATTAGCCAACTACTGGCGACAGCTGAGACGACTAGCTGAGAAGGCCTGCCCCATGAGTCCGGTCCGTCATCCCGATCACCACAGCGGTGCCGTGCGCGATCACCGCAGCGACGAGCTGCGGTTCCCTCGCGAAGAGCCGCGGGCCCCTGGCGAAGAGCTGAGGCCCCATCGAGGCGAGCTGCCCAACGGCCGCCGGAGCGAGCCGTCCCGCGATCAGCGTGCCGAGCACCCGGGCGTACAACGTGGCGCACATCGCTCCGGCCATTCCGCCGGCCTGCGCCACGTCCTGACGCACCTGATCACCCCACTGCTGATGTGTATCGGCATGGGCCTGGCCTACCTGGGCGCGTTCGCGAACCCGCAGCCGCACCACCTGCCCGTCGCCGTCGTCGGGTCGGGTCAGAGTGCCCAGCTGCTCGCTCAGTCGATCAACGACAAGTCGGGCGGCGACCTGGCTGTGCGGACGGTCGCCGACCGGGCCGCCGCGGTCGAGCAGCTCAAGCACGAGGACATTTTCGGCGCCTATGTGGTGAACACGGATGGCGTGGAAGAGGGCGCAAAGGCAGGGGGCGCGAAGGCAGGGGGCGCGAAGGCAGGAGGGCCGGCCGCGGGCGAAGGGGCTGCGGGCGCGCGGGCTGCGGTGAAGCCGGCGCCCGAGCTGATCGTGGCGACCGCCGGGTCCGACACCAGCGCCTCCGTGGTGCAGAAGGTGTTCACCCCCATCGCGGCAGAGCAGGGCGCACCGCTGAAGGTCACGGACGTGGCGCCGCCCGCGGAGGACGACCCGACCGGCCAGGGCATCTTCTTCCTCCTGGTCGCGATCAGCATCGGCTCGTACGCCTCGGTCGCGGTGATCGGCGGCGCCGGAGCCGTGCTGCCGCTCCGGCTCAGGGCGCTGCTGGCGATCGGCACGTCCTTCGTGGTGAGCATCATCGGGACGGTGTTCGCGGGACCGGTCTTCCACCTCGTCGACCACGGTCTGTCGGGGCTGTGGGGCATGGCTTGGCTGTACTCCGCGGGCATCCTGCTGATCGGTACCGGCCTGCACACCTTCCTCAAGCGCTGGACCACGCTCGGTGTGATGACGCTGTTCGTGATGCTCAACTTCACGTCGTCCGGCGGCATCTTCCGGCCCGAGATGCAGCACGGCTTCTTCGCGGCCTTGCACTCCTTCTGGAACGGGGCGGGCTTCGTCGAGGGTGTCCGCAGCCATGTCTACTTCGCCGGCCACGGTCTGACCGGGCATCTCGTGACACTGGTGTGCTGGCTGGTCGTCGGGCTGTTGGTGGTCGGCGTGGCCGCTGCGGCGGAGCGGCGTCGCCGTACCGCGGAGAGGACTGCGGCAGCCAATGCCGCGGCGGTGGCGGCGGCCGCGGTGGCGGCGACGGTTCCGGAGCGGGCGACGGCTCCGGGGCGGGAGGCGCCTGTTGCTCGGGCGACGACTGCTGACCGGGAGGCGGGCGAGCACGTCGGAGGGGGCGAGGAGGAGATGGAAGAGGAGATGGAAGAGGCGGTGGGGGTGTAGCCGGGGTCTGTGGTCGGTCGGTAGGGCGTCTGTCCGGGGTGGGGCCTGGGCGGGCGCCCGCTTGTGTTGGAGGGGTGAGGGGTGGTGGGGGCTGCGGTTGTGTGGTGGTGGGGTGAGGGGGCGGGTGTGTGAGGCGGGGAGGTGTTGGGGGAGCTGGGGGGCTGTTGCGGGGTGATTTGGGGCTGGGGGGCTGGAGGGCTGGGCGGGTTTTGGGAGGCAGTATCCGGGGTGCCGTTTTTGGGTGGTGAGCGGTCCAACCGACCGTCCCGCACGTCGGTGCAAAGAGTTATCCACAGGTCTGAGCCGGGTGGCGGATCTCTCGATAACGTCATGGTCAGGCGAAGCCGGAATCGGCCGGCGGGCCGAACCGATGCAGTTCGTGAAGGGGGAGGTGGTCGCGATGACGCGTGTGCCGCACGTAGCGGGGTTCGCCAGGCCGAAGGCGGAGGGGCCGTCACCCAAGGCGGCGGGCCGGGCCCTGCGGGAGCGGGTGCCTCGCGCGGAGCAGGCGGTGCTGCCGGACGCGGCGGGACGGCCCGACGCGGTCGCGGCGGTCGAGCTGTCCAATGCCGGACGCCTTGCGGAGCTGACCCCGATACGGGTCGGGCGGATGGCCGCAAGCCCTTTCGCGTTCCTCCGCGGGTCCGCCGGCTTGATGGCGCACGACCTGGCGGCCGGCCCGGTGACGGGCGTGGGCGCGCAGATCTGCGGCGACGCGCATGCCGGCAATTTCGGCCTCTACGGTGATGCCCGCGGCGGTCTCGTCATGGACCTCAACGACTTCGACGAGACCCTGAACGGCCCGTGGGAGTGGGACGTGAAGCGGCTCGCTGTGTCGCTGGTGCTGGCGGGCCGGGAGGCGGGGGCCGGGGAGGACAGGTGCCGCACGGCGGCGCAGGATGCTGCGGGCGCCTATCGGCGCACGATGCGGCTGCTGGCGAAGCTGCCCGTCATCGAGTCGTGGAACGCCATCGCCGACGAGGAGTTGGTCTCCCACACCGATGCCAGGGACCTGCTGGGCACCTTGGAGCGGGTGGAGCAGAAGGCCCGTAAGAACACCAGCGCCAAGTTCGCCGCGAAGGCGACCGAGGAGGCGTCGGACGGCGGTCGGCGGTTCGTGGATGCCCCACCGGTGCTGCGGCGGATATCGGATGAAGAAGCGGCGGCGGTGGCCGGTTCGCTCAGCGGTTACCTGGAGACGGTCCCCGAAGACCGCCGACCGCTGCTGGCCAGGTACGCCGTGCACGATGTGGCTTTCCGCGTGGTGGGGACGGGAAGCGTGGGCCTGCGCTCCTATGTGGTGCTGCTGTTGGATCACCAAGGAGAGCCACTGGTGCTCCAGGTGAAAGAAGCGCGTAGCTCGGTGCTGGCGCCGCATGTGGAAAGGGCGGGTTTTGCCGCGCAGCCGGTGGCCCACGAGGGGCGGCGGATAGTGCTCGGTCAGCGGCGTATGCAGGTCGTCAGCGACATATTGCTGGGTTGGACGACGGTGCGGGACATAGCGGCGCCCGACGTGGGCTCCGTGGGCGGGCCGGGGGCGCGAACGGGCACGGACGACGGTCGGCGTGAAGGACGACCGTTCCAGGTCCGACAGTTCAGGAACCGCAAGGGAAGCGTGGATCCGACGGAGCTGGCCGACGACCAGATGGACGACTACGCCCGGATGACCGGCGCCCTCCTGGCGCGGGCCCACGCGCACAGTGCCGACCCTCGGGTGCTGGCCGGCTACTGCGGCAAGGGGGAAAGCCTGGACGAGGCGCTGGCGGACTTCGCAGTCGCCTACGCGGACCGAACCGAGGCCGACCACGCCGACCTGGTCGAGGCGGTGAAGAGCGGCCGCATCGCTGCGGAGATGGGGGTCTGAGGGGGACGGCGCACGCGTCCGGTCGCGGGTACGCGCGGGGCGTGGGTAGTAGGCGCGTAGGCACGAGAGCCTGGCAGCCGGGCGCCGGGGGTGCCTTCCTCTTCGGCGCCATCGTCCGCGCCGTGGCTATAAACGGCGGGGCTCGGCGGCCTCTAGCCGGTGGCGCTCCGCACACGGGGCCTGACTTCCGGGCGCTGGGCGTGGGCAGGTGGGCACGCGCGCGGGTGTCAGGCACGCGCGGGTGAGGGGTATTCGCCGGTGGCAATGCGATGCGGCGCGGAACGGTGTCGTGTCGTGATTGTCGTGCGGTGTTGCGTTGTCGTGCGGTCTTGCGTGGGGGTGGGGTGGGGTGGGTGGGGGCGGGGCCCCCGGGGGAGAGGGAAGAGGGGCATTGGTGCTGCGGCGGGTGCCGTCTCCGGCGGTGGGCGCCGCGACGCCGGCCGGGGAGGCTCCAGTGGTCCGGGGAGGCTCCGGTGGTGTAGGCGCCAGAATCCGATGGGCTGGGCGATGGGAGTACTCGTTTGGCCGATCCGCACCCGGCCAGCGGCGGCTGCGGCTGCGGCGCCGACGGTTGGGGCGTGGACCTGGTCGTACGCATGTCTGCGGTGGTCCAGGGCGGGGCCGAGGGCCGAGGAGCACCCGGTTGAGACTCGGCGATCGCCCGGCGGCTCGTGGACGACGACGTAGCTCACTGGCCCGGGCGTCCAAGAGGAGGCGAATGGCTGCGGAGAGTGTCGGCTGATACGGGCCGTACGCTGACCGGGTGACGAACTCGCACGCGGAGAACGCGCAGGACGGCCAGGACCGACCGGACGCATCGGACGCGCTGGGCACACCGGATGCCCCGGCCGCCCCGCAGGCATCGGACGCCCGCGGTGGCGGTCAGGACGGCTCGCGCGCCGGCCAGGACGCGCCCGGCGGTCAGTACGGCTACGGCAGTGGTCAGAGTGACCAGTCCGTCGGTGGCGACAGCGGTGCCGGGGGTGGCGGTGACGTCTCCGAGGGCGCTGCCCGTACCGAGGCTGCTCAGGGCGGTGACGAGGCCGGCCAGGTGGCCGCGGATGCGCCTGGTGAGCAGGCGGCCGATGAGGCGACCAGGCGGCTGGCGAAGGCCGTGCTGGCGGCGGAGCAGGCGCTGATCGAGTTCGAGATCGCGGTGGAGACCTTCCGGGTGGAGGTCGAGAACTTCTCCCGGCTGCACCACCAGCGGCTCGGCCCGATGTACGCGCGCCTGGACGAGCTGGACGCGCAGATCGCCGAGGCCGTGGCGGCACGTACCGGCGCACCCGAGGACATCCGTAAGGCGCAGGAAGCGCGTGCCTCGGTTCTGCCTATGCCGGATGTGGAGGAGCTCTTTCACGGCTGGATCGGCTCGGAGGGGTTGTTCCCCGAGTCGCAGGCCATGCTCACCGAGCAGCCGGTGCGGCCGCCGCAGAAGGTCCGCCCCAGCGAGGAGGCCCGCAAGGTCTACCGCGACCTGGTGCGCAAGGCTCATCCGGACCTGGCGCGGGACGACGCGGAGCGGGCGCGGCGGGACGAATTCATCGCCCGGGTCAATGCGGCGTACGGCCGTGGCGATGAGGCGGCACTGCGGGAGCTGGTCCGGGAGTGGGAGTCCGGTCCTGCGCCTGTCGAGGAGCGGCTCAGCGAGAGCGAGGAGCTGTACGCGCGTCTGGAGTGGCTGGCCGAGCGCAAGGAGCTGCTGGCTGCCGTCGCGGCGGAGCTGGAGGACAGCGCCATCGGCGCGATGATCAAGATGGCGCCGCAGGACCCGGACGCCCTGCTCGAGGAGATCGCCGAAAAGCTGCTTGCCGACGTGGCGGAGCGCGAGGCGTACCTCGCGCAGCTGGTCGGGTAGCGTCGAGGTATGCGATTTGGTTCTCTGCCCACGGTCGGTGTCGACGCTCTCACGTCGAATGACTTCCTCCTGGACGTCCGGGAGAACGACGAGTGGGAAGCCGGGCACGCCGAGGGCGCGCTGCACATCCCGATGAGCGAATTCGTCGCGCGATACGGCGAGTTGACCGAGGCTGCCCCTGAGGACGGCAAGGTCTATGTGCTGTGCCGGGTCGGCGGCCGCTCGGCTCAGGTCGCGCAGTATCTGATCCAGCAGGGCCTGGATGCGGTGAACGTCGATGGCGGCATGCAGGCATGGGAGGCCGCCGGCCGTCCCGTGTCGGATGGCAAGGGCGGCGCCGGGACGGTCATTTAGCGGACCGTCGGGCGGGCAATCGTCCTGCCAGTGCCAGTGCCAGTGCCGGTGCCGGTGCCGGTGCCGGTGCCGGTGCCAGTGCTGCGGACCGGATGTTGATGGCTTAGCAGCCGGGGGCGGGCTGACCATCGGGATGTTGAGCGGTCGGCGGCAGCGCGCCGATCCCCTTGCGCTTAAGGCCGACGCCGAGCCCGGGCTCCTGGCCCCGTACGCCGCCCCCGGGCTCGCCCTCATTGGCGAGGCGTCGTGAGGGGCGCGGCGTCTTCTTTGCACTTCCCCGTTAGGGCGGGGAATTGTTGCGTGGGCAGGGATTGCTGCGTGTCCCGAGGCTGCTGGCGTGGGGCGGATTGGGCGGCCACTCCGCTTGGCGTTTCAGCTCAGGGGGTGCGCCGCCAGTAGGTCGCCGAGAGCCTCTTCGTGGGCGGCCGCGGGGCCGAGGGAGAGTTCGAGTTGCTTGGCCCAGGCGTGGAAGCGGTGCAGGGGATAGTCCGTGTCGGCGCCGAAGCCTCCATGCAGGTGTTGGGCGGTCTGGACGACGCGGCGGACGCCTTCGGAGGCCCAGATCTTGGCGACCGCGACGTCCCCGGCTGCCGGCAGCGGACCGGTCGCGTCGGTGGTGATGCGCCAGGCGGCCTGCCAGAGCGTGGCCTCCATGGCACGTAGGTCTATGAAGCGGTCCGCGGCCTGGACGGCGACTGCCTGGAATGTGGCCACCGGGAAGCCGAACTGTTCGCGCTTGCTTGTGTAGTCGCTGGTCATGGAGAGAACACGTTCGCCGAGGCCCAGGGCCGACGCGCAGGTGCCGACGGTGAGGATGTTCCGTAGCGACTCCCATGCGCCTGGGTCGGTGATCATCTCCCGGGCCTCGATGTGTACGGAGTTCAGTCGGACCTCGGCGTAGCGCTCCCCGCTGGTGGAGATCTGGTCGTCGAGAGAGACGCCGTCGTCGGCGCGGGATACGAGGGCAAGAACGGTGTGGCCGTCAGGTGTGTGCGCGGGAAGCAAGATCTGGTCGGCCGTCGGCGCCCAGGGGACTGCGGTCTGGTTGCCGTCGAGGATCCACGCGGCACCCTCCTTCCGGGCTTCCACGGAGAGTTCGGCCGAGTCGTGCCCGGTGCGGCCTGCTGTTGCGACTGTCACGACGAGATCGCCCGTGGCAAGGCGGGGCAGGACCTCGGAGCGGAGCTCGGCATTCGCGTGGCGCTGAATCGCGAGGGCGGCGGCGCCGGACTCCAGGAGCGGCACCCGTGCCAGAACCTTGGCCGATTCGCGCAGCACCAGGCAGAGGGCGATCGGGTCCAGGCCGGCTCCGCCGTGTTCGGGTGGGACCGGCAGGCTCAACAGATCGGCGTCGGCGAGCTTGCGCCACAGCGCGCGGTCGAAGTCGTCGGCAACGGCTCCTGTCGTGAGCGCAGGGCTGGGTACGCCATCAGGAGCGGCCCCGGAGAAGACGGCCTTCGCTGCTTCGACGGCGGCCTGTTGCTCCTCGGTGAAGGTGAAGTCCACTGGTCTGTCCTCCCACGCGGCGCCTGAATCTGACGAAGCGTCAAGGTAGAACAGGTTGCAGGAATTGGGAATGGCGCCAACGGAGGAATGGGTGTGGGTGGGCGCGGGCGGTTGAAGACGGACGGCTGGGTGCTTGGCGTGGCTGTGCGTGTGGGCGTGCGTGTGGGGTTGGGGGCAGGGGGCTGGCGCCAGGCAATGTGGCGTGACTGGGGCGAACGCCGGCCTACGGGCGAGGGCGAGCAGGCGCCTGCGGAGAGGAGTGGCTGTCGACAGGCGCCCGCCTGTGATCTGTAGCGCCGAGGGCGGCTCCGGGAGAGGTCAAAGCAAGTCGGCCTGCGACCGTCTGAGCCCGGCGATGCTGTCAGGGCGCCCGTCTGCTCCCCGGGTGACATCGCGCAGGCCGGACGGACGACCTCAGTGACGAGGTCGCCGGCGGACGCCTGGTCAGCGGTCGAAGTCCAGCTCCACCTTTTCGGTCACGGGGTGTGACTGGCAGGCCAGTACGTACCCGGCGTCGACCTCCTCCGCCTCCAGAGCGAAATTCCGGTCCATGCGTATCTCGCCCGACACCAGGAACGCCCGGCAGGTGCCGCACACGCCGCCCTTGCAGGCGTACGGCGCATCCGCACGATTGCGCAGCACGGTCTCCAGTAGCGATTCGCCGTCCTGCACCGGCCAGTTGCCGGAGCGGCCGTCGAGGGTGGCGGTCACTGAGCTGTGGGCGGGCACGGGTGTGGTCGTAGCGCCCGGGGTGGTGGTGCCGACGGCGACGTGGAAGATCTCTTCGTGGAGGCGCCCGCGGGGCACTCCCAGTGCCCGAAGGGCCTTTTCGGTGCCCTGGACGAGGCCGTAGGGCCCGCAGAGGAACCAGCCGTCCACCGACTCGACCGTCAGCAGCGCAGGCAGCAGGGCACGCAGGCGCTCCTCGTCGAGCCGGCCGGACGGCAGGCCGGCCTGCTGCTCCTCACGGGAGAGAGTGGTGACCAGCTGGAATCGCTGGGGGTAGCGGTCCTTGAGGTCGGCCACCTCCTCCAGGAACATCGTGGAGGCCGCCGTGCGGTCGCTGCGGATCAGGCAGAAGCTGGCGTCCGGCTCTCGGGCGAGCAGGGTGGCGGCGATGGACAGCACGGGGGTGATACCGCTGCCGCCGACGATCCCGACGAAGTGCCCGGGTCGGGGTTCCAGGGTGAACCGGCCGGCCGGGGCCATCACCTCGACGGTGTCGCCCTCCATCAGCTCCTTGAGCGCGTATGTCGAGAAGGCGCCCTCCTCGACCAGACGGATCCCCACCCGCAGCACGGGCTCATCGGTGGCCGGGGTGCAGATGGAGTACGTCCTGCGGATCTCCTGGCCGTCGACCGTTCGGCGCAGCGCGATGTGCTGCCCGGGGGTGTGCCGGAAGGTGTCGCGCAGCTCGGGTGGGACCGCGAAGGTGACAGCCACCGCGTCGTCCGTGAGCCGTTCGATCTCCCGGACCCGGAGCGGGTGGAACATCACAACTCCTTGAAGTGGTCGAAGGGTTCGCGGCAGGACTCGCAGCGACGCAGTGCTTTGCAGGCGGTGGAGGAGAAGCGGCTCAGCAGGGTGGTGTCGGTCGATCCGCAGTGCGGGCAGCGGATGGCGAGATCGACGGCGACCGGTCCGGTTGCCGGGCCCGTGGGCCGGGGCGGCGCGATGCCGAACTCGGCCAGCTTCCGGCGGCCTTCGTCGGTGATCGCGTCGGTGGACCACGGCGGGCTGAGGACCGTACGGACCTCGACTTCGGCTATGCCGCGGTCGTGGAGTACGCGCTCGATGTCCGCCGACATCGCCTCGATGGCGGGGCAGCCCGTGTAGGTGGGTGTGAGACACACCTCGACGCGGTCCGGTGCCGTCAGTTTCACGTCGCGCACCACGCCGAGCTCGGCGAGGGTGAGCACCGGTAGCTCCGGGTCCGGAACCGAGCCGGCGAGCGCGCGCAGCTCCTCTTCGAGGGCGGTGGTGGTCACCATGTCGCCCCCGGGTGACTGCGGTGGAGGTGTTGCATCTCGGCGAGCATCCGGCCGAACGGCTCGGTGTGCAGTCCCTGGCGTCCCGCGCCGGCCGTCCAAGCGCCCCGCTGGGACCCGTCAGGGACGGTGAGGGTGGCGCGGCTCAGGATGGCGGTGATGCGCGTCGTCCACTCGTCGTGGAGGGTGGGCAGGGGTACGTCCAGGCCGTCGACCGGCTCGAACAGCTCCCCGGTGAACTTCCACAAGGCGTCGACGGCGCGCTGCATGCGAGCGTGGCTCTCGTCGGTGCCGTCGCCCAGGCGCAGCGTCCACTGCTGGGCGTGGTCGCGGTGGTAGGCGACTTCCTTGACGGCCTTCGCTGCCAGTGGTGCCAACTCGTCCGCGCCCGAGGCGAGATGCTCGAAGAGCAGCTCTTGGTAGGTGGAGAAGTACAGCTGGCGGGCGATGGTGTGCGCGAAGTCGCCGTTGGGCTGCTCGACGAGCTGGAGGTTGCGGAACTGCCGTTCCTCGCGCAGATAGGCCAGTTCGTCCTCGTCGCCGGCGAGGGAGAGCAGGATGCGCGCCTGACCGAGCAGGTCCAGCGCGATGTTGGCCAGGGCGACTTCTTCCTCCAGGACCGGCGCATTGCCAGCCCACTCGCCCAGCCGGTGGGAGAGGATCAGGGCGTCGTCCCCGAGGGCAAGGGCCGGGGTGACCGTGGCGTTCATCAAAGGTGCTGCACCCCGTCCGGGATTTCGTAGAAGGTCGGGTGGCGGTAGGGCTTGCCACCGGCGGGCTCGAAGAACGCGTCCTTCTCGTCGGGGGACGAGGCCGTGATCTGGGCGGAGGGCACCACCCAAAGGGAGACGCCCTCGGAGCGGCGGGTGTACAGATCCCGGGCGTTACGCAGTGCCATTTCGGCGTCGGGGGCGTGCAGGCTGCCGGCGTGGGTGTGCGACAGGCCGCGCCGGCTGCGCACGAACACCTCCCACAGGGGCCAGTCGGTGGAAGCCGCGCCGGCCCCGTTTGATGTGTCCCCGGTGGGCCGTGTGGGGCGTGGTGTCGTCATCGGGTCGCCTCCCCCTGCTTGGCCGCATGTGCGGCGGCTGCGTCGCGCACCCAGGCGCCGTCCTCGTGAGCCTTCCGGCGGCGGTTGATCCGCTCTTCGTTGCAGGGGCCGTTGCCCTTGAGCACCTCGCGGAACTCGTCCCAGTCGATCGGGCCGAAGTCCCAATGGCCCTGTGCCTCGTTCCACGTCAGGTCCGGGTCGGGGAGCGTGAGCCCGAGGGCTTCGGCCTGCGGGACGCAGACGTCCACGAAGCGCTGGCGCAATTCGTCGTTGGAGTGGCGCTTGATCTTCCAGGCCATGGACTGCGCGGAGTGCGCCGACTCGTCATCCGGCGGGCCGAACATCATCAGGGACGGCCACCACCAGCGGTCCACCGCGTCCTGAGCCATGGCGTGCTGGGCCTCGGTGCCGCGGCTGAGCGCCAGCAGGAGTTCGTAGCCCTGCCGCTGGTGGAAGGACTCCTCCTTGCAGACGCGGACCATGGCGCGGGCATAGGGGCCGTACGAACACCGGCACAGCGGAACCTGGTTCGTGATTGCAGCGCCGTCCACCAGCCAGCCGATGGCTCCGACGTCGGCCCAGGTCAGGGTCGGGTAGTTGAAGATGGAGGAGTACTTCTGGCGGCCGGAGTGCAGCTTGTCGAGCAGCTCCTCCCGGCTGGTGCCGAGGGTCTCGGCGGCGCTGTAGAGATACAGGCCGTGGCCCGCCTCGTCCTGCACCTTCGCCATCAGGATCGCCTTGCGGCGCAGTGAGGGGGCCCGGGTGATCCAGTTGGCCTCCGGCTGCATGCCGATGATCTCGGAGTGGGCGTGCTGTGCCATCTGCCGCACCAAGGACGAGCGGTAGGCGTCCGGCATCCAGTCCCGCGGCTCAATGCGCTCGTCCGCGGCCACGGTGGCGTCGAATACCGCCTCGCGAGCCGTATCTTCCGGCGCGATCGTCGTCATGTTGTGCCCCCTCGCTCCCGACCGACCGATCGTTCGGTTCAATGGTGAGTGGGCGGACCGCGGGTGTCAAGCCTGTGGATAACTCGGGGAAGGGTGTGCCCGGTGCGGCCGCCTAGGTACGGTTCCGTGGCGGAGTCAGCCGAGTGGATTCTGGGAACGGGGCGGGAATGCAGTCATACGGGGACGAAACGCAGCCACTGGCTGCGCTCTCGCTACCCTCGCGGATCGTCATAGGCACGGCAGGCTGCGCTTTCGCCGTGGTCGTCGCGATACATCTGGCCATGATGTTTTTGCATGTCGCGCCGTCGAACACGCTGAGCAAACAGCAAGGCACCCTGATCGGCGACTACGTCTATCCCGAGTACGAGCAGAACTGGAAGCTGTTCGCACCCAACCCCCTCCAGCAGAACATCGCTGTCCAGGCCCGGGCGCAGCTGCGCACCGAATCCGGGGAGTCCCGCACCACCGGCTGGACGGATCTGACCGCGCGGGACGGGCGGGCCATCCACCACAACCCGCTCCCCAGCCACACCGAACAGAACCAGCTGCGCCGGGGATGGGAGTTCTATCTCAACTCGCACAATGCGCAGAACCGCTCCACCGGGCCGCGCGGCGAGCTCTCGGAGAGCTATGTCCGCCGCATCGTGATGCTCCGGCTCGGCGCCGAGTGGGCCGAGGGCGGCAGGGTCGAGCGCGTCCAGCTGCGCTCGAAGACGACGCCGGTCAGCCCGCCGCCGTGGAGCAACGAGAAGATCAGCCAAAAGCCCGTGTACCGCGTGCTGCCCTGGTGGCAGGTCACCGCAGACGACCTGCCCGAGGGGGCGACGAACTCGTGACTTCACCGACGCCGCAGCAGCCGCAGGGCACACACCAGCAGCACAGCCGGCAGCCGCACCCTCCGGAGCCGAGGGACCCGAAGAAGTCACCGGAATCGCGGGATCCGGCACCTCAGCAGGATCCCGCCCCTCAGCAGGAAGCACGGGAGCCGTCGCCTGCCCCTTACGAAGAGACCCGCATCGAGCGCGCCATAGGCCGGGGCTTCGCACGGGTCAGCAGCCATGCGATGGCCCCTTACCAAACCGCTGTCATCCGCATCGGTTTCGCCGCGACATGGCTGCTGTTCCTGCTCCGGGAATGGCCCAACCGCCAAGATCTCTACGGGCCTGACAACCCCTGGGACCTGGACATGGCGCGCCGGCTCTTCGACGGCAACCACGCCTTCTCCGTGCTGCCCTGGTCGGACGGCAATGCCTGGTTCGAGTGCGTCTACCTGCTCGCCATCGTGTCCAGCGCGCTGTTGATGCTGGGCTGGCGCACCCGCACCATGTCGGTGCTGTTCATGATCGGTGTGCTTTCCCTGCAGAACCGCAGCATCTTCGTCGGTGACGGCGGCGACAACGTCATCCACCTGATGTCGATGTATCTCGTGCTGACCCGGTGCGGGCAGGTGTGGTCGCTGGACGCACGACGTGCGAAGCGGGCGGCGGCCGCGGCCAGGGAGGCCGAATCCGGCACAGCCGCCGACGCGGCCCCGGACGCCGTCGCACGCCCCGCCCGTGACCTTCCCGGCGTCATCCTGTGGGCGGTCCTCGGCCTCGGGCTGGCCGTGGCGCAGCTGCTCGGCAACTACGGCCTCACCTGGTTCGAGAACGGCCCGTTCCCGCACATTGGCTGGGGCCTGACGCTGTGGTTCCTGTGGGTGACGCATGGCGTGTGGTGGTGGGTGCAGCGGCATGCCCCCGGGGAGCCGCGCATCGTCCTGGACACCCTCGCCAAGCTCGCGCACAACGCCGCCCTGCTGGTGATCGTGGTCGAGGTCTGCCTGATCTACGCCACGGCCGGCTGGTACAAGATCCAGGGTTCGCGCTGGCAGGACGGCACCGCCGTCTTCTACCCGATGCACCTGGACTACTTCTCGCCATGGCCCGCGCTGTCGGATGCGCTGGGCAGCAACGGGCTGATGGTCATGATCATCACCTACGGCACGGTGATGGTGCAGGTCGCCTTCCCGTTCACGCTCTTCAACCGCCGCCTGAAGAACGTTCTGCTGGTCGCGATGATCTGTGAGCACCTCTCGATCGCGTTCCTTCTCGGCCTGCCGTTCTTCTCGCTCGCGATGATCGCGGCGGACGCGGTCTTCCTGCCGACGAACTTCCTTACCTGGCTCTCCGCACGGATCTCCGAGCTGCGCGACCGGCTGTTCTCCCGCAGGGGACCCCACGCCGGGGCCGAGGGGCCCGCGGGCGGTGAACCGGAGGCCCGTACACAGAGCGGGGACGGTGGCCATACGCTCGTGGGGTGAGCAGCGAGAGAACCGTCCAGGGCAGCGAGCGGACCGACCCCGTGGATCAGCCCACCGTCCCGGGCGGCAACAGCACCCTGGCCGACGGCGCCGGTGCCGCCCTTGCGGTGGCCCCGGCCACCGAGGCGGTCCAGTACGACGAGGGGTACGGCCCCAAGGTCGGCGTCGGCCCGCACCCCGAGCCCTGGCCACAGGGTGAGCACTACGACCCAGAGCTGCTCGCGCACGGGGACCGGCGCAATGTTGTCGACCAGTACCGCTACTGGACGCGGGAGGCGATCGTCGCGGACCTCGACACCCGACGCCACGACTTTCATGTGGCCGTCGAGAACTGGGGCCACGACTTCAACATCGGCTCGGTCGTCAGGACCGCGAACGCGTTCCTGGCCAAGGAGATCCATATCGTCGGGCAGCGTCGCTGGAACCGGCGCGGCGCGATGGTGACCGACCGCTACCAGCATGTGCGGCATCACCCGGACACCGAGGACCTCACCGCCTGGGCCGCCGCCGAAGGGTTGCCGATCATCGGGATCGACAACCTCCCCGGCGCGGTGCCGCTGGAGACGACCGTGCTGCCCCGCCGCTGTGTGCTGCTGTTCGGCCAGGAGGGGCCGGGGTTGACCGAGGAGGCGCGCCGCCATGCCTCCGTCGTGTGCTCGATCGCGCAGTTCGGATCGACCCGCTCGATCAACGCGGGTGCCGCGGCCGCTATCGCCATGCATGCCTGGATCGGCCGCCATGCCCACATCGAGGCGCCGACCGAGGCCGGCCTCTGAGGTCACAAGGACGCGGCGCGCTCTTGCGGCCTCTGAGGTCACAAGGACGCGGCGCGCTCTTGCCGCGTCGCGCCACGGCAGGCCGGGCCAGGTGTCACGGCACGGTGGGCGCGCCTGCGGGCGTGATTGCCCGCATTCCCGCGGAGCCTGCGGGGCCCGGGGGCCCTGAGCCTCCATGGGGCACTGCTCGCGCCCATCCAGGTCCGTCACGGCGTGCGCCCGGCAAGCCACCGCCCCCGCCGACTCGACGCGTGAGCCGTACGCCGACACCTGGATGCGGCGTACGAGGGGCGGCGGGCAAGGGCTGGTGGGCCGAGGGCCGAGGGCCGTGGACGGCAGGCGTCGAACCGCTCACCTTCCACAGCCCCGAGGGCCCGGCACCACCATTCGGGCACTGCCGGGCCCCGCGCTGAGCCCCTACGCCGGCCGGCGCACCTCCACCGTCCGGAAGCGGTTCGCCACGAACGCGCTGTCGCACAGCGCGGCATTGGCCGACGGGTTGCCGCCCGAGCCGTGGAAGTCGGAGAAGGCCGCAGTCTGGTTCACATAGACGCCGCCGGTCAGGTTCAGCGACAGCTGCGCGCACTCCTCCAGGCAGGCATCCTGGATCAGCTGCTCGACCTCCGCGGAGGTGGTGTACGCGCCGACCGTCATGGCGCCCTTCTCGCGGACCGTGCGCCGCAGCAGCTCCACCCCGTCGGCCGCGGAATCGACCGCAACGGCATAGGACACCGGGCCGAAGCACTCCGTCAGATACGCCGCCTCGGAGCCCGGATCGGCGCCGTCCAGCTTGACCATCACCGGCGTACGGACGGTCGCGTCGGGGAACTCGGGGTGGGCCACGGCGCGGGACTCCAGCGCCACCTCACCGAGGCCGGCCGCGGCCTCGATGCGCTCCTTGACCTGCGGATTGACGATCGCGCCCAGCAGGGCGTTGGCCCGTGCGTCGTCGCCGAGCAGTCCGCTCACCGCGCCCGCGAGGTCACTGACGACCTCGTCGTACGACTTCGGGCCGGCGTCCGTGGTGATGCCGGTGCGGGGGATCAGCAGATTCTGCGGGGTGGTGCACATCTGGCCGCTGTACAGCGACAGCGAGAAGGCCAGGTTGCTGAGCATGCCCTTGTAGTTGTCGGTGGAGTCGATGACGACGGTGTTGACGCCGGCCTTCTCCGTGAAGACCTGCGCCTGAGGGGCATGCGTCTCCAGCCAGTCGCCGAATTCGGTCGAGCCGGTGTAGTCGATGATGCGGACCTCGGGCCGGACGGCCAGCGTCTTGGCGAGGCCCTCACCCGGCCTGTCCACCGCCAGGCAGACCAGATCGGCCGGGAAGCCGGCGTCGGCGAGCACCTCACGCGCCACCTTGACCGTCAGGGCCAGCGGCAGCACGGCGCGCGGATGCGGCTTGACCAGCACCGGGTTTCCGGTGGCCAGCGAGGCGAAGAGGCCGGGGTAGCCGTTCCACGTCGGGAAGGTGTTGCAGCCGATCATCAGCGCGACACCGCGCGGCACGGCGGTGAAGGTCTTGGTCAGCTCCAGCGGGTCCCGCTTGCCCTGCGGCTTGGACCACGCCGCCTGCTCCGGGGTGCGGGTCTGCTCGGCGTACGCGTAGGCCACCGCCTCCAGGCCGCGGTCCTGCGCATGCGGGCCGCCCGCCTGGAACGCCATCATGAACGCCTGTCCGCTGGTGTGCATGACGGCCTGCGCGAACTCATGGGTGCGTGCACTGATCCGCGCGAGGATCTCCAGGCACACCGCGGCCCGCGCCTCGGGCCCCGCGGCCCGCCAGGCGGGCATCGCGGCACGCATGCTCGGCAGCAGGACGTCCACATCCGGATGCGGATAGCTGATGCCCAACTCCGGGCCGTACGGCGAGACTTCCTCGCCCACCCAGTCGTCCGTACCGGGCTGGTCGAGGTCGAACGGCTTGCCGCGGAGCGCCTCGAAGGCGGCCAGACCCGCGGGCGCGGCGTCCTCGCCGTACGCCTTCGGGTTCTCCGGGTGGGGGGACCAGTACGCGCGGCTGTTGATCGCCTCCAGCGTCTGGTCGAGGGTCGGGCGGTGCTTCGCGATCAACTGCGCTGCGGTCATTTCGGCGGCCATCGATGACCAACTCCTCGTCGAGCCGGGCGGAGAGCGGATGGGGGCGGAAAGCAGAGGTGCGGAAGGGGAAGTGCGGGGGTGCGGCATGCGGAGGTGCGGATTGCGGGAAGAGCTGTGGGGCGAAGGTGCGGGCAAGGGCTGAGGGGTGAAAGTGGGAGTGGTGCGGTGTGGCCGCGCGGTGGCCGGCCGGAGTGGATGGGGTGGACAGCGGTCGTGGATCTGGGAGCGGACAACCCGACGGAGTTAGAGTAACCGAACGATCGGTCGGGGCAAGAGGGCCCGGCAAACCTGTGGACAATTCGGTCGGGGAGGATCTGTCGGCATGACGGCAATAGAGACCAGCAGCACCGTGGCAGTGGTCGGTACCGGCACCATGGGACAGGGAATCGCGCAGGTGGCGCTGGTCGCCGGCCATCGCGTACGCCTCTACGACGCGGCACCGGGGCGCGCCGGGGAGGCAGCCGCGGCCCTCGTGCGGCGGCTGGATCGGCTCGCCGAAAAAGGCCGGATCACAGCGCGGGAGCGGGACGCGGCGCGCGATCGGCTGGCCCCCGCCGCCGAACTCGCCGACCTGGCCGACGCCGCGCTGGTCGTCGAGGCGATTCTGGAGGAACTGCCCGCCAAGCAGCAGCTGTTCACCGCCCTGGAGGAGATCGTTCCGGCGGACTGTCTGCTGGCCACCAACACCTCCTCGCTGTCCGTGACCGCAGTCGCCGGCCCCCTGCGGCACCCCGGGCGGTTCGTGGGCCTGCACTTCTTCAACCCCGCCCCGCTGCTCCCGCTCGTGGAGGTCATCAGCGGATTCGCCACCGACGAGGCAGCCGCCACCACCGCGTACGACACCGCCGCGGCCTGGGGAAAGACGCCGGTGCGCTGCGCGGACACCCCCGGATTCATCGTCAACCGCATCGCCCGCCCCTTCTACGCCGAAGCGCTGCGCGCCTACGAGGAGCGGGCAGCGGACCCGGCGACGATCGATGCCGTGCTGCGGGAGGGCGCCGGCTTCAAGATGGGCCCGTTCGAGCTGACCGACCTGATCGGCCAGGACGTGAACGAGGCGGTCACGCACTCCGTGTGGACATCCTTCTTCCAGGACCCGAAATTCACGCCGTCCCTGGCGCAGCGGCGGCTGGTGGAATCCGGGCTGCACGGCCGCAAGGCCGGGCGCGGCTGGTTCGATTACGCCGAGGGCGCCGAGCGGCCCGAGCCGCGGACGGCTGCCCCGGGCCCCGCTCCGGAGAGCGTCGGTCTGCACGGCGAGCTGCCCGGCCCCGCCGGGGTACTGCGCGAGCTGATCGAGGAAGCCGGCATCAAGATCACCGGGGAGCGTGCGGACGGGGACCGCGCAGGCGTCATCCGGCTGCCGGGCGGGGCTGCTCTGGGTCTGACCAGCGGCGATCCGGCGACGAGCGGTGCCCACGGGCGGTGCGTCCGCTTCGATCTCTCGCTCGACTACCGCGCCGCGACCCGGATCGCCCTCGCCCCTTCGGAGGCCGCCTCCCAAGCGGACCTCGCCGAGGCGGTCGGGCTGTTCCAGGCCCTCGGTAAGCAGGTCAGCGTGGTCCGGGACGTGCCGGGCATGATCGTCGCTCGGACGGTCGCCATGATCGTCGACTTCGCGGTGGACGCCGTGGCCCGCGAGGTCGCGAGCCCGGCGGACATCGACACCGCGATGCGGCTGGGCGTGAACTACCCCTGCGGCCCCCTGGAGTGGGCAGAGCGCCTCGGCGCCCGCTGGGTGCGGGATCTGCTGGAATCCCTGGACCACCAGAGCCCCGGCGGCCGCTACGCGCCCTCCTGGGCACTGCGGCGCCGTGCGGAAGTGCAGGGACAGGTGCTCTAATCATGACCATGGCCAAGCGCGACACCTACACGCCCGATTCGCTGCTCGCGGTCGCCGTGGAGGTGTTCAACGAGCGCGGGTACGACGGCACCTCCATGGAGCACCTCTCCAAGGCGGCCGGCATCTCCAAGTCCTCGATCTACCACCACGTGCGCAGCAAGGAAGAGCTGCTGCACCGGGCGATAAGCCGGGCCCTGGACGGGCTGTTCGGTGTGCTGGAGGAGCCCGGTGCCGTCGAGGGGCGGGCGATCGAGCGGCTGGAGTACGTCACCCGGCGTGAGGCCGAGGTGCTGATGGACGAACTGCCCTATGTCACGCTGCTGTTGCGGGTGCGCGGAAACACCGACAGTGAGCGGTGGGCCATGGAGCGCCGCCGCGAGTTCGACCACCAGGTCGCCGACCTGCTCAAGCGGGCGGCCGACGAGGGGGATCTGCGGGCCGATGTCGATATCCGGCTGGCCACCCGGCTGCTCTTCGGAATGATCAATTCGATCGTGGAGTGGTACCGGCCCGGGCGCGGGGGCGCGGCCAGCCGGGACGAGGTCGCCGACGCCGTGGTGCGGACGGCGTTCGCGGGCCTGCGCAGGTCCTGAGGGGCCCGGCCGCCCGGAGGCCGTGAGCCGCCGTGTGGTCATGGCTGGGGCCCGGGGACCTTCGTCCCTGGGCGGCGCATCACCCGGTCGTACGGCAGCGGGGCGTGCGCGGCTCTCCGGAAGGCCGTATGTCTGTGGGGCCCCTGCGGCTGTGGGTCACTGCTGTTCGGGCCCGTGTTCCGTCCCGAGGTCGGTTTCCTCGAAGACCAGCAGGGTGCGGGTGCTGAGCACTTCCGGGATCGACTGGATCCGGGTGAGGACCAGCTCCCGCAGCTCGCGGTTGTCCTTGGTGTGGACCAGGAGCAGTACGTCGAAATCGCCGCTGACCAGCGCGATGTGGGTGGCTCCGGGCAGCGCCGTGAGCTGGGCGCGTACGGTCCGCCAGGAGTTCTGCACGATCTTCAGCGTGATGTATGCGGACGCGCCCTGACCTGCGCGTTCCTGGTCGACGCGGGCGCTGAAGCCGCGTATCACGCCGTCCTCGATCAACCGGTTGATCCGGGCGTAGGCATTGGCGCGCGAGACATGCACGCGCTCGGCGACGGAGCGTATCGAGGCCCTCCCGTCGGTCTGCAGCATGCGCAGGATCGACCGGTCGATGGTGTCCAGAGGCCGCGCGGCGGGAGGGGGCGGCACGGGCGCCGCCGGCGGCCGACCGCCGGGATTGGCCATCTGTTCGTCCGGCATGTGGTCCCGCCTCCCCTTTGTGGACACCCTGACTTCATCACAAGCTGTGGAGAACCGTTTGTCCACAGGCCGACCCCGCCTGTAGCCAAAATGCATCAGCGACCGAACAATCGGTAGGGAAGGGCTACCCGCCCCGACCGATTGCATCCTGCCCACCCGTCGCCCGCCCCCCACCCCTATGAGGCGCTCCGCGCCACCCCTTCGATTCGAGGAGGTGCTCGTCATGACGGTCCTTGAGCAGCCCGGCAGCAGCAGGAACAAGAGCGGCCTGTCCGGCCCGCCGCCCGCCTGGCGGCCGCGCGTCGACCCGGCGCCCCTCCTGCCCGACGCCGAGCCGTACCGCCTGCTGGGGACGGAGGCCGCGCGGCGGCTCGACCCCGGACTGCTGACGCGGCTGTACACCCAGCTGGTGCGCGGCCGCAGGTTCAACGCGCAGGCCACCGCCCTGACCCGACAAGGGCGACTGGCGGTCTATCCGTCCTCCACGGGTCAGGAGGCCGGCGAGGTCGCGGCCGCGCTGGCGCTCGAGGACCGGGACTGGCTCTTCCCCAGCTACCGCGACACCCTCGCCGCCGTTGCCCGCGGCCTCGACCCCGTGCAGGCGCTGACCCTGCTGCGGGGCGACTGGCACACCGGATACGACCCTCGCGAGCACCGCATCGCCCCGTTGTGCACCCCCCTCGCCACCCAACTCCCGCATGCGGTCGGCCTGGCGCACGCCGCTCGCCTCAAGGGTGACGATGTCGTCGCTCTGGCGATGGTCGGCGACGGCGGCACGAGTGAGGGCGATTTCCATGAGGCGCTGAATTTCGCGGCGGTCTGGCAGGCCCCGGTGGTCTTCCTCGTCCAGAACAACGGCTTCGCGATCTCCGTACCGCTCGCCAAGCAGTCGGCCGCGCCGTCCTTGGCTCACAAGGCGGTCGGCTACGGCATGCCGGGCCGCCTCGTCGACGGCAATGACGCGCCCGCGATGCACGAGGTGCTCACCGAAGCGGTGCAGCGGGCCCGCAGCGGTGGTGGCCCGACTCTGGTCGAGGCCGTCACCTACCGCATCGAGGCCCACACCAACGCCGATGACGCCACCCGCTACCGCACCGACTCCGAGGTCGAGACCTGGCGGGCGCATGACCCGATAGCCCTACTGGAGAGCGAGTTGGAAGCGCGTGACCTGCTGACGGAGGAATTCCTGAGCGACACGCGGGACGGCGCGGAGCAGTTGGCGGCCGGCCTGCGGGACCGGATGAATCAGGATCCCGAGCTCGACCCCATGGACCTGTTCACCCACGTGTACGCCGAGCAGACCGGGCAACTCCGGGAGCAGGCCGCCCAGTTGAGGGCCGAGCTGGACGCGGAGGCCGCCGGCCACACCGAGGAGCCGGCCACCGCCACCGAGTCCGCCGAGGGGGACCGACCATGACGACCATCGCTCCGGCCACCGCGCGCAAGCCCGCCACCATGGCGCAGGCGCTCACCCGCGCGATGCGCGACGCCATGGCCGAGGACCCGACGGTCCACGTCATGGGGGAGGACGTCGGCACTCTGGGCGGTGTCTTCCGGGTCACCGACGGCCTGGCCAAGGAGTTCGGCGAGGACCGCTGCAGCGACACCCCGCTCGCCGAGGCCGGCATCCTGGGCACCGCCGTCGGCATGGCCATGTACGGGCTGCGGCCGGTCGTGGAGATGCAGTTCGACGCGTTCGCCTATCCGGCGTTCGAGCAGCTGATCAGCCATGTCGCGCGGATGCGCAACCGCACCCGCGGCGCCATGCCGATGCCCCTGACCATCCGCATTCCCTACGGCGGCGGGATCGGCGGGGTCGAGCACCACAGCGACTCCTCCGAGGCGTACTACCTCGCCACCCCCGGCCTTCAGGTCGTCACCCCGGCAACCGTCGCGGACGCCTACGGGCTGCTGCGTGCCGCCATCGCCTCCGACGACCCGGTCATCTTCCTCGAACCCAAGCGGCTGTACTGGTCCAAGGCCGACTGGTCGCCCGACGCCCCCACGGCGGTCGCCCCCATAGGCCGTGCCGAGGTCCGCCGCCGCGGGGACAGCGCCACACTGATCACATACGGCCCGTCGCTGCCGGTCTGCCTGGAGGCGGCCGAGGCCGCCCGGGCGGAGGGCTGGGATCTGGAAGTCCTCGACCTGCGTTCGCTGATGCCGTTCGATGACGAGACGGTCTGTGCCTCCGTGCGGCGCACCGGACGAGCGGTGGTCGTCCATGAGTCGACCGGCTTCGGCGGCCCGGGGGGCGAGATCGCGGCGCGGATCACGGAGCGCTGCTTCCACCACCTGGAGGCGCCGGTTCTGCGCGTCGCCGGATTCGACATCCCGTATCCGCCGCCGATGCTGGAGCGGCACCACCTGCCGGGCGTGGACCGGATTCTGGACACCGTCGCCCGCCTCCAGTGGGAGTCGGACTGGACCGAGGGACGTGGTGAGTGATGGCCGTGGTCCGTGAATTCACCCTTCCCGACCTGGGGGAGGGCCTCACCGAGGCGACGATCGTGCACTGGATGGTCGAGGTCGGCGAGGTTGTGGCCATCGACCAGCCGGTCGTGGAGGTCGAGACCGCCAAGGCGTTGGTGGAGGTGCCGTGCCCCTATGGGGGCGTGGTGACCGCCCGTTTCGGTGAGGAGGGCGCGGAGGTCCCGGTAGGAGCGCCGCTGGTCACGGTCGCCGTTGGGGCGGTGCCGGACGACCTTGAGACGGGTGGGCCGGCCACGGACTCCGGCGAGGCGGGGCCGACGGCTTCCGGGCGCACGGGCGCGTCGGACCGGAGCACGGACGCGGGCGCGGCACGGGCGGGATCGGCCCCCTCGGCATCGGCGGACTCAGGGTCGGCGGACTCGGGGTCGGCGGATTCCGGATCGGGCAATGTGCTCGTCGGGTACGGCACGAGTGCGTCCGCGGCGCGGCGACGGCGCATCCGGCCGGGGGCGGGCGGAGGCCCTGCGTCGGGCGGACCGCGGTCCCCCGGGACGGAAGGCCGGGCACGGAGTGAGGCGGTCGGCTCCACCCCAGCGGGGACAGCTGACGGAATCGCGGATACCAGTGGTGTTGTGTCGGAGGGGGCAGCAGCGGTTGCCGGGCCTGCCGGGACTGCAGTGAGAGCGGGAACCGCTGGATCTGCCGGAGCTTACGGGGCAGCGGAGTCGGTGAGTCCGGAGGCGGAGGCTTCCGAGAGCCGCACCGTGGCCGTCATCTCACCGTTGGTCCGCCGGATGGCGCGGGAGCACGGTCTGGATCTGCGAGACGTGACGGGAACCGGGCGGGAGGGCCTGATTCTCCGTACGGATGTCGAGCGCGCCATTCATGGACAGCAGCATGCTGCCGGTGGTGCCGCAACGGTTCGGACGACCGCTGCGGGTACGGGCGCGACGGACGCCCTCGGTACGGACGCGGTCGGTACGGACGCGGTCGGTGCGAGCGTGACGGGCACGGTTGGGGCCGGGTCCCGTACGGGTGCGAGGGATGCCCTCATCTCCGGCGTCGGGGGCGTCTCCGGGCCCGCGTCCGAGACCCGGGTCGGGACTGCGCCGGGTGCGGAACGGATCCCGCTGCGTGGGATGCGCGGGGCCGCAGCCGAGAAGTTCAGCCGCAGCCGACGGGAAATCCCGGACGCGACCTGCTGGGTGGACGCGGACGCCACCGAACTCCTCGCCGCCCGCAAGGCGATGAACGTGCCGGGCGCCGCCAAGGTGTCTCTGCTCGCGCTCCTGGCCAGGGTGTGCACGGCCGCGCTGGCGCGGTACCCCGAGCTGAATGCGACCGTCGACACGGAATCCCAGGAGATCGTCCGGCTGCCCGCCGTCCACCTGGGCTTCGCTGCCCAGACCGAGCGCGGTTTGGTGGTGCCGGTGATCCGGGACGCCCATGCCCGTACGGCGGAGCAACTGTCCGACGAGATCGCCCGGCTCACCGACACCGCGCGTAGCGGCGGTCTGTCCCTCGCCGAGATGACGCATGGCACCTTCACCCTGAACAACTACGGCGTTTTCGGGGTCGACGGCTCCACACCGATCATCAACCACCCCGAGGCCGCGATGCTGGGTGTCGGCCGGATAGCCGCCAAACCCTGGGTGCACAACGGTGAGTTGGCGGTCCGGCAGGTGGTCCAGCTCTCTTTCACCTTCGATCACCGGGTATGCGACGGTGCCACGGCGGGCGGCTTCCTGCGGTTCGTGGCCGACTGCGTGGAACAGCCGGCGCTGCTGTTGCGGGCGCTGTAACTGCGGCGGCCGCGGCCGCTGGTTCGCCCGCTGCCGCCTGGGATGAAGCGGATCCGCGTGCTGTAGGCGTTGACGCGGTCGGCGGGTCGGCGGGTCGGCGGGTCGGGGGGTCGGCGGGTCGGAGGGTCGGAGGGTCGGCGGGTCGGCGGGTCGGCGGTTGATCTGGGAGCTGGGTGTGGGGCCTGCGGCTCGTCCCCCATGCCGGCCTGTGGTTCTGACAGCTGGGCACCGTGGCCTCCGAGCCCGTGGTCCCTCTGCTTCCGCTCCGGCGCTCCGGCGTCCCACCGCCCTGGCGCTCCGGCGCTCCGGCGTCCCGGCGCCCCACCGCCCCCCACCGCCCTTCCGCCCTGCGGCCATGCGGGTCCTGGGCCATATGGGGGCCGCAGCTTGCGAGGCTGGGCTGACGACCGAAGCCCCGAGGACCGAAGCCCCGAGGACCTGAGACTGGACGGACCTGAGATCGGACGGACCTGAGACTGGACGGACCTGAGACCGGACGGACTGAGGCCCGACGCACGAAGTCCCAGAGAAGGGGGTCCCAGAGGCATCGGAGTCCGAGGCACGGCACTCCGATGCGCTGCAGTCCGGGGCCTGCGGCCCGAGAGCCTGAAGCCCCGGAGAACCTGAACCCCCAGAGAAGGCGGCCCGAAGGCCTGGAGGCCGACGAATCGCACTCCGGGGCCTGGGAGCATGCCGTTCCGTGTTCTGTTCATCGGTGACGGGCCTGTCGGGCGGGCCGTGGTGGATCGGTGACTGTTCTGTCCGTGCGGCCCCGGGCCGTGACTCGGGGCCTCTCCGTGGCGGTGGGGGCTCGGTGACCGCTCTGTAACCACAGTGACTCGGTGGCCCCTGTGTGATGACGACGCTCCCGGCGATACTCATGGGGTGAGCGACCACACCGACTACGACACCATCGTGCTGGCCGGAGGTGCGGCCCGTCGGCTCGGCGGGGCGGACAAACCCGCCTTGTCCGTCGGCGGCCGCCCCCTGCTGGACCGCGTGCTCGCGGCCTGCCCGGATGCCGCGGTGACGGTCGTTGTCGGCCCCCGGCGTTCGACCAGCCGCGAGGTTCGCCGCGCGTTGGAGGATCCGCCCGGTGGCGGCCCGCTCGCCGCGTTGGACGCCGGTCTGCGGCAGACCACCGCCCCTACGGTCCTTGTGCTCTCGGCCGACCTGCCCTTCCTGACGGCCGCGACCGTACGCGACCTGCTGACCGCTGCGACGCAGTCGGCCGATGAAGCTGCAGCCGGCGAAGGCGCCCCCCGCCACGCCGCCGAAAACATCAACCCCAGCCCCGCCGCCGAATACATCAACCCCCGTCCTGGCGCCGCTGCTCACGCCACGCCCAGCCCCGGCGCTCCCGAGGAGAACACCACCCGCGCTGACGCCCCCCGCACTGACGCCTCCCCCAGTACGGTCACGCCCCCCGACGGGGCGCTGCTGCGGGACAGGGCGGGGCGGGATCAGCCGTTGGTGGCCGCCTATCGGGTTGAGCCGTTGCGCCGGGAGCTGGAGTGGTTGCGTGCCGCGCACGGGGGTCTGGCCGGGCTGCCGCTGCGTGCGCTGACGTCCCGATTGACGCTCGAACGGGTCCCGGATCCCACGTCCACGGCATCCTTCGACTGCGACACCTGGGAAGACATCAGCGCTGCACGCGCCCGGATCAGGGAGCATGGAAACGTGTTGGACGAATGGATCACCGCAGTCAAGGCCGAGCTGGGCATCGAACTCGATGTCGACACGCCGGTACTTCTCGATCTCGCGCGGGACGCGGCACACGGGGTGACCCGCCCCGCAGCTCCGCTGACGACGTTTCTGATCGGCTTCGCTGCGGGCCAACAGGGCCGTGACGTGGCCGAGCTGTCCGCCAAGGCCGCCGCGCTGGCCAACCGGTGGGCCGCGGAGGGCACCGAGAGCGACCGGCCGGACGGCCCCGCCGGCACCACGGACAACGCACAGAAGACCAACGGCGAAAAGAAGACCGACGGCGAGAAGAAGACCGAGAGCGAAATGAAGACGGCCGGCGACAAGCACACGGACAACGCGAAGAAGACCGCCACATGACCGACGGGGACTTCGACGCCGCGCTCGCCGACGCGCTCGCGCTGGCCAACGGTCGCGGAGCGGCGCGGGTACGTCCTGCGGCACCCCGGGGGCCGTACGAGAACAACGGCTCTGCCAAGGGCAGCGAATCCGGCACCTTCGACGTATGCGAGGCCCTCTGGGGGTCCGCCTCCGGAAGCGCTTCAGCCTCTCGTGGCCCTTCCGCCTCCCGTCCCGGCGCCGACAGCGGCGATGGCCGGGGCGCAGCCCGACCGGCAGGCGAGGTGCCCTCCCCCGACGACGCGCCCTCCCCCGGCTATCGCCAGGACCACGGCCGCCCCCAGGGCCCCAGCAGTTCCCACGGCCCCAGCGGCCCCAACGGCCCCCGCAACCCCGCGGACGCCCGAGAGACCCCACGCCCCGATCAGACCCGCCAGCCCGGTCAGTCCCCCCAGCCAGGCCGGACCCCCCGCTCCACCCAGGACGCCGGCCCCGCAGCCGCCGCCCACCGCACTCCGGCCCCCGGCGCGCACCGTTCGGACGTCCCCGCCGCTCCCTGGGGGACGGCCCGTGAGGTTGCCGCGCGTGCCGCGGCCGGGCCGCTCGCCCCCGAGACGTCGTCGCTCGATGAGGCACTCGGCCGGACGCTGGCCGCGCCCCTCACCGCGCTCACCGATCTGCCGTCCTTCGACACCTCGGCCATGGACGGCTGGGCGGTGTCCGGCCCGGGCCCCTGGCGGCTCGACCGCCCGGCGGACGGCGGGAGCGCCGGCGCGGCGGACGGCGCAAAGGGCCAGGTCGCGAGCCCCCTCGTCCCCGACGCGGCCGACCTCACCGAGCAGGAGGAGGACCGGCCCGTCGACCCCGACGCCGCGGTCCCGGCCGGCTCGCACCCCGGCATCCTGGCCGGTCACGCCCCCGTCGGCATGCTCCCCGACGGCCATGCGATCCGGATCGCCACCGGCGCGCGGGTGCCCGGCAACGCGACCGCCGTCCTGCGCAGCGAGCACTGCGAGGTTCGGGGCCTCGGTGACGGCCGGGCGCGGTTGTACGCCATCCGGCCCCCGTCGCCCGGCCAGGACATCCGGCCCCGCGGCCAGGAGTGCCGCCGCGGTGACCAACTCCTGCCCGTCGGCGCCCTGGTGACCCCGGCCGTCCTCGGCCTGGCCGCTGCGGCCGGCTACGACGAGCTGACCACCTGCCCCCGCCCCCGTGTCGAAGTCCTCATCCTGGGCGACGAGTTGCTGCAACACGGACTGCCGCAGGAGGGCCGGATCCGGGACGCGCTCGGGCCGATGCTCGCGCCGTGGCTGCGTGCGCTGGGCACCGAGGCGGCTGCGCCCCGCCACCTCGCGGACGACGCCGACACGTTGTACGCGGCCATCGCCGGATCCACCGCCGACGTGATCATCACCACCGGCGGCACCGCGTCGGGGCCCGTCGACCATGTCCACCCCACCCTGCGCCGCCTGGGCGCGGAGGTGCTGGTGGACGGTGTGGCGGTACGTCCGGGGCATCCCATGCTGCTCGCCCGGATCACCCCGCACCGCCACCTCGTCGGCCTCCCGGGCAACCCGCTCGCCGCCGTCTCGGGACTGCTCACCCTCGCCGAGCCGCTGCTGCGAACGCTTGCCGCCCGGCGCCCGGCCACGGCCTACCCCACCCCGCTTGCCGGAGCCGTCTACGGGCATCCGCACGACACCCGGCTCGTCCCGGTGGCCTACCGGGACGACGACCAGCACGGCGTGATGGCGGCGCCACTGCACTACAACGGGCCCGCCATGCTGCGTGGGATCGCCGCCGCCGACGCGCTCGCCGTGATCCCGGCAGGTGGCGCGGACCGCGGTGATGAGGTCGAGTTGCTGGATCTTCCCTGGTCGGCCGGTGGCGCGGGAGGCTGGGCCACACCCGACACGGCGTACGGCCCGGTCGGCGCCTCCGATTCGTCCGCCCCGTGGCCGCCGTCCGGGACACACTCCACGGGCTCCCCGTTCCCCGCGCCCCCCGCCGGAGGCACCGCGTGAAGCTCCCGTCCCAGGACGCCGCCGCGCGCGAGATCCCCGAGGATCACTCGCGTCGGGTCATATTGCCGCGCCGCACCCCCATGGCGCCGTTGCGCCAGGTCTTTCGCCGCCTGCTGATGGCGCTCACCGTCCTCGTCGCGACGGTCTTCATCGTCTGGATCGACCGGGACGACTACCACGACAACGCCAATGGCAGCGTCGACCTCCTCGACTGCGTCTACTACGCGACCGTCACCCTCTCGACCACCGGCTACGGCGACATCGTCCCCTACGGCGACACCGCGCGGCTGCTGAACATCCTGCTCATCACGCCCCTGCGGGTGCTCTTCCTGATCATCCTGGTCGGGACCACACTGGAGGTGCTGACCGAACGCACCCGTGAGCAGTGGCAACTGAAACGCTGGAGAAACGCCTTGCGCGACCACACCGTCATCGTCGGCTTCGGGACCAAGGGCCGCAGTGCCGCCCAGACCCTCTGCGCCACGGGCCTGAGCCGCGACCGCATCGTCATCGTCGACCCGAGCGCCAAGGTGATCGACGCCGCGGTGGCCGACGGCTTCGCGGGCGTGGTCGGCGACGCGACGCGCAGCGATGTCCTGCTGCGGGCCGAGATCCAGCGCGCCCGGCAGGTCGTCATCGCCACCCAGCGCGACGACACCGCGGTGCTGGTGTCGTTGACCGCGCGTCAGCTGAACACCAAGGCCAATATCGTCGCCGCGGTGCGCGAGGAGGAGAACGCCCCGCTGCTGCGGCAGTCCGGCGCCGACTCGGTGATCACCTCCGCCAGCGCGGCCGGCCGGCTGCTGGGGCTCTCCGTCCTCAGCCCCAGCGCGGGCACGGTCATGGAGGATCTGATCCAGCAGGGCAGCGGCCTCGACCTGGTGGAGCGGCCGGTGGTGAAGGCGGAGGTCGGCAAGTCCGTCCGGGACACCGAGGACCTGGTCGTGTCGGTCCTGCGAGGCCACCGCCTCCTCGGTTATGACGATCCGGCGGCCAGCCCGTTGCAGACGGCGGACCGGCTGATCACGATCGTCCGGGCGGCCCCGACGGAGGAGCAGCCCCTCCAGGGCAGGCAGTCCGGCCGCTCTCACGGGCCGACGCCCGGCAGCGGTGTCTCCCCGATGCGCCGGGCGGGCGAGTAGCGGCAGGGACGTGATGTGGGCCGGCGCATCGGGGGCGGGCCGGTACCCGGGCTGACGGGTGGCTGGCCGGCGTCGCCGTGTTCGTCATCCCCGTTACGGCGTCCGGCAGTTGGTCCCGTGACCTGTCGGCGCCTCATGTCGCGCGGCCTCGGTGGCGCTCTCCGCGATCGCCGCTCCTGTGGCGGTTGCCGCCCCCGCCCCGTCGCCCCACGGGCGGACGGCGAGTAGCCTCGCGCCCATGCGAGCGATCACTATCCCCGAGCCCGGTGGCCCCGAAGCACTTGTCTGGGCGGACGTGCCCGATCCGCAGCCCGCCGACGGTGAGGTGCTGGTCGAGGTCGTGGCCAGCGCGGTGAACCGCGCCGACCTGCTCCAGCGTCAGGGCTTCTACGACCCACCGCCCGGCTCCTCCTCGTATCCCGGTCTGGAGTGCGCCGGCCGGATCGCGGAGGTCGGCCCCGGCGTCAGCGGATGGGCCGTCGGCGACGAGGTGTGCGCGCTGCTTTCGGGCGGCGGCTACGCCGAGAAGGTCGCCGTGCCCGCCGGTCAGGTCCTGCCGGTGCCGCCGGGCCTCGACCTGATCCAGGCCGCCGCGCTGCCCGAGGTGGCGTGCACGGTCTGGTCGAACGTCTTCATGATCGCGCACCTGCGGCCCGGCGAGACGCTGCTGGTGCACGGCGGCGCCAGCGGTATCGGCACGATGGCGATCCAGCTGGCGAAGGCGGTCGGTGCGCGCGTGGCGGTCACCGCCGGCGGTCCGGAGAAGCTGGCGCGCTGTGCGGAGCTGGGCGCGGACATCCTCATCGACTACCGCGAGCAGGACTTCGTCCAGGAGATCCGCAAGGCCACCGACGGCAAGGGTGCGGACGTCATCCTCGACATCATCGGCGCCAAGTACCTGCAGAAGAACGTCAAGGCGCTTGCGGTGAGCGGGCGGCTGGCGATCATCGGCATGCAGGGTGGCGTGAAGGCGGAGCTGAATCTCGCGGCGCTGTTGTCCAAGCGTGCCGCGATCACCGCCACCGGGCTGCGTGCCCGTCCGCTGAACGAGAAGGCGGCCATCGTCGCCGCCGTGCGCGAACACGTGTGGCCACTGATCGGCAACGGCCAGGTCCGGCCGATCGTGGACCGCACGATCCCGATGGCGGACGCCGCCGAGGCGCACCGTGTGGTGGACGCGAGCACGCACGTCGGCAAGGTCGTGCTGACGGTCTGACGCGGCAGGCCGCATGGGGGCGGGCCCACGGGCCCGCCCCCGGCCGTCCCGCGCGAGCCCTGTCCGCGAGGGATCCAGCCGGCGCTGCGGGTCGTCGGGGCCCGTTGCGCCGGTTGGCCCAGGTGACCAGGTGATGAGTCCCGGCCGTCTCCTCGCTCGAACGACCTGCTCGAGATGCCGGAAATCTTGAGAGATGTGACGCTGGACACGTCACTCGACGGCTCGGCACGGAGGGGGCAATGGTCGTGGCTCCACGGTTCCGTTCGCGCATCGCCACCAGCCTTCTGGTGCTCGCTGCGGTCCTCCCCCTCCAGGTGGCGGTAACCACCGCGACAGCCTCCGACCAGCAGAGAACACCGGTCGACCGTCCCCCGCACCTCGGTCACCCGCAAGATCGGCCCGACGCAGCTCCGGCGGATCTGCCGCTGGCCGGCAGCCGCGCCGGGGTGGGGCGGGGGCATCCCGGCCGCCCGGGGGCGCCGGCGGGGTTCGCTGACGACTGGGACCCGGTCCCGGAGATGCCGGACTTCCCTGAGCTACCGGATCTGCTTCCCGCTTTCCCGGACCCGCCGTCCCACCTCCCGGGTGCACCGAAACCGCACCACCCCTCCCCGCCGCCGACGGACGTCCCCTCCCCGCCGGAGTCCGCGCAGGAGCCGCCGGACGAGGGCAGTGACGCCCCCGCGGCGGAGAGCCCGCAGCCGTCCGAGCCGACCGGCCTGCCCGAGGCCGACGACGTGCAGATTCCTCCGGCCCCCGCAGAGCCGTCGCCCGCACCGTCGCCGCCGGCCTCCAAGCCGGCGCCGACGAAAGCCGCCCCGGCGAAGCCTCCGCGCCGTCCCGAGGCGCGCGAACGGTTCGTGGCGCCGGGGGCGCCGCGGCAGACGCCCGGGGCGTCCGAGGGGCAGGGCGACGCCACGCAGGATGGTCTCGAAGCGGGCCCGGCGGCCGAGGGCAGTCCGTACACCTTCGAAGCTCCGGAAGCGCGGGTCGAACGCGTCCTTCCCATGGGCACCGGCCTTGCTCTCACCGGCCTCGGCCTCGCCTTTCTCGGCCTTCGGCTGCGCCGCCGCTGACCCCCGCCGTTTCACGTGAAACAGCGGCGGTCCCACGAGGCGCGCAGGCCGGTCCGAGAGGTCCTCACGCCTGTCCGGTGAGTCCGCCGCCGCACGCCCCGACCAGGGGCTCGCACGGGCGTACAAAGATCGCGCGCACAACGACTTCGCTCCGACGCGGTGGATCACCCTCCCCTGGGGGCACCACGTTTCTTGAGGACCGATACGAGAGAATGGCGGCATGGATATGCCGATGAACGAACGGTCGCAGGATAGCCCGCACGTCCTGGTTGTCGGCCCGGATGGCATGGCGCTCGGTAGCGCCGGCTCCGGTGGCTCCGGTGGCGGGGACGAGGGTGACGAGAGTCGCGAGGTGCCGGTGACGGAGATGGTCGAGCAGCCTGCGAAGGTCATGCGTATCGGCAGCATGATCAAACAGTTGCTGGAAGAGGTGAAGTCCGCTCCGCTGGACGAGGCGAGCCGCGTCCGGCTCAAGGACATCCACGCCACCTCGCTCAAGGAGCTGGAGGACGGGCTGGCGCCCGAGTTGGTGGAGGAGCTGGAGCGGCTCTCCCTGCCCTTCACCGAGGACTCGGTGCCCACGGAGGCGGAACTGCGCATTGCCCAGGCCCAGTTGGTGGGCTGGCTCGAGGGCCTTTTCCACGGAATCCAGACCGCGCTGTTCGCCCAGCAGATGGCGGCCCGCGCCCAACTCGAATCGATGCGCCGTGCGCTCCCGCCCGGTGCCGGCCCGCTCGAAGGCGATGAGGAGCACCCCGCCCACGGCGGCGCCCGCTCCGGCCCGTACCTCTGAGGACTGACGGTCGGGCCGACCGCTCGCTGCCCGTGAAGACCGAAGGAGCGGCGCGGAACGAGGAAGTGGCACACGGAAGGGGCCGGCACGCACTGCGTGCCGGCCCCTTCTGCGCTTACGGGCCTGACGGCCTGCGTCGATCAGCCGCTACGACCGGTCGAGATGGTCAGCTCGATGGTGTCGTTGCTGCTCGGGTACCACCAGCTGATGGCCGCGGGGGTCTGATCCGTGACGGTGTTCTTGCCCCAGATCGAGCTGTCCTCTTCCTTCACGATCTTGTACTTCCAGCCGGCCGCCTCGATGCAGGCCTTCACCGAGTCCAGGTTCTTGAAGCGGAAGGACGGGAAGAGGATCTTGCCCTTGTCGCTGTAGCTCTTGGTGGGGCTGCTGCACTCGGACGACAGGATCGTCGCGGTCTTGTCCTCCGGCCGCACGCTCGCGCTGGGCGAGGGCGTGTAGGAGTACGGCGTGTAGGTCGACGTCGGGGTGTCGTCGGTGCCCTCGGTGCCGCTGGAGCCGGCGCTCAGACCGATACCGATCGCGATCGCGGTGACCACGACGACGCCGACGATCGCCGAGACGACGATCACCGGGGTGTTGTTCTTCCGCCCGCCCGGGCCGCCGCCCGCAGGCATCGAGGCCGTCACGGGGGCCGGGGTGTACGGCGGCGGAGCCTGGAAGCCCCCGCCGTGGAACGGCGTGGGCGTCGGAGCCGGCGCCGGCGTCGGATAGGCGTTGTTCGGCGGCGGCGGAGGCGTTGAGGGCCCGAAGGCGGCCTGTGTCGGCTGATACGGCTGCTGCACGCTCGGCGGCGCCGGGGTGTGCGGGTTGCCGCTCGCGGCGGGGAACACCGCGGAGGAGACCGACGAGCCGCTGGTGCGCGCCCGCGGGCCCTCACTGATGATCAGCGGGGTCGCGCCGGACTGCGCGGATCCGGCGATGCGCAGACACTCGTCGCGCATCGCCTCGGCGGTCGGGAACCGCTCGTTGGGGTTCTTCTTCAGCGCCCGCGCCACCAGGGCGTCCACGGCCGGGGGCACCGAGCGGTTGATGCTCGACGGGACCGGGGGCTCCTCCTGCACATGCGCGTAGGCGATGGCCAGCGGGGAGTCGGCGTCGAACGGCAGCTGCCCGGTCAGCAGCTCGAAGAGCATGATGCCGACGGAGTACAGGTCGGAGCGGGCGTCCACGCCGCGGCCCAGCGCCTGCTCGGGCGAGAGGTACTGCGGGGTGCCGACGACCATGCCGGTCTGCGTCATGGACGTCACGCCGGACTGCATGGCGCGGGCGATGCCGAAGTCCATGACCTTGACGACATTGCGCTTGGTCATCATGACGTTGCCGGGCTTGATGTCCCGGTGGACCAGGCCCATCTCATGGCTCGCCTCCAGGGCGGCGAGCACATCGGCGGTGATCTTCAGCGCCTTTTCCGTCGGCATCGCGCCGTGCCGGGCGACATCGGCGTCGAGTTCCGAGCGCAGCGGCTGCCCGGAGACGTACTCCATGATGATGTACGGCACCATGCCGCCGTCGAGCTCGTCCTCACCGGAGTCGAAGACCGAGACGATATTGGTGTGCGTGAGCTTTGCCACCGACTGTGCTTCGCGGCGGAAGCGTTCGCGAAATGCCTGTTCTCGGCCGAGCTCGGTGTGCAGGGTCTTGATCGCGACCTCGCGGTCCAGCACGCTGTCGTATGCAAGGTGCACGGAAGCCATTCCGCCCGCACCGAGAAGATCACGAAGCTGGTAGCGTCCGCCGCCGACCGAACGGCCCTCGAATTGGCCTTGAGCGCCGTCCTGGCTCATCGTTTTGCTTCCCCCTAGGCGCACTACCCGCACGTATCGCGATCAAATTCTGGAATTCCGCAGCCAAGTCTGCCCCAGGCCCCGGACACGTCAAGCCGTGTGCCCGTTCCGTGACCAGATGTGCAAGATCCCGTCACGGTGGTGAGACGTTTTGGGGCTCTTCATACCCCTGGTGAACTTGCGACACCGGGTGCCCGGAAGGTTTGATGGCCGGTCCACTTCGGACCGGCGGGTGTCGCGGAGCCTGTAGCGTGCTCTAGCGAAGACCGAGACCTTACCGCTCTCACGCGGACCGAATCGACGGCGAGGACCGATGGCACCGACGCAGAGCCCCCAGGGCCCGTCCGATCCTGACGCCACCGGCTCCAATATCCCCGACGCACCGGAGATGTGGGGCAACGGCGGGCTGGTCGGCGACGGCCGCTACCGGCTCACGCACCGGCTCGGCCGGGGTGGCATGGCGGAGGTGTTCGCCGCCGAGGACGTGCGGCTCGGCCGCACCGTCGCCGTGAAGCTGCTGCGCGCCGACCTCGCCGAGGACCCGGTGTCCAAGGCCCGCTTCACGCGGGAGGCACAGTCCGTCGCCGGCCTGAACCACCACGCGGTCGTCGCGGTCTACGACTCCGGCGAGGACTTCGTCGGCGGCAACACCGTGCCGTACATCGTCATGGAGCTGGTCGAGGGCCGCACCATCCGCGATCTGCTGCTCAACGCCGACGCCCCGCCGCCGGACCAGGCGCTGATCATCGTCTCCGGTGTGCTGGAGGCGCTGGCCTACAGCCACCAGCACGGCATCGTGCACCGTGACATCAAGCCCGCGAACGTCATCATCACGCACAGCGGCGCCGTCAAGGTGATGGACTTCGGCATCGCCCGCGCCCTGCACGGCGCGGCGTCCACGATGACGCAGACCGGCATGGTCATGGGCACCCCCCAGTACCTCTCGCCGGAGCAGGCGCTCGGCAAGACCGTCGACACCCGCTCCGACCTCTACGCCACCGGGTGTCTGCTCTACGAGCTGCTCGCCCTGCGGCCGCCGTTCACCGGCGAGACCCCGCTTTCGGTCGTCTACCAGCATGTTCAGGACATGCCGGTGCCGCCGTCGGAGGTCGCCGAGGCGGTGCCGCCGGAGCTGGACGGCCTGGTGATGCGGTCGCTGGCGAAGGACCCCGACGACCGTTTCCAGTCCGCGGAGGAGATGCGCGGGCTGGTGCAGTACTCCCTGCAGATGCTGCACGAGCAGGGCGGGCACACCGGCACCTGGAACACCGGCCCGGTCTCGATGCACGAGGGTGGCAGCACCCCGGCCATGGGCACCGCCGCCACCACCGCACTGCCGCACCCCGATTCTGGATCCACGGCGGCGAACCCGATCCTGCCGCCCGGTATGCGGGCGGACGACGGTGGGTTCGAGGGCGGGCAGCGGCCCGGCAAGGGCGGCCGCGGCAAGATCTGGCTGATCGCGGCGCTCGCGGTGATCGCGATCGCGGTGGGTGTCGCCTTCGCGCTCCAGAACGCCAACAGCGGCAACACCGGCCCGGACACCACCAAGTCGCCTTCGCCGAGCCAGTCGAAGGAGGACAAGACCTCCGAGCCGCCCACGGAGGAGCCCTCCACGCCGCAGACCGAACCGGGCGGTACGGGTGGCGACTCCGGCCCGTTCACCGAGCCGCCGAGCACGCCGCCCACCACCCCGTCGACGTCCTCGCCGCCCACCTCGGAGCCGCCGACTTCCACCCCGCCGACGTCCGTGCCGCCCACCGACGACGCCGACGGCGGCACCTCGGACGGCGGGACCTCGGACGGCGGGACTTCGGACGGCGGCACCTCCAGCGGCACCGACTCCGGCACCACCAGTGGGACGGACAGCGGCACGACCACCGGCGTCGACGGCGGTCCGCTCGGCACCAACGGCTGACGAAGGACCGGCCGGGCGGGGACCCCGTCGGGCCGACGGCAGGAACGACATGGCGGGCCGGGCTCCGGATCATCGGAGCCCGGCCCGTTTCGTGTTCCACGACGGGGGCGGGCGGCACACGGCCCCGCCGAGCCCTGGAGGCCCGGTCGCGCCGAGCTGGTTCAGCCGGTGAAGGCGTCCTGGACCCGTGTGTATTCGCGGGTCCACCACACCGCCAGTGCGGCCGCCGCCGGGAACTGCGGATCGGTGCGGCGGTCGCCCAGGCGGTAGCGCCAGGTAAGCATCCAGAAGTCGTTCAGCCGCTCCCACCAGACCCGGTGCACGGCCGCTGCGAGTTCGCCGGGCCCGGCTCCGCAGGCGCTGCGGTAGGCGCCCGCGTACGCCGCGACCTTGGCCAGGTCGAGGGTGCCGCAGGGGCGGACGAAGAAGATCGCGGCGGCACGTACCGCTTCCTCGGCGCGCGGTTGGACGCCGAGCCGGTCCCAGTCGACGATCGCGGCCGGCTCGCCGCCGCGGTAGAGCACGTTCAGGGGGTGGAAGTCGCCGTGCACCCATCCCGCCGCGGGCTGCGCACCTGCCGCGGGGCGCCGGTGGGCCTGTCGCTCCAGCAGCGCTCTGCGCTCCAGCAGCCGGTGCTCGGCGAGCTCGTCGAAGCTGGTGCGCGGGCGGGCGCGGCGGGCCAGCGCCAGCAGGTCGTCGATCATCTCGAAGGTCCGCGCGGGGTCGGCGGCGGCCTCCGCACCGGGCGGGCGGGGCGGGTGCGGAGTATCCGCCATCACCTGTTCCAGGGCGGTGTGCACCAGGCCGAGCAGCGCGCCGAGCCGGCGGGACCGGTCGCCGGTGAGTGCCGCGCCGCCGAGATGTCCGCCTTCGATCCAGGGGTGCAGGGCGTAGCAGCGGCCGTCCAGCACGGTGACGGTCCGGCCGTCCGCGTCGGCGATCGGTGGCGCGACCGGCAGGCCGAGGGCGCCGAGCCTGCGGGTGGCCCGGTGCTGGCGGGTGAGGGCGCCGAGGTCTCCGTCGAGGTGGTGCTTGAGGAAGTAGCGCCCGTGGGTGGTGGCGAGGAAGTAGCCGTGGTTGAGCAGGCCCTCGGCGACGGGTTCGCACGACAGCGGCTCTTGGGCGCCCGGGTAGCGGCGCAGCAGGGATCCGAGGGTGTGCCCGTCGGGCGTGGCAGCCGTCCGGGCTACAGATGAGCGCAGCACGCGCCAGATGTTAGATCAACTACATGCCGCGAAGCGGGCTTACCGGAAGGCGTTACGCAGAGTGCGCATATCGGGAGGAGGGGTCGTCCGAGAGGCGGTGCACCGTCACGAACCGCGGCGCGATGCGCAGGTACACCGGATCGTAGGGCTCACCGTCCGCCAGCAGCGGGGACTGCCCGAAGAGGGCCCGCTCGCCGGCGCCGGGATCGTGCGCGCGGGCGGTGCCGGTGACCTGTACGGACCAGGTGTCGCACGCGTCGCTGTGGGCGTTGTCGGCCTGGTAGGCGACCACGCTGCCGTCCAGCGCCCGGTGGTAGCCGTGGCCGCGGTGCAGGCGCACGGTCAGCCGGCCGTCGAGGACGAGATGCCGGGTGACGGCGGTGAAGGGCAGCGCCCGGCGGCTCGCCGAGACCCGCCCGTAGGCGGTGCGGCCGAGCAGCTCGATGGCGTACGTGTCGTCGGTGGGCATTTCCTCAGACTGCGCGGCCGGCCGGAGCGGCAGTAGGGGCGGCAGCCCCGAGAGGAGGGGACCTTGGTCCCGAACCGCCGGGCCCGTCCGTGCATTCGCGATGTCGGAAAGCTACGGAAACGGCGCGGTCGGCATCTGTTCCGGGCCTGGTCAGCGCCTTTCCGCCTGCATTCGGGCGACATACGCGGCGGCTTGCGAACGGCGTTCCATACCGAGTTTGGCGAGCAGGCCGGAGACGTAATTCTTGATTGTTTTCTCGGCGAGATGGAGCCGTTCGCCGATGGCCCGGTTGGTCAGTCCCTCCCCGATCAGTTCGAGGATCCTGCGCTCCTGGTCGGTGAGGTTCGCGAGGCGGTCGTCGCCCTTGGGGCCGTCGCCGTCGCGCAGCCGCTCCAGCACCCGGGCGGTCGCCACCGGGTCCAGCAGGGACTTGCCGGCCGCCACGTCGCGGATCGCGGAGAGCAGCTCGTTACCCCGAATGGCCTTGAGGACATACCCGGACGCACCGGCCATGATCGCGTCGAAGAGCGCCTCGTCGTCGGCATATGACGTGAGCATCAGGCATTTGATCGCATCGTTCTGCGAACGGATCTCCCGGCAGACCTCGACGCCGCTGCCGTCCGGGAGGCGGACGTCGAGCACGGCGACGTCCGGACGGGTCGCAGGGATCCTGACCTGGGCATCTGCGGCGGTGCCTGCCTCCCCGACCACCTCGATGTCCGCTTCGGCGGACAGCATTTCGTGCAGGCCGCGCCGGACCACTTCGTGGTCATCGAGCAGGAATACCGTGATTTTTCCGTCTTCGTGCACGGCCTCAGTCTCACACACCAACCCTTCCCGTGCTCCAGGTCACCGATATAACGTGCCGTTGTCCCGGCGGCCTGCAACGCTGTGACCAGGAGTTGTTCCCAGCCCCCGCGATTTACTTGGAAATCCAAGCAAAATCGCAGGTCAGCGCCGTTTCCACTTAGGCTTTGACAATGGGTAACGTGCAATGAGCAGGCCACTGTCCGGGACGCTTTGTTCCACCCGGATCCGGCCGCGTTCGCACACACCCCGTGCGCCGTATCGGATACCGGGTGAGCCGCAATACGGCCACCGGCGGACCCCGGGGGCCGGACAGACGGAGGAGCAGCACGTGACCGTGGAAGGCACTGCCCAGCGGAAAACCACCCGCGCCGGCAGCAAGCGCACCACCGCCAAAAAGGCGTCGCCGGCCAAGAAGGCCGCGACCGCCAAGGGCGCGGAAACCGGCCCTGCGGACCGGCGCGACCAGGCGGAGCAGGATCAGCTCGTACAACTGCTGACCCCGGAGGGCAAGCGGGTCGAGCACCCCGAATACGCGATCGACCTTTCCCCCGAGGAACTGCGCGGTCTCTACCGCGACATGGTGCTGACGAGGAAATTCGACGCCGAGGCGACGACTCTCCAGCGCCAGGGCGAGCTGGGTCTGTGGGCCTCGCTGCTGGGCCAGGAAGCCGCACAGATCGGCTCCGGCCGCGCGCTGCACGACGACGACTACGTCTTCCCGACCTACCGCGAGCACGGTGTGGCGTGGTGCCGTGGCGTCGACCCGACGAACCTGCTGGGCATGTTCCGCGGGGTCAACCACGGCGGCTGGGACCCCAACAGCAACAACTTCCACCTCTACACCATCGTCATCGGCTCGCAGACCCTGCACGCGACCGGCTACGCGATGGGTGTGCAGAAGGACGGCGCGGACTCCGCGGTCATCGCGTACTTCGGTGACGGCGCCTCCAGCCAGGGCGATGTCGCCGAGTCCTTCACCTTCTCCGCGGTCTACAACGCCCCGGTCGTCTTCTTCTGCCAGAACAACCAGTGGGCGATCTCCGAGCCCACCGAGCGGCAGACCCGTGTCCCGCTCTACCAGCGCGCCCGCGGCTACGGCTTCCCGGGCGTCCGGGTCGACGGCAACGACGTGCTGGCCTGTCTTGCGGTGACCAAGGCGGCGCTGGAGCGCGCCCGCACCGGCCAGGGCCCGACGCTGGTCGAGGCGTTCACCTACCGCATGGGCGCGCACACCACCTCCGACGACCCGACGAAGTACCGGGCCGACGAGGAGACGCTGGCCTGGGAGGCCAAGGACCCGATCGAGCGCCTGCGGACGTATCTGGAGGCGGAGGGCTTCGTCGACGACGCCTACCTCGCCTCGATCGAGGAGGAGAGCGAGGCCCTGGGCAAGCGGGTCCGCGACGTCGTACGGGCGATGCCCGACCCGGACACCATGGCGATCTTCGAGAACGTCTATGCCGACGGGCACGCGCTCGTCGATGAGGAGCGCGCGCAGTTCGCCGCGTACCAGGCGTCCTTCGCCGACGCCGATGCCGCCGCGGAGGGGAACTGACCATGGCAGTCTTCGAGAAGATCACCATCGCCAAGGCGATCAACGAATCGCTGCGGACGTCCATGGCGGCCGACAGCAAGGTCCTCGTCATGGGCGAGGACGTCGGCAAGCTCGGCGGCGTCTTCCGCGTCACCGACGGGCTGCAGAAGGACTTCGGCGAGGACCGGGTGATCGACACCCCGCTCGCCGAGTCCGGCATCGTCGGCACCGCGATCGGCATGGCCCTGCGCGGCTACCGCCCCGTCGTGGAGATCCAGTTCGACGGCTTCGTCTTCCCCGCCTACGACCAGATCGTCACCCAGCTCGCGAAGATGCACGCGCGGGCGCTGGGCAAGGTCAAGGTGCCCGTCGTCATCCGCATCCCCTACGCGGGCGGCATCGGCGCGGTCGAGCACCACTCGGAATCCCCCGAGGCGCTGTTCGCGCACGTCGCGGGCCTCAAGTGCGTCTCCCCCTCGAACTCCTCGGACGCCTACTGGATGCTCCAGCAGGCCATCGCGGGCGATGACCCGGTCATCTACTTCGAACCCAAGCGCCGCTACCACGACAAGTCGCGGCTGGACACCGAGGCGATCCCCGATCCGCTGCACGCGGCCCGCGTCGCACAGGCCGGATCGGACCTCACGCTGGCCGCCTACGGCCCGATGGTGAAGGTCTGCCTCGATGTCGCCAAGGTCGCGGCGGAGGAGGGCAAGTCGGTCGAGGTCGTCGACCTGCGCTCGCTCTCCCCGATCGACTTCGACACCGTCCAGACGTCGGTCGAGAAGACCGGCCGGCTGGTCGTGGTCCACGAGGCCCCGGTCTTCCTCGGTACCGGCGCGGAGATCGCCGCCCGGATCACGGAGCGCTGCTTCTACCACCTGGAGGCCCCGGTCCTGCGGGTCGGCGGGTTCCACGCTCCGTATCCGCCCTCCCGGTTGGAGGACGAGTACCTGCCGGGACTGGACCGGGTGCTCGACGCCGTTGACCGCGCGTTGGCGTACTGAAGGGCTTGAGGAGAGTCGTGACCATGACCGCAACTGATCAGCGCTTCCGTGAGTTCAAGATGCCCGACGTGGGCGAGGGGCTCACCGAGGCGGAGATCCTCAAGTGGTACGTCCAGCCGGGCGACACCGTCACCGACGGCCAGGTCGTCTGTGAGGTCGAGACCGCCAAGGCCGCCGTCGAACTGCCCATTCCCTTCGACGGGGTGGTGCACGAGCTGAACTTCGGCGAGGGCGTCACGGTCGACGTCGGCACCGTCATCATCTCGGTGGACACCGACCCGGGCGCCGGGCCCGCGGCACCGGCGCAGGCCCAGCAGGCGGCGGCCCCGCCGGCCGCCGAAGCCGCCGATGACGACGCGGAGCCGCAGGGCAGGCAGGCGGTGCTCGTCGGCTACGGCGCCGCGCCGTCCTCGACCAAGCGTCGGGCCCGCAAGCCGCAGCCGGGAGTGCCGGCCCAGTCGGAGCCCGTGATCGCGGGGCTTCAGGCGGAGATGAACGGGCGGGCGGCACCCGCTGCGGCCGCGCCCGCCCCGGCACCTGCCGTCCCGCAGGCGCCTGCCGCGCCCGCCGGCCGGCCGCTGGCCAAGCCGCCGGTGCGCAAGCTGGCCAAGGACCTCGGCATCGATCTGACCGCCGTGATCCCGACCGGCCCCGAGGGGATCATCACCCGCGAGGACGTGCACGCCGCCGCCGCACCGGCGCCGGCTCCTTCGGTGGCCACGCCGTCCGCCACCGAGGTGCCCGCACCGGAAGCCGCCGGCACGGTCGGCACTGTCGATGCGGCCGCCCGTGAGCGGCGGGTGCCGGTGAAGGGTGTCCGTAAGGCGACCGCGCAGGCGATGGTGGCCAGTGCCTTCACCGCGCCGCACGTCACGGAGTTCATCACCGTCGATGTGACCCGCACGATGAAGCTCGTCCAGGAGCTCAAGCAGGACCCGGACATGGCCGGGCTGCGGGTCAATCCGCTGCTGCTGGTGGCCAAGGCGTTCCTTGTCGCGATCAAGCGGCATCCGGAGGTCAACGCGTCCTGGGACGAGGCCGGTCAGGAGATCGTCCTCAAGGACTACGTCAATCTCGGGATCGCTGCGGCCACTCCGCGCGGGCTGATCGTGCCGAACATCAAGGACGCGGGCGTCAAGACGCTGCCGCAGCTCGCCGCGGAACTGGGTGACCTGGTGGCGACGGCGCGGGAGGGCAAGACCTCTCCGGCGGCGATGGCCGGCGGCACGGTGACGATCACCAATGTCGGTGTCTTCGGTGTCGACACGGGCACGCCGATCCTCAATCCGGGGGAGTCGGCGATCCTCGCCTTCGGCGCGGTCAAGCTGCAGCCGTGGATTCACAAGGGCAAGGTGAAGCCGCGTCAGGTCACCACCCTGGCGCTGTCCTTCGACCACCGTCTGATCGACGGCGAGCTGGGCTCCAAGCTCCTCGCCGACATCGCGGCGGTGCTGGAACACCCCAAGCGGCTGATCACCTGGGGCTGATGACCCCGGGATGAGCCGCCCGCGTACCGGTGGCCCGCTTGCGTGTGCAGGCGGGCCACCGGCGCGTTCGAGTGGGGGACCGGCGCGCGAGGGGCGCGCGCCCGTCCACCGGGCGGCGGCGTGACCGCCGCCCTGGGGCCGCTCAGCCCCGGATGAGTTCCACCGCGCGGCTGAAGTGCGCCACCGGGCCGGTCGGGCCGGTGCGTTCGCCGGGCGCGGCGCCGCGCGCGATGGCGGCACCCGCCCACAGCGCCGCGACGATCAGGGCCACCACGACGGTGTTCCGGGTGCGGCGGCCGGCGGTCGTCCTGGGCTGCATGCTCAACTCCCCTTGGGTGACGAAGCCTTTCCGGCTCCCTGCCTCCATTCAGCCACGCGATCCGGGCCGCTGCGTACGCGTCAGGTACGGACTCGCATCAGACTTGAGTCTGACCCCTCCTCCCCCTTGCGGCAGAGACGACCCTCGGGGCGGGCGCCGACGGGTGGGGCCTTCCCGGCGCCGGAGGCGCACGGCGACGGCGTCCGGCAGGTACCGGCGGGCCCCGCCGACCGCCCGGACGGCCACCGACCGCCAGGGTGGCCGCCGACGGCCGGGATGGGCCGAGAGTACGCCGGGCGCCCGGCTCTGTGGCTGCCCCCGGCCCCTGTTGTCCGCATCGCGGAATGCTCCGCCGCACGCATACCTGTTGTATCTATCCTGTGCGCATGCCCACTGCCCCGACCCGCACAGCCGCCAGGGAATCCGCCGCCGACCGGCCCGCCAAGCAGGCCACCAAGGCGCCGCCCGCCGCCGAGCGGGTCTACGCGCACATCAAGGACGCCGTCCTGGAGCGCCGCTACGAGGGCGGCATGCTGCTCACCGAGGGTGAGCTCGCCGAGGCCGTGGGCGTCTCGCGCACCCCGGTGCGCGAGGCCCTGCTGCGGCTGGAGGTCGAAGGGCTGATCAAGCTCTACCCCAAGAAGGGTGCGCTGGTGCTGCCGGTCTCCGCGCAGGAGATCGCCGACGTCGTCGAGACCCGGCTGCTGGTGGAGAAGCACGCGGCGGCCAAGGCGGTGCCCGCGGGCGAGACGCTGATCGACGAACTCACCGAGCTGCTGGAGACGATGCGGCAGCAGGTCGAGTCCGGGGATCTGGCCGCCGTGTCCGTCACGGACCGGGCCTTCCACGCCGCCATCGTGCGCAACGCCGGCAACCAGATCCTGGACCGGCTCTACGAGCAGCTGCGCGACCGGCAGCTGCGGATGGGGGTCGCGGTGATGCACGCGCACCCCGACCGGATCGCCAAGAACCTCGCCGAGCACGCGGAGATCCTCGATGCGCTGCGGGCCGGTGATCCGGACGCCGCGACCGACGCCGTGCACCGGCACGTCAGCTGGGTCCGCAACCTCGCGCAGGGGGACGTGCGATGAGCGGCGGCACACCGGCGAGCGGCGCCTCGGCGCGCCTGCTGCCCTCGGACCCGCCCGGCGGCCGCCGGGCCATGGCGGTCTGGGGCATCGGCGTCGCCGTCTACTTCGTCGCGATCACCTACCGTACGAGCCTCGGTGTGGCCGGACTGGACGCGGCCGAGCGCTTCCACATCAATGCCTCCGCGCTGTCCACCTTCTCCATCCTGCAACTGCTCGTGTACGCGGGGATGCAGATACCCGTCGGCCTGATGGTCGACCGGCTCGGGCCCAAGAAGGTGCTGACCCTCGGGGTCGTGCTCTACACGCTCGGTCAGTTCGGCTTCGCGCTCTCCGAGTCGTACGCCATGGCGCTCGGCTCGCGGGCGCTGCTCGGCTGCGGTGACGCCATGACGTTCATCAGCGTGCTGCGGCTGGGCTCCCGGTGGTTCCCGGCCCGGCGCGGGCCGATGATCGCGCAGATCGCCGCACTGGTCGGCATGGCGGGGAACCTGATCTCCACCCTCGTGCTCGCCCGGTTCCTGCACAGCTTCGGCTGGACCCCGACCTTCGCCGCCAGCGCGGTGGGCGGTCTCGTGGTCCTGGCGTTGCTGCTGCTCTTCCTCAAGGACCACCCGAAGGGCCACGAGCCGCCCCCGGCGCCCGCCGAGCACACCGGCCCCGCGTTCGTGCGGCGGCAGATCACGGAGGCATGGCGGGAGCCCGGTACCCGGCTCGGGATGTGGGTCCACTTCACCACCCAGTTCCCCGCGATGGTCTTCCTGCTGCTGTGGGGGCTGCCGTTCCTGGTGGAGGCGCAGGGCCTGTCCCGCGGCACCGCCGGGGAGCTGCTCACCCTGGTGGTGCTGTCCAACATGGTCGTCGGACTGATCTTCGGCCAGGTCATCGCCCGCCATCACGCCGCACGTATGCCGCTGGCCCTCGGAACCGTCGGTGCCACCGCGCTGATGTGGGGGATCACGCTGGCGTGGCCGACCGCGCACGCGCCCATGGGGCTGCTGGTCACGCTGTGTGTGGTGCTGGGCGCCTGCGGCCCCGCCTCGATGATCGGCTTCGACTTCGCCCGGCCCGCGAACACGCCGGAGCGGCAGGGCACCGCCTCCGGCATCGTCAACATGGGCGGATTCACCGCCTCGATGACGACCCTGCTGGCCGTGGGTGTGCTCCTCGACGCGACCGGCGACAACTACCGGATCGCCTTCCTCTCCCTCTTCGTCCTGGAAGCGCTCGGCGTCTCGCAGATTCTGCGGCTGCGTCGGCGCGCGGCGCGGCGGGAGCGGGAGCGGCTGGTGGTCAGCCGGGTCGAGGCGGTGCACGTTCCCGTGTGACGGTTCCCGGCCTGTGGCGGCGGCCCGCCGTGGGGCCGCCGCAGGCACTGCCGGCGTTTCACGTGAAACCCGACGACGGGGCGGAGCCCCCGCCCCGGGCCTCGGGGCGCGCGCTCTCGCATGCTCACACCGGCCGCGGACCACCCGCCCTGAGGCTCTCCGCTACGGCGTGACGGCGAAGTTGTCCAGGACCGCCGCGGCCAGCTCGCGGTCTCCATCGATCTTGATCTGCTCGGCGACGGCCGCCGGGCGGATCCGGCCGCAGGCCAGCCGGACGAAGGTCTCCCAGTCCAGCGCGAGCGTCACGGTCGGGCCGAGCGAGACGCTGCCGTCGATCGTGCCCTTGCCCTCGGCGTCGACCCGGACCGTCCGCATGAACTCCACCGGGCCGCTGACGTCGAAGACCACCGCCGAGTCGGCGGGCGCCTGGGCCCTCTTCGCGACGATCACGGGCAGCGCCTTCATCAGGTGATCGCGCGTCACCTGGGCGCCGGGGGAGTCGAGGTTGCCGGGCTTGTCGAGCACTCGCCGCAGGTCCTGCTCATGCACCCAGACATCGAATGCCCGCTGCTGGAGCACGAACTCCAGGGTGCGCTCCTCGCCGAGCGGGCTGCGCGTCATGGCGTCAGGTTCGCGGGATTCGTTGCGCAGCTGCCGGGAGCGGCGGATGACGGTGTACTCCAGCTCGCTGAGCATCTCCGGCGCGGTGTGATGCCGCCGGACGTCGACCTGCACCTCCATGCGGCGGGCGAACTCGCTGCGCACGTGGTAGAGATCGCGCGGCAGGGTGTGGATCGGCCGGGGGTCGCCGAGCATCTCGCACTCCACGCCGATGACGTGCGAGACGACATCGCGGACGGACCACCCGGGGAGGTCTGTCGCCCAGCTCCATTCGCCTTCGACGAGCGGTGTCACCAGCTCGGCTATCGCTTCTATGGAGTGTGTCCAGGCATCGATGGCGGTTTGCAGGCTGGGATGGACGGTCACGGGACCCCTCGGACGGTTCGTACGCGGGCTGCTGTCTGTGCAGTTAAGTTACGCTGCGCACGGGCACCCCGGCAGTGCTTTCGGGTGACCATCGTAGGCTGATATTTGACGGCGGACCGGTTCGAAAGCTTAGGCGGTGGTACTGTGCGCGCCTCGTTGATCCAGATCAGGGTGGACCCGACGGAATCGGTCAATTCCCGGCGGGCGCGGGTGGCTTCGCTCGTACGCGAGCAGGGCGCCGCCGACCTCGTGGTGCTCCCCGAACTGTGGCCGGTCGGTGCCTTCGCTTCCGATCTGTTCGCGACGGAGGCGGAGCCGCTGGACGGCCCGACGCACGACGCGATGGCGTCGGCCGCGCGGGACGCCGGGGTCTGGCTGCACGCCGGATCCGTCATCGAGCGGGCGTCGGACGGCACGCTGTACAACACCTCGCTGGTGTTCTCCCCCGACGGCCGGCTCGCCGCGTCCTACCGCAAGATCCACCGCTTCGGCTTCGACCAGGGGGAAGCCACCCTGCTCGGCGCCGGCGACCGCGCCGTGACGGTCGGCCTGCCCGAGACCACGCTGGGCCTGGCCACCTGCTACGACCTCCGCTTCCCCGAGCTCTTCCGGCAGTTGGTGTCGGACGGCGCGCAGCTGCTGGTGGTCCCCGCCGGCTGGCCCGCCCGGCGCCGTGCGCACTGGTCGCTGCTGGCTCGCGCCCGCGCCGTGGAGAACCAGTCCTATGTGCTGGCGTGCGGCACCGCCGGTACGCACGCCGGTGTCGAGCAGGCCGGCTACAGCGTCGTCGTGGACCCGTGGGGCGAGGTGCTCGCGGAGGCCGGCCCGGACGAAGAGGTGCTGACCGTGGACCTCGACCCGGCCAAGGTGGCCAAGACCCGGGCGGACTTCCCGGTGCTGCGCGACCGCGTCCTCGGCCTCGACCGGCCATGACCGCGGCGTCGGCCGGGGAGAGCATCCGAGCGGCCCCGTGGTCGCTCGGATGGCGTCAGTCCTCTCCGTGCTCCCGCTCCGCGAGCCGGATCACGCACACCGCGACCGCGATCAACAGCGGCGGTTCGGCGTCCTCGTGGACGATGTTGACCGCGTAGGTGTCGCGCACCGTCAGCCAGCGCCGCGAGATCTCGGCGAGCAGCTCGCCGTCGTACTCGATCGCGAACTCCCGGTCGAGGATCTTGCCGCTGACGTCCAGCTCGGTGCCGTCCACCAGCTCCACGCGGTAGTGGTTGCGCAGCAGCGAGAGCCGCTTGCGCTTGACGGTGGCCAGTGGCTGGTCGTCCCGCTCGATGGTCATCGTGTCCCGCAGGCTGAGCATCTTCTTGCGGATCGTGACCAGCACCCGCCCGTCGAGGTCCTTCAGCTCGAAGGTCTCCCGCAGCCGCAGCGCCTTGCCGTCCACGAGGAAGGCGCGGTGCCCGTGGTCGTCCTCGATCCAGTAGTCGTCACCGATGCCGAAGATCCGGTCGCGTACGAGGAATTTCATGGGTGAGGTGTTCCCCGGGGCCCCTGCGGAATGCGCACGCAGCGGGGTGACGTTGAATGTGCACATGGCTTCACGTGCGCGCGTCCGGGCCCCCGAGCTGATCGGCAAGGGTGGCTGGCTGAACACCGGCAACAAGGATCTGACCCTCTCCGACCTGCGAGGACGCATTGTCATCCTCGACTTCTGGACCTTTTGCTGTGTGAACTGTCTGCATGTTCTCGACGAGCTGCGGGAGCTGGAGGAGCGGCACCGCGACACCGTCGTGATCGTCGGCGTGCACTCGCCGAAGTTCGTGCACGAAGCCGAGCACCAGGCCGTCGTCGACGCCGTCGAGCGCTACGGCGTCGAGCACCCCGTGCTGGACGACCCCGAGCTGGCCACCTGGAAGCAGTACGCCGTGCGGGCCTGGCCGACGCTCGTGGTCATCGACCCCGAGGGCTATGTCGTCGCCCAGCACGCGGGTGAGGGCCACGCGCACGCCATCGAGAAGCTCGTCGAGGAGCTGGAGGCCGAGCACGGCGCGAAGGGCACGCTGCGGCGCGGCGACGGCCCGTACGTCCCTCCGGAGCCGGTCGCCACGGACCTGCGCTTCCCCGGCAAGGCGGTGCGGCTGCCGGCCGGTACCTTCCTCGTCTCGGACACCACACGCCACCAGCTCGTGGAGCTGGCGCCGGACGGCGAGCAGGTGCTGCGCCGGATCGGTGGCGGCGAGCGCGGGCTGGGCCCCGACGCGTTCAGCGAACCGCAGGGCCTGGCCCTGCTTCCCGACGGCCGGGTCGCCGTCGCCGACACCGTCAACCACGCCCTGCGGGTCTTCGATCCCGAGAGCGGCTCCCTGGAGACCGTGGCCGGCACCGGCAAGCAGTGGTGGCAGGGCTCGCCGACCTCGGGCCCGGCCCGCGAGGTGGACCTCTCCTCGCCCTGGGATCTGGCCTGGTGGCAGGACCGGCTGTGGATCGCGATGGCCGGCGTGCACCAGCTGTGGACGTACGACCCGGCCACCGAAACCGTCGAGGTCGCGGCGGGCACGACCAACGAGGGGCTGGTGGACGGCCCGGCCGCCGAGGCATGGTTCGCACAGCCCTCCGGGCTCGCCGCGGCAGGCGACCGGCTGTGGGTCGCCGACTCGGAGACCAGCGCGCTGCGGTGGGTGGAGCGGGCCGAGAGCGGCGACGGCCATGTCGTCCGGACGGCCGTCGGCACCGGCCTGTTCGACTTCGGCCACCGGGACGGCGCCGCCGGCCAGGCGCTGTTGCAGCACCCGCTGGGCGTGACCGCGCTGCCCGACGGCTCGGTCGCCGTCGCGGACACCTACAACCACGCGCTGCGCCGCTTCGACCCCGCGAGCGACGAGGTGACGACGCTGGCGACGGATCTGCGCGAGCCCTCGGCCGCGGTCCTCGTCGACGGCGACATCGTGGTGGTGGAGTCGGCCCGGCACCGCCTGACCCGGCTGCGCCTCCCCGAGGAAGCCGTACGCGTCGAGTCGGTGGCGCACCGCACCCAGCGCGCGGCCACCGAGGTGGCGCCCGGGGCGCTGCGGCTCGATGTGGTCTTCCAGGCCCCGGCGGGCCAGAAGCTCGACACCCGCTACGGTCCCTCGACGCGGCTGCTGGTCAGCGCCACGCCGCCGGAGCTGCTCGCCGAGGGCTCGGGCCCCGGCAGCGACCTCGCGCGCGACCTGGTGCTCGCGGACGGCGTGACCGAGGGCGTGCTGCACGTCTCGGCGATGGCCGCGTCCTGTGACGACGACCCGGAGATCGAGTACCCGGCCTGCCATGTGCACCAGCAGGACTGGGGCGTACCGGTCCGGGTCGCCGACGGCGGGGTGGCCCGGCTGGGGCTCGTCCTGGCGGGGCTGGACGCGGAGTAGGACGGAGCAGTCAGGGGCTTCGGCGCGTCAGCGACGGCCGGCGCCCCCGGCTGCGGTGTTCACTTGTCGGTACCCGACTTCAGGTCGGCCAGGTCCAGACTCGTGTACCACTCGCCGACCTTGGCCTTGCTGCTCGCGGCGACCGTGGGCTGGTACTTCGAGAAGCCGATGTCGGCGCTCAGGGCCCGGGGGTCGCCGTGGCTGTCGGAGAACCTGATGTCCATGGTGTTCAGGTGGGCGCCCTTGGTGGCCGCGGTGTTGGTCGGGATGACCGCGAAGGCCTTGCCGTGGGCGGGGACGGTGGCCCGGTGCGCCATCACCGCCGACTCCTCGTGCAGGGGCTGCAGCGGTACCTCGGACCGGTCGAGGCGGATCACCGGCGCGTAGTAGAGGTGGCAGGGCGCGCTGCTCCGGTTCTCATAGGTGATCACCAGGCGGGAGGGGTCCGGCCGGTGCGTGACGCCGAGCTTGGTGGCGCTCGCCTTGCAGTCGGACGACCGGTGCGACGCCGCGCCCGCACCCGCCGCTGCGCCGCCACCGCCGATGATCTTGCGCTTCTTGCTCTTGGACGTCGATGAGGAGGAGCTCTTCTTCGACTTCTTGGAGTGGCTGTTGCAGCCCGTCAGAGCGAGCGAGCCGGCCAGCCCGAGGGCCAGCGCGGCATACGCGGCGGAGCGGCGGCGGGATCGGCGTGCGGTCATGGTGGTTCCCCCAGTGAGTCACTGCGATCAGCGGAGCGTGTCTGTCATGGCATGGCCACGATAGCGAGTGCCCTCCGATGCGCCAGGGCCGGTGCGCCTCCCGCCGGGGGTGCCGGAAGCGGGGGACGGCCGATCACCAGGTGAGGGCGTCGGACGCGTCCGTCTGCCAGTACGTCACCCACGCGCTGTCGTCGATGTGGGCCGAGCCGCCGGGCAGCGCCACCTGAGCAGGGCCGCCGACGCTGCCCTTGCCGTCGCGGCCGGGCAGATGGACCTCCAGCGAGGTCACGGTGTGCCCGTTGCTGCCGGCGCCGTCGGCCGAGGAGGTCATGACGGCCGCGTAGCCGGTGGCGCCCGGGGCCAGGGTGACCACGGACTGCGGCTTGCTGTCGGGCAGTTCGGCCAGCGGGGACTGCGCGTCACCGAAGCGCAGGTACGGGGCCGCGTAGAGGTCGCAGGTGGTGCCGGAGGTGTTGGTTGCCTCCAGCAGCAGGTGGTTGATCGGCCGGGGCACCGACTTCGCCACGATGCGGATCTCGGCCGCGTCGCAGGCGGCACCCCGGGCCGCGCTCTTGCCGCCGCCGGTCGCGGGGGTGGCGGCGTTCTCGTGACCGGTGGAGGCCCCTTCCGCGGCGCCGGCCCCGCTCCGCTGCCCGGCCTTGCCGTCCGCCTCGGCCGGTGCGGCGGCGTCCTTGGCGGGTCTGTCCGCGGACTCCTGTGGCGCCGGGTTGAACGGTTTGCCGCTGCTGGTGTGGAGACCCTCGCCCTGGCTGCCGCAGGCGGTGAGGCCGAGCGCCGCGACGGCCGTCAGCGTGGCCGCGGCGATCCGCAGCGTGCGGCTCCGGGGCGTGCGCCGGTCACGGGCGGTGCGGTGGCTGCTGTCCGTGGCGGTCGTGTGCGTGGCGTCGGTGCGCGGCATGTGTGGGCTCCCCCGGTCGGTGGTGGCGTCCTGCGGTCTGCCGACAACACTGCCGCTCGCCGTTGTCGTGCGGCTGCCGTGCCGCTAACGCCCGCCTAACGCCTTCCCGTGCGCTTTTCGTCGCAGGTCAGCCGCTCCCGCCGGTATCGCTGCCGGGCTCCCCCTCACCGCTCTCGTCGCGCGCGAACAGCTGGGTGAGCGTGCTGATCGTGTAGACGTCGGTGGCCTCTTCGTCGACCAGATGCATTTCGGCGAGCCGATCCAGGCCGTCCTGGGTGCGCTCGGGGTCGTAGCCGGCCAGGGCGGCCGCCACGGACGCGTTCAGATGCCCGTCGGCGCTGGTCGCCAGGGCGCTCAGCAGCCGTGCGTCGTCCGCCGACAGCCGGGCCACGGACATTCGCAGCGCCGCCGCGATCCCGCTGTCCTCCGCCGACAGCAGGGCCAGCCGCCGCCGTTCGTCGCGCAGCGCAGCGGCGAGCCGGGCCAGCCGCCAGCGGGGCCGTGCGGTCAGCTGGGCGGCGGCGGCCCGCAGCGCGAGCGGCAGACCGTCGCAGAGCGCGACCAGTTCCCGGGCGGCGGCAGGGTCCTCGGCGACCCGCTCCTGGCCGAGCATGGCGCCGAGCAGCGCCGCGCCTTCCTCGTGCCCGAGGGCCTGGAGGCCGACCGGTCGGGCGCAGTCGGTGGCGACCAGGCCGTCCAGCCGGCTGCGGCTGGTGACGACGGTGGCGCAGTGCGGACCACCCGGCAGCAGCGGCCTGACCTGTGCAGAACTGCGGGCGTTGTCGAGGACGACCAGCAGTCTGCGGTCGGCGACCAGGGACCGGAACAGGGCCGAGGCGGCCTGCGCGGAGCCGGGCACCCGCTCGGGCGGCGTGCCCAGCGCGAGCAGGAAGTCCCGCAGGATCTCGGCGGGCGGCGCCTCGTCGCCCTCGCCGAACCCCCGCAGATCGGCGAAGAGCTGCCCGTCGGGGAAGTCCGCGGCGTGCAGATGCGCCCACTGCACGGCGCAGGCGGTCTTGCCGACGCCGGCCGGTCCCGCGACCACCGCGAGGGGGCTCTCACTCGTCGTACGGTCGGTCAGGGCATCGGTCAGGGAGCCGAGTTGGTCGTCCCGGCCCAGGAAGCGGGCGGGCGGCCTGGGCAGCAGCCGCGGCGCCGCCACGGCCCGCCCGGACGTCTGCCGGGTGCCGCCGGCAGACGTCGCGGCCTGCGCGTCGTGCGTCCCGGCCGGACCGGCGCCTCCTTGTTCCGGCACCCGGCCCGCGGCGGCTCGCGGGTCCGCGCCGTCGCGCCCCTGGCCGCGCGCGCCGGAACCGGCGGCGGTCCTGCGCCCGTCCGCCGCCTCCGCCCGCAGAATCTCCTCGTACGCGCCGCTCAGGCGCTCGCCGGGGTCGACGCCCAGTTCCTCGTTGAGCAGCCGGCGGGTGCGGTGGAACCACTCCAGCGCGTCGGACTGCCGCCCGGTGCGGAACAGCGCCCGCATCAGCGCGGCGATCAGGCCTTCGCGCAGCGGGTGGCCGACCGCGGCGGAGTACAGGATGGCGGCGGCCTGCTCGTGTTCGCCGAGTGCGCCGTGGGCGCGGGCCAGCGCCTCGACGGCGGTCAGCCTGCGCTCCTCCAGCGCGTGGGCGGCCGCAGCGAAGGGTGGACTGGTGACCGTGCCGGTCAGCGCCGGCCCGCGCCACAGTCCGAGCGCCTCGCGCAGAAGTGGTACGGCGTCGGCCGGGGCCGCCTCGGGGCGTGCCAGTGCGACCAGTTCACCGAACCGGTGGGCGTCGATCAGTTCCTCGGGCAGCCGCAGCAGATAGGCCGAGCCGTGGGTGGTCAGCTCGATGCCGTAGGCGTCCGCGCCGCCCTCGGCGAGGGTGGCGCGCAGCCGCGAGACATGCCCCTGGACGACCGTCCTGGCGTGCTCGGGCGGCTCGTCCTCCCACAGGGAGTCGATCAACTGCTCCAGTGGGACGGTGGTGTTGGGCTGCAACAGCAGCAGCGCCAGCACACTGCGCCGTTTGGCGGGCCCCAGTGCCAGCTCCCCGGAGCCGGTCGCGACGCAGATCGGGCCCAGCAGTGAGAATTCCAACTCAGCCCTCCAAGAAGGCCGTCAGGGCGTTCGCCAGCAGGTAGGGGTCCTCGGAGCCGCACAGCTCGCGCGCCGAATGCATGGAGAGGATCGCCACCCCGATGTCGACCGTGGCGATGCCGTGCCGGGCGGCGGTGATCGGGCCGATCGTCGTGCCGCACGGCATGGAGTTGTTGGACACGAAGGACTGCCAGGGCACCCCTGCCCGTTCGCAGGCGTCCGCGAACACGGCCCGACCGCTGCCGTCGGTGGCGTACCGCTGGTTGACGTTGACCTTCAGGATGGGGCCGCCGTTGGGCATCGGGTGGTGCCCCGGCTCGTGCCGCTCGCCGTAGTTGGGGTGGACGGCGTGGCCGGTGTCGGACGACAGGCAGACAGTCCCGGCGAAGGCGCGGGCGCGGTCCTCGTAGGAGCCGCCCCGGGCGAAGACCGAGCGCTCCAGCACGGTGCCGAGCAGCGGGCCGTCGGCTCCGGTGTCGGACTGGCTGCCGTTCTCCTCGTGGTCGAAGGCGGCCAGCACCGGGATGGTGGTCAGCCCGCCCCCTGCGGCCGCGGCGGCCAGCGCGGCCGTGCCGGCGTGCACGGACAGCAGGTTGTCCATGCGCGGCCCGGCGAGCAGCTCGCGGTCGCGGCCCAGGTAGGCCGGCGCCTCGATGCTGTGCACCATCAGGTCCCAGCCGCGGACGTCCCCGGCGGGGACGCCGATCTCCTCCTCGACGAACGCGATCAGATCGCCCTCCGCGACCTCGCCCAGGCCCCAGATCGGCGTCATGTGGCGCTGTTTGTCGAGCTTGAGCCCGTCGGCGTTGACCGATCGGTCGAGGTGCACGGCGAGTTGCGGCACCCGCATCAGCGCACGGTCGACGTTGACCAGCCGGTTGCTGCCGTCGCGCAGCGTCACCCGGCCGCTGAGCCCGAGGTCGCGGTCGAGCCAGGTGTTGAGCAGGGTGCCGCCGTAGATCTCGACGGCGATCTGCCGCCAGCCCCGGTTGCCGGTGTCCGGGATCGGTTTGACGCGCAGATTGGGCGAGTCGGTGTGCGCCCCCACGATGCGGTACGGGGTCGCGGCGCTCACGCCCTCGGGGACGTACCAGGCGATGAGGGCGCCGCCGCGCAGGACGTACTTGCCGCCGCTCTCGCCGTCCCACGCGTCCGTCTCCGCGACCTGCCGGAAGCCGGCCTTCTCCAGCCGCGCCGCTGCGTTCGCCACCGCGTGGTAGGGCGACGGGCTGGCGGCGAGGAAGGACATCAGGTCGTCGGTGTGGCCGCGATCGAAGCGGGCGGAATGACTCATGAGTTCAGCATAAGGAGCCGGACGCCGCTTTCCCCGCGCCCCAGGGGGGTGACTCCGCTCCCTTCCGGCCAGGACGGATGCATACCGCACCGGATCTTCCGGCGGAGTGTTGCATTCCGGTTCTCCCGGCGGGCGGATCTTCCCGGGGCGCGACCGGCTCCGGGGCATGACGGTGCCCGCCTCCCCGGGGGAAGGGAGGCGGGCACCGTCAGTCTTGCCACTGATTCTGAGAGACCTCTAAGAGCGTCCCGTGATCAGGAGCGTCCCGGGAAGCGCGGACCCGCTTCCCGCAACGCCCCGAACGATGGGAACGATCAGAAGGCGGCCTCGTCGAGCTCCATCAGGGACTGGTCGACGGACTCGGCCAGACTGCGCTGGACGGAGACGCCCGGCAGGACGTTGTGGGCGAAGAACTTCGCCGCGGCGATCTTGCCGGTGTAGAAGGACTTGTCCTTCGTGGAGGCGCCGGCCAGCTTCTCGTGGGCCACCGCAGCGCCCTTGAGGAGGAGGTAGCCGATGACGACGTCGCCGGAGGCCAGCAGCAGGCGGGTGGTGTTCAGGCCCACCTTGTAGATGGACTTGACGTCCTTCTCGGTCGCCGCGAGGTCGGTCAGCATGGCGCCGACGATGGCCTCCAGGTCGGCGGCGGCCTTGGCCAGTTCGCCGCGGGCCTGCTCCAGCTCCGCACCGCCGACACCGTCCGCCAGGAACGTCTTGATCTCGTCGGACAGCACGGTCAGGGCCTGGCCCTGGTCCCGGACGATCTTCCGGAAGAAGAAGTCCTGGCCCTGGATCGCGGTGGTGCCCTCGTAGAGGGTGTCGATCTTGGAGTCCCGGATGTACTGCTCGATCGGGTACTCCTGGAGGTAGCCGGAGCCACCGAAGGTCTGCAGCGACTGCGCCAGCTGCTCGTAGGACTTCTCCGAGCCGTAGCCCTTGACGATCGGCAGCAGCAGGTCGTTGAGGCGGTTCTCGGCCGTGGCGTCCTCGCCAGCGGACTCCTTGATCAGGATCTCGTCCTGCACCGTCGCGGTGTAGAGCACCAGGGCGCGCATGCCCTCGGTGTACGCCTTCTGCGTCATCAGCGAGCGGCGCACGTCGGGGTGGTGGGTGATCGAGACGCGCGGCGCGCTCTTGTCGGTGAAGGCGGCCAGGTCCGGGCCCTGCACGCGCTCCTTGGCGTACTCCAGGGCGTTGAGGTAGCCGGTCGACAGGGTCGCGATGGCCTTCGTGCCGACCATCATCCGCGCGAACTCGATGATCCGGAACATCTGGCGGATGCCGTCGTGCTTCTCGCCGATGAGCCAGCCCTTGGCGGGGTGGCGGTCGCCGAAGGTCATCTCGCAGGTGTTGGAGGCCTTCAGACCCATCTTGTGCTCGACGTTGGTCGCGTAGACGCCGTTACGGGCGCCCAGCTCGCCGGTCTCGAAGTCGAACTCGTACTTCGGGACGAGGAAGAGCGACAGGCCCTTGGTGCCGGGGCCGTGGCCCTCGGGGCGGGCGAGGACGTAGTGAAGGATGTTCTCCGACATGTCGTGCTCGCCGGAGGTGATGAAGCGCTTGACGCCCTCGATGTGCCAGGAGCCGTCCTCCTGCTTGACGGCCTTGGTGCGGCCGGCGCCGACGTCCGAGCCCGCGTCCGGCTCGGTCAGCACCATCGTGGAGCCCCAGGCCTTGTCCACGGCGATCTTGGCGATGTGCTTCTGCTGCTCGGTGCCCTCCTCGAAGAGCACGCCGGCGAAGGCCGGGCCGGAGGAGTACATCCACACGGCCGGGTTGGCGCCCAGGATCGTCTCGGCGAAGCCCCACAGCAGCGAGCGCGGCGCGGTGGTGCCGCCGATCTCCTCCGGGATGCCCAGCCGCCACCACTCGGCGTCCATGAACGCCTGGTAGCTCTTCTTGAACGTGTCCGGGACCGGCGCGGTGTTGGTCTCCGGGTCGAAGACCGGCGGGTTGCGGTCGGCGTCCGCGAAGGAGTCGGCCAGCTCGTTCTCGGACAGGCGGGCGATCTCGGAGAGCACGCTCTTGGCGGTGTCGACATCCATCTCCGCGAACGGCCCGGTGCCATACACACTGTCGCGGCCGAGCACCTCGAAGAGGTTGAACTCGATGTCGCGGAGATTCGACTTGTAGTGGCCCATGGGTACGGCTCCGTAAAGGCTCGGGAGGGAGGGACCTCAAAACGCAATACCAGCAAGTAGCTACTCATGATGCTACCCACCAGTAATAAAGAAGCAACCCCTAACCGCCCATCTGTGACGAGCGTCCCTTGTGGGGCGCGTGTGGCGTCGGCCGTACGGGCAGGTCCGCGGGCGGAGTTGCCGGCTTCGGCAGGGGGCCGGTGCCGGCCGCGCCAACTCAGTACGCTGTGCGGCATGTACGGCTACGACCAGAACACGGGTGCAGGGCAGCAGCAGTACGGTGCGCCGCCCCCGCCGCAGCAACCGCCCCCCGGGGGCTACGGCGAGCAGCCGCTGTATCCCGAGCCGTCCCCGCCCTCGCTCGCCGACGCGGTGCGCGCCTTCACCACCGGCTCGATGTCGGCCGAGGACTTCCAGGGCATCTTCTCGACGTCCAAGATCTACTGCCCGCGCGGGGAGAACCCCGGCTTCCTGGCGCTGCACAACACCCAGCAGCCGGTGATCCCGATGTTCACCTCGCTCAAGGAGCTGCGGCGGTACGCGGGCAAGGAGTCCAAGTACTTCGTGATCACCGGCGCCGAGGTGCTCGACCTGCTGCCGACCGGCTACGGCTTCGTCCTCGACATGGAGGGCGACCACCGGATGGTCTTCGATGCCAAGGCCGTGGAGCAGATGGTCGACTTCGCGATGCGGCGGATGTACGGCTGATTGCCCGCACCCGGCGGCCGGAGAGCGGCCGGGCGCTCCTCGGTCGTGCCCTTACGGGCTTCCTCGAACCTGTTGACCTGCGCAAACGCGGGCGGGAATGCCGCACGCCTTGCCAGTTGTTCACTCTTCAACTAAATTGAATGACGAACGACCGAGGAGGCCGTCATGCCCGCTGTGACCGTTGAGAACCCGCTGACCCTGCCGCGTGTGGCGGCGCCCGCCGAGGCCCGCACCCGCCCGGTGCTCGCCGTCGCCACCGCGCCGAGCGGCTTCGAGGGCGAGGGCTTCCCCGTCCGCCGGGCCTTCGCCGGGCTCGACTACAAGCACCTCGACCCGTTCATCATGATGGATCAGATGGGCGAGGTGGACTATCAGCCGGGGGAGCCGAAGGGCACGCCCTGGCACCCGCACCGGGGCTTCGAGACCGTCACCTACATCATCGACGGCATCTTCGACCACCAGGACTCCAACGGTGGCGGCGGGACCATCACCAACGGCGACACCCAGTGGATGACGGCCGGCTCGGGCCTCCTGCACATCGAGGCGCCGCCGGAGCACCTGGTCACGTCCGGCGGCCTCTTCCACGGCCTGCAGCTGTGGGTGAACCTGCCGGCCAAGGACAAGATGATGCCCCCGCGCTACCAGGACATCCGCGGCGGCACCGTCCAGTTGCTGACGTCCGCGGACGGCGGTGCGCTGCTGCGCGTCATCGCCGGTGAGCTGGACGGTCACCAGGGGCCGGGCATCACACACACGCCGATCACCATGGTCCACGCGACGCTCGCGCCGGGCGCGGAGATCACGCTTCCCTGGCGCGAGGACTTCAACGCCCTCGCGTACGTCCTCGCCGGGCGCGGCACCGTCGGCACGGAGCGCCGGCCGGTGCACCTGGGCCAGACGGCGGTGTTCGGCCCCGGCTCGTCACTGACGGTCCGCGCGGACGAGAAGCAGGACGCGAACGCGCCGGATCTCGAGGTCGTGCTGCTCGGCGGTCAGCCGATCCGGGAGCCGATGGCGCACTACGGGCCCTTCGTCATGAACACCAGGGAAGAGCTGCAGCAGGCGTTCGAGGACTTCCAGAAGGGCCGGCTCGGCACGATCCCGGCCGTGCACGGGATGTCCGAGGGCGGTCTGTAGGGGCCGCGCCCTGCCCTCCGGCACTTCCGCCCGCACCGCGCGGGCCCGCACCCCGGGCCCGCGCGGTGCCGTCGTCCGCCGGTAATTTCTGCCGCCCGCGGCCCGCCCGTGGTGGACTGTCCCGGTGCGAAACGATTCGGAACACGGCCGACCGGACGACGACCGCGGCCGGGTGCCGCAGGAAGAGCCGTTGCTGCCCGTGGCGGCCCGCCGCGCGGCGGCCTGGTGCGGGGTGGGACTGCTGGTCACCGCCGTGGTGGCGGTCGGCGTGTGGGTGTTCGTCGAGCTGAGCGCGGCACTCACGCCGGTATTGCTGGCACTGCTGGGCAGCGCGCTGCTCGGGCCGCTGTACCGGCGCCTGGTGGCGATGAAGCTCAACCGCTCCCTGGCCGCCGGGCTGACCTGCGCCGTGCTGCTGATCGTGGTCGGCGGCGCCGGCTACATCGTCGTCAGCGCGCTCGTCGACACCGGTGACCAGATCATCACCTCGCTCAAGGAAGCCGCCCAGGACCTCTCCCAGCACTTCGGTTCGGCCGGCACCTCACTGGAGGATCTCGCCTCCAACGCCAAGGAACTGCTGGGCAAGTTCGGCGGCACGGCGGCGTCCGGACTGCTGACCGGGGTCAGCGTCGTCGGTCAGGCCCTCGCCGCTGCGGTGCTCGCCCTGCTGCTGACGTTCTTCTTCCTGCGCGACTCGGACAAGGCGGTGCGCTCCCTGCACGACTGGGCGCCCGGCACCTCGGCGCCCCAGTTGGAGCGGATGGCCCGCCGCGGTTTCCAGTCCATCGAGGGCTTCATGCGCGGCACCACCTTCATCGCGCTGATCGACGCGCTCTGCATCACCGTGGGCCTGCTGATCCTCCAGGTGCCGGGAGCGCTCGGGCTGGGCGCGCTGGTCTTCGTCGGCGCCTACATCCCCTACCTCGGCGCGTTCATCTCCGGCGCGGTGGCGATCCTGGTGGCGCTCGCGGACCGCGGCTTCGTGATCGCGCTGTGGGTGCTGGGCGTCGTTCTGGCCGTACAGGTGCTGGAGGGACACATCCTGCAGCCGATGATCCAGAGCCGCACCGTCCAGATGCACCCGGCGACGGTGATGCTGGCGATCACGGCCGGCGCGAGCGTCGCCGGGATCCTCGGCATGCTGCTGTCCGTACCGCTGACCGCGGCCGTCTCCGGCGTGCTCCACGAGCTGCGCCGGCACTACGCAGCGGACTCGGGAGCCGACTCGGCGGGCTCCTCCGCGAATTCCTCCTGACGGGAGAGCACCGGGCCGGCGTCCGAGGGGGCAGGCGCCTGCCGGCTCTGCGCGCCCGCAGGCGCGAGCCCGTGCCGGGGCACGGCATCGGCGAGTACGCCCTGGTCCTCGTGGCTCTCGAACCAGATCGACTTGCCGTCCCCGCGCGGGTCCACGCCCCACGAGCCGGCCAGCAGGTCCATCAGGACCAGGCCGCGCCCCGATGACGCCAGCTCGCCGGGGCTGCGGCGATGCGGAAGTTCGTCGCTGCCGTCGGAGACCTCGACCCGAAGGCGCCGGCCGCCGCGCTCCCCAGAGATCTCGGCGACCAGCAGCGCGTCCCCGTCGGTGTGGGTGAGGACGTTGGTGACCATCTCGGAGACCAGCAGCTCCGCCGAGTCGACCTGCTCCGGGTCGGCCCAGTCGTGCAGCACGTCCCGGATCTGCCGGCGCGCCGCTGCTATCCGCTCCGGCTCGGCCTGCGCGACGGACAGCACCGTGCGCCGCACCGGCTGCTGCGCCAGCCGCCCGCCGGCGCCCACCCCGCAGCTGCCGCCCTCGCGGCACAGCAGCAGGACCGCTATGTCGTCCTCACGGCGGTCCACCAGCGGCCCGGTGGTGTGGTGCGAGGGCGGCCCGTGCACGGCCTGCACCAGGGTGTCGGCGAGCTTCTCCAGCGCCACGCCGTCCTCGCCGCCCTCGTACGCCTCGATGAGGTCGCGCAGCCGGGCCCAGCCGGTCTCCAGGTCGTGGCCGCCGGTCTCGATCAGACCGTCGGTGCACACCAGCATGGTCTCGCCCGGCTCCAGGACGAGCCGGGTGGTCGGGTAGTCGCTGTCCGGGTCGATACCCAGCGGCAGGCCGCCCGCGGTGGGGCGCACCAGCAGGGTGCCGTCGCTCAGCCGGATCGCCGGGTCCGGGTGGCCGGCCCGGGCGATGTCGAGCAGACCGGTCGCCGGGTCCACCTCGATGTACAGGCAGGTCGCGAAGCGCTGGTCCTCGCCGTCGTCCCGGGACGCGGTCTCGTTGATCCCGGCCAGAAAGCGGGAGGCCCGGGAGAGCACCGCGTCGGGGTGGTGGCCCTCGGAGGCATAGGCGCGCAGCGCGATCCGCAGCTGTCCCATCAGGCCGGCGGCCCGGACGTCGTGCCCCTGGACGTCCCCGATGACCAGCGCGATCCGGCCGGACGGCAGCGGAATCATGTCGTACCAGTCGCCGCCGACCTCCAGACCGCCGCCGGTGGGGACGTAGCGGGCCGCGACCTTCATCCCGGGGATGTCCGGCTGCACCGTCGGCATCATGCTGCGCTGCAGCCCCACCGACAGCTCTTGCTGCGACTCCTGCACCCCGGCCCTGGCCAGCGCCTGGGCCAGCATCCGGGCGACGGTGGTGAGCACCGAGCGCTCATCGGGCGTGAAGGACACCGGTCGGGCGAAGCCCGCCATCCAGGCGCCGACCGTCCGGCCGGCGTTGACCAGCGGCAGGAACGCCCACGACGTCCGGTCGAAGCGGGACGCCAGCGGCCACGTCGCCGGAAAGCGGCTGCGGTAGTCCTCGGGCGTGGGGAGGTAGATCGCCCGGCCGGTCCTGATGACCTCGGCGGCCGGGTAGTCGGTGTCCAGCGGCATGTCGAGGAACGGCTGCTCGTCGCCGGCGTGGTGACCGTGGTGGCCGATGACCGAGACCCGGTCGCCCTCGATCCCGAAGACGGCGAGGCCGTCCGGGCTGAACCCCGGCATGGAGAGGCCGGCTGCCACCCGCAGCACCTCGGCGGTGGAGCGGGCCTCGGCCAGGGCGCGTCCCGCGTCGAGCAGGAACGCCTCGCGGGAGCGGCGCCAGTCGCCGGTGATGGGGGTGTGCGCGGCGGCGGTGCCCGGCGTCGGCTCGGGGACCTCCTGGAGGGTGCCGACCAGCTCGAAGTCACCGTCGACCATGCGGGGGCGGGAGCGGGAGCGGACGATCCGCAGCACCCTGCCGCGCTCGTCGACGATCCGCAGCCGTGCCTCGGCGAGCGTCTCCTCGGCGATGGCCAGATTCACCACGCCGTTGATCTCGGCGAAGTCGACGGGATGAAAACGGGAGCGCACCGCGGCCTCGGTCAGCTCGACGGGCTCCGCGGGCAGCCCGAGCAGCCGGGCGGCTTCGGCGTCCAGGGTCACCCGGCCCGTCGCGTTGTCCCAGCGCCACAGGCCGGTCGCGATGGCGGCCAGGAGATCCTTGGTGCGCATTGCATCACTTTATGTGGGTTTGCCGGAGCCCTGCCAGTGAGCTGGATGTGACCCTCGTCCCAGCCGTGCTCCCCGGGCACCCCTGGGCGAATCCTGATGGGTATATGTCAACGAAACGCTGGGGGCCGGGGCGGTAACCTGGAGCGGTTATGCCAACACTGGGGTGGTCTTTCGGGTGATCCACCGGGTGATCGATCGGGTGTTCGAGTCCCGTGTCTCCCCTTCTCCCACAACTCCCCACCTCGACTCGCGACGACTTGGATGAGCGATGCATCGGTACCGGTCCCATAACTGCGGCGAGCTCCGAGCCGCGGACGTCGACACCGACGTCCGCCTCAGCGGCTGGCTGCACAATCGTCGTGACCTGGGCGGCATCCTCTTCATCGATCTGCGCGACCACTACGGTCTGGTGCAGCTCGTCGCCCGTCCCGGCACCCCCGCCAACGAGGCGCTCGGCTCGCTGACCAAGGAGTCCGTCGTCCGCATCGACGGCAAGGTCAGCGCGCGCGGCGCGGACAACGTCAACCCCGACCTGCCGACCGGCGAGATCGAGATCGAGGTCGGCGCTGTCGAGGTGCTCGGCGCCGCCGAGCAGATCCCCTTCACGATCAACGCGGACGACGGGGTCAACGAGGAGAAGCGCCTCGAATACCGCTTCCTCGACCTGCGCCGCGAGCGCATGCACCGCAACATCATGCTGCGCACCGCCGTCATCTCCGCCATCCGGCACAAGATGGTGACGCTCGGCTTCAACGAGATGGCGACCCCGATCCTGTCCGCGACCTCCCCCGAGGGCGCCCGCGACTTCCTGGTCCCCTCCCGTCTGCACGCCGGCAAGTTCTACGCGCTGCCGCAGGCTCCGCAGCAGTTCAAGCAGCTGCTGATGATCGCCGGGTTCGACCGCTACTTCCAGATCGCGCCCTGCTTCCGCGACGAGGACGCCCGCGCGGACCGTTCGCCGGGCGAGTTCTACCAGCTCGACATCGAGATGAGCTTCGTCGAGCAGGAAGATGTCTTCGGGCCCGTCGAGAAGCTGATGACCGAGCTCTTCACCGAGTTCGGCAACGGCCGCAGGGTGACCTCCCCCTTCCCGCGCATCCCGTTCCGCGAGTCGATGCTCAAGTACGGCTCCGACAAGCCGGACCTGCGCGCCGAGCTGGAGCTGGTGGATGTCTCCGACGTCTTCGCGGGCTCCGGCTTCAAGGCCTTCGCCGGCAAGCACGTCCGCGCCCTCGCGGTGCCGGACACCGCCGACCAGTCGCGGAAGTTCTTCGACCAGATGGGTGACTTCGCCGTCCAGCAGGGCGCGAAGGGCCTGGCCTGGGTCCGGGTCGGCGACGACAACACGCTGAGCGGACCGATCGCCAAGTTCCTCACCGAGGACGACGTGAAGTCGCTGGTCGCGGCGCTGGACCTCAAGCCGGGTCACGCGATCTTCTTCGGCGCCGGTGAGTTCGACGAGGTCTCCAAGATCATGGGCGCGGTCCGCGTCGAGGCGGCCAAGCGCACCGGGCACTTCGTCGAGGACGAGTTCCGCTTCTGCTGGATCGTCGACTTCCCGATGTTCGAGAAGGACGAGGACACCGGCAAGATCGAGTTCTCGCACAACCCGTTCTCCATGCCGCAGGGCGGCCTGGAGGCGCTGGAGACCAAGGACCCGCTGGACATCCTGGCCTGGCAGTACGACATCGTCTGCAACGGCACCGAGCTGTCCTCCGGCGCGATCCGTAACCACGAGCCCGAGGTCATGTACAAGGCCTTCGCGATCGCCGGTTACGACAAGGACTCCGTCGAGGCGGAGTTCGGCGGCATGCTCCGCGCCTTCAAGTTCGGCGCCCCGCCGCACGGCGGCATCGCCCCCGGCGTCGACCGCATCGTCATGCTGCTGGCCGACGAGCCCAACATCCGCGAGACCATCGCCTTCCCGCTCAACGGCAACGCCCAGGACCTGCTGATGGGCGCCCCGAGCGAGGTCGAGGAGGCCCGGCTCAAGGAGCTCCACCTCTCCCTCCGCAAGCCGCAGGTGAAGTAGCGGCGGCGGCACGTACACCGGCCGAGGGCCCGGGACCCGAGAGGGTGCCGGGCCCTCGGCCTTGCCGCGTCCGGTGCGCGCTGCTGCCGGATGCGGCGGCACGTCGCGGTGGGTGGCCCGGGCCGGGCACGTGGCCCCGGAACGCCGCATGCCCCCGGACCGGTGGGTCCGAGGGCATGCAGGAAAGGGTGCCGGGGCGCCCGCGCGGCCGTCAGGCGTCGTCCCCGCCGCCGAAGCGCTCGCGGTAGGACTCCAGGTCGTCCTCGGTGATCTTCGCGAAGAGCACCGGCGGCACGGTGAACGGCGTGCCCGCGGGAACCGAGGCCAGTGCCTTGGCCTCCTCCTGGGAGACCCACACGGCGGTGTCGTTCTCCAGCGCGAAGGCGCCCCGCATGGCCTTCGCCGATGCCGGGATGAACGGCTCGGAGACCACGGCGTAGAGGTGGATGAGGTTCATGGCCGTCCGCAGCGTCAGCGCCGCCGCGTCCTTGTCAGTCTTGATCTCCAGCCACGGCGCCTTCTCCTCCAGGTAGACGTTGCCCGCGCTCCACAGGGCGCGCAGCGAGGCCGCCGCCTTGCGGAACTGGAGCGCCTCCATGTGGCCCTCGTACTCGGCCAGCAGCCCGGCGATCTCCTCGCCCAGCTTCTGCTCCGCGGCGCCCGCCTCCGCGCCCGCGGGCACGTCGTCGCCGAATCGCTTGCGCGAGAAGGACAGCACGCGGTTGACGAAGTTGCCGAGGGTGTCCGCGAGGTCCTTGTTGACCGATGCGGAGAACAGCTCCCAGGTGAAGGACGTGTCGTCCGACTCGGGGGCGTTGGCGATGAGGAAGTAGCGCCAGTAGTCGGCGGGCAGCAGCTCCAGGGCCGCGTCGGTGAAGATGCCGCGCTGCTGCGAGGTGGAGAACTTGCCGCCGTAGTAGTTCAGCCAGTTGAAGGCCTTGAGGAAGTCGACCTTCTTCCACGGCTCGCGGGTGCCGAGCTGGGTGGCGGGGAACATCACCGAGTGGAACGGGACGTTGTCCTTGGCCATGAACTCGGTGTAGCGGACGTCGTCGGCCTCGTACCACCACGACTTCCAGTCGCGCTCCTGCGGCGCCTGGTCCGCCCACTCCTTCGTCGACCCGATGTACTCGATCGGGGCGTCGAACCAGACGTAGAAGACCTTGCCCTCGGCCGCCAGCTCGGGCCACACATCGGCCGGCACCGGGACGCCCCAGTCCAGGTCGCGGGTGATCGCCCGGTCCTGGAGACCTTCCGTCAGCCACTTGTGCGCGATGGAGGAGGCGAGGGTCGGCCAGTCCTTGCTGCCGTTGCCGTCCAGCCAGCCCTCGACCTCGTGCTGGAGCTTCGACTGGAGCAGGAAGAGGTGCTTGGTCTCCCGCACCTCCAGCTCACCGCTGCCGCTGATCGCCGAGCGCGCGTCGATCAGGTCCGTCGGGTCCAGGACGCGGGTGCAGTTCTCGCACTGGTCGCCGCGCGCCTTGTCGTAGCCGCAGTGCGGGCAGGTGCCGACGATGTAGCGGTCGGGCAGGAAGCGGTCGTCGGCGATCGAGAAGACCTGGCGGATCGCCCGCTCCTCGATGAATCCGTTCTCGTGCAGCTTCCGCGCGAAGTGCTGCGTCAGCTCGACGTTCTCCGGCGAGGAGCTGCGGCCGAAGTAGTCGAACTGCAGGTTGAAGCCCTCGTAGATCGCCTTCTGCTTGTCGTGCTGCTCGGCGCAGAACGCGTCGACCGACTGCCCGGCGGCCTTGGCGGCCAGCTCCGCGGGGGTGCCGTGCTCGTCCGTCGCGCAGATGTAGAGCACGTCGTGCCCGCGCTGGCGCATATACCGGGCGTAGACATCGGCCGGGAGCATGGACCCCACCATGTTGCCCAGGTGCTTGATCCCGTTGATATACGGAAGGGCGCTGGTGATGAGGTGTCGAGCCATTGCCGGCTGCTCCCAAGTCGCTACGGTGAGTGAGGATTTGCTTTACGGAACGTCAATATCGTACTGGACGGGGTGGGGGCGTCCGCGCGGGCTTTTACCGGGCCGCCGGGGCCCGCGCACCGGGGCGCGCGAGGGCAGCGGGGAGCGGACGGCGTGCCCGGGTGGCCGCCGTCAGGTGTGCGGAAGAGGGGTCAGGCGGGAGCGTCCGCGGAGGCCGCGTCGCCCGCCGGGACCCCGTGCTTCGGGGGACGTGCCGTGATCAACAGCCCGGCGAGGAGTGCGGCCAGCAGCATCACCCCGGCTGCCGCCCCGATCGCCACGGTGAACCCGTGCACCACGCCTGCCTTGATCACGGTGTCCCGCAGGGCCGGAGTGAGACGGCCTCCGTTGTCCTGCGTGGCCCGGACGAGATGCGACGCGATGTACGTCGCGCTGCTCGATGTCGCGATCGTGTTCAGCAGTGCCGTTCCGATCGAACCTCCCACCTGCTGTGCGGTGTTGACGGTCGCCGAGGTGACGCCGGAATCCTGCGGCGCCACCCCTGCCGTCGCGGTGGCGATCACCGGCATGAAGATCAGTCCCATGCCGAGGCCGACCAGGAGCTCGGCGGGCAGGACATGCGAGACGAACGCGGGCTCCGCCGTCAGGTACGTCAGCAGATACAGCCCCACGGCGGCGAGCAGCGCACCCGGCACCAGCAGCATGCGCGGGGGGAGGCGATGCAGCAGGCGTGCCGAGATCTGCGTCGAGCCGATGATGATCATCGCCGTCATCGGCAGGAACGCCAGGCCCGTGCGGAGCGGCGAGTATCCGAGCACGATCTGGAGGTAGTAGGTCATGAACAGGAACATGCCGAACAGTGCGATGAGGGCGAGGCCCATGGTCAGGAAGGCGCCGGCGCGGTTGCGGTCCCGCACGATGTGCAGCGGCAGCAGCGGGTGGCGGGCCCGGTTCTGCCACCAGGCGAAGGCCACGAGCAGCAGCGCACCACCCACCAGCACCGTGAGCACCAGAGCGTCGCTCCAGCCCCGCGGCTGCGCCTCGCTGCACCCGTAGACGATGGCGACCAGCCCGCCGCAGCCCAGCACCGCGCCCGGCACGTCCAGGTGGGCGCGGCCGCGAGCGGGTGTGTCGTGCAGGAAGGCCATGGCGCCGATGAAGGCGAGGGCCGCGATGGGGATGTTGACGTACAGACACCAGCGCCAGTTCAGGTACTCCGTCAGCAGTCCGCCGGCGATCAGCCCTATCGCCGCGCCGCCGCCCGCGATGGCGCCGTAGATCCCGAAGGCCTTGCTGCGCTCCTTGCCGATGGTGAAGGTGGTGGTCAGCAGGGACAGGGCGGACGGCGCCAGCAGTGCCCCGAAGGCGCCCTGGAGGGCTCGGGCCCCGAACAGCAGCCCGGAACCGGATGCCGCGCCGCCCAGCCCGGAGGCGATGGCGAAGCCGATCAGGCCGAGCATGAAGGTCTTCTTCCGCCCCACCAGGTCGGCGATCCGGCCGCCGAGCAGCAGCAGCCCGCCGAAGGCGAGCGTGTAGGCGGTGATCATCCACTGCCGGTTGGCGTCCGACATCCCCAGGTCGCGCTGTGCGGACGGCAGGGCGATGTTCACGATCGTGGCGTCCAGCACCACCATCAGCTGGGCGAGCGCGATCACCACGAGCCCCCACCAGCGCCGCGGATCCGGTTCCCGCTCCGCGGCCCAGCTGGGGGTGGTGCCGGGTGCCCGGGCGCTGCCCGTTCGGTCCGCTCCGCTCATCAGGACCCGCCTCCGCCGGTCGTCGACCCGGCGGAGTGGTACGGCCGCTCACGCCGGTACGACCCTCGCGGTTGCCCGAGGGTAAACGGGCAACAGGGATATTTCACCCACTCAGCCTAGGTAGCCCGGCGCTACCTCGCACGGGGGCGGGGCGGGCGGAGCGGTCAGCCCAGCGGGGCCGTGACCTCGGTGCGGATCTTGCCCGCCTTGTCGGCGAGGGCCTGCAGATCGACCGACGCCGGGTCCTTCGACAATTCCGCCGCATCGGTCTCGGCGACATTGCCGCTGGTGCTGGAATCCGCCCAGACACAGAATCCCAGAGTGATCTTCTGGCCCATCTGCTGACGTACGTCCACACCGCAGGTCAGCGGCCTTCCGCCGCCACGGGGTGTGAACTCCTTGTCCTCAACGGCGACTTCGGTCCTTCCGTCTTCGGTCATACCGTTGATGATCTGGTCGACGGCCAGGTCGGGGTCGTCGACGGTGCCGTAGAGGCCGAGCATCACCAGCGATTTCATGCCGCTGGTGTACTGCCCGCCGACGGTCTTCATGCCGTGCGAATTGCTCCCGTCGGTCGGCACCGAACTCTGGGCCTCCCGGGAGATGTCCTTGGACAGCGTGTACTGCCCGCCGACGAGCGTCCTCGGCACCGTGATCTTGTATTTCGGCCCGGTGTTCGCGGTGCTCCCGCCGCTCGTGCCGCCGTCGAATATGCCGGTGGACACCAGGGTGCCGATCACGAGGACGCCGGCTATCGCGCCGAGGACGCCCCAGACCTTGGCGGTGCCGCTCTTCGGCGGAATCGGTGGCATGCCGGGGCCGCCGTAGCCGTACGGCGTTTGCTGGGGTGCGCCGAACTGCGGGGGCGGCGGCCCGCCGTAGGCCGGCTGCCCGTACGCCCCGAGCTGCTGGGGGCCCGGCGGAGCCGGCTGCTGCGGATAGCCGGCCGGCGGGCCCTGCTGGGGCACGCCGTATCCCGGATTGGCCCCGTATCCGTATCCGGATTGCGGCTGCTGCGGCGTGCTCATCTTTCTCCCCCAGGTGATGTGCGCCCCGGGAAAGCGGCCCGAGTCGGACGCCCACCATAGCCGCGGGGTTCTCTTCGGACCCGAGAGAGGGGCGTCCAGCAATGAGGTGGCCGGTTCTGCGGGTATTTATCCGCGCAATTCCGGGTCGGGGCAGGCCGTTTGAATGCTGCTATTCGCTCGCCGGACGCATCCGGCGCATCCTGACGCGCATTTCTTCGGACCGTCCGACGGGACGGAAAGCAGGAAGTGAAAGGGAGTTGGCGGGGAGCCGGCATGCGCAAACGCGCCGGCCGCGGCGGGCCCGGTGGGGCCCGGCCGCGGCCGGTGGACGTGAATGCGGTTGCGAGCGAGGTCAGTTGTCCTTGACCACGCCGGCGGCGCGGGCCTCGGTGAGCCACTCGGGGAACTCAACCATCAGCTGCTGGTAGAGCTCGTCGGCGGAGAGGCTGCGGGGGTCGCGGCCGGCGTGGAAGAAGCCGGCGTTGTCGACGACACGCTTGTCCGGAACGGCCAGGTCGTCGAGCTTGCGAAGGAAGTCGAAGCCCTTCGCGTCCGGGTCGCCGAAGCCGATGAACTGCCAGAAGATCGGCAGCCCGGCCGCGTCGCACAGTGCCTTCTCCGCGGCCGGCTTGGAGGTCGGCGCGCCATCGGTCTGGAAGATGACGAAGGCGGGGGCGGTGCTGCCGGACTTCTTGTAGTGCTCCACCACGGCGTTGATGGCCCAGTGGTAGTTGGTGCGGCCCATGTGGCCCAGGCCGGCGTGCAACTCCTCGATCCGGCCCTCGTAGTTGGCGAGGTCCAGCTCGGCGGAGCCGTCGATGTCGGTGGAGAAGAAGACGACCGGGACGGTGCCGTCGTCGTCGAGGTTGGCGGAGAGGCCGAGGGCCTGCTCGGCGAGGTTCTGGACGGTGCCGTCCTTGTAATAGTTCCGCATCGAGCCGGAGCGGTCGAGGACCAGGTAGACGGCGGCACGCTGGGTCGCGAGGCCGTGCTTCTCCAGGGTGGTGGACGCGGACTTGTAGAGGCTGACGAGGCCGGGGGCGGTGGCTTCGACCTTGCTGAGGGAGAGCGCCGGGGAGGCCTCCGCCGCCTTCGCGGCGGCCGGGGCGCCCGCTGCCGGGGTGGCGGCAGGGGCGGTCGCCGTGTCCGTGGAGGCCGCGGCGGGCTCCGGCCCGACCTCGGGCTCGGCCTTCGCGGCGGGCTTCCGCTTCGTGGCGGCCTTCGGCTTCGCGGCGGCCTGCGCCTCGGGCTCGGCCTTGGCGGCGGGCTTCGGCTCCGGCTTCGGCTCGGCCTTCGCGGGCTCGTCCGCTGCCGTCCCGGTCGCGGTTTCCGCGGGCTTCGCGGTCTGCGCGGGCTCTTCGGCCGACCCGGCTGCCGGGGCGGGGCTCGCGGCCGGCTTGTCGAACGCCTGGCTCACCAGGTCGGAAATGGTGTCGGGGCTGTCGGTCGCGGGCGTGGCCGCGGCGGCTGACGACTCCTCGGGGGCCTCGGTGGCCTTCGCCTCCGTAGTCTCCGGTGCCGCCTCGGTCGGCTCGTCGCTCTTCGCGGCCTCCGCGTCAGAAGGCCGGGCGGACTCGGCGTCGGATGCGGACCGTACGGCCGACTCCTCGCGCGCCGGAGCCTCCGTGCGGTCGTCGACGGGGCTGCCCTGCGCCGGCAGCGATGCCGTCGTCGGGGTCGGCTCCGGTGCGGGGACCTCGGTGGGGGCTGTGCGGGCGGCCGGCACCTCCGCCTCCGGGGCGGCGGTGGCGGATGCCGGATTGGACTCCTCGCGGGCCTCCGGAATCGTCGCCGACTCCGGCGTATCGGCGCCGCTCGATACCGCGCCGGTTTCTTCACGGGTCGCCTTGGAGCGACCGAAAGCGTTGCGCAGCAGACTCCGAATGCCCATCGGCGGACCTCTCTTGCGTGTGGTGGGTGCGGCGAATGTCCGTGAAGCACAGACATGTCCCTGACCAGGACGGATACGTAAGGGTAGCGGCCTGCACCGGCCTCATCGTGGGACCCCGCGCCTTGTGTGGTGGGCCATCCGGGGGTGGCTGGGCACGATCTGGTTTCGGCCAGGGGGCGTGCGTTGCGAAGGCGCGGGGAGCCGACGGCGTCCGACGCGGCGCTGCGGGCGGTCGGTGTGTCTCCGCGTCGAGCTTCTGACCAGGGACGGGCTGTCATGGTGGACGGCGGAGCGACGTGCGGCGGCCGCTTCTCGACCGTCGGCGCAGGGGCGCGCGCGGAGCTCGCGAGCGGGGCGCACGCGTTGAGCGACGTGACGCCAACTCGTCGCCAATTCGTCACCCGGGAAGCGGTGCGCGCCGCCTACGAGGTCGCTGACTGCGCGTAGGGGCGCCGGGTGCTGCCGACCGACGCGACCGGCGGGCTCCCCGCGGAATCGGTACACCCGTTCCCCGCCCGCCGTCTGACCGCCCATCGGGAGCGGCCTGTCTCCTGGCACCCGGATGACTCCTGGTGGCCCCGGATTCACCCCGCGTTCATGTTTGCGACGCCGTCCGGCGGGGCGGTGCCCTTAGCGTCACGGCGAATCGTTCGACGCCATTCGATGCCCTCCGATGCCTCGGGCCCTCATGGGCGCGGGCCGCGGCCGGCGGAGGGTGCGGGCGGTTCGTCCACGGATTCATACCAAGGGGGAGAGCGTGCGCAAGTTCCTGCCGCTGATCGGCTCGCATCCCGGCGGGCGTTCGGCCATGACCTGCCGGTACCGCTGTGGCGACGCCTGTTTTCACGAAACGCCCAATGTGAGCGACAACGACTATGTCGGTGATGTCATCAGCCGCGCGCTGTCGCGGCGTTCGGCGGTGCGGGCGGCCGCCGTGGTGACGGTCGCGGGGGCGGCCGGTGGCGCCCTGCCGCTCGGCGCGGGCGCGCAGGAGGCGGCCGCGGCGCAGGCCGAAGGCGACACGCTCGCGGGCCGGGGCGCCCCGAGCGGGAAGACCGGCAAGGCGGCGCGGGGGCTGCGGTTCGCGACGGTGGCCCCGAACACCGCCGACGCGGTGGTGGTGTCCGAGGGGCATGCGCAGAATGTCGTCATTCGCTGGGGCGACCCGATTCTGCGGGGTGCGCCGGCCTTCCACCCCGACCGGCAGTCGGCCGCGGCGCAGTCCGGGCAGTTCGGCTACAACAACGACTACATGGCCGTGCTGGACCTGCCGGGCGAGCGGAACCGGCAGCTGCTGGTGATCAACCATGAGTACACCGACGAGCAGTTGATGTTCGCCGGATACGACCCGGAGGCCCCGACCCGTGAGCAGGCCGAGATCGGCTGGGCGGCCCATGGGCTGTCCGTGCTCGTCGCGCAGGAGGAGCGGCGCACCGGCGAGCTGACGGCCGTGACCCGCCACCACCTCAACCGGCGGATCACCGGCACCACGCCGTTCGAGGTCACCGGGCCGGCCGCGGGCAGTCATCTGCTGAAGACGTCCGCGGACCCCGAGGGCACCCGAATCCTCGGCACGCTCAACAACTGCGGTGGCGGCATCACGCCCTGGGGCACGGTGCTCTCCGGCGAGGAGAACTTCAACCAGTACTTCGCCAACGGAGGCTCCGTCACCGACCCGGTGGCCGCCGCCCGCCTCAAGCGGTACGGGGTCACCGGCGCCGCCAGCCAGCGCAAGTGGGAGCGTTTCGACAAGCGGTTCGACGTGGCCCGCGAGCCGAACGAGGTGCACCGCTTCGGCTGGGTGGTGGAGATCGACCCGTTCGACCCCGACTCGACCCCGCGCAAGCTGACGGCGCTCGGACGGTTCAAGCACGAGGCCGCCGAACCGCGGCTGACGGCGGACGGCCGGCCCGTCCTCTACATGGGCGACGACGAGAAGTTCGACTACTTCTACAAGTTCGTCTCCGACAAGCGCATGAAGCGGGGCGGCGGGCGGGCGGCGCGGGAGCACAACCGCACACTCCTGGACGAGGGGACGCTGTACGCGGCCAAGTTCACCGGCGACAGCGCAGCGCAGGAGATCGACGGCTCCGGGAAGCTCCCGAAGGACGGCGAGTTCGACGGGTCGGGCGAATGGATCCCGCTGGCGAGCGGCGACACGTCCTACGTGCCGGGCATGACGGCCGAGGAGGTCTACGTCTTCACCCGGCTCGCGGCCGACAAGGTGGGCGCCACGAAGATGGACCGTCCCGAGGACGTCGAGCCCAGCCCGCGCACCGGGCGGGTCTACGTCGCGCTGACCAACAACAGCGACCGGGGCAAGGCGGGCAAGGCCGGCGCGGATGAGGCGAACCCGCGCAACGGCAACAAGCACGGGCAGATCCTGGAGCTGACCGAGCACCGGGACGATCCGTCGGCGGACCGCTTCCACTGGCGGCTCTTCCTGGTGTGCGGCGACCCGGAGGACCCGGCCACGTACTTCGGCGGCTTCCCCAAGGACCAGGTCAGCCCCATCTCCTGCCCGGACAACCTCACGTTCGACGCGTACGGGAACCTGTGGATCTCGACCGACGGCAACGCGCTGGGCAGCCATGACGGGCTGTTCGGTGTGGCGACCGCGGGGGAACGGCGAGGCCAGGTCCGGCAGTTCCTGACGGTGCCGACGGGGGCCGAGACCTGCGGCCCGATCGTGCAGGACCGCCGGGTGCTGGTCGCTGTGCAGCACCCGGGCGAGCTGGACGGCGCGAGCGTGGAGAAGCCGGCGTCGACGTGGCCCGACGGGCCGGGCACGCTGGTGCGCCCGTCCGTGGTGAGCGTATGGCGCACCGACGGGCGGAACATCGGGGTCTGACCCCGCCCGTCCACCCCGCGCGAGCCCGGCGCCCCTGTACCGGGGGGAGGGGCGCCGGGCCGCCGGGGAGCCGCCCGCGTGCGGCCCGGCCCGCCACATCACGCCACGGAAACGAGGAGGCAAGAGCTGGGTAAGAAGTAGGTCGTTCAGGTATCCGATGCGCAGGTGAGCCCCTCTTCTCCGGTGACCATTGTCCTGAGCCGCCCGTTGTGCCTCTAGGCGGCCGGAAAAGGCAAGAACCCTTTCGAGGGTGACGGGAGATGTAGGCGCATGGGGCTGACCAGTCAGTCGCTCGAATACACGGTGGTCGTGCTGGCCCTGGCCTGTGTGGCCGCCACGGTGTGGCTCTGGCCCCGGCTGTCGCGGCGCGGGGTGCGGCCCGTCCTGGGCAGGCTCGGTGCCATCGTGGTCACGCAGCTGTCGATCGTGTCTGCCCTCGCACTGGCGGTGAATTCCAGCTTCCAGTTCTACGGCAGCTGGGACGAGCTGCTGGGCAACAACGAGAAGGCCCCGGTGTCGGTGAACGCGGGCGACGGGCAGTACGCCTCCGTCGGGAGTCTCAAGGGCGGCCTGGTCCAACCGGCCGGTCCGCAGGGCCTCGATCAGGTGACCGGACTGCCCAAGGGGCCGGCGGACAAGGTCGGCAAGGTCGAGTCCGTACGCATCATGGGGCGGCGCTCGCGGGCCATCAACCCCGGGTTCGTCTATCTCCCGCCGCAGTACTTCCAGCAGCAGTTCCGCCGGCAGCGGTTCCCCGTCATGGTCGTCATCAGCGGCTACCCCGGCGGCATCATGAACCTCGCGCAGCATCTCCAGGTGCCGCAGAACGCGGGGCGGCTGATCGAGCAGGGCAGGATGCAGCCGACCGTGATCGTGATGGTGCGCCCCACGATCGCGCCGCCGCGCGACACCGAGTGCGTCGATGTGCCGGGCGGGCCGCAGGCCGAGACGTTCTTCACGCAGGATCTGCCGGAGGCGATGAAGTCGGCCTACCGGGTCGGCCGGGACCCCAGTGCCTGGGGCGCGTTCGGGTACTCCTCCGGTGGCACCTGCTCGCTCCAGCTGGCGATGCGCAACCCGAAGATCTACACCTCGGCCGTCTCGCTCTCCGGTGACTACGCCATCAAGGACGACCTCACCACGGGCAGCCTGTTCGGCACCGGCGAGGCCGGCGCGCAGCGGGAGCGGGAGCACGATCTGCTGTGGCGGCTCGCGAATCTGCCCGCGCCTCAGGTCTCCGCGCTGGTGGCCAGCAGCCGCAAGGGCGAGCCGGGTTACCCGGACACCATGAAGTTCCTGCGTGCGGCGAAGGCGCCGATGACGGTCGACTCGATCATCCTGCCGCGGGGCAGCCACCAGTTCGCGACATGGCGGCGTGAGGTCGTCCCCGCCCTGGAGTGGCAGAGCCGGCAGTTGACGTTCCCGCAGGACACCGAGCCGGCCGGTACGGAGCGCAAGCCGGGGCAGGCTCCGGTGAACGGAGCGGCGGGGCCCGAGGCGCCGGCCGCGTCGCCGTCGCCCTCCGACCGCAGGCGGGTGGAGGCGGAACCGCGGGGATGAGGCGCCGCGGGGCGTAGCAGGAGTGAGGCGGGGGGGGCCGGTGGTCCGGCGCCCCCTCTTCGTCCGTCCACCCGCATGGTTCGGTCCACCGGGGGTAACCGAGCCTCCCGGCCGGTACGGAGAAGTGAGTATCCGCGCAGGGCGGCAGGAACGCGGAGGTGCGCCGCAGGTGGCGTGGCGGATGCGGGCCTGTCCGGCCGGGCGCCCGGCACGTGACGCACCCCTGGGAGAGGTCTCATGACGCGTACCCAGCAGGACGGCGATATCCGACGACTCCGTGACGGCCGGGCCCCGATGGCCGTCCGCGTTCTGCTGCTGGTCGCGGCGTTCGCCGCGATGGTGGCCTTCGCGGTGGTACTGGCCAGGCTCACCCTGACGCCGTCGGCGTCCTCGGTGCCGCTGACCCACCCCAACCTCAGCCCGGGGGACTCGATCCGTGACTATCTCGGGCAGCCGCACCTGGCCGACACGGTCAAGCAGCTCGGCGGCAACATCGTGCTCGGGGTGCCGTTCGGGGTGCTCCTGCCGGTGCTGGCGCCGGGCGCCCGTGGGACGCTCCGGGTCGGCGCCGCCACGGCGGTGGTGATGCTGCTGGTGGAGCTGGTGCAGGGAGCGCTCATCACCGGGCGGGCCTTCGACATCGACGACGTGATTCTCAACTGCACGGGCGCGCTGATCGGTTATCTGCTGCTGGGGCGCAAGCTGGGGCATGCGGTGCACCTGCGGCGCCGCCACTGGTGGCAGCGGTTCGGCGGCGCCCGACGCGACGGACAGCTCAAGGCCGTCGCGGAAAAGAGCGGTTGAGGCGCTGCGGGCTCGCGACTCTCAGGGGCGGTAGACCATCCCGGGCTCGGGCTCGGCCGGTGAGAGCAGCTGGGAGACCGTCACGATCGTGTAGCCGCGCTGCTTGAGTTTCGCGATGATGCCCGGGACGGCGGGCACGGTGCCCCGGTAGATGTCGTGCAGCAGGATGATGCCGTCGCGCTCGGTCTGTTCGAGCACCCGCTCGGTGATCAGGGCCGAGTCCTCGGTCCGGTAGTCCTTGGCGGTCACGCTCCACAGAACCTGCGCGAGGCCGAGCTCGCGGCTGATGCGGGAGACCTCTTCGTCGGTCCTGCCCTGCGGCGGGCGCATCAGCCGGGGCTTCTTGCCGGTGATCTTCTCGACCGCGTCCTGGGTGCGGGACAGCTCCTTGCGGGCCTCCTCCGGCGCGATGTCGGTGAGGACTTGGTGCGACCAGGTGTGGTTGGCCAGTTCATGACCCTCGGCGTCGATCCGGCGCACGTCGGCGGGGCGGTCGGCGACATGGTTCTTACCGAGCATGAAGAACGTCGCGTGCACCTTCTCCTTCTTGAGGATGTCCAGCAGCCGGGGGGTGTGCTCGCTGGGGCCGGCGTCGAAGGTGAGAGCGACACACTTGGCCTTGCGGCAGTCGATGTCGGAATCGGACGTGCCCTGCCGGTTCTTCCTCTTCCCGTCCTCGTGCGCGCCTTCGGCCACCGTCCTCCCGGCTGCGGCGAGCCGGGTGTCCTTCGTCTTCCCCTGCCCGGCGGACGCCTCGGCGCGGGCGTCGGCCGGTGCGGTGACGTCGTAGGCGGCGCAGCCGCTGAGGGCCAGGACCAGCGAGGTGGCCGCCAGCAGCCCGGATATGGCGGGGCGGCGGGTCGTGGACATCTTTTTCGGCATACGGGGCTCCTCGGACGTGGCAGAGCACGCGGACGTCGACGCGTATGCGGACGTGGCGCGCGGGTGTGCGGGCGGTCGGCGTGCCGACCGTGGCGGTGGCCGGTGCCGAGGCAGGGCGCAGCCCCGCGGCGACGACCCGTGACCTGGTACGGCGCACTTCGAACCGCCTGACCGAGGGAACTATACACACGTAGTACACATGCAATGTATAGATGGAGTGTCTACTGCTCCGGGGGTGCCCAACGCTCCATGAGGTGTCCACCGCTGGGCGGAGGAAGGGAACGGACCGAGGAGGAAGGGAACGTGCCCGGGCTACCCGCCCGTCAGGCGGGCAGCCGGGCGGGGAAGGCGACCCGGACCGTCAGACCGCCGCCCGGGTTGGGGTGCGCGGCGGCGGAGGCGGCGTGCGCGCGGGCGAGGGACGCGACGATCGACAGGCCAAGACCCGCGCCCTCTCCCGGGGCGTGCCGGCGTGCCTCCAGGCGGCGGAACGGCTCGAAGAGATACGGGACGGCCTCGTCGGGGATCTGCGGCCCGGTGTTGCTGACCTCCAGCGTCCGGTCGTCGACGCGTAGCGTGATCCGGCCGTCGGGGCGGTTGTGGCGTACGGCGTTGCCGACCAGATTCCGCACCAGGTGCGCGAGCAGCACGGGGTCGCCGTCCACGGTCAGCGGGTGGATGTCGGTGGCGATGGTCAGCCCGCGCCGCCAGGCGTCGTCGGCGTACTCGGCGGCGACGCTCTCGGCGAGGTCACCGAACGCGACCGCCTCCCTGCGCTGGAGGCCCTGGTCGGAGACGGAGAGCAGCAGCAGCCCCTCGATCAGGTGCTCACTGCTCTCGGCGACCTCGATCAGCTTGCCGCGGATGCGCTTGACGTTGTCCGGGTCCGGGTCGGCCAGCCCGATCTCGGCCGCGGCACGCTGCACGGCCAGCGGAGTGCGCAGCTCGTGCGCGGCGTTGGCGGCGAACCGCTGCTGCGCGGAGACCAGCTGCTCGATGCGGTCGAGCATGCCGTCGAAGGTGTCGGCGAGGTGCTTGAGTTCGCCCGGTGGCGCGTCAAGGGCGATGCGTTCGTGCAGGTTGGCGGCGGAGAGCCGGCGGGCGGTGCGGGTGATCACGGAGACCGGGCGCAGCACCCGCCCGGCCATCCACCAGGCCAGCGCCACCGAGAGGACGGCGAAGACCAGCAGGGCGATCAGCGAGGTGGTCAGCAGGCGGCTGAGCGCGGCCTGTTCGGCGGCGTCGGTGATGTTCTTGGTGACGCTGTAGAGCCCGCCGTCGCGGAGCGCCGGGACATAACCGGGAAGCGGCGAGGCGGGCGCCACGGTCGGGCCGGGGACGGGCGCGCCGGTGGCGGCGCCGCTCGGGGCGAGGGGACCGGGACCGCGGGGCGTGGCGGTGGTGACCGCCATGCTCAGCGACGAGTACAGGCCGCTGCGCACCAGGACGTAGACCAGGCCGATGAGCATGGCCCCGGCCAGCACCAGAAGCCCGCCGTAGAGGGTGGTGAGCCGGACGCGTTCGCTGCCGGGGAGCCAGCGGCGACCGAGCGACGAGGGGCGCGGTATCGGGTGGTCCGTGGCGGAAGTGCTCATGCGCCGTCGCCCGCGGGCCCGACCGCGTCGGTCCGCTGCCGGTCCTGGTCCGCCGACGGTTCCGCGTCCGCCGGCCCGCCGCCGGCCATCCGGTAGCCGGCGCCCGGCACGGTCTCGATCACCGCTGGTTCGCCGAGCTTGGCGCGGAGCTTGCTGAGGGTGACGCGGACCGCGTTGGTGCGGTAGCTGGTGTGCTCCTCCCAGACCTCCTCGATCAGGTCGTCCCCGCTGACCACCGCGCCCTCGGCGCGCAGCAGCACCTCGAGCACCCCGAACTCCTTGCGGGACAGGGCGAGCGGGCGGCCGTCGCGGACGGCGAGGCGACGGGCGGTGTCGACGGTGACGCCGGCCCGCTCCAGGACCGGGGGCAGGGCCGGGCGGGCGCGCCGGCCCAGGGCCAGGACCCGGGCCAGCAGTTCCTCGTAGGCGAACGGCTTGGTCAGATAGTCGTCGGCGCCCAGCCCCAGACCGTCCACGCGGTCGCGTACGGTGCCGGACGCGGTGAGCATCAGCACCCGGGTCAGCAGCCGCCGGCTCACGACCTCGCGGCACACCTCGTCGCCGTGCAGCCCCGGCAGATCGCGGTCCAGGACGAGGACGTCGTACGCGCCGAGCCGCAGTTTGGCCAGCGCCTCCCGGCCGTCGTGGGCGACATCGACCGCGATCGCGTCGCGGCGCAGTCCCTCGGCAATCATCTCCGCGAGGAATTCCTCGTCCTCCACCACCAGAACGCGCATGGCGTCATGTCTACCCGAGAGCCACCTTTCGGCGGTGTAAACGTCTTTCGCCGCACCGGCCCGGACCTGCGGAATTCACCGCTGTGGCGCCGCTTCCCGCGGATGGTTAGAGAAACGAAAGGCGACCCGGTGCCAGCCTCTGCCGCGTCAGGTCACATCCGCATTCGGCACGGAGGAAAACCATGAGGCAGCGCAGGGCGTCAGTGGCGGCGGCATCGTTGATGGCGGGACTGGCGATATTCGCCACCGCCTGCTCCGGCGGCGGCGCGGGTGGGAGCGAGGGCGGCGGCTCCGACGCGAACGGCAAGGGCAAGGAGGCGGACGCTGCCTACCGGCACCGCCAGTGCCTACGCGACCACGGCGTGAAGGTCGAGGAGCCCAAGCCGGGGCAGGACCCGCGCAGCATGGTCGTCGGCGGCTCGAAGACCGACCCGGAGAAGATGAAGAAGGCGTTCAAGGAGTGCAAGGACAGCGGGCCGGGCGCCGGTCAGGACGGGCCGAGTCAGGCGGACAAGGACAAGGCGCTGGAGTTCGCCCGGTGCATGCGGGAGAACGGCTTCAACATGCCCGACCCGAAGTTCGGCGGCGACGAGATGCAAAAGGCCATGCCGATCCCGAAGGGCGCGGAGAAGAAGAAGTTCGAGAAGGCCAACGCGGCGTGTGGCGGCCGGAATGCCGGCTGAGGAGCGGCGGCGCGCCACCCGGCGCGGCCGCACGAAGTATCTCGTCTCCGCGCTGGTGGTCGCGGCCGTCCTGGCCGGCGGCGGCGCGGCGATCGGCTCGGTCACCGGGCGTCAGGACACCGGGCAGCAGACGCCGAAGGACGCCCTGCCGCCGGACACCGACACCGTCCGGCGCCAGGACCTCAGCAGCAGCACCCAGGTCGACGGATCGCTCGGCTACGCCAAGGAACGCAAGGTCAACGGCGGTGCGGCGGGCACGTTGACCTGGCTACCCGCGACCGGCTCCACGGTGGAACGCGACGGCGCGCTGTATGAGACCGACGGCCGCGCCGTCCGGCTGATGTACGGCGGGAAGCCGATGTACCGCGCCTTGAAGCAGGGCGACGAGGGCGCCGACGTCCGGCAGCTGAAGGAGAACCTGCGGGCCCTCGGGTACGGCGACGCGCTGGCCGTGGACGAGGAGTTCACCCCCGGCACCACGGAGGCGGTCAAGCGCTGGCAGAAGGCGCACGGGCTGAAGCAGACCGGCACCACCGGTCCGGACCAGATCTCCTTCCAGCCGGGCGCGGTGCGGATCAAGAAGAAGGAGGCGGCGGTCGGCGACCAGGTCTCGCCCGGCCGTCCGCTGCTGACCACCACCGGCTCCGCGCGGGAGGTCCGGATCAAGCTCGATGTCGCGCAGGCCGACCTGGCGAAGCCCGGCACCGAGGTGACGGTGCAGCTGCCCGGCGGCGGCTCGGCCAAGGGCAAGGTCGCCTCCGTCGACCGCAATGTCACCGAGGAGGGCAGCGACCCGTCGGGCAGGACCCCGAAGATCACCGTGCGGATCGCCTTCACGGAGCCGGGCAAGGTCACCGCGTTCGACCAGGCGCCGGTGACCGTCGACATCGTCGGCGAGGTCCGCGAGGACGTGCTGACGGTGCCGGTGAACGCGCTTCTCGCGCTGCCCGGCGGCGGCTTCGGTGTGCAGGTCGTCGAGGGCGGCACGGTGCGCGATGTCCACGTGAAGCTGGGCATGTTCGGGCAGGGCAGGGTGGAGATATCCGGCGGCGGCCTGAAGCCGGGCACGAAGGTCGGGGTGCCGAAGGCATGAGCGCCCGCACGGACCTCAGCGCTCTCGGCGGTCTCGGTGAACGCGGTGAATTCGGGGTCGGCGATGCCGGCGGCACCGCCGACCCCGCGGGCCGTATCCCCGGACACGTCATCGAGCTGGCCGGAGTCACCAAGGAGTACCCGGGCGGGGTCGCCGCGCTGCGTGGTGTGGACCTGCGGGTCGCGCGGGCGGAACTGCTGGCCATCGTCGGCCCGTCCGGCTCCGGCAAGTCCACCCTGCTGCACATCATCGGCACCCTGGACCGCCCGACGGCCGGCGAGGTCACCATCGCGGGCCACGCCATCGCCTCGCTCACCGACCGCAGGCTCTCCGCGCTGCGCGCCCGGCACATCGGCTTCGTCTTCCAGTCCTTTCACCTGGTGCCCGGCATCAGCGCACAGGACAACGTCGCCGAAGGGCTGCTCTACTCCGGGCTGCCGCGCGCGGAGCGCCGCCGCCGGGCCGCCGACGCGCTGGACCGGGTCGGCCTCGCTGACCGCATGACACACCGGCCGCACGAGCTGTCGGGCGGTCAGAAGCAGCGGGTGGCCATCGCCCGCGCGGTGGTCGGCGAACCGGACCTGCTGCTGGCCGACGAACCGACCGGAGCCCTGGACTCCGCCTCCGGTGCGGCGGTCATGGCACTGCTGCACGACCTCAACAAGGAGGGCGCCACCATCGCCGTCATCACCCACGACAGCGACATCGCAGCGCAGCTGCCACGGCAGGTGCGGATCCGCGACGGCCAAGTGGTCACCGACGAGGGACCGATGGCCGACGGGACCCGGGCGTACGGCAGCCGGGTCGCCCCCGGTCCGGACGGCGGGCCCACGGCCCCCGGGAGCGCGGAGCGGTGAGGCGCGGCATGCTCTCCCCGGCGTCCCTCGGCCCGCGCGAGGTCCTGCACGTCGGCTCGGCCGGGCTGCGCGCCCGCCCCATGCGGGTGGTGCTCTCCGCCCTCGGCATCGCCATCGGAATCGCGACGATGATCGCGGTGGTCGGCATCTCCGCGTCCAGCAAGGCACAACTCCTGGAGAAACTCGACGCGTTGGGCACCAACATGCTGGTCGCCTCGCCGGGTCAGGGAATGTTCGGTGAGGAGGTGAAACTGCCGAAGGAGGCCCCCGGGATGGTGGGGCGGATCGACGGGGTCCGGCAGGTCGGTGCCACCGGCGATCTGGAGGTGTCGGTACGGCGCAGCGAGAAGATCCCGGTGGAGGAGACCGGCGGCATCACGGTCAAGGCCGCCGGGGTGGGACTGCTGGGGACACTGCGCGGCGCGATGGCGTCCGGCACCTGGCTCAACGACGCCAACGGCCGCTATCCGTCGGTGGTGCTCGGCCATGTCGCCGCCGAGCGCCTCGGCATCAGCCGCCCCGGACAGCAGGTGGCCGTCGGCGGCCGGTACTTCACCGTCGTCGGCATCCTGCGGCCGCTGCCGCTCGCGCCGGAGATCGAGCGGGCCGCTCTGGTCGGCTGGACGGCGGCGGGCGAACTGCTCGGCTTCGACGGCCACCCCACGGCGATCTACGAACGGTCCACCGACGCCTCGGTGCACCGTGTGCGGGACCTCATTCCGCACTCCGTCGACCCGCAGAACCCGCGCAACGTCCAGGTCAGCGACCCGTCGTCGGCGCTCCAGGCGAAGGCGGCGACGGAGGGGACCTTCACCGGTCTGCTGCTCGGGCTCGGCGGGGTGGCGCTGCTCGTCGGAGGTGTCGGGGTCGCCAACACCATGATCATTTCGGTGCTGGAGCGCCGTCACGAGATCGGGCTGCGCCGCTCGATGGGCGCCACCCGAGGCCAGATCCGGCTGCAGTTCGTGACCGAGTCGCTGCTGCTGTCCGGCCTGGGCGGGATCGCCGGGATCGCTCTGGGCGCCGCCGCGACCTACGCCTTCGCGGCCGCGGGCGGCATGCCGTGGGTGGTGCCGCTGTGGGCGGTGGCCGGCGGCTTCGGGGCGACTTTGGCGATCGGCACCGTCGCCGGTCTCTATCCGGCCGTACGGGCGGCCCGCCTCTCGCCCACGCTCGCCCTGCAAGCCGTGTAGGGCGCCGGACGGACGCGGGGCCCGGGGCCGTGTCCGTCCGGGACTCCGGCTCCGATGGGGTGGCCGACCCATCGGTGCCGGTCCCCCATCGGCGCGTCCGCCGCCGGCCGTGGGACATACGTTCGGCGGCGGCCGGACCGGGCGAGACGGGGGGCCGTACGAGTTGCTTCCGGGGCACCGCCTCTCGTCCTGCGGGATCCGGCCGCACCGGCGTGCTTACGATCCACTCCGGCCTCCGGTCGGAAGGGTGGAAGGGAACGCCAGATGAGAGCCGTAGCAGTCAGCGCATTCGGTGAACAGCCGCAGCTCATGGATCTGCCACAGCCCGAGCCAGGGCCGGGGGAGGTCCTGGTCCGGCTGTCCGCCGCCGGGGTCAACCCCATCGACTGGAAGATCGCGGAGGGCGTGTTCGGTGATGCCGTGCCCGCCGCGTTCCCGCTTGTCATGGGGGCCGACGGGGCGGGCGAGGTGCTCGCGATCGGGACCGGCGTACGGCGGTTCACGGTCGGGGACGCGGTGTTCGGCCAGTTCCAGCGCACCGAGCGGGGCGGCGGCTCGTACGCCGAACTCGCGCTCGCCGACGAGGCGGCGATCGCGCCGGCCGCCCGCAGTGTCACCTACGCCACCTCCGCGGCCGTGCCGACTGCCGGCACGACCGCCTACAACCTGGTCGAGGAGACCCGCGTCAGCGAGGGCCGACGGGTGCTGATCGTCGGCGCGACCGGCGGGGTGGGCACCTTCACCACCCAGCTGGCGGCCGGCCGCGGCGCCGAGGTGATCGCCACCGCCCGCGCCACCCAGTCGGAGCTGATGCGGAATCTGGGAGCCGCGGAAACCGTCGACCACACCGTGGGCCCGGTCGCCGACCAGGTCCTCGCGGCGCACCCGGACGGTGTGGACGTGCTGATCGATCTGGCCAGCGGTCCTGCGGAGTTCAGCGCGATGACCCGAACCGTACGGGACGGCGGAACGGCCGTCTCCACCATCGGCTCTGCCGACGCGGACGCGCTGACCGAGCACAATCTGCGCGGCTTCAACTTCGTCAACCGGCCCTCGCCGCAGCTCCTGGAGATCCTCGCCGGGCAGGTCGACTCCGGCCGGCTGACGGTGCTGGTGGGCCGAGAGGTGCTCCTGGAGGAGGCACCCGAGGCGATCGCCGCCCAGCGCAAGGGGCGGACCCAGGGCAAGACGGTGCTGACGATCTGATCCCCCGTCACCCGTGCTCCGAGCGCTCCGGCCGTCCGCCTTCCCGGTGGGCGGCCGTCGCCATGAGCGCGCGGACGGCGGGCGGCCCGGCGGCGGCGAGCGCCACGGTCAGCAGGGCGGCGCCCAGGAGCAGCCAGACCGCGGTGCGCAGCGAGCCGGTGAGGGCGTCCGCGAAGGCTTCGGCCGCCGGCCGGGAGACCACAGCGGGGAGCGCGTCCACGGCGCGGGTGCGTACCAGCACGAGTGCCGCTGCCAGCGACGCGGTCGCCGCGGCGCACCCGAGCCCGGTGCAGATGAGGGCGCGCCGCCTGCGCCGCGCGAGCAGCAGCCCGGCCAGCAGGCACAGGGCCGCGGCCGGCGGCATCAGCAGCGCGGCGACGCGTACGGCCTGGTAGGCGGTGCGCGCCCGTGGCACGTCAGGGGATTGCAGCAGCACGATCTCGGTGCCCATGCGGGGGACGCGGCGGGCGACGTCGATGCCCAGGCCGTTGGTGGCCACCTGGTGTTTGACGCGTTCGATGATGGGTGTCAGGTCGAGGGTCACCGGAGCGTTGCCCGAGGCGGTCAAGGTGCCGTCCAGGGCCTGGTGGGCGTTGCGGTGCACGCCGCTCCACACGGTGGGGAAGGCGCGGCCGGTGACGACCTGGCGTACCTGCTTGTCGACGAACTCACGGATGCCGCGGGTGAACCGCTGGCGCAGCGCGGGCCGCTCCGCCCGTGGAATGGCCTTCAGCAGTCCGTCGAGCCGGATGTGCGCCATCACGCCGTCGGTGACGTCGTCGACGATGGCGTCCTGGACCGCGGGGTTCGCGGCGAGCGGCGCGACGGCGGACACATAGCGGTCGGTGTCGGTGAGTTCGGAGCGCGCCCACACGGCGGTCAGGCTCAGCGGCAGCATCAGCGCCGCGATCAGCAGGAGGACGCCGCCGCCGAGCGCGCGGCCGGGCCGCCGGGGAGGCTGCGGTACGTGCTCCGCCTCCGCCACCCGGCCGCCTGCGCGTGCGGGGGCGCTCGCTGACATTGCTCCCGGCCCTTCCTGAACGGCGAACCTGTCGCCCTCCCAGGCAAATCCGAAAGGGCGCCGGCCGCGAGCGGGGCCGGTGCCAACGGGTGACCGTGCGGCCGACCGGGTGGCGCGCCGCCGGCCGGCCGCTGGAGGCGACCGGGCCGCGGCTCAGAGGCGGGCCGCCACGCGCCTGCCGCGCCCACCGTCCCGGCCGCGTCCGCTGTCCCCTCGCCCACCGTCCCCGCCGCGCCTGCTGTCCCCTCGCCCTTCCCGATGCCGGCGCACCGCACGGAGTACGCCCGAGGCGAGCAGGGCGCAGACCACCAGGGCGAGGGTCCACCAGACCCACCCGTCGTCCCCGTCCTCCTCCCGTGTCGCCGGGAGGTCGTCCGCGTCGCCCGAGCAGGCGCTCGGAGCGCCGGAGCCGCCCAGATAGACGCAGACGGTGGTGTTGGCGCGCAGGGTGCCGGGGGCCGCCGTGGCGGCGGGTGCGGGCCGCTCGCCGAGGACCGCCGTTGCGGTGAACTCCCGTACGGCGTGCGCGGGCAGGTCGGAGCGCCAGACGGCCCGCTGTTCCCCCGAGCCACGCCGTACGACCGTGCCGCCCTCGGCCGAGACCGAGGCGGCGGTGGCCGGCATCCGCTGTTCGGTACGTGTCGCGGACAGGTCGGTGTCGCCCAGGTTGCGCACGGTGATGCGGTAGCCGAGCCGGTCCCCGGGCTCGGCGCGGTCGATGCCGTCGGTCACCGTCACCGAGACGGGCCCGCCGGGCGGTGCCTGGCGGGCGGGAGCGGCGAAGGACGGTCCGGGGAGCGTGGCGGCGCAGAGCAGTGCGCAGACGGCAGCGGTTCTCATGCCGTCATCCGAGCACCGCCGCCCGCCGTACCCGCGGCTTCCGCCCTGCCCGTGGGCCGGGTTCACCCGAGCGAGGGGACGGTGGCGGTGGGAACGGCCAATATGGCGCGGCGGTACGGGACGGGTTGTGCGGGTGGGCGCGGCCGGTCGGGCGCGGGGCGCGTCCTACTCGCGGTACCCGCCGGGCCGGTGGACCGGGCCGTGGGTGTCCTCGCAATGGTCGGCCGGCGGCTGCTCCGGCCCGGGCCCGGTGCTCAGGGTCAGGACCTCGTCGGCGGACGCCTGCTCACCGACGTGGTCGACCTGGAGGGTGGCGTGGGTGATGCCGTACTCCAGGTCGAGGACTTCCTGCAGGGTGCGGCGGACCTTGTGGCAGTCGCCGCCCGGCTCCACCAGCACGTGCGCGGACAGCGCCGGCTGGCCCGAGGTGATCTGCCAGATGTGCAGATCGTGCACCTCGACGACCTGGTCGGTGGAGGCGAGGTGGTCGCCCAGCGCGTCCGGGTCGACGCCGGCCGGCGCTGCCTCCATGAAGATCCGCCCGGACTCGCGGACCAGGCCCGTACCGGCCTTCAGCATCAGGGCGACGACCACGAGCGTGGCGATCGCGTCGGCCCGCTCGAAGCCGGTGGTCAGCACGATCAGGCCGGCGACCGCGGTGGCGACGAAGCCGAACAGGTCGGTGAGGATGTGCTGGTAGGCGCCCTCGATGTTCAGGCTGGAGCGGTTTGCCCTGGAGAGGAACCAGGTGCAGACGAGGTTGACCACGACGCCGGAGAGCGCGGTGACCAGGACCAGTCCGCCGGTGACCTCGGGCGGCGAGATCAGCCGCTGGACCGCCTCGTACGCCAGCCAGACCGACAGCAGCAGCAGGGTGATGCCGTTGGCCTGCGCGGAGAGGATCTCGGCGCGCTTGAGGCCGTAGGTGTAGCCGCCGCGCGCGGGCCGGGCGGCCAGCCGCATCGCGACCAGGGCCAGTGCGATGGAGACGGCGTCGGTGAGCATGTGGGCGGCGTCCGAGATCAGCGCCAGCGACTGGGCCACGAAACCGATGACGACCTCGACCGCCATATAGGCGGTGATCAGGATCAGGGCGGCGCGCAGCCAGCGCCGGTCGGCGTCCGGGGAGACGGCGTGCGCGTGGCTGTGCCCGTGGGCCGTGGCCCCGTGGTGCCCGTGGTCGTGCCCGGTCATGGCGCGCTCCTTCCTGGGTCGTCCTGCGAAGCAAACCGCACTTCCGCGGGAGATCCAAAGGCTGCACCGGTGACCGTTGTCATTACCGTCAAACGGCCTATCGTCGCTGGTCAGAGCGGTAGGGGCGGGGAACTGCGGAGGGGCGGAAACGGAGGGCCGTGGTCCGGCGGCCGGTGTGTCCCCGCGGCCGCCGTCATGCGCGGCCGGGGCGCGGCGGCGAGATGCCGGCCGCGTCCCCCGGGACCACCGGCCGCGTCCCCCGGGACCACCGGCCGCGTTCACCGGGCCCGCAGGACCCCCGCGGCGCAGGCGGCGAGCACGCAGAGTGCCACCGGCAGCAGGAACGTGATGTTGAGCGGGACGGCATGGGTCAGCGGCCCGATGACGGCGGGCCCGGCGAGCATGCCGAGATAGCCCAGACCTGCCACCCGGGACACATGCGCACCGGAGGCTTCCGGATCGACATGGCCCGCTGCGCTGAAGAACTGCGGGACGCAGCCGGACAGACCGATGCCGAAGAGCGTCCAGCCCGCGAGGGCGAGGGGCACCCACGGGGTCAGGGCGGCGGCCGTGAGACCGACGGCGGCCAGGGCCGTGCCGTAGCGGACCAGGCGCACCGGACCGAACCGGAGGACCACGCGGTCGGTGGCGAACCTGCCGATGGTCATCGCCGTGGCGAACGCACCGTAGGCCAGGGCGGCCGTCGGGGCGGAGGCGCCCAGGACGTCCCGCAGATGCAGCACGCTCCAGTCGTTGGCGACGCCCTCACACAGCATCAGGGCCAGGGCCAGCAGGGCGAGCAGCCAGACCCGGGAGGGCGTGCGGCGGGTGCGGGCGGGCGCGCCTTCCGTGGCGGGCGCGGCGGTCTCCCCCGCGGCGTCCCGGCCTTCGGTGTCCGGCCGCAGCAGTCCGGCGGTGGCGAGCAGGGTGACGGCCACGCCGAAGGCCGCGACGCAGCCCAGGGTCAGGGGCGCGCTCCAGCCCCAGCCGAGGGCGCGGGCGCCGGCCAGCGCCGCGAGCACGCCGCCGACGGAGAAGACCGCGTGGAACGCGGACATGACGGGCCGTCCGTACCCACGCTCCACCTGGACGGCATGGGTGTTCATCCCGACATCCAGGCAGCCGTTGCCGAAGCCCAGCACCAGCAGCGCCGCCGCCAGGGTCCAGGGACCCTCCGCGAGTCCCGGCAGCACGAGCGCGGCGCTGCACAGCACGCCGCCCGCCGGGACGACGCGGTGGCTGCCGTAGCGGTCGGTAAGCGGCCCGCAGAGCTGCATCCCCGCGAAGGCGCCCGCGCCGAGGAAGAGCAGCAGCCAGCCCAGCACCGCGTGGCCGACGCCGGCGCGCTGCTCGACGGCGGGGATGTGCACGATCCACATGCCCATGACGAGGCCGTTGAGGGCGAAGAATCCGAAGGTGGCGAGCCGGGCCGTCCGCAGTCGGCGGCCCGGCGGGCCGGGTGGGGAGGGCGTCGCGGTGGCCGCGGTCGGACGGGTCGTCGGATCGCTGATCGGATCACTGGGAGCAGTCACCGAAAGAAGGCTAGCGAACAGAATCTCTGTTCGCTAGCTTGACTTACGAACATGATCGGTGTGCGATGTGGTGATGTCGAGTACAGGCCGGCTCACCCTGATCACCCAGGCCCTGCGCGAGTCCGAGCGGCTGAGCGTCGCGGAACTGGCCGCGCTCACCGGCGCCTCGGAGATGACCGTCCGGCGCGATCTGGAGCAACTGGCGGAACAGGGCGTGCTGGAGCGCTTCCGGGGCGGTGCCAGGAGCCTGGTGCTGCGCGGCGAGGAGCCGCCGTTCGGCCTGCGCGCACGCGAAGGCACGGCGGTCAAGGAACGGATCGCCGCCGAGGTGGCCGCCCTGATCGCGGACCGTGAGTCCGTCGTCCTCGACAGCGGTACGACCTGCCTGGAGGTCGCCAGAGCGCTGCGGGAGCGGCCCCTCACGGTCATGCCGCTCTCCCTGCACGCGGCCAACGCCCTCGTCGGCGCGCCCTCGCTCAAGCTGCTGCTGCCGGGCGGCGAGCCCCGCCCCGGCGAACTGGCGGTGACCGGCCCGCTGGCCGAGGCATCGCTCGCCGCGCTGCGCTTCGACACGGCCGTCATCGGCTGCTGCGGCCTGACACCCGGCGACGGCGTGACCGCGTACGACCTGGCGGACGCCGCGATCAAGCGCGCGGCGATCGCCTCAGCCCGCCGGGTCATCGCGGTCGCCGACGCCACCAAGCTGTCGCGCACGGCGCTGGCCTTCGTCGCAGCGGCGAGCGCCCTCGACGTCCTGGTCACCGACACGGACGCGCCGGACGAAGCCGTCGACGCCCTGGTCGCGGCGGGTGTGGCGGTGCGGCGCGTGTGACCCGGGTGCCGGTCGCCGCACCGGTCCCCAGGCCGGTGACCGGTGCCGGTGCGACGTCGCGGCGCCCGCCCGCCGGGGCCGTGCGCCAACCTCCCCCGCCACCTCGTGTGCTCCCCCCGCAACGGCACGCACCGACCGGTCAGTAAAGTTCGGCACCCGGTCCCCTTCCCCTCCCGACCTCTGAGGTACTCGGCAGTGAGCCCCGCACCACCCCTCTGCGTCGTCGGCATCGGGGCCGACGGCTGGGACGGCCTGCCCGCCGCCTCCCAGCAGGCCCTGCTCCGCGCCGAGGTGCTCATCGGCGGCCCGCGCCAGCTCGCCCTGCTGCCCGGCGACTGCGCGGGCGAACGGTTGCCGTGGCCCTCGCCGCTGCGCCCCGCCGTCCCCGGGCTCCTCGCCGCGCACACCGGCCGCCGGATCTGCGTCCTCGCCAGCGGTGACCCGATGTTCCACGGCATCGGCCGGACGCTCACCGAGACCCTGGGCGCCGAGGCCGCCGGGCGGCTGCGGGTGCTGCCGCACCCGTCCTCCGTCTCCCACGCCTGTGCCCGGCTCGGCTGGCCGGTGGAGGACACCGAGGTCGTCACGCTCGTCGGCCGCCCCGCCGAGAACCTGATCGCCCCCCTGCACGACGGCCGCCGCCTGCTGGTGCTGTCCGCGGGCGCCGACACCCCCGGCGAGGTCGCGGCCCTGCTGCGCGCCCACGGCTTCGGCCCCACCCGGATGCGGGTGCTCGAACAGCTCGGCGGCGACCGCGAGCGGCTGACCGAGGGCACCGCCGCCGACTGGGCGCACCCGCCCGCCGACCCGCTGAACGTCATCGCCCTGGACTGCGCCCGGGAGCCCGGTGCGCTGAGGCTGTCGGCCGCCCCAGGCCTGCCGGACAGCGCCTACGAGCACGACGGTCAGCTCACCAAGCGCCATGTCCGCGCCGCCACCCTCGCCGCCCTGGCGCCCGCCCCCGGCGAACTGCTGTGGGACATCGGCGGCGGCTCCGGCTCCATCGCGATCGAATGGCTGCGCACCCACCGTGCGTGCCGTGCGGTCACCGTCGAGCGCGACCCGGTACGCGCCGCACGGATCGGCCGCAACGCCCGCTCCCTCGGCGTACCGGCGCTGCGCGTCGTGCACGGTCCCGCGCCCGCGGCTTTGGACGGCCTGCCCACGCCGGACGCGGTGTTCATCGGCGGCGGCCTGACCGCGCCCGGCCTGCTGGCCGCGTGCTGGGAGGCGCTGCCGCCCGGCGGCCGGCTGGTCGCCAACACGGTGACGCTGGAGTCCGAGGCGCTGCTCGCCGACTGGTACCGCCGGCACGGCGGCGACCTGGTCCGGCTCGCGGTGGCGCACGCCGTGCCGGTCGGCGGTTTCACCGGCTGGCGGCAGGCGATGCCGGTCACCCAGTGGGCGGCGGTCAAACCGGCCGGCCCGGCGCCGCAGCCCGAGTCCCCCTCCCTCCCTCAGGAGAACCACGAGCGATGACCGTCCACTTCATCGGCGCGGGCCCCGGCGCCGCCGACCTGATCACCGTGCGCGGCGCCAGGACCCTGGCCGCCTGCGGCGTCTGCCTGTACGCCGGCAGCCTGGTGCCGCGCGAGCTGCTCGCCGAGTGCCCGCCGGACGCCCGGCTGATCGACACCGCCCAGCTGGACCTCGACACCATCACTGCCGAGATGGTCCGCGCGCACGAAGAGGGCCACGACATCGCCCGGCTGCACTCCGGCGACCCGTCCGTCTTCAGCGCGGTGGCCGAGCAGATGCGCCGCCTGGACGCGGCCGGGGTGCCCTACGACGTGGTGCCCGGCGTCCCCGCGTTCGCCGCCGCGGCCGCCGCTCTCAAGCGCGAGCTGACGGTGCCCACGGTCGGCCAGACGGTGATCCTCACCCGCGTCGCGCAGCGCGCGACCCCCATGCCCGAGGGCGAGGACCTCGCCACGCTCGGCCGCAGCGGCGCCCTCCTCGTGCTGCACCTCGCCGCCATGTACGTCGACCGGGTCGTCGACGAACTCCTTCCGCACTACGGCGCGGACTGCCCGGCCGCCGTCGTCGCGATGGCCTCCCGCCCGGACGAACTGGTCCTGCGCGGCACCCTGTCCGACATCGCCGCCCAGGTGAAGGCGGCCGGGGTCGTCCGCACCGCCGTCATCATGGTCGGCCGCACCCTCGGCGCCGAACAGTTCCGCGACAGCCACCTCTACTCCACGGACCGCGAACGCCCGCACGGGCCGTGCGACGCGCCGTCGGGGGGCGCTTCCTAGGGGGCCTCCTGGGCCGGTGCGCCCTGGAGCCGCGGGCCCCGCGGCTCCGCCCGGCCCACCACCAGCCCGGCCCGGTCGATGCAGATGACGTCGACGGCGACCGGGGCGCCGCGCAGCACCGTCAGCGACTCGTCGCGGGCCGTCGCCGCTACCAGGTCGCCGAGCGGGACGCCCGCCGCCGCGCACAGCTGGAGCGCGGCGAGGCCGGTGTTCGCCTCGGCCACGGCGGTGGCCAGGGCCTCGTCCGCGCCGCCGCGGCGGGCGAGGTCGGCGAGGAAGCCCTTGTCCACCTGGGACCGTGCGGAGTGCAGATCGAGGTGCCCGGCCGCCAGCTTCGAGAGCTTGGCGAAGCCGCCGCAGATCGTCAGGCGGTCGACGGGATGCCGGCGGATGTACTTGAGCACCGCGCCGGCGAAGTCCCCCATGTCCAGCAGTGCGTCGTCGGGGAGCTTGTGCACGGCGACGGCGACCTTCTCCGACGTCGAGCCGGTGCAGCCGGCGACATGGCGCCGTCCCGCCGCCCGCGCCACGTCCACCCCGCGCCGGATGGAGTCGATCCAGGCGGAGCAGGAGTACGGGACCACGATGCCGGTGGTCCCCAGGATCGACAGCCCGCCGAGAATGCCGAGCCGCGGATTCCACGTACTGCGGGCGATCTCCTCGCCGTGATCGACGGAGACCGTCACCTCGACGTCCGCCGTGGTGCCGTGGCGGGCGGCGACCGCCGCCAGATGCTCGCGGATCATCTGCCGCGGTACGGGGTTGATCGCGGGCTCCCCCACGTCCAGCGGCAGTCCGGGCCGGGTGACGGTCCCGACCCCGGGCCCGGCCTTGAAGACGACGCCGGAACCGGCCGGCAACCTGCGCACCGTCGCCCGGATCAGCGCCCCGTGCGTCACGTCCGGATCGTCGCCCGCGTCTTTCACCACTCCCGCCATCGCGCCGGTGCGGTCGGGCGCCAACTCCTCCACCGCGAGCGCGAACGCCGGGGTCTGTCCCTTCGGCAGGGTGATCGTCACCGGGTCGGGGAAGTCCCCGGTCAGCAGTGCGGTGTAGGCGGCCGTGCTCGCCGCCGTCGCACAGGCACCGGTCGTCCAGCCGTGCCGCAGCCCGGTGTGTGCGAGCTGGGCGCTACGGCCTCCCGTACCCTGCGGTTGCGCTTCAGCCATGGAAGGACCCGCCACTCGTGAACGACGCCGCCACGCGCCCGCAGGGCCGCCGCCATGTGCTGATCCTCGGCGGTACGACCGAGGCCCGTCGCCTGGCCGCCGACCTGACCGCGACACCGGCCGCGCCGCGGGTCACGACCTCCCTCGCGGGCCGGGTCGCCGCGCCCAGGCTGCCGGCGGGGGACGTGCGCATCGGAGGGTTCGGAGGCCCCGAGGGCCTCGCCCGCTGGCTGCGCGAGCACGCGGTGGACGCGCTCATCGACGCCACCCATCCTTTCGCCGGCACGATCAGTCACAACGCGGCACAGGCCGCCGCCACCGCCCATGTTCCCCTGCTGGCCCTCCGCCGGCCCGGCTGGGTCCCGGTCCCGGGCGACACCTGGCACCGGGTCGGCTCCCTGGACGAGGCCGCCGCGGCCCTCCCCGCCCTGGGCCACCGTGTCTTCCTCACCACCGGCCGCATGGGCCTCGCCCACTTCGCCCACCTGACGGACCTCTGGTTCCTCATGCGCTCCGTGGACGCCCCCGAGCCCCCGTACCCGCCCCGCATGGAAACCCTCCTCGCCCGCGGCCCCTTCACCCTGGAGGACGAACGCGAGCTGCTGCGCCGGCACCGCATCGACGTGGTGGTGACCAAGGACAGCGGCGGCGCCGCCACCGCCCCCAAACTCACCGCTGCCCGCGAGGCGGGCATCCCGGTCGTCATCGTGGAACGCCCACCGGTGCCGGAGGGGGTGCCGGTGGCGCCGACACCGGAGGAAGCGGCGCAATGGGTGGCCGAACTGTAGGCGTCGGCTCTCACGCGTCGAAGGCGTACTCCAGGACGTACGAGGCGGAGTCCAGCGTCATCTCGTTGAACTCCACCGCGCGGCCGTCCTCGGTGAGCGCCGTGCGGCAGATCAGGATCACGGGGGTGCCCATCGGCAGGGCCAGCCGGTCCGCTTCCTCGGCGGACGGCATCCGGCAGCGGACCTCCTCGCGGAAGCGGACGGGCTCGTGGCCGAGTTCGGCCAGACGCGCGTACGTGCCTCCGGCGCCGGTGTCCCGCGCGGTGATCGCGGATCCGGCGACCACGTCGGCGGGCAGGTAGGAGGTCGAGAGGAGGACCGGCTTGCCTTCGAGCACGTAGCGGCGGCTGCGGACGCAGACGGGTGCCCGCGGCGACAGCGCCAGCGCTTCGGCGACGCGGTCGTCGGCCGGGCTTTCGGTGACCTCGACCCGGTCCACGTCGAGGGGCCGGTCCTCGATGTCGGCTGACCAGACGGACCTGCCGGTTCCCCATCGGTCGCGGGCCAGCCGTGGAAGTCCGCGTCGGCGCAGGGGCTTGAAGGACCGAACGTAGACCCCGGCGCCCTTGCGTGCCTCTGCCAAGCCCTCGTTCTGCAGGACGCCAAGGGCCTGACGCACGGTCATGCGGGCCACTTCGTAGGTGGCCATGAGGTCGTTCTCGCCCGGAAGCCGGTCGCCCGGGCCGTATGTGCCCGCCCGGATGGCGGCCTTCAACTCCTCGGCAATCCGCTGGTACTTGGGCTGCCGGACGTTGCCCTGAGCCATGGAGCGATCACTTCCTTCCTCTCCGGACACCCTAGAGGCAGCTCGCCGGGGTTCGTATGAACGTGCCCATCGTGACATCTCTAGAGATGCATTGACGGTGGGGGTGGCGTCGGCTTCCATGGGGATATCCCGAACATCTCTAGAGATGTTCGGGATCGTGTGTCGTCGACGAGGAGGACATTCATGGAAAGGGATCGGGGTGCGCTCGCGATGGGCGCCCAACTGGCGGAGGACCTGCACCTCGCACTGCTCGCGCGGGGCTTCTTCGTCCGGATGCAGGCGGCGCCGCCGCTGCACGGCCGCGCATATGTGAGCGTCGAGCCGTTACGTCACGAGGTGGCCCGGCGGCTGATCGACGTGCTGGGGCCGCCGGCGCCCGAGCGCCGGGACGGCGACCCGTGGACATCGGCAGAGGACGCCCTGACCGAGCTGCGCAGAGCCCTCTTCGCCGCGCGTCTGACCCTGCCGTCCCTCGGGCTGGACGGCCCCTGCATGGACAGGGAAAAGGTGCTGGTCACGCTCGGAAACGCGCGGCCGGATGTGGTCCACCGGCTGGCGGACGTCGTCCTGAAGGGGGCTCAGGTGACCGAAGCGGACGCGCGAAGCCGAGGGGAGACCTGCTGACCGGCCTACGGAGGCCAGGGGGCAGTCACTCGCACCGCCCCCTGGCGCTTCACGCCTCCGGATACCGCCGCGGTGTCCAGACGGCCTCCGTGCCGTCATCGCGTCGGACCGCCTGGGTCTGGGACGAGCCGATCAGCAGGATGGTGCGCATGTCGACCTGGGCGGGGTCGAGGTCGCAGAGGCGGACGGTGCGGACGGACTCCTCGGGGCCGCCGACGTCGCGGCCGAGGACGACCGGGGTGTCGGGGGCGCGGTGCTCCAGCAGGAGTTCGCGCATCTTGCCGACCTGCCAGGTCCGGCTGCGGGAGCCGGGGTTGTAGAGGGCCAGCACCAGGTCGGCGGCGACCGCCGCGCGCAGGCGCTCGGCGATCACCTCCCAGGGCTTGAGGCGGTCGGAGAGGGAGATGACCGCGTAGTCGTGGCCGAGCGGGGCGCCCGCCCGGGCCGCGGCGGCGTTGGCGGCGGTGACGCCGGGCAGGACGCGTACGGGAACGGACCGGTAGGGGTCCTGCGAGGCCACTTCGAGGACGGCGGTGGCCATCGCGAAGATGCCGGGGTCGCCGCCGGAGACCACGGCCACCCGTCGGCCGCGCCGGGCCAGGTCAAGGGCGAGTTCGGCGCGCTCGGACTCGACCTTGTTGTCGGAGCCGTGCCGGCGTTGGCCGGGACGGACCGGCACCCGGTCGAGATAGGTGGTGTAGCCGACGAGGTCCTCGGCAGCGGCCAGGGCGCCGCGCGACTCCGGGGTCAGCCACAGCGGCCCCGCCGGTCCGGTGCCGACGACCACGACCTCGCCCGGGGCGGGATCAGCCGCGTCCACCGCCTCCGGAGCCGGGTTGGCGATCCGGCTCGGGACGACGGCGACGGCGAAGTACGGGACCGAGCCCGCGTCGATGGCCGCGAGGCGGTCGGTACGCTCACCGGCCATCGTGGCCCGCTCGACGTACTGCGCCTCCGGCATCCGGCCCGAACGCTCCATGGCCCGGCGGACGGCCGGGAAGGTGCGGCCCAGCTTCATCACGACCGCGGCGTCGGTGGACGCCAGACGGGCGGTCAGCTCCTCTTCCGGCAGGGTGCCGGGAAGGATCGTCAGCACCTCGTCGGCCTCGGCCAGCGGCTTGCCCAGGCGGGCCGCGGCGGCGCTCATGGAGGTGACACCGGGGATGACCTCGGTGGGGTAGCGGTGTGCGAGCCGCTTGTGCATGTGCTGGTAGGAGCCGTAGAAGAGCGGGTCGCCCTCGGAGATGACCGCGACCGTGCGCCCCGCGTCGAGGTGGACCGCGAGCCGGGCCGCCGCCTCCTCGTAGAACTCGTCCAGCGCGCCCCGGTAGCCGCCGGGGTGGTCGGTCGACTCGGTGGTGACCGGGTAGACCAGCGCTTCCTCGATGTGGTCGGCACGCAGGTGCTCAGCGGCGATGGAGCGCGCGATGGAGCGTCCGTGCCGGGCGCTGTGGTACGCGATCACGTCGGCCTCGGCGATCACCTTCACGGCCCGTACGGTCATCAGCGACGGATCGCCGGGGCCGAGCCCGACGCCGTACAGACGGCCCCGGGACTGCGGCTCGCTCGGGCCGCCGTTGGCCTGCTGCTCGCTCACGCTCATTCTTCCTCGCTCGCCATGGCGTTGATCGCGGCGGCGGCCATGGCGCTGCCGCCACGCCGCCCGCGCACCACGATGTGATCCAGCTTCGACGGGTGGGCGATCAGCGCGTCCTTGGACTCGGCCGCGCCGATGAAGCCGACGGGTATGCCGATGACGGCGGCCGGGCGGGGCGCGCCCTCCTCGATCATCTCCAGCAGCCGGAACAGCGCGGTGGGCGCGTTGCCGACGGCCACCACGGCACCGTCCATCCGGTCCCGCCACAGCTCCATCGCGGCGGCGCTGCGGGTGGTGCCCATGCGGGCGGCGAGTTCCGGCACCGACGGGTCGGCGAGCGTGCACAGCACGTCGTTGCCGGCCGGCAGCCGCTTGCGGGTGACGCCGCTTGCGACCATGTTGGCGTCGCACAGGATCGGGGCGCCGGCGCGCAGCGCGGCGCGGCCGTTCGCCACCACCTCGGGGGTGAAGGCCAGGTCGCGTACGAGGTCGACCATGCCGCAGGCGTGGATCATCCGGACCGCGACCTGGCTGACGTCGGCGGGCAGGCCCGCGAGGTCCGCCTCGGCGCGAATGGTGGCAAAGGACTGGCGGTAGATCGCCGCCCCGTCCTTCTCGTAGTCGAACACTGTGCCCTCGGGGTGGTGGGTCATCTGATGGGTCGTGCGGTCGGCCGTGCTGTGAACTGTGCGGGGAGCCGCGGGGTCGGGTGGTGCGATGGGTCGTGCGGTCATGGAGCTGCCGGCGGGGTCGCGGTGGCGCGGGAGACGGCCGCGGCGACGTCCCGGAGCCGGGCGGTCGTGCCGGCAGGCCCGTCGTCCGCCACGCTCCCGGGGACGGACCGCCGGCCCTCCGGTCCCACGACGGACACCTCGTAGCCGTCCTCGGTCGCCAGGACGTCGACCCAGGTGCCGTGCGGATGGCCGCAGCGGCGTGCGCAGCCGGACCAGTGGACGGGGAGTTCCGGCGGGCCCACCGGGGAGCCGGTGATCACGACGGCGGCGTCGGCGCGGACGTCGGAGAGCGACTTGGCGCAGCCGGGGCGGCCGGTGCAGGCGCCCGTACGGTGCCAGGGGGAGGCGGGGTCGGTGAGGAGCCCGGCGTCCGCCAGCTCGCCCAGCCGGGGTGCGGCCGTGGCGGCCGGCAGGCCGGGGACGATCACACCGCGCCACGGGGTGACCCGCAGTGCGCTCGCCCCGTCGTCGGCCGCCACCGCGGTCAGCAGCCGCCACTGGGCGACGGTCAGCCGGCCCAGCGGCGCGAGGACGGACAGGGCGCGGGGGCCGGGGGAGCCGCCCGGTCCCGCGGGTCCTTCGACGATGCCGGGGACGGGGGCCTTCGTGTGGTCGGGAGCGGGGAGCGGCTGCTCGGGCGCCGGGACGTACGCGGCCGGAATGCCCGCGGCCCGCAGCGCATCCGCCGTACCGCGCGCGGTCAGGGCGTGCGCGGCGGGAAGCTCACGGACCCGCCAGGCGCCGCTGCCGCTCGCCGCGGCGGCGATGAGGAACGCCTCGGCGGCGACGAGCGCGGCGCGCGCGACGTCCGGTCCGCAGATCCGCACGGCCGCCGGGTCGTCGCCGACGTACAGCAGGGCACTGCTCTCGGCGGTGGCCTCCGCCACACTCCCCCGGGCCTCCCCGCACGGTTCTGCGACCAACCTCACATCACCGCCGAGCGCCGTCACATCACCCCTGCCGTCGTCCAGGACGAAGAGGAAACGGCCGGAGAGCGCCGTCGCGGACGCGCTCGCGCAGAGCAGCCCGTCCAGCTGACGGGCCCACAACCGCACGTCAGGGGGGGTGCGGCGGTCCAGACCCGCGAGCGGGGAGGCCAGGATGTTGCGGACGCGTTCGTGGCGTTCGGAGGGCAGCAGGCCCGCGTCGCGCAGCAGCTCCGCGAGCTGCTGGCCGCAGTCCTCCGCGAGGCCGCGCAGTTCCACGTTGCCGCGGGAGGTGAGGGAGAGGTGGCCGTCGCCCAGGCGCTCCGCGGCGTCGCCCAGCGCCGATGCCTGCCGGACCGTCAAGTCGCCTGCGGGCAGCCGGACTCGCGCCAGGCTGCCGTCGTCGGCGGAGTGCAGCCGCAGGGCTCCCGGGCAGGCGTCACCGCGGTCCCGTAGGGGCGGTGCGGCCGCAGCGGGCCGGAGCGAGGGGGAGGGCGGCATGGCGGCGAGCATACCGACGTCGGGCAACGGCGGACCGGGGGAGGCGGACCGGGAGCGGGGCCCGCGCGGGCGGGCCCGGAGGCGCTCTCCCCCGCCCGGCACAGAGCCCTTACTATGCAGGTCGGTGGGTCGGCTGATCCGCCGGACGCCAGCGACGGCGCCAAGGGAGGAAGCCCGGTGAGAATCCGGCGCGGTCCCGCCACTGTGAACCCGTTCCACGGGTGAGCCAGGAACTCCCGCCGTCCTCCTACCGCCCGGGGCGCGGACCCCGAGGAAGGCCTGACGCCGCATGCTGCAATCTTCCGGGGGGCGGCCCCCGCGCCTCCGCGCAACCACCGGGCCGCAGGGCGTGACCCGTGAGATCTCGCGAGGTGCATCCCTGTGATCCTGCTGCTGTCGACGTCCGACACCGACCTGCTGAGCGCCCGCGCCGCCGCAGGCCCCGTGCCGTACCGCCTCGCCAACCCCGCGCGCCTCGACCTCGACGAGCTGCCCGCGCTGCTGGAGGGCACCGACCTCGTCGTCGTCCGCCTGCTCGGCGGCATCCGTGCCTGGCAGGAGGGCCTGGACCTGCTGCTCGCCCAGGAGCGGCCGGTCGTCGTCCTCACCGGTGAACAGGCTCCCGACGCCCAGCTGATGGAGGCGTCCACGGTCCCGGTCGGCATCGCGGCCGAGTCGCACGCCTACCTCGCGCACGGCGGCCCCGCCAACCTCGACCAGCTCGCCCGCTTCCTGTCCGACACGGTGCTGCTGACCGGCCACGGCTTCGAACCGCCCGCGCCCGCCCCCACCTGGGGACAGCTGGAGCGCCCGGACGCCCGTACGGACATCGAGGGCCCGCTGGTGGCGGTGCTCTACTACCGCGCCCACCACATGAGCGGCAACACCGGCTTCGTCGACGCGCTCTGCGGCCGGATCGAGGAGGCCGGTGGCCGCCCGCTGCCGCTGTTCGTCGCCTCGCTCCGCGCGCCCGAGCCGGAACTGATCGACGCCCTGCGCCCGGTCGACGCGATCGTCACCACCGTCCTGGCCGCCGGCGGCACCAAGCCCGCCGAGGCATCGGCCGGCGGCGACGACGAGTCCTGGGACGCAGGCGCGCTCGCCGCCCTGGACGTACCGATCCTCCAGGCCCTGTGCCTGACCGGATCGCGGGCCGCCTGGGAGGAGAACGACGAGGGGCTGTCCCCGCTGGACGCCGCCTCGCAGATCGCCGTCCCCGAGTTCGACGGCCGGCTGATCACCGTCCCGTTCTCCTTCAAGGAGGTCGACGAGGACGGACTGCCCGTCTACGTCGCCGACCCCGAGCGGGCCGCCCGGGTCGCCGGCATCGCCGTGCGCCACGCCCGCCTGCGCCACATCCCGGCCGCAGACAAGCGCCTCGCGCTGGTGCTGTCCGCGTACCCCACCAAGCACTCCCGCATCGGCAACGCCGTCGGCCTGGACACCCCGGCCAGTGCCGTCGCCCTGCTGCGCCGACTGCAGGCGGACGGCTACGACTTCGGCGACGAAGAGGTCCCAGGACTGGTCTCCGGCGACGGCGACGAGCTGATCTACGCCCTCATCGAGGCCGGCGGCCACGACCAGGAGTGGCTCACCGAGGAGCAGCTCGCCCGCAACCCCGTCCGCATCCCGGCCGCCGACTACAAGCGCTGGTACGCCATGCTGCCGCAGGAACTGCGCGAGTCGGTGGAGGAGCACTGGGGCCCGCCGCCCGGCGAGATGTTCCTCGACCGCTCCCGCAACCCCGAGGGCGACATCGTCCTCGCCGCCCTGCGCCGCGGCAATCTGCTGATCCTCATCCAGCCGCCGCGCGGCTTCGGCGAGAACCCGATCGCGATCTACCACGACCCCGATCTGCCGCCCTCGCACCACTACTTGGCGGCCTACCGCTGGATCGCCGCCTCCCAGGACGACGGCGGCTTCGGCGCGGACGCGATGGTCCACCTCGGCAAGCACGGCAACCTGGAGTGGCTGCCCGGCAAGAACGCCGGCCTGTCCGCCGCCTGCGGCCCGGACGCGGCGCTCGGCGACCTCCCGCTCGTCTACCCCTTCCTGGTCAACGACCCGGGCGAGGGCACCCAGGCCAAGCGCAGGGTGCACGCCACCCTCGTCGACCACCTCGTGCCGCCGATGGCCCGCGCGGAGTCCTACGGCGACATCGCGCGCCTGGAGCAGCTCCTCGACGAGTACGCCGCCATCTCCGCCATGGACCCGGCAAAGCTGCCCGCCATCCGCGCGCAGATCTGGACGCTGATCCAGGCGGCCAAGCTCGACCACGACCTCGGTCTCGAGGACCGCCCCGACGACGACGGCTTCGACGACTTCCTGCTGCACGTCGACGGCTGGCTGTGCGAGGTCAAGGACGCCCAGATCCGCGACGGTCTGCATGTCCTCGGCGGTGCGCCGGAAGGCCCCGCGCGCGTCAACCTCGTGCTGGCCATCCTGCGCGCCCGGCAGATCTGGGGCGGCACCTCCGCCCTGCCCGGTCTGCGCGAGGCGCTCGGCCTGGACGAGTCGGCCGCCACCCGGACCGCCGCCGACGACACCGAGGAGCGCGCCCGCGCCCTCGTCCAGGCGATGGAGGACGCGTCCTGGGACCCGGCCGCCGCGCAGCGGGTCGCCGCCGAACTCCCCGCCGCCCAGCGGGAGCCGGTGACCGCCATCCTCACCTTCGCGGCCCGCGAGGTGGTCCCCCGGCTCGCCGGCACCACCGACGAGATCGACCACGCCGTGCACGCCCTCAACGGCGGCTTCGTCCCGGCGGGCCCCTCCGGGTCGCCGCTGCGCGGCCTGGTCAACGTCCTGCCGACCGGCCGGAACTTCTACTCCGTCGACCCCAAGGCCGTCCCGTCGCGGCTCGCCTGGGAGACCGGCCAGGCCCTGGCCGACTCCCTCCTGGAGCGCTACCGCGCCGACAACGGCGACTGGCCCACCTCCGTCGGCCTGTCGCTGTGGGGCACCAGCGCCATGCGCACCTCCGGCGACGACGTGGCCGAAGCGCTGGCGCTGCTGGGTGTCCGCCCGGTCTGGGACGACGCCTCGCGCCGGGTCACCGGCCTGGAAGCCATCCCCGCCGAGGAGCTCGGCCGTCCCCGCATCGACGTCACCCTGCGCATCAGCGGGTTCTTCCGCGACGCCTTCCCGCACGTCATCGGCCTGCTCGACGACGCCGTACGGCTCGCCGCCGACCTCGACGAGCCGGCCGACGTCAACTTCATCCGGGCGCACGCCCAGGCCGACCTCGCCGCCCACGGCGACGAGCGCCGCGCCACCACCCGGATCTTCGGCTCCCGGCCGGGGACGTACGGCGCGGGCCTGCTCCAGCTGATCGACAGCCGCGACTGGCGCACCGACGCCGACCTCGCCGAGGTCTACACCGTCTGGGGCGGCTACGCCTACGGCCGGGGCCTCGAAGGCCGCCCGGCCCGCGACGAGATGGAGACGGCCTACAAGCGGATCGCGGTGGCCGCCAAGAACACCGACACCCGTGAGCACGACATCGCGGACTCCGACGACTACTTCCAGTACCACGGCGGCATGGTCGCGACGGTCCGCGCGCTCAAGGGCACCGCGCCCGAGGCGTACATCGGGGACTCCACCCGCCCCGAGACGGTCCGCACCCGCACCCTCGTCGAGGAGACGTCCCGCGTCTTCCGCGCGCGGGTGGTCAACCCCCGCTGGATCGAGGCGATGCGCCGCCACGGCTACAAGGGCGCCTTCGAACTCGCGGCCACCGTCGACTACTTGTTCGGCTACGACGCGACCACCGGCGTCGTCGCGGACTGGATGTACGACAAGCTCGCCCAGACCTACGTCCTGGACCCGGAGAACCGCGCCTTCCTCCAGGACGCCAACCCCTGGGCCCTGCACGGCATCGCGGAGCGCCTCCTGGAGGCGGAGTCCCGGGGCATGTGGGAGAAGCCGGACGCCGAGACGCTGGCCGCCCTGCGCCAGGCGTTCCTGGAGACCGAGGGTGATCTGGAGGGCGAGGACTGACCCGCCCGGCGCTTCGGTGATCTGCCCGCGCGGGCAGATCACCGAAAGCCGCGCCCCTTGCCTGCCGTCCGCCCCCTCAGCCCCTGGTCAGCCTCCTGTGACGGAGAAGTCCGGACCGATGGTGAGCGTCACCTCGCCCGGCGTCGCCTCGGCCGACGGGCTGAGCTTCGCGTGGGGGAGGCGCGAGGCGAGGACGCGCGCCGCGGTTTTGAGGTCCGCCGGGTAGCTGACGGCGGTCTTGTCGGCGGCGGGGGCGTTGCCTGTGGTGGTGACCGTGAAGCCGAGCTTGCGCAGCTGCTCCGCGGCGGCGGCGGCCCGGCCGGGGGTGCCGGTCCCGTTGAGCACGCGGACGCGTACGGCGTGCGCGGTCACCGGGTTCTTGGCGGCCTGCGCGAGCTTCTCCTTGCCGGCGGCGCCGATCTCCCGGTCGTGGGCGAGATCGCTGAACAGGTCCCCGGCCTGCGGGTACTGCCAGACGACATTGGCCCGGTCGGTGGGCACGTCGGCTTCGCGGGGGTAGTTGGGCACGGTCAGGAAGGTCAGCCGGTCACTGGGGATGTCCTTGACCGTCGCGGCCAGGTCGTAGAGGGGCTTGAGGCCGGCCAGGTCCTTGTCGGTGGTGATCGACTTGGTGGCCGAGTCCAGGAAGTCGTAGAGCTCGCCTGGACTGGTGAGCTTGGACTGGGCGCGGACGGCCAGCGCCTTCATGAACTCCTGCTGCCGGCCGATCCGTCCGAGGTCGGAGCCGTCGCCGACGCTGTAGCGGGTACGGACGTAGCCGAGCGCCTTCTCGTCCTTGACGGTCTGACAGCCGGCCTCCATGTCCAGGTGGGCCTTCTTGTCGTGGATGGCGTGCTCGGGGCAGACCTTTATGCCGCCCAGGGCGTTGACCATCCCCTTGAAGCCCTGGAAGTCGACCGAGGTGAAGTGGTCGATGCGCAGACCGGTGTTCTTCTCCACGGTCTTGATGGTGCACGCCGCGGCCTTGCCGATGTCGCCGCCCTCCCCGCCGATCGAGAAGGCTTCGTTGATCTTGAAGTGGTGCGGGGCGGAGCTGCTGCCGTTGCCGCGCCGGCACGCCGGGATCTGCACCCAGGAGTCACGCGGGAAGGACACCGCGGTGGCCCACTCGCGGTTGGCGGCGATGTGCAGCACCATCAGCGTGTCCGACTGCATCGTCGTCAGGCCCTTGCCGTACTTGGCGTTGGCGCCCGCGCGGCTGTCCGAGCCGACCACCAGGATGTTCTTCGAGCCGGGGCTGAGGTTGACGGGCCGGTCGCCGCCGAGCCCGATGTCCGCGCCACGGATGTTGGCGTCCAGGTGCTGGTAGATCCAGGCGCCGGCGCCGGTCACCGTGAGCAGCAGCGCGCCGAGTACACCGGCGGACCAGGCCACGATCCGGCCGCGGCGGGTCATGCGCACCTTGCCTGCCTTGCGGGAGCCGCGGCCGGCCCGGCGTGCGGAGCGAGCGGGCGGATGCGGTCCGCCGGACCTGCGGCGGGCGCCGCCGTCCGTCCCGGACGTACGGGAGGCGTCAGTGGCCCCTCGGTCGTCCCGCTGGTGGATCTGCCTGTCATGCACGGCCGGTTGCCCTTCTGGTCCTTCTGGTGCTTCGTGGGGGAGAGAGCGGCAACGGCGGCCGTGGGTGGCGGCGGAGCAGCGTGCGAGGGCCGGTGGGGAGGGGGCTTGGTCAGATACCGGTGCTGGTCAGCAGTCGTACCGACTCGGGGTCGTAACGCAGCCACCGGGGGGTGCTGCCGCCGGGCAGAGTGCGCAGCCGGCACCACAGATCGCCCGCGCCGTCCGTCCACCAGGCGCTGATCCGGCCCAACTGCCATGTGCCGTCCGGGGAGTGGACCTCCACGGGTTGATAGACCCATCGCACCTCCGCCTCCGGTGGCGGGCAGTCCCAGGTCAGGAGTCCGCACCTCGTCGCCATCTCCCCCTCCGGCCGCGCCTGTTGCATCCGCCGGAAACTCTACCGGCAGTATCTACAACACTGTAGAAGTTGCCCGAAATGCATCGGAACAGCCCGAGAAATCAGGAGAGTCAGAGATCAGTGTGCCCGCACACGGGCGTGACCGCTCCGAGAACGACGAACGGGGCTACCGCCGTGTTGGGCGGATGCGGCAACGGCGCGTGGGGCGCGTGGGAGCCGAGCGCGCGCGGGCCCGAACGGCGGGAGAGGGAGCGTGCGGGGTGCAGAGAGGCGTGCGGGGTGCACGGGGCCTGCGGGAGCACGGATATACGAGGCGCGGGCGGTGGTTTGCGATGGCCTCCGCGTACGACCGAGCCAGGAGGGCCGGCGCCCCGGTCAGTTGCCGCCGCCGGGCGCGGGGCGATCGGCGGCGGGCTCCTGCCGCTCTTCCGGCACGCGGTCGAGAAGGGCGCGCAGCAGTCGCGCGTCCCGCGGGGAGAGCGCGGCGGCGAAGCCGGTGAGGACGGCGTCCCGGTCCGGTTCGCCGTCCAGCACGCGGTGCATCCGCAGCGCCGCGAGCCCGGCCTCGTCGGCGGTCGGCGTCCAGAGGTAGGCGCGGCCGGCCCGCTCGCGGGTGACGGCCTTCTTGGCGTGCAGCCGGGAGAGGATCGTCACCACGGTGGTGTACGCGAGGCCGCCGCCGAGCTGCTCCTGGACACGGGCGGCGGTCGCCGGACCGGGCGCGCGGTGCAGCGCGGTGAGCACCTGGGCCTCCAGCTGCCCCTGCCCGCGTCGGCGACGCCCCTGGTCGGCGGGGGCGGGCGCAGCCGGGCCGGTGCGGGCGTCGGGATCGGCGTCGGGGTCGTGCGGGGAACCGGAGCGGGCGGGGTTCTCGGGGCTGCGGGGCGCGCCGGAGCCGACGGGGCCTTCGGCCGGCTCTCTGTGCGGCTCCTCGTTTCGCTCCTCGCCGCGCCCTTCGCGTGCCTCCTCGAAGGGATCGCCCAGGGCTTCCCCGGAGGGCTTCCCGCCCATGCCGTCGTCTCCCGTCGCACCAGGTGCCCCGCTGCCGGGACGTCGGGGCATCCTACTGAGCGCCCGGGCCCCGGCTAAGGGCCTGGGCGCTGGTGTTCCGGGCGCCGGGCCCGAGCCGGCGGCCGCCGGGCGCCCCGGGGTCCCGACCGGCTCGACCGACCCCCGGAGGACTCCTCGACATCGGTGGGCCGTCGTTCCGTCATCGCCGCTTACGCCCGTGTTCCTCCCGTATCAACCCTCTCGGGCGGATTTCCGGGCCGGGGGCGGAGTACGGTGGAGGAAACCGAGGGGACCACGTACGTCGGCAGTCACGCCGCTCTCGTCCTCGGATCTCCACAACACCGGGCGCGCAAGGGACCTGCGGCGATCCGCCCCGAGTGAGGTGAGCACCATGCAGACTCTGCTGACCGTGATCGTGCTGCTCGCGCTGGTGGCGCTGGGGGCACTCTTCCTCGTCAAGTTGAATTCCCAGTCCGCCGGACGGCTCGCGACCCACAGACATCCGGCACCACCGCGGCACCACCAGGCCCATCGTCCCGCTCATCGCTTCTGGGCGCGCAAGACCACGCAGGACGAGAGCCCCACCATCCATCCGGGCAGCCACGCGGCACAACGACCGCCGCGCGACCCCCTGACGGACGACGACGCGCGCCCCCGAGACTGGCGATGACCTGTGAACATCTGTGCCGATCCGCAGCCGGCCGCCGACGCGAGCACCCCCAGCTATGACACGCGTCATGCCGCACCGCACACGGATCACCCGCTGCCGGCGCCGGGCCTGGCCGAAATCCGGATCGTCTCGGCCACCCCCGAGGCTGCCCGGCAGGTCGCCGAGGTCATCCACCGCGTCTTCGCCGGTGAGGAACAGCGCAGCTACCCCGCCGGCGACGACGGCAGCGGCACGCGGCTGTACCTCACCGTCGACACCCTGCGCGAGGTCCACACCTCGCGCGGCCCCGCGCTCTCCGCTCCGCCGCGCCGCCGTGGCCGGTACGGCAGCGGGACCGACACCCTCGACGGGCGCGTGCACCACGGCGAGTCCGGCTGAGTCCGCGGCCGGAGCCGGGGCCCCTGCCGGACAGCCGACCGAACCGCTCGTCCCCTCCCTCCGTCCCTCCGTCCCTTCGTCCTTCGTCCCCGCCCACGGAAGCAGCCCGACGCCCCGGCCGCCGCTCCACCATCCCCGAGGCACCTGGAGTGTCTGTGTCAGCGCATCCCCCCGCATCCACCACCGGCCCGGCCCAGGGGCCGCAGCAGCAACCGTCGCGCAAGCAGGAGTACGACGGCGTCTCGCCGTTTCCCACCGACGGCCCCGAGCCACCGCCCAGTAGCGGGCGGCGGATGTATGTGACGGTGACCGGCATCATCGTCCTGGCCCCGTTCGTGGGCCTCGCCATCGCCATCCCGCTGCTGTGGGGCAAGGTCGTCGGCCCCACCGACCTCGTGCTCGCCGCGGTGTTCTACGTCATCAGCGGCCTGGGCGTCACCGTCGGATTCCACCGCGGCCTGACCCACGGCAGCTACACCGCGAAGCCCGCACTGCGCATCGCCCTCGCCATTGCCGGGTCGCTGAGCTTCCAGGGCGACGTCATCGACTGGGTCGCCACCCACCGCCGCCACCACGCCTTCACCGACCGGCCGGGCGACCCGCACTCCCCCTACCGCTACGGCACCAGCCTGGGCGGACAGCTGCGCGGCCTGGTGCACTCGCACATCGGCTGGCTGTTCGGCAACGACCCCACCTCGCACGAGCACTACGCGCCCGACCTGCTCGCCGACCGCGGGATCCGTGCGGTGGACCGGGCGTTCCCCGTGCTGTGCCTGGTCACCCTCGGCCTGCCGTTCCTGCTGGGCTGGGCCATCGGCGGCTCCTGGGTCGCCGGTCTGACGGCCCTGCTGTGGGCGGGCTTCCTGCGTATCGCCCTGCTGCACCACGTCACCTGGAGCGTCAACTCGCTCTGCCACCTGATCGGAGAGCGGCCGTTCCGCACCCGGCGGCACGACCGGGCGACGAACCTGTGGCCGCTGGCGCTGCTCTCGTTCGGCGAGAGCTGGCACAACCTGCACCACGCCGACCCGACCTGCGCCCGGCACGGCGTCGACCGCGGTCAGATCGATCTATCCGCCGGGCTGATCCGGATCTTCGAACGCCTCGGCTGGGTGTACGACGTCCGGTGGCCGGACCCGGCACGGGTCGCGTCCCGCCGCATCGAGGCGGCGAGCAGCGCCTAGAAGACCCGGGCCACGCGCTGTCACCGCACAGTCCGCACTCCGTCAGGAGCACTCCATGACCACCGCCCTCGGCGCCCGGCCCGACCATCCCGCGCCGCCGCTCGTCTCCCGGCTGACCATCGCGCCGCACAGCGGGCTCCCACGCCGGATCGACGGCGCGTGGTGGCCGCACTCGGCGGACCTGGTGACCGAACTGCCGGAACTGCTCGGCGCGCTGCCCTTCGACTGGCTACCCATCACCCACGCCACGGTGAGCGGCCCGCTCTGGCCCGCGCTGCCCGGCCGGCTCCTCGTTGCCGGCCATGTCGTCCGGCTGCGCAGAATCGCCGACCGCCCCGGCCCGGACACGATCTGCCTGGTCTCGCACGGCAACGGCCGCTGGGACCTGCTGGTCATCCCGCCCGCGGCGCCCGAGCCCGAGGCCATACGGATCATGGCCGAGATGGCTGCGACCACCGGCCTGACGTCGGCCTGACATCGGCCTGACGTCCGTCTGACCACCACGGGGCCCGGCCGTCTGCGGTCGGGCCCCGCGTGACGCCGACGGTCCCCGGGGCGACCGGCACGATGCCGACCCCCGCAACACGACGCCTGCGGCACGTACTGCGGACGAGTGGCCGACTACTGCGTACGAGTGCTGTTCATCCGAAGAACGCCGATCCAGAGGCGTCGCTCCACGGTTCCTCGCATTGCGTACTCATCATAAGAAAACGCAACAGATCCCCCTGTGGATCCGGTGCCGACCCACCCGTGGATCTCCCGGAGAGATCCTCACCGAAAGCGAGGGACCATGGCTGCGACCAAGGTCATGAAGTTCTGGGCGGTGTGCCTGGCCGTGCTGGGCAAGCTGCTCGCCGCACTGGGCGTCTCCGCCCCGGCCGCGGCGGCACGCAGAGAGGCCGCGCTGTACGAGGCCACGACGCGCCCGGCGATCCCCTTCACCCCGGCGCAGCGCGGCCCGAGCACCCCGCCGGACCCCGACCCCGGGACCGCAGGCGTCCCCGCGAAGCCCCCGGCGCCGCGGTACGACCAGGGGAGTTCCCTGGTCCGGATGCTCAGCCGTCCGCAGCTGCCGCCCACGATCAAGCAGCGCATCCGCGCCGAGGCCCACGGCGCCTCACCGACCTCGCGCACGCGCCTGGCCAACGGCGTCGAGCCGCTGTCCACCCTCCCCGTGGAGGCCGCGCTGCACTCCGGCGTCCAGACGATGCCCGCGGCCATCCCGGCGGCCCGCCGCCGCGAGCACGCCCCCTGCGCGCACTGAGCCCGGGACAAGGAGCAGCAAAGAAGCGGAGCAGCACGCATCGCCGACGCCGAGGTGACGGACCGACGCCGCAGCACGCAAAGACGCAGCAGGACACGCAGCAGCTCCATGGCGCAGGCACCACGCAGACCGGCACGGCGGAGCAGGCACACGGAGACCGCAACGAGACGGAGAAGACGTAGAGGCGCGGCGACGTAGGGCCCGCGAGCCCCGGAGCCGTACGGCCGCAGCGGCGTAGAGCGACGAAGACTTCCTCGGCGAGCCACAGGGCACGGCCCTGCCGGCCACGCCGCCCCCGCTGCGCATCCGGGAGTGGCCCGCCCGCCCGCGGCTCGCGACCACGGGCTGCGAACGCGCCCGCCCGCAGGCCCGCTACCGCGCCACCGCCACCAGGTGCCGCGTGAACCAGTCCCGGGCCAGGTCGGCGACCTCGTCCAGGGCGCCCGGTTCCTCGAAGAGGTGCGTCGCGTCCTCGATGACCTCCAGCCGGTTCTCGCAGCGCAGCTCCGCCTGCGCCTGCCGGTTGAGGTCCAGCACGGTCGTGTCGCTGCCGCCCACGATGAGCAGCGTCGGGGCGGTGACGTCGGCGAGCCGCGCCCCGGTCAGGTCGGGGCGGCCGCCGCGCGAGACCACCGCGCCGACATCCGCGCCCGGGGACGCGGCGGCCCGTAGTGCCGCTGCCGCGCCGGTGCTCGCGCCGAAATAGCCGACCGGGACGGCCTCCCGGTCGCGCAGCCAGCGGGTGGCGCCCGCGAGCCGTTGCGCCAGGGTCCCGATGTCGAAGACGTTCGCCCGGTCCGCTTCCTCCGCGGGCGTGAGCAGGTCGAAGAGCAGCGTGCCCAGGCCCGCCCGGTTCAGGGCGGCGGCCACCGCCCGGTTGCGGGGGCTGTGCCGGCTGCTGCCCGAGCCGTGCGCGAACATCACCACGGCTCCGGCGCCGTCCGGCAGCGCCAGGTCACCGGCGAGCCGTACGCCGCCCGCGTCCACATCCACCGCCGTCACCTCCCTCATCAGCCCGGCTGCGGGTGGGGGCCGCGCGGTCCGGGCGTGACCTCGGCCCGGGCGAGCAGGGCGACGACCTCCTCGTCCGGCGTCTGGGAGAAGTCCGCGTACCACTCGCCGACGGCGGCGAAGCCCAGCGGCGTCGACAGGCAGACGAACTCATCGACCGTGGTGCGCAGCCGGGCCGCCGCGTCCGGAGGCGCCACCGGGACGGCGAGCACCACCCGGGCCGCGCCCTGAGCCCGCACCACCTGGCACGCGGCGGCTGCCGTGGAGCCGGTCGCGATCCCGTCGTCCACCACGATCGCCGTCCGGCCGTCGAGGGGCAGTCGCGGCCGCCCGGCCCGGAACCGCTGCGCCTGCCGGGCCAGCTCCGCCTCCTCGGTCCGCTGGACGGACTCAAGATCCTCGGGGCGGACCCCGCCACGCCGTACGACATCGTCGCTGATCACCCGCACCCCGCCCTCGCCGATGGCGCCGAAGCCCAGCTCCGGGTGGTAGGGCACGCCGAGTTTGCGGACCACGATCACGTCGAGGGGGGCGCGGAGAGCTCTCGCGACCTGGAAGGCCACCGGGACGCCGCCCCGGGGCAGTCCCAGCACCATGGGGTCGTCGTCAGCCAGCCCCTGCAGCGCCTCGGCGAGGCGGCGGCCGGCGTCCGCGCGGTCAGTGAACAACACGGTGTTCACCCCCTGCGAGGGGAGACGGTAACCACGTTCACACCTGCTTCGAAACAACCTCATGTGCGGACATTTCGCAAGTCGGGGCGGTGGCGGCCGCCGCCGTCGGCCCGCCGGGCTACGGTCGCCCGTATGGAACGAATCGGAGCGGTCCTGATCGACATCGACGGCGTGCTCACGGTCTCCTGGAAGCCCCTGCCCGGCGCCGTCGAGGCGATGGAACAGCTGCGCGCGGCGGATCTGCCGCTGGCGCTGGTCACCAACACCACCTCGCGCAGCCGGGCCGCGATCGCCGAGAAGCTCTCCCGGGCAGGCTTCCCGATCGCCGCCGACGACATCCTGACGGCTCCCGCCGTGACCGCCGGATACCTGCGGGAGCACCACCCGGACGCCCGCTGCCTGCTCCTCAGCAGCGGTGACGTCCGGGAGGACCTGCGGGGCGTCACGCTCGTCGAGGAAGGGGACGCCGGCACACCGGACGTGGTCGTGCTGGGCGGCGCGGGCGAGGAGTTCGGCTACCCCGCGCTCAACGCCGTCTTCCGGCATCTCCAGCACGGTGCCCGGCTGGTCGCCATGCACCGCAACCTCTACTGGCGTACGGCGGACGGGCTCGACCTCGACACCGGCGCCTTCCTCCCGGGCCTGGAGCGGGCGGCGCGGGTGGAGGCCGCGGTCACCGGCAAGCCCTCAGCGGAGTTCTTCGCGACGGCGCTTGCGCACCTCGGCGCCACGGCCGGCACCACGCTCATGGTGGGCGACGACATCGAGTCCGATGTGCTGGCCGCCCAGCGCAGCGGCATCACCGGCGTCCTCGTCAGGACCGGCAAGTACCGGCAGGAGACCCACGAGGCGGCGGACGCCGCCCCCGACCACGTCCTCGACAGCTTCGCGGACCTCCCCGGCCTGCTGGAAGGCCGGACATAGCGCCGGAGACCGCCCGCCGCTTCGGGCTCACCCCGACCGGGATTCACTCCCGCCCCACCGGCGGCACCTCGCCCCCGCCGTCCGTTCCGTCTTCTCCCACCACTCCCTCTGCCCCGGCTTCTTCCGCCAGCGCGGCGATGCCGGCGGCCGTCCACGGCCCGTCGGCGCCCGGGCACCCGGCCACATACTCGGCGGCCTGCCGCACGCTCCAGCCGTGCGCGGCCGTGATCCCGGCGATGAGATGCCGCAGGTACGCCCCGGAGGGCGCGTTGACCGCGACATCCGACCTCTGCCACGGGCAGGTGAAGGTCAACACCGGGCAGCCGTCCAACTGCCCCGGGCACACCAGTGTTTCGTACCGCCCCGGACCCATCCGTGCCCTGCCCCGCGCGAGCACCTCCGTCAGGTCGAGATCCTCCCCCGGCTCCCGGTACATCTCCTGCGCGACGATGTCGGAGAACTGCTGGGCGGTCAGCAGATAGGCACGGCCGGGAACTTCGCCGACCGCCCCGGGGTCGTAGAAGGCCCGGCCGCCGGTCCACACCTCCGACTCGGTGGCGAAGTAGACCAGCCCCGGCAGCAGGACCGCCTCCGTACGGGCCGGCCCGCGCGGATCCCGGCAGCCGGGAGAGGCCAGCCGCCCACCCGCAGGACGGCCCCCGTGGAGGTAGGCGGCCAGCCGGTCCAGATGCATGTTGGACCCGTACGCCGCGTACCAGACGTCCCGGACGGGCCGGTGGAACCCGCCGAGAGCTTCGAGCCGTCGGGGCCTGATCACGTACTCACTCCTGGGTCGTCGTGGCATTCCGCTGCCATCGGGCTTGAGCCCTCCCCGTTCCGCCGAAACAGGAAACCGGGCACCTGAGGCCCATGAGGGGTTCCGGGGGACCCACGAACAACCCCGCCTGGGGCTACCCCCACCCACACTGTGCTGCCTGCCGGATGGGCCGAACGCCCCCGCTCAACAACCCTGACCACATGCCGACTTACCACCCCGACGCATCCGACACCCCGCCCACCCCCAACCCCCCTCCCGCCCGCCATTCCACTCCCTCCCGGCGCTCGCAGCGGGCGTTACTCCTCGCGCTCTCCGCCACCGCCGTCGCGGCGACCCTGGTGACCGCCCCCGCCCGGCCGGCCCACGCCGAGCCCGCGCCCCGCACTTCCGCCGCGCCGGCTCTCACCTGGCGGCCCTGCGCCCCGTCCACCGGCCCCGCCGACCTGGAGTGCGCCACACTGCCCGTACCGCTCGACCACGCCGACCCGAACGGCCCACAGATCTCCCTCGCCGTGACGCGTCTGCGCAGCGAGCGGCCCGCGGCGCGACGCGGGACGCTGCTGCTCATCCCCGGCGGACCGGGTGGGTCCGGCGTGCGACACCTCGCGCAGAAGGGGGCCGCACTGCGCAAGGAGATGGCCGGTGCGTACGACATCGTCAGCTTCGACCCGCGCGGCGTCGGCGGCAGCACGTCCACGAGCTGCGTGCTCGAACCGGATGACCGGCACCTGGTGTCCCTGCGGTCCTGGCCCGGCCCGGACGGCGACATCGCGGAGAACGCCGCCAGGTCCCGGCGGATCGCCGACGGGTGCGGCCGGCACGGGGGAGCGGTGCTGCGCAGCCTCTCCACCGCGAACGAGGTACGCGACATCGACCGCTTCCGTCAGGCGCTCGGCGAGCGGAAACTGTCGGCCTGGGGCGTCTCGTACGGGACCTACGTCGGCGCCGTGTACGCGCAGAAGTACCCGCAGCACACCGACCGTTGGGTGCTGGACAGCGCGGGTGACCCCGACCCGGCCCGGGTGGAGCGGGGCTGGCTGGCGAACACGGCGGTCGGCGTGGAGGACCGTTTTCCCGACTTCGCCCGGTGGGGTGCGGACCCCGCCCGGGACGAAGAAGGGCTACGACTGGCCCAACGGCCCACGGATGTACGGCCGTTGTTCCTCGCGCTGGCGGCGAAGCTGGATCGCGAGCCGAAGGAATCGACCACCCCGGGCGTCCCGCTGACCGGCAACCGGCTGCGGCTGGCCCTCCAGATCGCCCTGCAGGACGACGACCTCTTTCCCGAGCCGGCCCGGCTCGTCCGGGCGGCTCAGGACCCGGCGGCGAAGCCGGTCCTGCCCGCCGCTCTCGCCGGTCCCCTGCCGGACCGTGACGCGGCAGTCACCATGGCCGTCATCTGCAACGATGTGCGCTGGCCAGGGTCGGTGTCCACGTACCGGCGCGCGGTGGCCGAGGACCGTGTCCGCCACCCCCTCACGGCCGGAATGCCCGTCAACGTCACGCCGTGTGCCTTCTGGAAGGACCGACCGGCCGAGGAACCCACCCGGATCACCGCCGAAGGCCCGTCCAACATCCTGATGGTCCAGAACCTGCGTGACCCCAACACCCCGTACGCAGGCGCCCTGAAGATGCGCGCCGCCCTCGCCGACCGCGCCCGTCTCGTCACGGTCGACCACGGCGGCCACGGCGTCTACCTCGCCAACGGCAACCCGTGCGCGGACCGCACCGTGAACACCTTCCTCACCGAGGGCCGACGGCCGGACGCGGACATCACCTGCGGGGACTGAACCGAGCGGCCGTGGCGCAACCTGGCGGTGACGGGGCGGGGGCCGGACCGGGACCGGCCCCCCCTGCCTCGCCGTAGCCGCCTGCCTCTCAGCGGAGGCGTGCCGCGTGGCCGCCCTCGGAGTCCCAGACCGCGACCACGGCCATCTCCACCTCCTCCGCAGTGCGTCGTTGCTCGGCCGCGGCCATCAGACCGCTCGCGGTGAGAGGGTTCAGCGGATTGGCGGCCTCGGCCATGAGCCGGGCCGCCTCGGCCGTGCCGGTCTCCGGCGGAATCACCAGCAGGTCCCAGCGGCCGGTGCGGTAGGAGAGCAGCAGCAGTTTGTGCGGGTCCTGCTCGGCCGTGAACCAACCGACGCGCATCACATGGCCGTCAACAGGCACTTTCCGCGGGATGACCGACCAGAACGCGGGGTTCACCGTGGCGTGTGTGATCCGCCCCCACAGCGGGTCGAGCGCCGCCGCAAGTACGGGGAGTTCCGCCGCGAGGTCGCGGGAGTGGGGCCACCATGCCCCGTCGAGCAGGGCCGGAGCGGTGCCGGCCGGTGCGAGCGTGAGGCGAAGAGGGAGCGAGGAAGTCCGGCCTTCCGTCGCCGGCGTGTACAGAATGGTCGCGGTCATGACGCGAACCCTGCCCCGGGTCGGTCAAAACCCGCCCGGTGTCGTGAATCGCCGAAAACGACACGGGCGTGGAAGCCGGTGTGCGAAATATCCTCGGTATCTCCAGATTACTCCCGAAACGGCTTGCCGGGCCGACGCGAAGCCAGGAATTCGCGCCTGAATTCATCGGCCGGAGTGATCGACCCGAGGCGAGCCGGCACGCGAATATGGGGGCACACGACAACGACCCCGGCGTATTCAGCGCCGGGGTCGCCCTTCCGGGCGGTGACACGTGAGAGTGCACCTACCCGATCCCCATTTTACCGCGATGCCAGGCCGGGGCCGCTTCGGGAAATTCGGCTGGGGCGGAGACCACGGCCCAGGCCCGGCGGAAGCGCTCCACGCGGTCTTCCGGAGCGGCGGAGGTGCCGCCCCTTGCCGTGGGCCGGAGACCTCAAACCGGCACCCGCACCCGGCAGGGGGCTGTTGCAGGGCTGTGACAGCCGATATCTCATCGCAACCTGTCTGAACAAGTTAAGCGCCTGATACATGTGGGACACAGCTGTCGGCAGCAGCCGCCGCATGGGCGGCGAGGCGGAAGGGGCGGAAGCGGAACGCAGCTCCGGTGGACAACCCTGGCTATTTTGTCGCAGGTAGAAGGCATGTCATGCTGTCGGCCCAGCTCTGCTGCGGTGGGTGTTCCGGTGTCCGGCGCAGCGGGCATCGCGCTGTGAGGACTGCGACACAGGCCGCCTCGCCCTTACGGGAAAGAGCCGCCGAAGCACCGGAGCTGTGCACAACTCCGACCAGCAGGAGCGGCCTTCACGGCGCGGTGAGGGCCGGCTCCCACGGGCGCTCCGCGACGCCCGCCCCTCCAACGACCAGGAAGCGGACGATATGCGACCGGTAGGCAGCAAATACCTGCTGGAAGAGCCGCTCGGGCGCGGCGCTTCCGGCACGGTGTGGCGAGCCCGCCCCACCGGCACACAGGACGCGCCGAGCGACACCGAAGCGCCGGGCGCCACCGTCGCGATCAAGGTGCTCAGGGAAGAGCTGGCCGGCGACCCCGACGTGGTGCTGCGCTTCCTCCAGGAACACTCCGCGCTCCGCCGCCTCACCCACGCCAACATCGTGCGTACCCGCGACCTGGTCGTCGAAGGCGACCTGCTCGCGCTGGTCATGGACTTCATCGACGGCCCCGACCTGCACCGATACCTGCGGGAACAAGGCCCCATGGAACCGCTCGGAGCGGTCCGGCTCACCGAACGGATCGCGGACGCCCTGGCCGCCAGCCACGCCGACGGCGTCCTGCACCGCGACCTCAAGCCCGCGAACATCATGCTCGCCGACACCGATGCGGACGACGCCGGTGACATACGGCCGATGCTCACGGACTTCGGCATCGCTCGGCTGGCCGACGCCCCCGGTCTCACCCGCACCCACGAATTCGTCGGAACACCCTCCTACATCGCACCCGAGTCCGCGCTGGGACACCAGCCGACCTCCGCCGTCGACATCTACAGCGCCGGAATCCTGCTTTACGAACTGATCGCGGGACAGGCCCCATTCCAGGGCGGCACCGCACTGGAAATACTCCACCGCCACCAGAGCGAGGAGCCCGAGCGCCCCGCGGGATTTCCCCAGCCCGTCTGGACCGTCGTCGAGCACTGCCTGCGCAAGGACCCCCTCGAACGCCCCAGCGCCGCAAGCCTCGCCCGTGCCCTGCGCGCGATCACCGAGGAGACCGACGAACCGGCCCTGCTGCCCGAGTCGGCAGCCGATCCCGCCGCGCTCCTGCCCCCGGACCCGCAGCCCACCCTCCTTCGCGCCCCGATGCAGCCTCTGCGTACGGACACCGTCGTCACCGGGGCGCCCCATGGCGGAGACGCAACGGCAGGCGGGGCAGGCGCCGTGGCGGAGCCGCGTGAGAGCCGTCCGCAGGAGCGCGACGAGGACGCGGCGGAAGCCCCCTCCTCCGGCCGCCCGCCGAAGTGCCCGCACTGCGGAGCAGCCCAGCCGGCTCGCGAGGCCGCGGCTGATCCGCGAAGTCCGTCGGCACGTACCGGGAAGGCCGACCGCCCCCGCCGCCGCATCCTCCTCAAGGCATCGCTCGCACTCGTCGTGCTGATCGTCCTCGCGGGTCTGGCCGTCTGGAGCATCCCGCCGCTGCACGACTGGGTGACCGGCGGCGGGAGCATGCGACACCAGATCGGCCACTGGTACACGAGCCTGAAGCACTGGGCGGGGTCCCTCGGCGGACGCTGACCGGCGCGAAGGGAGACGCGGGGCGGGCTCAGAAAACGCCCTTGTATCCCTGCCAGCCCGTCGCGATCCTCGTCCGGGACGTGAAGGAGCCGTTGCCCTTGCCGTCGTTGCGGTAGAGGTTCCCGGCCGTGTCCCGTACGACCAGGTCGTTCCTGCCGTCAGAGGTGAGGTCGCCGACGCCCACGATCGCGTTGTACGACAGGCCCCAGTCGCTGAACACCGTCACCCGGTCCCGGAGCGTGCCGCTTCCCGTGCCGTCGTACCGGTACAGCGTGCCGGTCTTCGAACGGGCCAGGACGTCACCGAAGCCGTCCCCGTTGAGATCACCGACGCCCACGATGTGCGAGTAGGACGTCCACGCCGAGCGGATCTTCCGTCCGCTCGCCAGTGTGCCGTTCCCGTTGTTGGCGAAGAGGTAGAGGTCGCCGGTCGATGCCTTGCGGGCGAGCAGATCGGTGCGGCCGTCCCCGGTCAGGTCACCGGGAGCGGTCAGTACGTTGTACGCGTTCCACCCGGTCCCCAGCGATGCGTGACTGCCGGCCGGTGTGTAGGCGCTGCCGCACTTCCCCGCGTACCGGCGCAGTTCCCCGCCCGGCATCCGTACGAGCATCTCGGCACAGCGGTCGCTGCCCATGTCACCGAACGGAACGGCCGTCGAACCGGCCGGCCAACCGGAGCCGGAACGCTTCCAGTTGAGGACACCCTTGCCCTCCGTGAAGTGCAGGGTCAGGCCACCCGACGCGTTGAGCGTGACGAGTTCGCCGTAGCGGTGGCCGCCCTGATCGTGGTGTCCCTGGCGGCCACCACTCATCCCGACCTTCCCGCCGGCGCCGTACGTGCCCGGCCCCTCGGAAGCCGTTGCGGTCAGCGCCCAGCTGTACATCCCGTTGTAGGCGTACGTCCCCGCGTCGGTCCTCCCGTCCCAAAGGACGTCCGCCTCCGTGCTCGCGCTTCCCGCAAGCCTGCGCACCGTCCGGCCCGCCTCGTCCTTGACCGTGAAGGTCCACGTCACCGGCTTGCTGAACTGCCATGTGGCGGCCCACGGGGAGTCTTCGACGTCCATGGCCTCGTCATCCACCTCGGACTCGATCTTCGCCAGCGGCTGCGAAGGGACCCCGCTGGGCACGACGTGCACGGCCGCTTCGGGGCTGACGTAGGCGATGTCCCCACCGAACTTGTCGACCGCCCAGGTCAGCCTGCGCTGGTCGGCGGTGGTGCCGGCCGGCAGCTCCGCGATTACCCGGGGCGCGGCGCTCGCTCCGGTGTGGAAGTCGGTGAGCAGCAGCTTGCCCGCGGTCCTGTCATGGCGCACGAGGTAACCGTCGCCGGCCATGGCGGGCCCGGACGGGACCGCGAAGCTCTTCTTCGCCGTGCGGTCGTAGACGCCCGCCGCGCCTGCCGAGCCGCAGCTCCAGTACACCCAGCGCCCCACGGCCTGGAGCTCCTTGATCGCGCAGGGCGCGCCCGTGGCAAGGGTCTCGACGACCTTCTTCTGTTCGAGGTCCGTCACGGTGACGGCGCCCGCGGTGGTGCCCGCACTCCACAACTGGGTGCCCCACACGGAGGCCGCGGAACGCGAACGGGTCATCCGCACATCGGTCGAGCGGTACTTCTCGACATCGTCGACGTACAGCTTGCCGGTCGACTGCGCCTCGTACGCGACGTAGCGGCCGGTCATGTCCACCAACCGCGCCCCGGTGACGGCGGGTTCACCGAAGCTTTGCAGGGCGTCGGGCCCGGTCCTGACCTGGACCCGTTCCTGCCCGTCGTCCACGAAAACCACTCCGACGCCGCCCGTGCCGGAGCCGACGAGCGGAACACAGGAGCCCGCATCGCACGGCACCCGCTTGATGTGGTCCCCGTCGGCGTACCGGTCCGCGTACGCCATGGGCACCCGGGCGGACGCCGTGGATCCGTCCGGTGCGATCTTCCGCGTCATCACGTAACCGTCGCCGGACGCACTGCGTTCCACGGTGCTCAGCGTGCCACCCGCGAAGTCGATGCCCCAGACCTCGTCCGTCCGCAGTGGCAACGGCGAATCGACGGCACTCGCACCGCTCACCGTCGTGCCCCCCGCAACGACGGCCACCACAGCGGCCAGGGCGACACCCCGGCGGCGCAGCCTGCGGACGGACAGAACGACATGACGTCTCAAAGAGGCCTCCCAGAACACCCGACCCGCCGCTGCGGCTCGACGAAACCAGTCCGTGGGTGTGGGGCCCCTCAACCACCTCGACCGAGGCGGGAGACGGAGCTTAACAGCGAGGTATGAGCGCGCGGACGCACTGCGCCGAAACAGCGGTTCGAATCCTGAGCGCCAACAGGAAGCAGCGAACGGGCCGGGCGACCTTGCCACGAGCCGCCCGCGAGAAGGCGCATCAGAAGCCCTCTGGTGCGGATCCGGGTGCGAAACCCCTGAACCGGCGCGGACAACAAGAAAGGCCCGGGTCCATGACCTGGGCCTCAACTATGGAGCGGGTGACGGGAATCGAACCCGCGCTCTGAGCTTGGGAATCACGGGCGGTTTGGCGCACTTATGGGCGCTGACCAGGTGAAACGGCTCGACGGGGCACTGCCGAGAAACCCTCGGATCGAACCGCCATTGACCGCGGTTCTCCGCTGCGACTGGTGCACTTCTGGTGCGCTAGTCGTGCGGCCAAATCGCCACTGCGAGCGCCCGGTCCCGCTAACGCCCGATGGGGATCTCGTAGACGATCTCGCATAGCGCGGCGGGTACGACGATGTCCGCGGTCTCGACCGGCCGCCCCTCGTCGCTGTAGTACGTCCGCCGGATGTGCGTGACGAGGCCGGCCTTCTGGATGCCGAGGAGTGATGCCTCCTCGGCATTCGCTTGCCGCGGCTCCGGCTGCTCGACTGCGTGGCTGACCGTGATGCCGATCTCGGCCATGCGGTTCACGACGCCTGCCCCGGCGTGCGGCCCGCCTTCCGGGAGGACGATGAGCGTGCCGGCGGTGAGGTCGTACGGCTCCCAGCTCGTCGACAGCTGCACCGGCTTCCCGTCGGCGAGGAACTCGTACACGGTGCGGACGCACAAGTCGCCCTCGTCGATACCGAGCCGCGACGCGATCTCAGCCGGTGCCGGCACCTTCGCCTCGGTCCGGCTCTCCCAATCGCCCAGCTTCCCCACGGCCTTCATGTCCGCGCGGAACGGGCTGCCGCTGGGCTGCTCGCGTGCCGAGGAACGAACCACGCGCACGCGCTGGCGAGGAGCAGCGACGTACGTGCCGGACCCTGCGCGACCCTCCAGCACTCCCTGAGAGATCAGCAGCTCCTGAGCGCGACGAACGACGTTCTCACCGACGCCGCATTCCTGGGCGATCTGGGCGCGCGACGGGAGCCGGTCTCCCGGCGTCCACTCATGCTCCGCGACCCGTCGCCGGAGCTCGTCAGCGATGCGGATATACGGCGGCTGCTCAGGCATATGGAAAATCTAGTCCACTAGCTCTAATCTAGTTAACTAGCTTTACTCCAGGTGATCGCTCGACGACGGAGGCTGCCTTGTGCCCGCTTCGGAACCCAGAGCCGAAGGCATCGCAGCCCGGCTGTCCGCCGTCGGACTCACCCCACGGGTGGAACAGCACGCCCAACTCACGTCAATCGAAGCGGAGGTACCGGACTCGCTCTCCGCCGAGTCATGGCGGGAGGTCCTGGAAGTAGTGGCGGAGGCCGACCGATTCGGGCTCCTCGCCAACAGCTTGAACGGCCGCACCTTATGGGCCGCCGTACGCACAGCGGCCCCCGCGACGGGCGACGTCCGGGGGCCTGGCAATCAGCGATAGGAGCTGATCAGCGTGTTCAACCCTATCTGCCACACCGTCTCGCAGACCGAGGAGCGGTGCGCCCCGAGGAGCCGGCGCCACCATTCCCCGATGCCCCTCCGACCGGCGGGCGCGCCCTGCGGCCCCTCGGCGCACAACTGGTCCGCGACGGCGGAGGCCCTTTGATGCCGCCTCGTCAACAGCCTCGTGTGCCTGCCCCACCTGAAGGCCGCTATCTACCAGTCGACCGCCTGCCGGATCGGTAGCCACGGCGAGTGCGCGCACTCCTCGCCCGCGGCTGCACCGATCGGCATCCCTGTGGTCTACGAGGCGTGCAGTTGCTCCTGCCACGCGGTGGTTGAGGCCCCTGTCCGAACGGACGGCCTCCAGTGACGGGCCGGGCGCAGAGCGGTGCAGCGATCGCCCCTGTCGAGATCACATCTGCCAGCGTGCAGCGCGGCGACGTCATCCAGATCGGTGGTCACCCGTGCCGCGTCACCGACCTTCTCCAGCTTCCCGGCGGGGCAAAGCGCCTGTGGTTCGAGTCGGGTGAGCTGCTCACCATGCACTCCCGGACTCGGCTCGTAGCCCTACGAACGCTGAGAAGGTGGTGATGCGCCCCATGCCCTCTCGACGCCATGTCATCGCCGATGACATCCGAGACAAGATCTCGTCGGGCCGGATCCAGGCGCACGGTCAACTGATCAGCCTGCTGGGCGTATCGGCAAGCAGTCCAATCACCGAATTCCTCTGCCTCAGCCACCAGGGCAAGTCGCCGCACAGCCTCGCTCGTATCTATGTACCTCACGAGCTCGCGCCGGCCGACGTTCCTGCCGAATCGCGCTGCTACGAGGGCGTTGAGGCGAAGCTGGCAGAGCTCCGCCCGCCGCTGGCCGAGGTCCGAGAACGAGTCACCGCTCGCCCTCCGACTCCAGAGAAGGCGACGGCCCTTCGCATCAGCTCAGCCTTGGCAGTGCTCGCAATCACGCGCGTGGCAGCCGATCGCACGGGCCGCGTGGTCGAGGCCGCGCTCCTGGTGCTCCCAGGCGACCGAACCGACGCACTCTTCATCACCAACCACGTGACCCATGAGGGGACGAGCGGAAAATGACGATCCAGAACAATGAGCTGCGGCTCCTCCCGTGGTCGGGGTCGGACGGTCAGCCTTGCTATCTGAGCACCGAGAACAGCGGCAGCTACCTGTCCCGTCTGGCTGACACCACCGAAGCGCTGCAACTGGAAGCCGCAGCCGAGCTCGGGAAGCACGCGAGCGAGGTGCTCAGTGACTGGCGGAACCGGCCGAACGAGCTACGACTGCTGGTGATGGACCTGGCCGGCGCATTGCGCGACGTGCGCCGGGTAGCGATCAGCCGCGGTCACCGTCTACCGCCAACAGATCCTCCCGCGGGCGAGGGGGGCGACAAGGTGCCTCAACTGCCAGCGACGGCCGTCGACTAACAGCGACCTAAGTAGCGGCAGGGGAGCCGCAGTTTCTGGGGCTCCTCTTCTGCGACCCAGAGACAGCAGCCACTGTTCTTCGATTGGGCGCCTGAGCCTAGTACTCCAGCCGTAGATGTAGATCTTCGCGCGCAGGCTCTTGCGCATGCGGATCAGGTTCGGGGCTCCGGTACCTGGCCACGAGGAGACCGAAACGGCCGAGCAGGCGTGCTCACACCGCCAACGGTTCCTGGCCGTCCGTCAGGTAGCGTCGCCGGTGGCGGGTGAAGGCGGTGGGGCTGGTGCGGTGCGGGAGGTACTTCTTGATCCGCTGGGCGCATTCGTGTGGGCTTGCCGTGCTGTGGCATCGCATTCCAGGTCGTAGTCGCCGTGGCCGTGGACTAGGTCGTACTGGTGCGCCGCAAGGCCCGATGGGCGGTCACCCCGGGCCAGCTCGCGGCGGGCCAGTTCGTTCAGCGGACAGCGGACGCCGACGAACAGCACGCCCTCGGGCCGCAGTACCGTCAGGCAGTCGAGCAGCCGCCAAGGCTCGCTCAGCACATGGTCGACCACGATGTCGTTGCCCGCCTTGGTCATGGCCGCGATCGAGCGGTGAAAGCCCATCCTGGTCCGCCGCAGCGCAGCCTCGAGCTCCTCCGCCCCGAGCTCCCGCTTGCTGCGCATCGCGTTGAAGCCGTCGACCGCCATGTGGAAGAAGACGCCGTCGTCCAGGATGCCCAGAAGCTCGCGGGCGATGCTCGACTTCCCCGAGTGCCGTCGTTGGCTCGTACGACGGGTTGCCCAGGGGCGAGTGTGCCGCTCTCTGGCCTCGTTGATGTCAGCCGTGGATATCAGAAGATGCGCGAGGTCCTACCGGTCGTCGAGCAACGGCAGCATGGTGCTTAGGAGCCACGCGGCGCTGTTCGCTTGCTCGCCATCACCGTGGGCTGCTTCCACCATTGCCATCAGCGCAGCACCCCTGCCAGTGCCGAGGCGGTATACGAGAACCATCCGATCTTGGCGCTTCGGTATCTCAAATGGTGCATGACCGAAACCAGCTGCCCGGAGGCCAGCAGAGATCTCGGCTACGACGTTCTTCTTCGCTCGGGCTGCCCACAGCGTTACGAAGCGTCTTGACGCTGATGGCCGCATAGCCTTAGCCATTGTCAATGGCCTTCTCAACCTCGCTGAGGTCCAACGTTCCCTCCCCCATAGCGGGCTGTGACCCTACTCGGCGGATCGCGGCCTCATCCATGTATGGGTGATCGGCAGGGAGCCAACGGAAGGTGCGGTCGGGTAACGGCTCCGGAGGGCCGTGCCCCTGGCGATGTCCCTCCTGGTCAGCCGTCCGCAGCCAGCCTGAGGCAATCCATCCGTCCACGAGTGGTCCGCTTATCCGGAGGACCTTCGGGTTGGTCAGTACGTCACTTTTCAACCAATATTGCATGCACTCTTGGACGACCTTGCACTCGAAGGTTCAGGGTCCGCCTGCGCCCGAAGGACCGCGGCGTCGGGGGTTCGCGGTGTCGGAGCTGCACCTCCCCCTCAGCCACGGTGACGAGGTGCTGCAACGTGTAATTGCGGTACTAAGTCCAGCTGTGGTATATGCGCCTGACTACGCTAGTATCTTGATCGCGTCAGCCGAACTCCATCGAGGGACAGTGAAGAAGATCGCGACCGCTACCAGCCAACGCGCCGCTCAGCCGGAGTTGCCCGGCGTGGCTGCCCTTGACCGTAGCCGAGGGCGATCAGCGCTGTCGCCAAAGAGGCCGACAGAAGATACGTCTGGTCTGGCTGACGTTTTTCCTTACTACGCCGGGTTCTCTTATGACTGGGCGCGCTCTCTCGTTGCCTCGCAGCAGTTGCCGGCCGGTGCGGTCGTTCTGGACCCGTGGAACGGTAGTGGAACCACTACCCTGGCTGCGCAGCATGAGGGCTATGAGGCGATCGGCGTTGACCGAAATCCTGTGGCAAATATCGTGGCGCGTCTGCGTCTTTCTTCATATGAACAGAGCCCTTGCCTGACTTCCCCTGCAACTGTCCCGAAAAGCGGGACATCGGCGAAGGATGACCCACTGGCAGCGTGGTTCGATCAGAAATCTATCTCTCGCATCAGAGAGTGGGCGAATCATCTTCCATCCTTGCCTTCTGGTGAAGCTTCATTGTCATACGTGGCGCTGTTTCGTACTGTACGAGCTTTGACGAGGAGTTTCGAAGGAAGCAACCCAACGTGGGTAAAGAGGGCAAAGTCGGAAGGTGAGCTTATCTCGATAGGCGCATCAGATTTTGACTCCGCTATTAGCTGTGAGCAGGAATTTCTCGCATCCCGAATTCGCGAGTCACCCGCAGTGGCGAAAGGCAAGTTTCAGCTCGCCACAGCTAATAGCAGCGCTCTCCCTTTGCCGGCAGAGTCGATCGACTTGGTATTGACGTCACCGCCCTACTTGACCCGAATCGATTATGCCGTCGCTTACACCCGTGAGCTAGCCTTGCTGGGCGTTGACATTTCGAAAGACCGCTCACTGCGATCGGCACTGATGGGAACTACCCTCATTAGGGGCGATGCGCCGATTGACTTTGAGATGGGCTCCATTGCCCAGTCCTTGATTTCCGAGATCTCGAGTCACGCAAGTAAAGCATCCAGTGGCTATTATCGGAAACAGGCGGTCCAGTACCTGCGCGACCTTTTGCAGGGTTTGGATGAAGTAACCCGAGTGGCTAAGCGTGGGGGGCTTCTGCATCTCGTCGTTCAGGATTCGTACTACAAAGACGTCCCGGTAAGACTGGCAGACATGTGTATCGAGGAAGCCGTACTGCGGGGCTGGACCTTCAGTGGCTCGGACCCCTACCCCGTGCGGCGAACTCTGACCTCATTGAATAAGGCTGCTCGGAAGTACAAGAAGTCAGAAGTGGCGGAAACCGTCGTCACGCTCTGCAAGGCATAGCATCACAAGTAACCCAAAGGGTGGGGTAAGAATGCCTGAGGAACTCGCAGATGCCTTTCTGGCACAGTTGGATGAGGAGCGTCGAAAAGTAGACGTCGCCTCTCATGATTTTTCTGTCCGTGAGCTAGTGCGCATGATGTCTGAAGAGGAGCTCAATGTGGCTCCCGCTTACCAGCGCATGTTTCGGTGGAACGCTCAGGCTTCATCGCTATTCATCGAGTCCGTCTTCCTTGGGCTGCCGGTTCCACCCATCTTCGTTGCCACAAATGTGGGATTCCAGTGGGAAGTTGTCGACGGGCTTCAGCGGCTGTCGTCTCTCGCTCACTTTCTATCGTCCGATGCTGACGAAGCAGCGCGGGTGAACAGGAAAACCCCACTGGTTTTGACTGGCTTGGAAAAGCTGACCCAGTTGAACGGTGTCACCTATTCTACGCTCCCGAAGAACCTTAAGGTGTTCTTTGGGCGACAGCCCTTGCAGATGGTAGCCCTCACTGATAAAAGTAATCTGGAAGTGCGCTTCGACGTTTTCGAACGCCTCAATCGTGGTGGCATTCGACTGACACCTCAGGAGGTGCGTGCCTGCGTTTATCGAGGTGAGTTTAACGTATTCATTGAAGAGCTCGCACAGAATTCTGACTTCGATGCACTCCTCAAACTCAAGCAAGGAAGTCAGGAAGATGGTACGCAGGCGGAGCAGGTCCTGAAATTCTTTGCCTACAAGAACCATCGTGACGTCTTCGATGGCAAGGTTGAGCGCTTCCTGAACACGGTGATGGGTGCTTCGCAGAAGAGCTTCGACTACGTTCAGGAGCGGGAGGTCTTCGAGAAATCTGCGGCTTTCTTGCATGAAGTTTGTGGGGGGCCTTATCTGCGCTCGGGCACCACCACGACACCGCTGGTGCAGTTTGAAGCGTGTCTTGTGGGGGTCGCCGACATCTTCAAATCTGGGCAACAGCCTGTTGTGCCTGAAGGAGACTGGATCGAGGACGCCGAGCTGCGCAATTCGAGTGGTGGTGGCAGTAATAGTCGCTCAATGTTGGAACGCAGGCTGACTCGGGCGAAGGAACTCTTCAGTGGTCAAGCATGATGGATTGAGGAAAGAAATCCTCGACCATCTAGGGCGCTTCCTGAAGCGCACTGGTGAGCTGAAGGTATTTCTGGCCTTTACTCAAACTTCCCAAACGGATAGCAAGGTTTGGTCCTCTGCTAGCAGAGACGCCCGAGCGCTCGCCATTGTTTGCACTATGGCCGAGCTTGAGTCACTCATCAAGACTAGCGTGCAGCGCACGCATGAGGAGCTGAATGCTGCTGGCATTCAGACGCTCCAGCTGATTCCCAGCATGCGTCAAGTCGTTGCCCATACGGCATTCGAGAGCTTGCGATCGCTCCAGGACCAGACAAAAATGTGGGAGCGTCGATCATTTACGACGACGCTGGAATCGTGCAGTGAGGTTGCGAAGTTTCCCATTGAGAAAAGTCACCCTCAACCGCCATTGGACGGGAAGACGCTAAAGCCTGAGCACTTCTATCGCCTATGGAAGATATATCAGCTCCCTGGAGACCCTTTCCCTAATCCTGGTTGGCCGGGTTCTCTTCAGAAGATGGCCATGGCTAGAAACGACCTAGCTCACGGCAATCTTCCGTATCACGAGATTTTCCAGCAGGCGGGGAGGTCCATCAGAGAGATTGAATATTATGTGGCTAGTGTGAGCGATTTCTCGTCGCACTTCGTCGACTCCTGGAACCGGTATTTGGCCAGCGAGGACTATCTCGTCAAGTGACCTCACCGAAGGTCGGCGGAGCGGCTTTGGGCTGGAGCTGATTTGGGGCGAGTGATCATGGCCTCGTAAGCTGATGGCGCGTCGGGCAGTCTGTGGACCTGCCCGGTAAAGCACGACGTTGGGGCCATGATCTTAGAGGCTCGCCCCAAAGTGGCTGCCTAAAGCCGTGGAGCCGACCGCCCCAGCCGCGACGTACCCCTTCTCTGACCTCCGGCAGCTGATTGCTCAGTGCGCGGCACGGGCGCCGGCCGGGCTGGAGCGGGGCGGAGACAGGAGCGCAGGCCCGGCCGGGAGCCGGGCCGCGCGCGGGGAGCGGAGCGAGCCGCCTTGATGAAGTAGAGAAAGTTCTATCGCGTCGGCGTCAGCCGCTTGCCGTCATGGCTTCGCACGTGAGGTCCTGCGCCATCGAGGGCGTCCAGGAGCCGGATCGCGAATACTTCGGGCATGCACTCCGCTACCTCGTCGGGCGTGAGCCAGGTGACCGCCGTGGACTCGCTTGAGGTGCGTTCCTCGCCGCCGACCGGCTTGCAGCGGAAGACCAGGGCCACGATGCCTCGTGTCGTGTTCTTGTAGACGCCGGTGAGCTCGTCCACCTCGACGTGGATGCCCGTCTCTTCCCAGACCTCGCGCTGTACGCCGGCCTCCGGGGTCTCTTCGAGTTCGAGCACCCCGCCCGGGAGTTCCCAAGCGCCGTTGTCGGCCCGCCGAATCGTCAGAAGCTTGCCGTCCTCGCGGACCACCACTCCGGCCACGGACACGGAATGCAGTGGCGTTGACTGGGCTTCCGAGGCGCTGTTACTCATGTACATGAGCATAGGAGGATGGGGAGAGCTATGGGAACCGCGGTAGGAGGGGGCAGGGCCGTACCTCGATACGTGCAGATCGCCGACGACATCGTGCAGCAGATCAGGGCTGGGGTCCTCAAGCCCGGCGAGATGGTGCCGAGTGAATCCGAGCTGGTCGAGCGCTACGGCGTTTCGGGCGGCACGATCCGTAAGGCGATGGTGGAGGTTCGTGCGAGCGGCCTGGTGGAGACCCGCCACGGCAAGGGCTCGATCGTGAAGGACCGACCGCCGGTACGGCACCGTTCCTCCGACCGCTTCCGACGCTCGCACCGGCAGGGTGGCAAGGCTGCGTATCTGGCGGAGTCCGCGCAGTCGGGTGCCACGGCCAAGGTCAGCGTGCTGTACATCGGCCCCATGGAGGTCCCGGAGGACGTGGCCGATCGCCTCGGGGTCGAGCTCGGCACTCAGGTCCTCGTCCGCCGCCGGCTGTACTTCCGTAACGGCACTCCGGTCGAGACGGCCAGCTCGTACCTGCCGTGGGACGTCGTGAAGGACATCCCCGAGCTGTTCGCCGAGAACCCCGGCGGTGGCGGCATCTACGCCCGACTCGAAGACCACGGGCATGAGTTCGCCGAGTTCGTCGAGACCTTGCAGGCCCGGTCGGCGACCAAGGCCGAAGCGTCCGAGCTGGCGCTCAGCCCGGGTGCTGCCGTCGTGCATCTCGTCCGTGAGGCGCTGACGACGGAGGGCCGCGTGGTGGAGGTCTGCGACACCCTCATGGCTGCTGACCAGTTCGTTTTCAGCTACCGCATCCCCGCCACGGACTGACGCCCGCTCAACTCTCCTCAACCCGCCCCGACTTCTTTGTCGCGGCGGGTTGACTCATGTACAGGAGTCAGACACTCTTCTTCATGTCACTCATGTACATGAGTGACGGAGTCCAGCATCTATATAGGAGTGATCCGTAGTGCGTCAGATTCCCGTCGACACCTCCGCCGCGACCGTGATGGTCGCGAAGCAGCCGCAGACCAAGATCAAGGACCGCCGTACCGGTGAGGTCGCCCTGGACGTCGAGACCGGGGCGAAGCTGATGACCGTGGACGTGATGTTCGCCGCCAACGATGCGGTGGAGATCCTGTCCGTCACCGTTCCCGAGAGCGGGATCTCGGATGAGCTGGGCATGGGCACGCCGGTGGCTCTGACCGGCCTGATCGCCCGGCCGTGGGAGAACGAGTTCAACGGGCAGAAGCGGCACGGCATCGCGTTCCGCGCCGTGGCGGTCACCTCCCTCGCTGCAGGTGGTTCGCAGGCTGAGGCGGCCTGATCATGGCCCGCCTCTCGGTCGTACTGCTGCTGGTCGTCGCCACCGCTCTCGTACTGCGGTGGCGGCGCCCCGCCTGGTACTGGATGACCTTCGGGGTCACCTTCGCCGCGCTGCGGGTCTCTGTCCGGTACGCCTCGGGCATGGACGCCTGCGGCCTGACGGTCCCGCCCTCGCGCTGGCGGCTCGCACTCTCCCGGATGTCCAACCGTCCGACCCCCGGGCCGCGCGCCCCGCGCATCCTGCGCCTCCGGCCGACCCGCACCGGGCTGGTCCTACGGCTCAAACTCCGCCCCGGCCAGGACGCGTTCGATGTCTCCGCTACTACCGACCGGCTGCGGCACTCCTTCGGGATGTACGGCGTCACCGCCCGGGAGATCCGCTCCGGCGTCGTCGAACTGCGGATGACGGGCTACGACGTGCTCAAGCGCGTGCAGATGCCCGCCAAGATCGACCGCGCTCCGATGCGCATACCCGTCGCACTGCGCGAGGACGGAGCGGTCCACTACCGCGATTACCGGGCTGTCCCGCACGGGCTCACGCTCGGGGCCACCGAGTCGGGCAAGTCCGTCTACCAGCGCAACCTTGTCGCCGGCCTCGCCGCTCAAGACGTCGCGCTCGTCGGCATCGACTGCAAGCAAGGCGTCGAGCTGTTCCCGCTCGCTCGCCGCTTCTCCGCCCTCGCCGACAACCAGGACACCGCCCTCGATCTGCTCGAAGCCCTGGTCTCACACATGGAGTCCGTCTACCAACTCATCCGAGAACAACAGCGCATCAGCGTGAACATCCCCGACGCGGAGATCGCCGCCGACATCTGGGATCTGGCCGAGGACATGCGTCCCACGCCCGTCGTGGTCCTGGTGGACGAGGTGGCCGAACTCGCGCTCTTCGCCTCGAAGGAGGAGGAGAAGCGACGGGACCGGATCATCACCGCACTCGTCCGCCTCGCCCAGCTCGGCCGCGCCGCCGGCATCTACCTGGAAATCTGCGGCCAACGCTTCGGCTCCGAACTCGGCAACGGCATCACCATGCTCCGGGCCCAGCTCACCGGCCGAACCGCGCACCGCGTCAACGACGAGACCAGCGCCAACATGGCCTTCGGCGACATCTCCCCGGACGCCGTACTGGCCGCCATCCAGATTCCCACCGACACCCCCGGTATCGCCGTCGCCGGTGACTCGACCGGCGGCTGGTCTCGCATCCGCGCCCCGCACACCTCGCTGCGCGAAGCGGTCAACCTCTGCAGCAAGTACGCCGACCGCACGCCGGACCTGCCCGCGCTCGCGGCCTTCCGGCCCGCCGTCTCCCCGTCGGCCTCCGGCGCCGTACGGCTCACCAAGGCGTCCACCGCGACTGCCTGACCCTCCCGCTCCAAGGTCGGCGCCACCTCGACGCGCCAGGTCCCTACCCCCGCCATGCCGGATCCCGGAAATCCCGGAAGGAGAACAGTCATGCGACGCATCCGCCCGGACGCCGTCCTAGTACAAGCCGTCATCGCCGGAGCGCTCTCCTTCGCCCACCTCCACGACCTGGCCGCCGCTGCCGGACAAGACGGCTGGAAGGCGTGGGCCTACCCCATCAGCGTGGACCTGCTGCTGGTCGCGGCCTGGCGGCGACTCCGCAACGACGGCCCGTCCCGCCTCGCCTGGTGCTGGTTCGTGATCGCCCTGATGGCCTCACTCGGCGCCAACGTCGCGACCGCCGGATTCCTCGACCTCCAACACCCGCCCGCCTGGCTCCGCTTCGGCATCGCCGGATGGCCCGCACTCGCCTTCCTAGGCGAGACTCTGCTGGCCCATACGCAGGGTGCGGCCGAAGCCACCGAACCGGCTCCGCCGGCCGAAGTGACCTCGGCTCCCACTCCCGAACCGGCTCCGGTCGCAACCGCTGAGCCTCTGACCAGTCCGCCCGAGCTGGACGCCGCCGAACTCCCCGCGGCTGAACCGCCCACCGAACCGCCCCGGTCGGCACCCGCCCCAGCGCCCGTCCCGGCCGCGCTCATCGCCCAGGCCCGCAAGGTCGCCGACGAGCACCGTGCCCGGACCGGAGACCCGATCGACGCCGACACCCTGCGGGCCCGCCTCGGCGTCCCGCCCCAGCTCGCCGACTCCATCGCCGCCCAATTCACCTGACCAGCAAGGAGAAACGCCATGCCCGCCCGCGACCACTTCCACTCCGTCATGCGACTCGGCCCCGTCCAGATCGGCACCTACCGCGACCACTACGGCCGCACCAAGCACGCCGCCGTCTGCACCGCCGACCGCTGCGGCTGGTCCGCCGACTTCTCCAGCCGCTCGGCCGCCCAACTCGCCGCACGCACCCACCGCTGCACCGCCCGCTGAACGACTGAGGAGAACCCATGGACGTCCCGCTCTGGCTCGCTCTGATCGCCGTCGGATACCTCGGCATCAAGCTCATCCGCCCGCCCTGGTGGCTCGTGGCCGTACTCCTGCTGGGCGGCTACCTCCTCGCCGACAGCCTCCTGGCCCCCGCCATCGACACCGCCGTCAAGTAACGCCCACGGAAGGGAGATCCACCATGTTCCGCCCCAAGATCCCGACCAACCCGACGCCCACCGGACTCGTCATCCCGTCCGTCGCCGAACCGACCACCATCGTGCGGCACACCCCTCCACCCGCCCCGGTCGCTCAGCCCTCGACCCGCTCGGCCGCCCAACTCACGCCCGGTACGGCCCTCGCCCTCGTCGGCGGCGGCACAGCCGTCGTCCTGGTCGTCGGCACCGTCCTGGTCTCGATGCTCCTCGCGGTCGCCATCACCGGCGTATCCGTCGCCGTCTGCGCCGTCGTCCTCCGCTCGCTGCTCACCTCCCAGCGCACGCACCACTGACCGGCCCCCGGGCGGCCTCAACCGCCAAGTCTCCGCCGCCCGGGAGCCGTGCTCCTGTCCGAACCACAGATCCGGAAGGAAGCCCCATCATGACCGACCAGACCCGCACACGCGGGAGGTCGCCACTGCCTGACACGCTCCTCGACCCAACCACCCTCGGCGACCTGCTGAGGGTGGCCTCGGCCCCCGACTACGACCGCTGGGCAGACCAGATCCACCGCACCGGCGGCTGCTCCAACCCGATCCACCTCACCGGCTGGACCCTCACCAAGGACCGCACGTCGGGCGAGACCCTGCACCGCTACTCGACCGCGTCCGAGCCCGGCGGCCGGCTCCGTCTCGCCTGCGGCAACCGCCGCGCCTCGCGCTGCCCCGCCTGCGCTTGGACGTACGCCGGGGACACCTACCGCCTCATCCGCGCCGGCCTGGCCGGAGACGACCACCGCGACATCCCCGCCACCGTCCGAGACCATCCCCGCGTCTTCGCCACCCTCACCGCGCCATCCTTCGGCCCCGTCCACAACCGGCCCGACCAAGGCATCTGCCGCTGCGGCACACAGCACCCCACGGAGGATCCGGCGCTCGGCACCGCCCTCGACCCCGAGACGTACGACTACGCCGCCGCCGTCCTGTTCAACAACCACGCCGGCGATCTCTGGCAGCGCTTCACCACCCGCCTCCGCCGCGAACTGGCCGCCCGCGCCGGCCTCACCCAACGCGACCTCAAGGAATCGGCCCGCCTCTCCTTCGGCAAGGTCGCCGAGTTCCAGAAACGCGGCGCCCTCCACTTTCATGCGGTGATTCGCATCGACGGACGGGACGGCCCCGGAACACCCCCGCCCTACTGGGCCAGCGCCGACCTCCTGACCGATGCGATCCACGCCGCAGCCACGCACTCCTACACCTCAGTTACGGCACCGGCCGCCGGAGACCAGCCCACCCGGACCTTCCGCTGGGGCACGCAGCTGGACGTGCGGCCGGTCAAGGCGTTCGGCGACGGCTCCGACATCACCGAACAGGCGGTGGCCTCCTACGTGGCGAAGTACGCGACCAAGGCCGCCGAGACCACAGGCAGCCTGGACCGCCGCATCGGCGAACTCACCGAGCTGGACCGCCACCAGATCCCCGAACACACCCGCCGCCTGATCACCGCATGCAAGACCCTGGACCCGCTCTACCCGGACCGCCGCCTCTGGGCCTGGGCCCACATGCTCGGCTTCCGCGGCCACTTCTCCTCCAAGTCCCGCCGCTACTCGACCACCCTCGGCGAGCTCCGTGCGGCACGTGCCGACTTCCGCGCCGCCCAGGAACGCGAAGCCCTCGGCCTCGAACCCACGCAGCCGGACACCGTCCTCGTCCTGACCGACTGGCAGTACGCCGGCCATGGCCACACCCCCGGTGAAGCCGCCCTGGCCGCCACCATCGCCCACGACATTCAGACCAACCGCGAAACCGCCCGGGAAGTCCTTGCCAAGGAAGGAGAGCGATCGTGACCGACTCCCTGCTCACGGTCGACCAGGCCGCCGAACGCCTCGGCACCACCGCACGCTTCCCGCGCCGCCTCATCGCCGAGCGCCGAATCGCCTTCGTCAAGGTCGGCAGCCACGTACGCATCAAGGAGAGCGCCCTGACGGCGTACATCGAGGGGCACACCGTTCAGCCCATCCGCCGCCGCTCACGTCTCGGGAGGGCCGCCTGATGGGGAACGCGAAAGGCACCCGACGGCGCTTCGGCTCGGTGCGTCAGTACCGGTCCGGCCGCTGGACCGCGAGCTACCAGGGGCCGGATGGCCAAGAGTTCCGCGCACCTGAGACCTTCGAGACAAAGAAGGACGCCGAGGTCTGGCTCTCACAGATCGAGGCCGATCTCACGCGCGGGAACTGGCAGGACCCGGATGCCGGAGCGGTGAACTTCAAGGAGTACGCACTCCAGTGGGTGGATGAGCGTGGTCTCGCCGCCACCACGGACGAGCTCTACCGCCGACTTCTGCGACTGCACATCCTGCCCACCTTCGAGGGCCTGGACCTGGACGAGATCACCGCGCCCCGCGTCCGCACCTGGCGAACCGAACGGCTGTCGACCACCGGAGCCGCCACGACCGTGGCCAAGTCCTACCGACTGCTCAAGGCCATCATGGAAACCGCGGTCGACGACGAGCTGATCCGGCGCAACCCCTGCCGCATCAGGGGCGCCGGCAAGGAGTCGTCCGCCGAACGTCAGATCGCCACCGTCGCTCAGGTCGACGCGCTCGCCAACGCCCTCGGGCCTCGCTGGCGGCTGATGGTCTTCCTCGGCGCGTACGGCCCCATGCGACCGGAGGAACAGGCTGAGCTGCGCCGCAAGGACGTGGACCTGGACGCGATGACCGTCCGTGTCCGCATGGCCGCCCCCGAGCTGACGACCGGTCGTCGTGCCCCTGGGGACACCAAGTCGGACGCGGGCAAGCGGCTTGTGGTCCTGCCGGCCTTCCTCAGGACCGACCTCCGACGTCACCTCGACTGGTACGCGGAGAAGGGGCCGGCCGGACTGCTGTTCGTGGGGGAGAAGGGCAAGCCGTTCCGGCGGTCCACCTTCGGGCGGAAGTGGCGCAAGGCCCGGGCGCTCGTCGGCATGCCGGAGGGCTTTCGCTTCTACGACCTTCGTCACACCGGTCACACCCTGGCGACCCGATCTGGCGCCACCCTCAAAGACACGATGGTCCGTGCCGGTCAGTCCTCGGAGAAGGCGGCACTCATCTACCAGCATTCGGATCTTGAGCGGCAACAGGAAGTGGCGAGCGGGCTGGACGACCTCGTGCGGGCCGCCCGCAGCAAGCCAGCCCAGGGGCCTTCTGGTGCGGATCTGGTGCGCGACGCCTAGCGCGGTCTAGACAACAAACAAGGCCCAGGTCTCCGACCTGGGCCTCAACTATGGAGCGGGTGACGGGAATCGAACCCGCGCTCTGAGCTTGGGAAGCTCATGTTCTACCATTAAACTACACCCGCGCGAGCCGCCTCCGATGGAGGGCGGAGCATCGTCGCACACTCTACCCCATGGCCGTCCTGCGGTGCATTTGGCGTGCCCGGAGGGTGTTGAGGTGGGTGTGGAGGCCGGCGGCGGCCGGTGTGGTTGCCGGGGCTCGCGGGGTGGGATGCGGGTGTGGGGTAAGGGAGTTGGGGCGTACGGTGGGGCCTCGGAGTGCCGCGTGGAGTGGCGCCCAGTTCATCCCCTAATGTGGCTTTTGTTGTCCACGCAGTTGGGAGAAGGACTTGATGGAGCGCACCGTCGTACGTTGTGCCGAAGGGCATGTGTTCAGCACCGCTTCGTTCCCGATGCAGACCACCGACCGGCTCGGTCCCGGACGGCTGTTGCGCTGCCCGCGCTGTGCGCGCCTGCGGCATTCGGTGCCCGTGGAGCATGCCAAGCGGTAGTGAGCGGGGCGGTAGCAGGCGGTAGCGGCAGAAGGCTGTGAGTGAGGGCCCGGATCCCCCTGGTGGGGCCGGGCCCTCGCCGTGCGGTGGGGGCCCGGCCCGGACGCGTATCCTCATCTGCGTGCTTCTCTCAGACAAGGACATCCGGGCCGAGATCGATGCAGGTCGGGTGCGCATCGACCCCTACGACGAGTCGATGGTGCAGCCGTCCAGCATTGACGTGCGGCTCGACCGCTATTTCCGGGTGTTCGAGAACCACCGCTACCCGCACATCGATCCCGCGGTGGAGCAGCTGGATCTGACCCGCGAGGTGGTTCCGGAGGGTGACGAGGCGTTCATCCTCCACCCCGGTGAGTTCGTGCTCGCCTCGACGTACGAGGTCATCACGCTGCCGGACGATCTGGCCTCCCGGCTCGAGGGCAAGAGCTCGCTGGGGCGCCTGGGACTGCTGACGCACTCCACCGCCGGGTTCATCGACCCGGGATTCAGCGGGCACGTGACGCTGGAGCTGAGCAATGTCGCGACGCTGCCGATAAAGCTGTGGCCGGGGATGAAGATCGGCCAGCTGTGCATGTTCCGGCTGACCTCGCCGGCCGAGCACTCCTACGGCTCCGCGCACTACGGCTCCCGCTACCAGGGGCAGCGCGGCCCGACGCCGTCCCGGTCCTTCATGAACTTTCACCGTACGCAGGTCTGACGGATGCGGCGGACCAGGCGGACCCGAGAGCCCGATGGGCCCTGTGCGTTCTGTGGGTCCGGTGAGTACGAGCAGGTGTGGGGAAGCGCCGGTAGGTGGCGTGTGGACATCGAGGGTCTGAGAGAGATACGTGAGTGACGTGCGGGAGAACCTGACGTACGAGCGCTTCGGCGGTGCGATCCGCGAGCTGGCGCAAGCGATCGCGGACGACGGCTACGAGCCCGACGTCGTGCTGTCGATCGCCCGGGGCGGTGTCTTCGTCGCGGGTGGTCTGGCGTACGCCCTGGACTGCAAGAACATCCACCTGGTGAATGTGGAGTTCTACACCGGCGTCGGCACGACGCTGGAGATGCCGGTGATGCTCGCGCCGGTCCCCAACGTGATCGACTTCTCCGAGAAGAAGGTGCTGATCGCGGATGACGTCGCGGACACCGGCAAGACGCTGAAGCTGGTGCACGACTTCTGCCAGGGGACGGTCGCCGAGGTGCGCAGCGCGGTCATATACGAGAAGCCGCATTCGCTGGTGAAGTGCGAGTACGTGTGGAAGCGCACGGACGAGTGGATCAACTTCCCGTGGAGCGTCGAGCCGCCGGTCGTGCGTCGGGAGAACCAGGTGCTGGACGCCTGAGGCGCTGCCTGGGTGTGGGAGGTGTGGGGTACCCGCCTGCCCCCTGCCCGTCCCGGGTTGGGGGTACCCGCCTGCCCCCTGCCCGTCCCGGGTTTGGCCGATGTGCTGATGGAGCATCAGCAACCCTTCTACGTACGCCAGTTGGCGGACGGACCCCTCTCCTTGCGCACCTTTCGGCCAATCCCGTTCCGGGTGTTCCGCCGGTGGCTACCTCCGAGTAGAAACCGGCGGTAACAGCAGACCGGAGGGGAGGCCCAATGGTGCGTGCGAGACGTGAGTTGCCGGCAGGTGCGCGGCGGTGGCGGCGGCGAGGTCGCCGGTCGCGGCCGGGGTTGGTGGCCGCGGTGGCTGCCTTGACGGTGGCGTTCACCGGGGCGGTGGGCGGCGCCGGATCAGCCGCCGCGGTCCCGGCCGCCGCCGGGGCGGGCGCGGCGGTGACCGCGAAGCCGCTGCCGCCCGAGTTGGAGAAGGTGCGGGCGCGGGAGGCGGCGAAGCTCTACGGCGATCCGGCGGTGCGGCCGGTCGGCGAGCGCAAGACCTCGTTGATCTCGCTGGGGGACAGCGAGATCTCCGGCGAGGGCGTCGGGACGTACGAGCCGGGGACGAACGGGCCCGACAACTGGTGCCACCGGTCCCCGGACGCGGCCATCCACCGGACCGGGATCGCGGCCGATGTGACGTACAACGCGGCCTGCTCGGGCGCCTACACCGGCAATATCCGGATCGGCGGCAGCAAGCAGTACGCCGATGAACCGGTGCAGAGCGACAGCCTGGCCATCGCGGCCCGCAACACCCGGCTGAAGATGGTCCTGCTGGTGGCAGGGGCCAACGACGACCTGCAGTTCGGTCCGGTGATGACGGACTGCGTCACCCGCTGGTTCCTGCTCCAGGGGAACTGCGAGACGAAGTACCGGCCCGGGTGGCAGGCCCGGGTCGACGGGCTGGTCCCCAAGGTCGAGCAGACGGTCGGCGATCTGCGGACGGTGATGCGGGACGCGGGGTACGCGGACGGCGACTACCGGCTCGTGGTGATGTCGTACCCCAGCCCCATCGGTCCGGACGTGGAGGACAACCCGTCCTTCCCGGGGAAGCTGCCGGGCGGGTGCACGGGCTACACCTCCGACGCGGGCTGGGGACGCAACAGCGCCGTGCCGGCCTTCGAGAAGGGCATGCGGAAGGCCGCGCGGGACTCGGGCGCCACCTACCTCGACGCCTCCCGGCTCTTCCACGGCCACGAGGTGTGCATGGAGGAGACCTGGGCGCGCGGGCTGTACGTGGACCTCACCAACCCGTTCCCGCCCGACTCGAACTCGGTGCGCCAGTCCTTCCACCCCAACGCGCGCGGCCACGGCGCCTTCGCGTCGTGCCTGACGCAGCTGTACACGTCGGGGCTGCGCGAGGCGTCCTGCGCCGATCCGGCGAGCACCGGGCAGCCGAAGCTGTTCGCGGGCGCGTGGGACGACGTGTACCGGCCGCTGAAGAACGCCGGGACGGGCAGCTGCGTGGACGCGACCGGTGGCGCCAGCCGCAACGGCACGGCGGTCGTCGGCTGGGACTGCAACGGGGAGCGCCATCAGAGCTGGTGGCTGGACCCGCAGCAGCGGTCGGTGCACGTGGAGCTGACGCACGACCGGTGTCTGGACGTGCCGGGCGGACGCTACGAGCCGGGGGCGGCACTGGTGCTGTGGAACTGCTCGGGCGCGGCCCATCAGCAGTTCGTCCGGGCGGCCGGCGAGACGCTCCGGCCGGCCGCGGCCCCGGCGCTGTGCCTGACGCTGGACGCGGCGAAGGATCCGCTGCGGCTGCGGGCGTGCGACGGTTCGGCGGCGCAGCGGTTCGTCTGACGGAGGCGCAGCGGTTCGTCCGAGGTGGTGCGGTCGCCGGCGACCCCCCTCCCGGAGAGGCGCCGTGGCATGGCGAAGGGCCCCGCTCGCAGGTCGGAGCGGGGCCCTTCGGCGTACGGCCGGTCGATACGGAACGGCTACAGGGTGCCGAGCTTCACCAGGGCCAGCAGTGCCACCAGCTGGATCGCGGAGGCGCCCAGAGCCTTGGGCCAGGGCAGGTCGTGCGACTTGTTGACCATGGTGGTCAGCAGGAAGCCGGTCGCCAGCCAGGTCAGCCAGCCCAGTACCTGGACCAGGGTGCTGTCGCCGCCGAGGAACATCGCGAACAGCAGCCGGGGCGCGTCCGAGACGGTCATGATCAGCATCGACAGGCCGATGGTCGGTGCCCAGGCGCCGTCGCCGCCGAGCTGGCGGGCCAGGGTGTGGGTGACCGTGCCCAGGATCAGGCTGCCGATGACGAACATCACGCCGGTCATCAGCACCCACGGGATGCTGTTGGAGAGGGTGGCGTTGAGCACGTCCTCGCGGGCCTTGTCGAAGCCGAAGACCGCGAGCAGGCCGTAGACGAAGCTGACGATCAGTGCCGGGGCCCACACCGAGTGGTCACGCATCTGCCAGAACGTGGCCGAGGGGCGCAGGACCATGCCGGACAGGAGCTGCTTCCAGTGCAGCCGGGGGCCGGTCGGTGCCGTCGTCCGGCCGGCGCGGTAGACGCCGCCGTCGGCGTACTGCCCGTCCTGGCCGTCGTCGTATCCGCCCTGCGGGCCGTAGGCGTCGGGGGCCTCCCCGACGCTGAACTGCTGTGTGTGGCCCGGGTTGTTGTCGTTGGTGTACGGCGCGAACGACTGTGGTGGTTGGTAGCCGCCGTCCCCGAAGTACTCGGGCTCGCCGTGCTGCGCCTGCGGGCGGCTCTGCGGCTGCGTCTGCGGCCGGCCCCCGTAGTGCTGCTGCGGCTGCGGCGTCTGCTGCCACTGCCCGTGCGGAGGCGGGGGCTGCTGTCCGTACGGCCCTTGCTGCCCGTACGGCATCTGCTGCCCCTGCTGCTGTCCGTCCTGCGCGGGGCGGGCATCCCGTCCGCGACCCATCCTGAATCCAGCCACGTCATCGAAAGTACCTGGTCTGGGTGGCTTCGGTGGCGGAGCCGGCCACTGGGTGGGGGTTTGCTGCTGACCTGTGACATCCCCTAAGGGGGTCCCCGAGGGGCGCGGGGGCGCAGGTGGTGCCGGTCAGGACCGGTGCGGGCCGGGTCCGCACCGGGCGGGACCTGGGCGTCCGCATCGGCAGGACCGGATGTGCGCTGCCGTGGTCGGCGGTGCGCAGGCGGCAAGGGCCGAGGCGTACGTCAAACTGCCGGTCCGCGGTGTCGAGTTGAACGCGCTCCCGCAAAAGACGCCGACGGCCGGCCCCGCGCAGTGCGGGACCGGCCGTGGTGCTGAGCGTGGGCCGTTACTTCACCGGCTCGGGCTCGGGCGCGTCCTCGGTCTCGGCTTCGCCCGCGGGGTCCACGGGCGTCTTGACGGAGTCCAGCAGGAGCTGGGCGACGTCGACGACCTGGACCGATTCCTTCGCCTTGCCGTCGTTCTTCTTGCCGTTGACGGAGTCGGTGAGCATGACCAGGCAGAAGGGGCAGGCGGTGGAGACGATGTCGGGGTCGAGGGAGAGGGCTTCGTCGACGCGCTCATTGTTGATGCGCTTGCCGATCCGCTCCTCCATCCACATCCGCGCGCCGCCGGCGCCGCAGCAGAAGCCGCGTTCCTTGTGGCGGTGCATCTCCTCGTTGCGCAGGCCCGGCACCTTGGCGATGATCTCGCGCGGCGGTGTGTAGACCTTGTTGTGGCGGCCCAGGTAGCAGGGGTCGTGGTAGGTGATCAGACCCTCGACCGGGTTGACGGGGGTGAGCTTGCCCTCGTCGACGAGGTGCTGCAGCAGCTGCGTGTGGTGGATGACCTCGTACTCGCCGCCCAGCTGCGGGTACTCGTTCGCGATGGTGTTGAAGCAGTGCGGGCAGGTCGCGACGATCTTCTTCGACGACTTCGGCTTCTTGGTCGTCTCGTCCTCGTCATCCTCGCCGAAGGCCGCGTTCAGCGTGGCGACGTTCTCCGCGCCGAGCTGCTGGAAGAGGAATTCGTTGCCCAGGCGGCGCGGCGAGTCACCGGTGCACTTCTCGTCGCCGCCCATGATCGCGAAGTTGACGCCCGCGATGTGCAGCAGCTCAGCGAAGGCCTTGGTGGTCTTCTTGGCGCGGTCCTCCAGGGCGCCGGCGCAGCCGACCCAGTAGAGGTACTCGACCTCGGTGAGGTCCTCGATGTCCTGGCCGACGACCGGGATCTCGAAGTCCACCTCCTTGGTCCACGCCAGGCGCTGCTTCTTGGCCAGGCCCCAGGGGTTGCCCTTCTTCTCCAGGTTCTTGAGCATCGTGCCGGCCTCGCTGGGGAAGCTGGACTCGATCATGACCTGGTAGCGGCGCATGTCGACGATGTGGTCGATGTGCTCGATGTCGACGGGGCACTGCTCGACGCACGCGCCGCAGGTGGTGCACGACCACAGCACGTCGGGGTCGATGACGCCGTTCTCCTCCAGCGTGCCGATCAGGGGGCGCTCGGCCTCGGCGAGGGCGGCGGCGGGCACGTCGGCGAGCTGCTCGGCGCTCGCCTTCTCGTTGCCCTCCTCGTCCTTGCCGCCGCCCGCCAGGAGGTACGGCGCCTTGGCGTGCGTGTGGTCGCGCAGCGCCATGATCAGCAGCTTGGGCGACAGCGGCTTGCCGGTGTTCCAGGCGGGGCACTGCGACTGGCAGCGGCCGCACTCGGTGCAGGTGGAGAAGTCGAGGATGCCCTTCCACGAGAAGTGCTCGACCTGCGAGACGCCGAACTGGTCGTCCTCGCCCGGGTCCTCGAAGTCGATCGGCTTGCCCGCGCTGGTCATCGGCTGCAGCGCGCCGAGCGCGACGTCGCCGTCGGCCTCGCGCTTGAACCAGATGTTGGGGAAGGCCAGGAAGCGGTGCCAGGCGACGCCCATGTCCGTCTTCAGCGCGACCGTGATCATCCAGATGAAGGATGTCGCGATCTTCAGGCCGGCGAAGAAGTAGGTGAGGTTCTGGAGCGTCGAGACGTCCATGCCCTCCAGCCACGAGATCACCGGGTACGAGATGAAGAACGACGCCTCGTAGGCGTCCACGTGGTGCTGGGCACCCTCCAGCGCGTGCAGCATGAAGATGCAGACGCCGACGATGAGGATGACTGCCTCGACGAAGTACGCCTGGCCGATGTTGGAGCCGGCGAAGCGGGACTTGCGGCCCGCGCCGCCCGGCCTGCTCAGCTGCCGGATGACGATCAGGACGAGGATGCCGACGACCGTCATCGTGCCGATGAACTCGACGAAGACGTTGTAGGGCGCCCACTCACCGATGACGGGCAGCAGCCAGTCGGCTTTGAAGAGCTGGCCGATGGCGTTGACGATGGTCAGCAGCAGCGAGAAGAAGCCCACGGCCACGAACCAGTGCGCCACGCCGATGATGCCCCAGCGGTTCATCCGGGTGTGGCCGAGGAACTCCTTGGCGACCGTGACGGTGCGCTGTGCGGGTTCGTCCGTGCGGGTGCCTGCCGGTACGGGCTGGCCTAGCCGTACGAAGTTGTAGATCTGCAGGATGGCACGGCCGAACAGCGCGACGCCGACCGCGATTAGGACCAGCGACACGATGATCGCGGCGAGTTGCATTGGGGGCTCCTCGAACCTGCGAGAGCGGAAAACAGAGACAGCTGAGCGGGACTACTAAGCGGTAACTTTTTGAGTCTGCGGCTGAGGTTACCCAGTATCCCCGGCGCCATGAAGCCGCCCGGCCGGTGATCTGCGTCGCGCAAGGCAACCCTCTGTAGGTCCCCTGAGGGGGCGCTGCGGCCTCACTGAGGGTCAGTGACGATAAGCGCGACATAAAAGTTGAGTGCGCATGACTCAGGTCTGTTGACAGGTTTCCTTCGGTGTTGCACGCTTGAGCCTGTTCCACTCAAGTCAGCTGGAGGAATTGAAATGGCACGTGCGGTCGGCATCGACCTGGGCACGACGAACTCCGTCGTCAGTGTTCTCGAAGGCGGTGAGCCCACCGTCATCACCAACGCCGAGGGCGCCAGGACCACGCCGTCCGTTGTCGCCTTCGCCAAGAACGGCGAGGTGCTGGTCGGCGAGGTCGCCAAGCGCCAGGCGGTCACGAACGTCGACAGGACCATCCGGTCGGTCAAGCGCCACATGGGCACCGACTGGAAGATCGACATCGACGACAAGGGCTTCAACCCGCAGCAGATGAGTGCCTTCATCCTGCAGAAGCTCAAGCGTGACGCCGAGTCGTACCTGGGCGAGAAGGTCGTGGACGCGGTCATCACCGTCCCGGCCTACTTCAACGACTCCGAGCGCCAGGCCACCAAGGAGGCCGGCGAGATCGCGGGCCTCAACGTCCTGCGTATCGTCAACGAGCCCACCGCGGCCGCCCTGGCGTACGGCCTGGAGAAGGACGACCAGACCATTCTGGTCTTCGACCTCGGTGGCGGCACCTTCGACGTCTCGCTGCTGGAGATCGGCGACGGCGTCGTCGAGGTGAAGGCCACCAACGGTGACAACCACCTCGGTGGTGACGACTGGGACCAGCGCGTCGTCGACTACCTGGTCAAGCAGTTCCAGAACGGCCACGGCGTCGACCTGGCCAAGGACAAGATGGCGCTGCAGCGTCTGCGCGAGGCCGCCGAGAAGGCGAAGATCGAGCTGTCGTCCTCCACCGAGACGACGATCAACCTTCCCTACATCACCGCCTCCGCCGAGGGCCCGCTGCACCTGGACGAGAAGCTCACGCGCTCGCAGTTCCAGCAGCTCACCTCGGACCTCCTGGACCGCTGCAAGACCCCGTTCCACAACGTCATCAAGGACGCCGGCATCCAGCTGTCCGAGATCGACCACGTGGTCCTGGTCGGCGGCTCGACCCGTATGCCGGCCGTCGCCGAGCTCGTCAAGGAGCTGACCGGCGGCAAGGACGCCAACAAGGGCGTCAACCCGGACGAGGTCGTCGCCATCGGCGCCACCCTCCAGGCCGGTGTCCTCAAGGGTGAGGTCAAGGACGTCCTCCTGCTGGACGTCACCCCGCTGTCCCTCGGTATCGAGACCAAGGGCGGCATCATGACCAAGCTCATCGAGCGGAACACGACGATCCCGACCAAGCGGTCCGAGATCTTCACCACCGCCGAGGACAACCAGCCGTCCGTGCAGATCCAGGTCTACCAGGGCGAGCGCGAGATCGCGGCGTACAACAAGAAGCTCGGGATGTTCGAGCTGACGGGTCTGCCGCCGGCCCCGCGCGGTGTCCCGCAGATCGAGGTCTCCTTCGACATCGACGCCAACGGCATCATGCACGTGACCGCGAAGGACCTGGGCACGGGCAAGGAGCAGAAGATGACCGTCACCGGCGGCTCCTCGCTGCCGAAGGACGAGGTCGACCGCATGCGCCAGGAGGCGGAGCAGTACGCGGACGAGGACACCAAGCGCCGCGAGGCCGCGGAGACCCGCAACCAGGCCGAGCAGCTCGTCTACCAGACCGAGAAGTTCCTCAAGGACAACGAGGAAAAGGTCCCCGGCGAGATCAAGACCGAGGTCGAGGAAGCCGTCACCGAGCTGAAGGAAAAGCTCAAGGGCGAGGACACCGCCGAGATCCGCACCGCGACGGAGAAGGTCGCGGCCGTCTCCCAGAAGCTGGGCCAGGCCATGTACGCCGACGCCCAGGCCGCGGGTGGCGCCGAGGGCGCGGCCCCCGGTGGCGAGCAGGCCCAGTCGGCGGACGGCGCCGATGACGTCGTGGACGCGGAGATCGTGGACGACGAGAAGCCGAAGAAGGATGGTGCCGCGTGACGGAGGAGACCCCGGGCTTCGACGAGAAGCCCGACGTCCCCTCCGACACCGAGTCCGCAGGAAACCCTGACGACACGGCGCAGAGTGCCGAGTCCGCCGAAACGGCGGGCTCGGCCCCGGCCGGGGACGACAACCAGGTGACAGCTCTCACGGCGCAGCTGGACCAGGTGCGTACGGCGCTCAACGAGCGCACGGCGGACCTCCAGCGGCTCCAGGCGGAGTACCAGAACTACCGCCGTCGGGTGGAGCGGGACCGGATCACGGTCAAGGAGATCGCCGCGGCGAACCTCCTGTCCGAGCTCCTTCCCACCCTCGACGACGTCGGCCGCGCCCGCGAGCACGGCGAACTGGTCGGCGGCTTCAAGTCGGTGGCCGAGTCGCTGGAGACCGCGGTCGCCAAGCTGGGTCTGCAGCAGTTCGGCAAGGAGGGCGAGCCCTTCGACCCGACGATCCACGAAGCGCTGATGCACTCCTACGCACCCGACGTCACCGAGACGACGTGCGTGGCGATCCTGCAGCCCGGGTATCGCATCGGTGAGCGAACGATCCGCCCCGCGCGGGTCGCCGTCGCCGAGCCGCAGCCGGGCACGCAGACCACCAAGTCCGCCTCCGAAGAGGACACCAAGGCTTCGGACGAGGAGAACGGTGGCCCGGAAGAGGGCTGACGTGAGGACAGGAAAGAAAACCGCGCGGAAGGAGGGACGTCGGGGATGAGCACCAAGGACTTCGTGGAGAAGGACTACTACAAGGTCCTCGGCGTCCCGAAGGACGCGACCGAGGCGGAGATCAAGAAGGCGTACCGCAAGCTCGCCCGCGAGTTCCACCCGGACGCCAACAAGGGTGACGCCAAGGCCGAGGAGCGCTTCAAGGAGATCTCCGAGGCGAACGACATCCTCGGGGACCCCAAGCGCCGTAAGGAGTACGACGAGGCCCGGGCGCTGTTCGGCAACGGCGGCTACCGGCCCGGCCCCGGCGGGGGCGGCGGCAGCTTCAACTTCGACCTGGGTGACCTCTTCGGGGGTTCGCCGGGTCAAGGTGGCGGCGGCGCCGGCGGCTTCGGCGGCGGTCTCGGGGACGTCTTCGGCGGCCTGTTCAACCGCGGTGGCGGCGGCGGGACGCGTACGCAGCCGCGCCGCGGCCAGGACGTCGAGTCCGAGGTGACGCTCAGCTTCACCGAGGCGGTCGACGGGGCCACGGTCCCGTTGCGGATGTCCAGCCAGGCGCCCTGCAAGGCGTGTTCGGGCACCGGCGACAAGCACGGCACCCCGCGGGTCTGCCCGACCTGTGTGGGCACCGGTCAGGTCAGCCGGGGTGCCGGCGGCGGTTTCTCGCTCACCGACCCGTGTGCCGACTGCAAGGGCCGGGGCCTGATCGCCCAGGACCCCTGCGAGGTCTGCAAGGGCAGTGGGCGGGCGACGAGTTCGCGCACCATGCAGGTCCGTATCCCCGCGGGCGTCTCCAACGGGCAGCGCATCAGGCTGCGCGGCAAGGGCGCCCCGGGCGAACAGGGCGGCCCGGCGGGCGACCTCTATGTCGTGGTGAATGTCGATGCCCACCCGGTCTTCGGCCGCAAGGGCGACAACCTCACCGTCACGGTGCCGGTCACCTTCCCGGAGGCCGCGCTCGGCGGCGAGGTGAAGGTGCCCACGCTGGGCGGCCCGCCGGTCACGCTGAAACTGCCGGCCGGCACGCCCAACGGACGCACCATGCGGGCCCGTGGCAAGGGAGCGGCCCGCAAGGACGGCACCCGGGGTGACCTGCTGGTCACCATCGAGGTGCTCGTCCCCAAGGATCTCGGCGACAAGGCGAGAGAGTCGCTGGAGACGTATCGCGAGGCGACCGCGGGAGAGGACCCGCGGGCGGAGCTGTTCCAGGCCGCGAAGGGAGCTTGAGATGGACAGCCGGGGCGGACATCGTCGTAATCCGTACGAACTGACCGAAGAGTCGCCGGTGTACGTCATCTCCGTTGCGGCTCAGCTCTCCGGCCTGCATCCGCAGACCTTGCGGCAGTACGACCGGCTCGGCCTGGTCTCGCCCGACCGCACGGCCGGGCGGGGCCGCCGCTACTCGGCCCGGGACATCGAACTCCTGCGTACCGTGCAGCAGTTGTCCCAGGACGAGGGCATCAACCTCGCGGGCATCAAGCGCATCATCGAGCTGGAGAACCAGGTCGCGGCCCTGCAGCAGCGGGTCGCCGAGCTCCAGGGCGCCCTGGAGGGCGCGGCCAGCGCGATGCAGCAGCGGGAGGCCGCGGTGCACGCGTCCTACCGCCGTGACCTGGTGCCCTATCAGGATGTGCAGCAGACCAGCGCGCTGGTGGTGTGGCGGCCCAAGCGGGGGGCCGATTAACGGGCGGCTCCGGCTCCGGCCGGCTGTCAGCCACCTCGCGGAGCGTGTGGGAAAGGGCCGGGTCACCCGGCCCTTTTTCGCGTGCGGAGCGGCGTCAGCAGCCGTTGTAGCCGGCCGTCGGCATCGACAGGCGGCGGTGCACATGCGACTTCATCGCCAGGGTGTAGACCGGCTCGTCGAGATCGGCGGTCTCCAGGCGGACACCCGCAGCGGCGCAGCGGGCGGTGAATTCGTCGGCGCTCTTGACGGCGTTCTCCAGGGCCCGCCGGTTGGGCGTCACGAACACATCGACCAGCCCCGCCTTCACGTCGCTCCACAGGGCCTGGTGATCGGCGCGCAGGCGGTGCAGGCTCAGCTGGCAGGTCAGGCGGTAGTCACGGGCCGCCGCCCACTGTTTGCACATGTCGTGCTGGGTGCGGTCATCGACCAGGAACGGATCCTCGTCCAGCTCGGACAGCGGCATCAGGCAGGCGATCGCCGTCACTCGGACCGGGTTCATCGTGCCCTCCGGGGCGTGGCGAGTGTGGGGGCGACGATACCCCCGCGAAGGGCCCGGGGTGGAGGGGCGGCGCCGGGCGGCGAGGCGTAACCACAGGCGTGGCAGATCTTCCATCCGTCCTGGTTGACGGCGAGTTGGCCACCGCAGCGCGGGCAGAGCTCGGCGCGGGGGCGTGGCGGGGCCGGGCCTGGGTGGCGGGGAACGGTCGGGGTGGGATGTGCTGCCGACGCCATGCGGCCTCCAGCTGCCGTCTGTTGCCCGTTGTCGCCCCGGGGCGAGGTGGGGTGTGAGGGGTACGGGCGATGCCGCCTGATCGCCAAGGGCCGATTCCAGTACGGATCTGTTCGGAGCCGACCGGTCCTGGGTACCAGGTGGACGGTCGGTGGCGGCAGCGCAGGGGCAGGTTTCGGCCAGGTGCCGGTCGGTGGGTCGTACGGGTCAGGCGCGGCCGAGGGCCTTGTTCACCGCGATCTCGATCATGACGCGGTCGGGGTTCGGCGTCGGCGTCCGGCCGTAGCGCTCGGCGTAGCGGCGCACGGCGTCCGCCACCGACGCGTCGTCCGTACGCACCCGCGCGATGCCCTCCAGCGTCGCCCAGCGGCCGCGGTCGACCTGGCACACGGCGACGGTTGCGCCCTCGGGGCCGGCGGCGAGGACGTTCTTGACCTTGGTGCTGTCCTTGCGCGTGATGATCCGTGCGATCCGCTGCCCGGAGTCGTAGGTGACGCCCACGGGGACGACATGCGGCGTGCCGTTCGCCCGCAGTGTGGTCAGCGTGGGCATGAGGTACTCGCCCCAGAAGGCGAGGTACTCCGGGCTGAGGGCGGCGAGGTCGTGGGCCATGGGAGGAAGGGTAATCCGGGCGCGCCGGGGCGGGGGAGGCCGGAGGCGGCGGGAGCGGAAGAAGGGGTCCGGGAGATCCGGCGGTCATCGGACACGACGGTGCGTGCGGGGCGGTTCGGGCCGCCCGCGAGACTGTGGAAGGGGGTCGACGGGGCCGCTTTTCTGCCTTGAGTGGAATAGACTCAACTTATCGCATGCAGGGGTGAGCAGATTTGGCACAATGGGCCTACGGGCGCGGGGCATCGGCCGCACAGGCGCCGCGACCCCGATGAGTCCCACAGGCCCCCAGCCCGTAGAGCTGAGTGAGCCGAGCAGGTCGAGTAAGCCGAGTAAGAGGAGGAGCGCGCGACGTGGACGCCGAGCTGACGAACAAGAGCCGGGAGGCGCTGAGCGCCGCCAACGACCGGGCGGTCACCGCCGGGCACGCGGACATGACGTCCGCTCATCTGCTGCTCGCGCTGCTGGCCGGGCAGGACAACGAGAACATCACCGACCTGCTCGCGGCCGTCGAGGCCGACGCCGCGGTGCTGCGTTCGGGCGCCGAGCGGCAGCTCAGCGCGCTGCCCAGCGCACAGGGTTCGACCGTCGCGCCGCCGCAGCCGGACCGTGTGCTGCTCGCCGTCATCGCGGACGCCGCGCAGCGCGCCAAGGAGCTCGGGGACGCGTACGTTTCCACCGAGCACCTCCTCATCGGCATCGCGGCCAAGGGCGGCAAGACCGGTGAGCTGCTGGCGCAGCAGGGCGCCACGGCCAAGAAGCTGCTGGCCACATTCGAAGAGACGAGAGGCGGGCAGCGGGTGACCACGGCGGACCCGGAGGGCACGTACAAGGCGTTGGAGAAGTTCGGTACGGACTTCACGGCGGCCGCCCGGGAGGGCAGGCTCGACCCGGTCATCGGGCGGGACCAGGAGATCCGCCGGGTGGTGCAGGTCCTCTCCCGGCGCACGAAGAACAACCCGGTGCTGATCGGCGAGCCCGGCGTCGGCAAGACCGCCGTCGTCGAGGGCCTCGCGCAGCGCATCGTCAAGGGCGATGTGCCCGAGTCGCTGCGCGACAAGCGGCTGGTGGCGCTCGACCTGGGTGCGATGGTGGCGGGCGCGAAGTACCGCGGTGAGTTCGAGGAGCGGCTGAAGACCGTCCTGTCGGAGATCAAGTCCAGCGACGGCCAGATCATCACCTTCATCGACGAGCTGCACACGGTCGTGGGGGCGGGCGCCGGCGGTGACAGCGCGATGGACGCGGGCAACATGCTCAAGCCGATGCTGGCCCGCGGTGAGCTGCGGATGGTCGGCGCGACGACGCTCGACGAGTACCGCGAGCGGATCGAGAAGGACGCGGCGCTGGAGCGCCGCTTCCAGCAGGTGCTGGTCGCCGAGCCCACCGTCGAGGACACCGTCGCGATCCTGCGCGGCCTCAAGGGCCGCTACGAGGCGCACCACAAGGTGCAGATCGCCGACTCCGCCCTGGTCGCGGCGGCTGCCCTCTCCGACCGCTACATCACCTCCCGCTTCCTGCCCGACAAGGCCATCGACCTCGTGGACGAGGCCGCGTCCCGGCTGCGGATGGAGATCGACTCCTCGCCCGTCGAGATCGATGAACTCCAGCGCGCCGTCGACCGGTTGAAGATGGAGGAGCTCGCCCTCAAGAACGAGACCGACGCCGGATCCGTCCAGCGCCTGGAGAAGCTGCGCAAGGACCTCGCCGACAAGGAGGAGGAGCTGCGCGGCCTGACCGCCCGCTGGGAGAAGGAGAAGCAGGGCCTCAACCGCGTCGGTGAGCTGAAGGAACGGCTCGACGACCTGCGCGGCCAGGCCGAACGCGCCCAGCGCGACGGTGACTTCGACACCGCATCCAAGCTGCTCTACGGCGAGATCCCCGGCCTGGAGCGGGAGTTGGAGGAGGCCGCCGAGGCGGAGGCGGAGCAGGAGGCGACCAAGGAGGCCAAGAGCTCCATGGTCAAGGAGGAGGTAGGCCCGGACGACATCGCGGATGTGGTCGGCTCCTGGACCGGCATTCCCGCGGGCCGTCTCCTCGAAGGCGAGACGCAGAAGCTGCTGCGGATGGAGGAGGAGCTCGGCAAGCGGCTGATCGGCCAGGACGAGGCGGTGCGCGCCGTGTCCGACGCCGTGCGGCGCTCGCGGGCCGGTGTCGCCGACCCCGACCGGCCCACCGGGTCGTTCCTCTTCCTGGGGCCCACCGGCGTCGGCAAGACCGAACTGGCCAAGTCCCTCGCGGACTTCCTCTTCGACGACGAGCGGGCGATGGTCCGCATCGACATGAGCGAGTACGGCGAGAAGCACAGCGTCGCCCGGCTGGTGGGCGCACCGCCCGGCTACGTGGGGTACGAGGAGGGCGGCCAGCTGACCGAGGCCGTCCGGCGCCGCCCCTACAGCGTCGTGCTGCTCGACGAGGTGGAGAAGGCGCACCACGAGGTCTTCGACGTGCTCCTGCAGGTCCTCGACGACGGCCGGCTCACCGACGGCCAGGGCCGCACGGTCGACTTCCGCAACACCATCCTGATCCTGACGTCCAACCTCGGCTCGAATGTGCTGATGGACCCGCTGCTGAAGGAGGAGCAGAAGAAGGAGAAGGTGCTGGAGACCGTCCGGGCGTCCTTCCGGCCGGAGTTCCTCAACCGGCTCGACGACCTGGTGGTCTTCCATCCGCTCGGTACGGACCAGCTCCAGCGGATCGCCCGCATCCAGGTCGCCCACCTCCAGCGCCGCCTCGCCGACCGCCGCCTCACCCTCGACGTCAGCGACCGGGCCCTGACCTGGCTCGCCTGGCTCGGTCAGGAGCCCGTCATCGACGCCCCGAGCACCTCGATGCCGGACCTGTCCTACGGTGCCCGCCCGCTGCGCCGCCTCGTCCAGACGGCCATCGGCGACCAGCTGGCCCGCGCGATCCTCGCCGGCGAGGTACTGGACGGGGACACGGTCCGGGTGGACGTCGACGGCGATCACCTCTCCGTGGAGGCGGTCGGGCCGGTGGCCTGACCTGCGGCGCGCCGCGCGGCGCTGATGCCCTCGCGCTGCGCCCGCCCCGGCCGGGCTTGCCAGGACGGGGCGGAGATGGGGGAGGATGGCAAAAGACCATACGAAGGGAATTCCACGGTGAGCATCGACCCGTCCTCGATTCCGAATTTCGGGGGCCAACCCGAACCGCAGCCGTCGGGGCCTGAGGGTCCCGTCGTGCCCGACCAGGATCTCGTCAAGCAGCTCCTCGACCAGATGGAGCTGAAGTACGTGGTCGACGAGGAGGGGGACCTCGCCGCCCCGTGGGAGCAGTTCCGCACGTACTTCATGTTCCGGGGCGAGGAGGAGCAGCAGATCTTCTCCGTCCGTACGTTCTACGACCGTCCGCACGGCATCGACGACAAGTCGAAGCTGCTCGAGGCGATCGACGACTGGAACCGTCGGACCCTGTGGCCCAAGGCCTACACCCACACCCACGACGACGGCACCGTTCGGCTGATCGGTGAGGCATCGATGCTGATCGGCGTCGGCGTCTCGCTCGAACACTTCGTGTCGAGCACGGTCAGCTGGGTCCGCGCGTCCATCGAGTTCGACAAGTGGATCGTCGAGCAGCTCGGCCTGGAGGCCGAGATCGAAGGCGACGAGAAGCCGGGCGACGACGAGGCCTGAGCCTCACCGGAATCCGGCTGCGCGGGCCCCTGGAGCATCGGCTCCGGGGGCCCGCGTGCGTCTGCCGGGCGCCCCTCGGGCTAAAGGGGCAGATCCGCGACCGTCAGGAGATAGATCCCGTAGCCCAGCGCGAGGCCGCCCAGGGAGCCCGTGGCCAGCAGGAGCGTTCGGGTGCGCGCCCGGGACAGGGCCAGCGCCAGGGGCAGGAGGAGCGGGAAGGCCGGCAGCAGGAAACGCGGCTTGGAGGCGAAGTAGCCGGTGCCGCCCAGCGCGATCACCACGAGGACGGTGGTGTAGACGAGCAGCGCCGTCGGCGGCCGGTCGAGCACCAGCAGCGCGTAGAGCAGCAGGGACACCGACAGGACCGCGACGACCATGAAATGTGCCGGCGGGTCGCCGTAGAGCACGAGGTGTTTGACGGAGCGCAGCGTGTCGTGGCCGAAGTCGAAGCGTGAGCCCCACAGCTCCTGGACCTCGAAGTAGCCGAGCGGTCCGATGCCGGCGCGCGCTCCCACCCACAGGACGTAACCCAGCCAGCCGAGCGGGGCGAGCAGGGCGGCGGCCCACAGACGCAGCGGCAGGGGCCCGGGGCGGTGCCAGGTGTGGGTGACCGCGACCGCGCCGACCGCCGCGACGATGGCCAGAGCACTGGGGCGGGCCAGCCCCGCGAGCACCGCGAGCGCCGCCGCGGCCAGGAAGCGGCGGGTCAGCAGCGCGTACAGCGACCAGGCGCACAGCGCGGTCAGCAGGGACTCGGTGTAGGCGAGCGACTCGATGACGCCGTGCGGCAGCAGCGCCCACAGGACCACGAGCAGGGTGCCGACGCGCCGGTCGTACAGATGCGCGCCGACGGCGAAGACCCCCCAGGCGGCCAGCGCGGACGCGGCCCAGGCCACCAGCAGAGCGGCGTTCAGCAGGCCGACGGGTATCAGGCTTCCGACGATCCGGGCCAGCCAGGGGTAGAGCGGGAAGAACGCCAGGTCGGCGAAGGGCAGATCGGGCCACATCCCGGTGGGTGCGGGCGCGCCGTAACCGTGGCGGGCGATGCTCAGATACCAGCGGGAGTCCCAGGAGGCGCCCAGCAGCGTGCGCGGGTGCCGGCCGGTGTGCCACGCCCACAGCGCGGTGCTCACCAGCCCGGCGAGCCGGATCGTGGCGAACAGGGCGAGGGCGGGCGTCGCGCGGCGCAGGGCCGCGCGGATCCGCAGGCGGCTGGGAAGCGGGGTGTCCGGTGCCCCGGCCCTGTCGGGGGGAGCGGCTCCGGCCGGTGTGTCGACGGTCTCTGCGGACACGGAACACCTCCGGTGCGGGGGCGGGCCTCCGCACCGGAGGCAGGAACGACGGCTGCCGGACCGACCCCTGTCCGGCGGGCAGGCTCGCGCCCGCTCCCCCGACTCTGTGCGGCGCCCGCCCAACGCGCTACCGCAGTCGGCCGATCGGGTGGGCGGCGGCGCGGCCCGTGCGGCAGAACCTGCACCTGCACGGGCACCTGCGGTTGAAGGTGCCCGTGCACGTGCCCGTGCAGATTCCGGTGCCCGTGCGCGTCAGAGTGCCTTCAGGCGGCTGACGGCTTCTTCCAGGACGTTGACGCTCTTGCAGAACGCGAAGCGGACGAACGGTGTGCCCTGGTCCTTGTGGTCGTAGAAGACCGCGTTGGGGATGGCGACGACACCGGCGCGCTCGGGGAGGGCACGGCAGAAGGCGAAGCCGTCGGATTCGCCGAGGGGGCGGATGTCGGTGGTGATGAAGTACGTGCCGGCGGGGCGGAAGACCTGGAAGCCGGCGTCCGCGAGGCCGTCGGCGAGGACATCGCGTTGGGTGCGCAGCGTCTCGCGCAGCCCGGTGTAGTAGCTGTCCGGGAGGGCCAGGGCCTCGGCGACGGCGTACTGGAAGGGGCCGGCGGAGACGTAGGTCAGGAACTGCTTGGCCGAGCGGACGGCGGCGACCAGTTCGGGAGTGGCGGTCACCCAGCCGACCTTCCAGCCGGTGAAGGAGAAGGTCTTGCCCGCGGAGCTGATGGCGACCGTGCGCTCGCGCATGCCGGGGAACGAGGCGAGGGGGAGGTGCTCGCCCTCGAACACCAGGTGTTCATAGACCTCGTCGGTGACGACGAGCAGATCGCGCTCGCAGGCCAGACGGGCGATCTCGGCGAGCTCATCGCGGGTGAGGACGGTGCCGGTGGGGTTGTGCGGGGTGTTGAGGAGGATGAGGCGGGTGCGGTCGGTGACGGCGTTGCGCAGTTCGTCCGGGTCGAGGGTGTACGAGCCGGTCGCCGCGTCCGGACGCAGGGTCACCGGGACGCGAGTGGCGCCCGCCATCGCGATGCAGGCGGCGTAGGAGTCGTAGTACGGCTCCAGCGCGATCACCTCGTCGCCCGGCTCCAGCAGCGCGAGCAGCGAGGCGGCGATGGCCTCGGTGGCGCCCGCGGTGACCAGGACCTCGGTCTCCGGGTCACAGGAGACGCCGAGGTGGCCGTAGAAGCGCTCCTGGTGCGCGGCGACGGCGGTGCGCAGCTCGGGGATCCCGGGACCCGGCGGATATTGGTTGCCGCGGCCGTCGCGCAGGGCGCGCACCGCCGCCTCCCGTACCTCGTCGGGGCCGTCGGTGTCGGGGAACCCCTGACCGAGGTTGATGGCGCCGGTACGGACGGCGAGTGCCGACATCTCGGCGAAGATCGTCGTGCCGAATTCGGCGAGGCGGCGGTTGAGCAGCGGTCGGTCCATGGGCGCCATCCTGCGCCGAACCTCTGGAGTTCCTCAACTGTGCTTTGAGTCCTTCGGGCCGAGGGCATCAGCCCGTCACGACAGACAAGGGCGGCCGCTGACGGCAGCGGCCATCGGCGCCGGACGGTGCCGGAGCGGCGCACGGGGCGCCGGACGGAGCGGAAGCCTCGCTTCGGGGGAACGGAAGGAGTGTGAGGCAGATGGGAATCGTCATTTTCCTGGTCATCTGCGCGGTGTTCTTCGGCCTGGTGGCCATGGCGTCGCGGGGTGGATCCGGTAAGGGGCGCGGACGCAGCGGGGGGTACGCGGGTTCGAGCGGCGGCAGCTGGTGGGCCGGCGGCGGTGACTCCGGATCGGGCGGGCACCATGGCGGCTCCTCCTGTGGCGGGGGCTCTTCCTGCGGCGGAGGGTCCTCGTGCGGTGGCGGCGGCGGTGGTGGCGGCGGCTGTGGCGGTGGCGGCGGCGGAGGTTCCTGAGGCGTTCGGGGGACCTCCGTACGGGCCGTGCCCACACCCGTACGGAGGTCCCCCGGTCGGCACACATGCATGCGGCTCATGCCTGCTCGCATATGCACCGGGACAGTGGCCCGAGCTGCGCCAACGCCCCTCGGCGGCTTGGTTGTTGAACAACTGAACTGGGAGGCCCTCTAGGGGATGGAAACCCGGAGAAGATGGGTAAAAACGCTGTGGGCGACGGGGCATCCATGATTCCCTCTCCCTTGAGAATCCCCCAGTTCTCGGACCCCACGTGGGCACGAGCCGGCAGGCAGTCATGCATCCCTGAATCCTTCTAGGGCGGGCCGGCCCACCATCCACTGCGTGCTTGCGGAGCCGACCCATGCTCAGGACCCTGAAGACGGCCTACACCGATACCCGTGCATCCGACCTCGCGTGGGCGCTGGGCAGGGAACCCCTGCCGGCCCTCGCGGTACTGGATCTTCAACTAGACGACGCCCAGGTGCAGTTGAGACTGCTCGGGGCTTCCCACCAAGTGCTCCTGGAGGAGGAGCACGGCACCTGTTCCGAAACGGTCGCCTGCATGCCCGGGAGCAGTACGCCGCTCCCGCTGGGCGTGGCCAAGCGGCTGGGGGACTGGGAGTACGAATTCGCCGCCCATGTGGAGACGCTCTCCCGTGGCTCGTTCGCGGGGCGCGCCCAGGAACTGCTCGCCCTGGTGGCGGAACACCCCTACGGCCTGGCCGGGACGTTCCCCGGCTCGCCGCACGCCTTCACCGCGATGCTGGCGCAGCGTCAGCAGGGGCAGGTGCGCTGGCGGACCTGGCACGCCTACCCGCAGGAGGGCCGACTGGTGGCCACCCGCACCCGCGTCGGGGTGCGGGCGGCGGTCGCGGCGGCCTGAGGGCGCGGGCTCCGTGGGCGGCATCCGAATTGATGTCGCCCACGGGGTGTAGAACGGAGAGTGCACTCTTGTGGGTGACAAAGGGGCACGGAACCGTCACGTAGCGTTCATTTCATGATCGAGCCGCCAGAGCCCGCTCCCACCGGCGTCCTCGACCCGCCGGAGGACATCAAGCCGGCACGGCTGCCGGTGCCGTGCGGGCTGGGCCGTGTGCTCGTCCTCGCCGTCGTCTTCGTCTGCGCCGCCTGCGGCCTGGTCTACGAACTCGAACTGGTCGCGTTGGCGACCTACTTGGTGGGCGACTCCGTCACCCAGGCATCGGTCGTACTGTCCGTCATGGTCTTCGCGATGGGCATCGGTGCCCTGCTGGCCAAGCGCCTGCGCTGCCGGGCGGCGGTCGGCTTCGGCGCGGTCGAGGCGGGTCTGGCACTGGTCGGCGGCACCTCCGCGATGGCTCTCTACGCCGCGTTCGCCTGGTTGGGCCAGTCGCGCTCCGCGCTCATCGGCTTCTCCCTGGCGATCGGAGTGCTGATCGGCGCCGAGGTGCCGCTGCTGATGACGCTCATCCAGCGGGTCCGCCGGCAGGACGCGGGCGGCGCGGTCGCCGACCTCTTCGCCGCGGACTACGTCGGCGCCCTGGTCGGTGGCCTGGCGTTCCCCTTCCTGCTGCTGCCCTGCCTGGGCCAGTTGACCGGCGCTCTGGTCACCGGCGGCGTCAACGCCGTGGCCGGCGGCGCGCTCGTGCTGTGGCTGTTCCGCCGGGATCTGACCCGCCGTGCGCGCTGGGCACTGCTCACCGCCAACGTGGTGGTGCTGGCCCTGCTCGTCGCGGGCGCGGTCCTCGCCACACCGTTCGAACGGGCGGCCCGGAAGGCGGTCTACGGGTCGGCGGCGCGGGTCGCGGTGCAGACCGGTGTCCAGGAGGTGGTGATGACCGGGGGCACGGGCGCGGGCGCCCGTGCGGGACGCGGGAGGAAAGGTTCCGGCCGGCCGCTGGCGCTCTATCTGGACGGGCGGCTGCGGGTCAGCGCGGACACCGAATTCCGCTACCACGAGGCGCTGGTGCACCCGGCGATGGCGGGTGGCCCGCACGCCCGGGTGCTGGTCCTCGGCGGTGGCGACGGTCTCGCCGTGCGCGAGGTCCTGCGCTACCGCTCGGTCCGTTCGGTGACCGTCGTCGAACTCGACCCCGGCCTGATGCGGCTGGCGCGCACCGACCCCGGGCTGTCCGCCCTCAACCGCCATTCCCTGAGCGACCCCCGGGTGCGGACCGTCACGGCGGACGCCTTCACCTGGCTGCGCGAGCAGGGCGGCGCGAGGGGCGGCCGGGCGGCGCCGCGGTACGACGTGATCGTCTCCGATCTGCCCGACCCCGGGATCACCGCGAGCACCAAGCTCTACTCGCAGGAGTTCTACGGGCTCGCGGTGCGGGTGCTGGCGGCCGACGGACGTCTGGTGGTGCACGCCGGGCCGCCGGTCGCCCGGCGGAGGTCGTTCTGGACGGTGGAGGCGACGCTGCGGTCGGTGGGGCTGCGGACCGCGCCCTACCGCTTCCCGGGCAGGTTCACGGACTTCTCCGGCGGCCCGGACCGGGCCGTCGGCCTGATCGGCCCGCTCGCGCCGGAAGCGTCCACTGCCGGGGGCGCGCTCGCCGCACCGGCGACCGGGCCGATCCAGCACTGGGGCTTTCTGCTGGCAGCGCGCCGGCCGCTGAGGCCGGACGTCGCGCCCGACGCGCCCCCGCTCGCCACCGTCACCCCCACCACCCTCCGGGCCGCTGAGCGCCAGGCCGTGCGCGACCGCATCACCGGCCTGCTGCCGTCGACCTTGATGCACCCGCGCTACCGCCAGTGAGGCCGGAGCCGCCGGTGGTGCGGGGCGCGCGGGGGTCTGGGCGGGTGGCGCCGGCGGGGCGGGAAGAAAGTTGCGCGGGAGCGGGCACGTGTCCGGGGGCCGCTGGGTAGGCTCCCATGTCATGGAGCATGAGGTGTACGTTCCGTTTCCCGCCGGGACCGTGCGGCAGGCGCTCGCCGAGCCGGCGCGTGTGGCGCGCTGTGTCCCAGGGGTGCAGCTCGACGCCGATGCGGCCCCGCAGAAGCCGGAGGGTCGGCTGCGCCTGCGCGTCGGCAGCGCCACCATCACCTACCGCGGCACGCTGAAGATCACCGCCGAGGGGCCGAATGGCTCCGGCGCCGCGGACGCGGCGGCCCCGGTGACCGTCGAGGCCCGGGGGACGGAGGCCCGGGGCGACGGCTCCGCCGCGCTGACGCTGACCGTACGGCTCTCGTCGGTCACCGAGCCCGGCCCCGGTACGACCTTGACCTGCACCGGGAAGGTCAGCAGGGACGGCCGGCTCGCCGAGGTCACCGACCAGGCCGCCAGGACCGCCGGGCGCCGGCTGCTGGACCGGTTCGCGGAGAACCTGGCGGCGGATCTGGCGAAGCGGCCGGTGGACGGGACGGCGGAGGCGGGGAGCGCTGCCGCGTCCGGTGCGGAAGCCGCCGAGCAGGCGCCCGGTGAGCCGGAGGATTCCGGCCCGATCGACCAGAAGGCTTCCGGCGCGACCGAGGCGCCCGGTGGGCCCGAGGCGCCCGGGCGCGGGGTGTTCGACACCGAGGTGCCGCCGCCGTCGCTCGACCCGCTCAGCGATGCGGACGGCACGAGCGGTGCCCATGACGCCGACGACGCCGATGACGTGGAGGAGGGCGACGGCTATGGCGACGGCTATGAGGGCTACGACGATGACGTCGACGGCACACCAGCGGAGGCCGCGCACGCGCGCCGCACGATGATCGGGCGCAGTGCGGAGGAGGTCGACCACGCCCCGCCGCGCGGACGGTACGCGCCGGTGCCGGCCCCGGAGGCGAACTCGACGTCGGCGACGCTGCGCTGGGCCGCGCCCGCCGCCGCGGTGGTGCTGGCCTCGGCCGTGGTCGTCGGCCGGGTGCTGCGCCGCCGCCGCTGAGTCGGGGGCGGGCGTCCACCGGTCGGCCACCGCCCGGACTCGATCCGGGCGGGGCGGCCTGCGGCGTGAGACCTCGGGCAGGGGGCGGGGGGCACCGTTAGGGTCGGTTCCGTGAGCACCGACAACACCGCGCAGAGCGCTTCGCAGACGCCGGCCGGCGTGCGACTGGCCGCCGGGGACACCGAACTGACCGTTCATCCGGACAACGGCTGCCGTATCGCCAGCCTCCGTGTCGGGGGTACGGAGCTGCTGCGGCAGGGCGCCAAGTACGGCTGCTTCCCGATGGTTCCGTGGTGCGGGCGGCTCGACCACGGGCAGTTCCGCAGCGGGGTGTCCGTGGGCGGTCCGGGGCAACGCCACGGCGTACTGCACCAGATGCCGATCAACGCCGCGCCGCACGCGATCCACGGAACCGGCCGCAACCTTCGCTGGCGTACCGCGCGTGTGACGGCGACGACCGCCGCGTTCACCTACGACCTCGCCGATCCGGCGGCCCCGTGGCCGTACCCGGGAAAGGTCACCCAGCTCGTGGAGCTGGCCGAGGACGGCAAGTCGCTCACCCTCACCATGGGCATCGAGGCGACCGACGACTCCTTCCCGGCGCAGGCCGGCTGGCACCCGTGGTTCGTACGCCACCTCGGCGGACCGGAGGGCGGCGCGCCGGGTGAGGCGTCGCAGGGCGGCGACGTGGAGGTGCAGCTGAACTTCACCGCCGAGTGGCAGGAGGAGCGGGGCGAGGACCACCTCCCGACCGGGGGGCGGCTCTCGCCGCAGCCGGGGCCCTGGGACGACTGCTTCGGCATGCCGCAGGGTGTGGACGTCACTCTCACCTGGCCGGGCCGGCTGGAGCTGAAGGTGGCCAGCCGGGCCGAGTGGGTGGTGATCTACGACGAGCAGGAGGCGGCGGTGTGCGTCGAGCCGCAGTCGGGTCCGCCCAACGGTCTCAACACCCGGCCGCGCCTGGTCACCCCGATCGACCCGCTGGAGATCTCCACGACGTGGAGCTGGCGCTCCCTGGCCTGAGGCGCCGGACAGGCTCCGCCGGAGAGGCCGGGCCGCCCGGTCCGTCCCGCCGCTCAGGCGGCACGGACCGGGCGGTGGTCCGGCCCCCGGGCCGGCCCATGGCGTCCTGAGCTGGCCTAAGCTCATGCGCATGAGCGAGGACGTCAACGAAGTAATGCCGGACGACACGCGCGGCGCGCTGCTGCAGCAGATCAAGGACAAGGCCGTGGTGCACGGCCGGGTGACGCTTTCCTCCGGCAAGGAGGCCGATTACTACATCGACCTGCGCCGGATCACCCTGGACGGCGAGGCGGCGCCGCTGGTGGGCCGGCTGATGCTGGAGCTCACCGCGGACCTGGACTACGAGGCGGTCGGCGGGCTGACGCTCGGCGCCGACCCCGTCGCGACGTCGATGCTGCATGCCTCCGCCGCACGCGGTGGGCGGCTGGACGCCTTCGTCGTGCGCAAGGCGCAGAAGGCGCACGGTATGCAGCGCCGTATCGAGGGACCGGACATCAAGGGCCGCCGGGTACTGATCGTCGAGGACACCTCGACCACCGGTGGCTCGCCGCTGACCGCTGTCGAGGCGGCCCGCGAGGCGGGCGCCGAAGTCGTTGCGGTCGCGACGATCGTCGACCGCGGCGCCGCCTCCGCCATCGCCGAGGCGGGCCTGCCGTACCTCACCGGCTACCAGCTCGGAGACCTCGGCCTGGGCTGAGTCCCGGCGGCCGGACCTCGCGCACACCGGGGCGGGCGGAGCCGTGAGCGAGCGGCAACGAAGTCGTGATGTCGGGCGGGGAAAGAGGCACCCGCTGCCCTGACCAGTGGCTTTTCCGAGGGGTGGACGGTTTCACGTGAAACCGTCCACCCCTTGGTCATGCGCACCGTGCTAGGGATGTGGAGCAAACGGCCGAGTCTGGGAAGATGAGCCCGGCGAAGTCGTCGCCCCCTGGTCAGGGCCAAGAACGCACACCCGCATACACAAGGAGCGGACAGATGCCCATCGCAACTCCCGAGGTCTACAACGAGATGCTGGACCGGGCGAAGGCAGGCAAGTTCGCCTACCCGGCCATCAACGTGACCTCGACGCAGACTCTGCACGCAGCGCTGCGTGGTTTCGCCGAGGCCGAGAGCGACGGCATCATCCAGATCTCCACCGGTGGTGCGGAGTTCCTGGGTGGCCAGTACAACAAGGACATGGTGACCGGCGCGGTCGCGCTCGCCGAGTTCGCGCACGTCGTGGCCGACAAGTACGACATCACCGTCGCGCTGCACACCGACCACTGCCCCAAGGACAAGCTCGAGGGCTATGTGCGCCCGCTGCTCGACGTCTCCGCGGAGCGCGTCGCCAAGGGCCTCAACCCGCTCTTCCAGTCCCACATGTGGGACGGCTCGGCCGAGACCCTCGCGGACAACCTGTCCATCGGCCAGGAGCTGCTCGCCAAGGCCGCCGCCGCCAAGATCATCCTTGAGGTCGAGATCACCCCGACCGGTGGCGAGGAGGACGGCGTCACCCACGAGATCAACGACGAGCTCTACACCACGGTCGACGACGCGCTGCGCACCGCCGAGGCGCTGGGCCTGGGCGAGAAGGGCCGCTACCTCCTCGCCGCCTCCTTCGGCAACGTGCACGGCGTCTACAAGCCCGGCAATGTCGTGCTGCGCCCCGAGCTGCTGAAGGACCTGCAGGAGGGCGTCGGCGCCAAGTACGGCAAGACCGCTCCGTTCGACTTCGTCTTCCACGGCGGCTCCGGCTCCACCGAGCAGGAGATCGCCACCGCGCTGGAGAACGGCGTGGTCAAGATGAACCTGGACACCGACACCCAGTACGCCTTCACCCGCCCGGTCGCGGACCACATGTTCCGCAACTACGACGGTGTGCTGAAGGTCGACGGCGAGGTCGGCAACAAGAAGACCTACGACCCGCGCAGCTGGGGCAAGCTGGCCGAGGCCGGCATGGCCAAGCGCGTGACCGAGGCCTGCGCGAACCTGCGCTCCACCGGCACCAAGATCAAGTAGTCCGCGCGGGAGGGGCGGCGGATCCGCGCCGCTCCGACCGTTCGAGAAGGGCTCCGCATCCTCCAGGGTGCGGAGCCCTTCCGCGTGCCGGGCGGGGGCCCGGCGCCCGGAACACGGGGGGCGAACGGCGCCGTGTGCGGGCATGCTCTGCGTATGAGTGAGCCGAGTACGTCCGGCGCGATCCGCCTGTCCTCGCCCCGGGGCCGCTGGGTGCTGCTGACGGCTGTGCTGGGTTCCGGCATGGCGATGCTCGACAGCACCGTCGTCAATGTGGCGCTGCCCAGGATCGGCGAGGACCTGGACGCCGACCTGGCGGTCCTGCAGTGGACGGTCTCCGCCTACATGCTCACCCTCGCGGCGCTGATCCTGCTGGGCGGGGCACTGGGGGACCGCTACGGACGGCGCCGGATCTTCGTCATCGGTGTGGTGTGGTTCGCCGCGGCCTCGCTGCTGTGCGGACTGGCGCCGAACGCCGGGGTACTGATCGCGGCCCGCGGGCTGCAAGGCGTCGGCGGGGCGCTGCTCACTCCGGGTTCGCTGGCCCTGATGCAGGCCGTCTTCCACCCGGACGACCGGGCGCGGGCGGTCGGCGCCTGGTCCGGACTGGGCGGTGTGGCCGCGGCGGTCGGGCCCTTCCTCGGCGGCTGGCTGGTGGACGGGCCGGGATGGCGCTGGGTGTTCTTCGTCAATGTGCCGCTGGCGGCGGTGTGCGTCCCGGTGGCGCTGCGCTACGTACCGGAGACCCGGGAGCGGGATGCGAAGGAGCACCGGGGCTTCGACGTGCCGGGTGCGGCGCTGGGCGCACTGTCCCTGGCCGGGGTCACCTATGCGCTGATCGCCGCGCCGGACCGGGGGGCCGCACCGGGGGTGATCGCTCCGGCGGTGGCCGGGGTGCTGCTCGGCGTGGTCTTCCTGCACGTCGAGCGGCGTCGGAAGGATCCGATGATGCCGCCGTCGATCTTCGCCATCCGCCAGTTCTCCGCCATCAACGCCGTCACCGTGTGCGTCTACGCGGCATTCGGCGGCTTCTTCTTCCTCGCCGTGCTCCAGCTCCAGGTGGTGGTGGGCTACTCGGCGCTGGCGGCCGGCACGGCGCTGCTGCCCACCACCGTGATGATGCTGCTGCTCTCCGCGCGTTCCGGGGAGCTGGGCCAGCGGATCGGGCCGCGGATCCCGCTCACCGTCGGGCCCGTGCTGTGCGCGGCCGGGATGCTGCTGATGCTGCGGGTCGGGGTCGGTGCCTCCTACCTGGCGGATGTGCTGCCCGCCCTGGTGGTGCTGGGCGCCGGGATGGTGACGCTGGTCGCGCCGCTGACCGCGACCGTCCTGGCGTCCGTGGACGTGGACCGGGCGGGCCTGGCCAGCGGCATCAACAACGCCGCGGCGCGCGCGGCGGGGCTCGTCGCGGTGGCCGCGCTGCCGTTGCTGGTGGGCATGGGCCCGGAGTCGTACCGCTCGGCCGAGGAGTTCGGGTCGACGTTCCGGCGTGCCATGCCGCTGTGCGCGGGTGTGCTGCTGGCCGGGGCGCTGATCGCGTGGCTGACGGTGCGGACCAATGTCCTGCGCGGCGCGGCGGTCGAGGAGCCGTGCCACCCCGAGGTCACCTACCACTGCGCGGTGAGTGCGCCGCCGCTGGACCCTGGGGAGACGCATCGGCCGGCACCGGAAGCGAGGGCCTAGGACGGGACCGGGACTTCTGGTACGAACGGCCCCCCACCAGCCCAAACGGCCCCTCGTGGGCCCCGGCGACCCCCCGCTGTGCTGCCTGCCCGCCGGAAGATCCGGGGCGCTCGCCGCCCCCGGGACCAGGCAGACTGGGAGCATGGCCATTCACGAGAACCTTCTCGGGGGACCGCCCCCGACCCACCTGCCCGACGACCCCGAGCCCCGCGAGCTGCTCGCGGCGGGCACGGCGCCGTCCGATGTCGCCGCGAAGTACCCGACCTCCTCCTTGGCCTGGGCGCAGCTCGCCGACGACGCCTTCGAGGGCGGCCGGACCGTCGAGTCGTACGCCTACGCCCGCACCGGCTACCACCGCGGCCTGGACGCGCTGCGCCGGGCCGGCTGGAAGGGCCACGGCCCGGTGCCCTTCGAGCACGAGCCCAACCGGGGCTTCCTGCGCGCACTGCACGCCCTCGCCCGCGCCGCGCAGGCGATCGGCGAGCAGGAGGAGTACGAGCGCTGCTCGACCTTCCTGCGGGACTCCTCGCCGACCGCGGCCGACACGCTCACCTGAGAGCGGGAGGCTGCCCCCGACGGTGCCCTCCCGGCCGCTCCACGGCAGCCGGGAGGCCCTTGGGAGCGGGCCGGGCAGGCTTCCGGGCACCCTCGGGCGCGGCACTCCGTCCGAGCCGTCAGGGTCCGCCCTGACGCGCTCCGAGCGGCCCTGTTCCGCCGCCGCTGAGGGGCGCCGGGCGCCGCCGGGGCGACGCACCGGGCAGTGACCGAGGGCCGACCGCATGATCGCGGTCGGCCCTTGCGCCGTCGCTGTCCAGCACGGATGATTTCCCTGGGCCCGGATCGTTCCGCGCCCGAGGGGACCGGGGCTCCCGAGCCGACAAGGAAGGGGCGGACCGCTACCCGGTAGTTCGCACTGAGGAGTCCCTCATGTCGCAGCCTTCTCCCCATCGGAGCGTCGAAGAACCGGGCCGTGCCGCGGCCACCGGCGCCGAGGTCCACCCTGAGACGGAGCAGGACCCGCCGTTCGCCCCCGATCTGAGCATCGGCAGCAGCACCACCACCCCGTACGAGGACTACGTCCAGGCGGGCGTCCTCACCCACCTGCAGCACCCGCTCTCCGACGACCCCGGCGAGATGGTCTTCCTGGTCACCACCCAGGTCATGGAGCTGTGGTTCACCGTCATCGTCCATGAGTGGCACACCGCGGCCGAGGCCCTGCGCCGCGACGACCTGACGGTGGCGATGGACGCGCTCAAGCGCTCCACCTACGAGCTGGAGGCGCTGAACGCCGCCTGGAAGCCGCTCGCCCGGCTGACCCCGGCGCAGTTCAACGCCTACCGCAGCGCGCTCGGCGAGGGGTCCGGCTTCCAGTCCGCGATGTACCGCCGGCTGGAGTTCCTGCTCGGTGAGAAGTCCGCCTCGATGCTGGTGCCGCACCGCGGTGCGCCGCGCGAGTACGCCGAGCTGGAGAAGGCCCTCCAGGAGCCGAGCCTGTGGGACGAGGTGCTGCGGCTGCTCGCGCGCCGTGGCCACGCCGTCCCGGACGCCGTGCTCCGGCGGGACCCGGCGCAGCGGCACGAGGCGGACCCGGCGGTCGAGGCCGTCTGGGCGGAGATCTACTCCGGCGGCCAGGAGTCCGAGCTGGTCCGGCTCGGTGAGGCGCTGACCGATGTCGCCGAGCTGGTCTGGCGCTGGCGCAACGACCATCTGGTGGCGACCCGGCGGGCGATGGGAGCGAAGATGGGCACCGGTGGTTCCGCGGGGGTGGCCTGGCTGGAGAAGCGGGCCCGCAAGAACGTCTTCCCCGAGCTGTGGACGGCGCGCAGCCATGTCTGACGCCACCGAGAACCCCCTGGACCCGCAGGCGCCGGTGGCCCGTGAACACACCGGCCGCGCCGAGCAGCTGGATGTCGCCGACCCAATCGGCGCGCTCCGTGACCGCTTCGTCCTCGACGACACCGTCTACCTCGACGGCAACTCCCTCGGTGCGCTGCCCCGTGCGGTGCCCGACCGGGTGGCCGATGTCGTCGCCCGCGAGTGGGGCGAGCTGCGCATCCGCTCGTGGTCCGAGTCCGGCTGGTGGACGGCGCCCGAGCGGATCGGCGACAAGATCGCGCCGCTGATCGGGGCGGCGCCCGGCCGGGTCGTGGTCGGCGACTCCACGAGCGTCAACCTCTTCAAGGCCGTGGTCGCCGGGATACGCATGGCCGGCAAGGGCTGCACGGAGATCCTGGTCGACGCCACGACCTTCCCGACGGACGGCTACATCGCCCGGTCCGCTGCCCGGATGACCGGTCTCGCGGTGCGCCCCGTCGAGCCCGCCAGGATCGGCGACGAGGTCACCGAGCGGACCGCGCTGGCGCTGGTCAACCACGTCGACTACCGCACCGGCCGGCTCAACGACCTGCCCGGCATCACCGCAGCCCTGCACTCCGCGGGTGCGCTGGCGGTCTGGGACCTGTGCCACTCCGCCGGTGCGCTGCCGGTCGGCGTGGACGCGCACGGCGTCGACCTCGCCGTCGGCTGCACGTACAAGTACCTCAACGGCGGGCCGGGTTCGCCCGCGTATCTCTACGTGCGCGAAAGCCTCCAGGAGCGGTTCGACTCGCCGCTGCCCGGCTGGAATTCGCACGCCGAGCCGTTCGGGATGGGCCCCGACTACGCCCCGGCCGACGGCATCGTCCGCGGCCGGGTCGGCACCCCCGACATCCTGTCGCTGCTCGCGCTGGAGGCGGCGCTGGTGGCCTGGGACGGCGTCACCATCGAGGACGTCCGCGCCAAGAGCCTGGCGCTGACGGACTTCTTCCTCGACTGTGTGGCGGCGTACGCACCGCAGGGCCGGGTCCGCTCGGTCACCCCCGCCGAGCACCAACGGCGGGGCAGCCAGGTGTCGCTGGCGTGCGCGGACGCGGGCGAGGTGATGGCGGGGCTGATCCGGCGGGGTGTGGTCGGCGACTTCCGCCACCCCGACGTGCTGCGCTTCGGCTTCACCCCGCTCTACACCTCCTTCGCGGACGCGGAGCAGGCCGCCTGGGTGCTCGGCGAGGTGCTGCGGGCGCAGCCCGAGGTGGAGCCGGGGGCGGCCGGGGGCCGCGGGTGAGCGCACCGGACGAGGAGACGGCGCTGCTGGGGCTCGCCCCGGTGGCGCCGGACCGGACGGTCGCGTACGGACCGCATCCGGACCAGATCGTCGACTTCTACGCCCCGCCGTCCGCCGCGGTCACGCCCCGGGCGGCGCGCTGCGGGACGGTCGTGCTGCTGCACGGCGGGTTCTGGCGGGCCGCCTACGACCGCCGGCATCTCTCGCCGCTCGCCGCCGAACTGGCCCGGCAGGGGCTGCTGGTCGCCCTGGCCGAGTACCGCAGGGTCGGGGCGGGCGGTGGGGCTCCGCGCACGTTCGAGGATGTGGCGGCGGCCATCGGGACGGTCGCGGCCGAGGCCGGGCCGGGCGCGGCGGACACCGGCGGCCCCGTCCTCGTCGGGCACTCCGCGGGCGGCCATCTCGCGCTGCTCGCCGCCGCCCGCCCCGGCGTCCGCGTGGGCCGGGTCATCGCGGTCTCCCCGGTCGCCGACCTCGCCCGCGCCCATGAGCTCGGCCTGAGCGACGGCGCGGTCGCCGAGCTGGTCGGGTCGCCGCCGGGGCAGGAAGGTGAGGGGCCCGCGCTCGCGGAGCGGATCGCGGCGGCCGACCCCGCACGCAGGCCGCCGACGGGCCTGCCCGTCACGATCCTGCACGGCACCGACGACCCCGACGTCCCCCTGGACATCTCCCGCCGGTATCTCGCGGCAGCCGCGGCGGCCACGGCCGACGGCGGTGCGGCCACCACGACGCTGCGCGAGCTGCCCGGCGTCGGCCACTACGCCCCCGTCACGCCCGGCACAGTGGCGTACCGCACGCTGCTCGACGCGCTGCTCGGCGGCCGGCCCGGCGACCCCTCCGACCTGCGCGGCAGCAGTCCGCCCGCCTCGTAGTACCTGAGGGGGACGCCGGTAGATCCCCACTGGTGAGGACGCACACAGCTCCGGCACTGCCTACCGTTGTCCCGTGAACGAGACGACCCAGACGCAGGGCACCCTGCGCTCAGAGGCCCGGATAGCCCGTGGCGCCCTGCACCGATTGCGCCAGGATCTGTTCGTCGGTGCCTTCGCCTTCCGCCCGATGCCGCCGCTGGAGGACGCCAAGGTGGCCCGCTGGGTGCCCTGGCTGCCGCAGAAGATGCGGGGCTGGGCACGCTGGCTGCCGCACTCCGCCGTCGGGTTCTTCTCGGCCTGCGTCTTCCTGGGGACGTTCGGCATGGTGTACGGCGTGGGCCCGCTGCGCGGCGTCCTCACCGTCGGCCTGTGCGCGCTGCTCGCCGCCACGCCGATGCTCACCCTCTTCCGGCCGGTCGGCGCGTACTGGCTGTCGCTGGGGGCGTTCGTCGTCACGCTGATCGGCGCCTCGTACTTCGACACGCACGGCATGGACCCGTGGGGGGTGGTGTTCCCCACGCACCTCGCGGTGATGACGCTGGTCGTGCTGCGCACCCGGCCGCGGCTCGCGGTGGAGATGTGGGTGGTCACCTTCGGCCTGGGGGCCGTGGTGTCACTGTTCGACGGGTTCGAGTCCTCGAACTGGCCGCCGGTCGCGGTGTTCTCCGCGGTGGTGCTGGTCTCGGCCGCCGCGGTGCGGGCCTGGCGCGAGGAGCGCCGGCAGGTCGTCGAGACGCAGACCGTCACCCAGGAGGAGCGCTCCCGGCGCACGCTGCTGGAAGAGCGCGCCACCATCGCCCGTGAGCTGCACGACGTCGTCGCGCACCACATGTCCGTCATCGCCATCCAGGCGGAGGCCGCCCCGTACCGCGTCGAGAACACCCCGCCCGAGCTCGCCACGTCCTTCGCGACGATCCGGGAGAACGCCGTCGCCGCGCTCACCGAGCTGCGCCGCATCCTGGGAGTGGTGCGCTCCGAGGACCCGGACGCCTTCGTGGAGAGCGACCCCGAAGCCCCGCAGCCGACCCTCGCCACCCTCGACGCGCTGCTCACCAGCGTCCGGGGCGCGGGGCTGACCGTCGAGGCGGTGATCACCGGCGCCGCCCGGCCGCTGCCGCAGGGCGTCGAGCTGTCCGCGTACCGCATCGTCCAGGAGGCGCTGAGCAACGCGTTGCGGCACTCGCCCGGAGCCGAGGCGCGGGTCGAGGTCTCCTACGTCCTGGGCGGCATCGGCCTGCGGATCGTCAACGGCGTGCCGAGCCGGCTCGCCAAACCGTCCCCGGGCGCGGGGCACGGCATGCTGGGGATGCGTGAGCGGGTGCAGATGCTGGGCGGCGAGATGACGGCCGACCACACCGAGGAGGGCGGCTTCGAGGTCGTCGCGTTCCTCCCGGTGACGAGCACGGCGGCAGGGGAGGGCACGGCATGATCCGGGTACTGATCGTCGACGACCAGGTCATGGTCCGCGAGGGCTTCTCGGTCCTGCTGAACGCCATGCCGGACATCGAGGTCGTCGGCGAGGCCGTCGACGGCCGCCAGGCGGTGCGTGAGGTGGCGCTGCGCAAGCCCGATGTGGTGCTGATGGACATCCGGATGCCGGTGATGAACGGCCTGGAGGCGACCCGGGAGATCGTCGCCGCCGACGCGGACGCCAAGGTGCTGGTGCTGACCACCTTCGACCTGGACGAGTACGTCTACCAGGCACTGCGTTCCGGAGCCAGCGGCTTCCTCCTCAAGGACGCCTCGGCCGGCCAGCTCGCCGAGGGCGTCCGGATCGTCGCCTCCGGCGAGGCGCTGCTCGCGCCGACCGTCACCAAGCGTCTGATTTCCGAGTTCTCCCGGCTGGGCACGCCCCGCGCGCCCGCCCAGGAACGCATCGGAGATCTGACGGAGCGGGAGACGGAGGTCCTGGTGCTGGTGGCGCAGGGGCTGTCGAACGGCGAGATCGCCACGCATCTGGTGGTCGCCGAGTCGACGGTGAAGACGCACGTCAGCCGGATCCTGGTGAAGCTCGGGCTGCGGGACCGCACCCAGGCGGCGGTGTTCGCGTACGAGGCGCGGCTGGTCACGCCGGGCGGGTGAATGTTTGTCCACAGCCTGTGGACAGTGGTGCGGGTGTGACGCACCCGCCGGGCCCCGGTGCCGGCCCCGACCCCGCGGACTCCGGCGGCGCACCGCGCAAAAGTGGGGCGCCCGGGGGCCCGCCCCCCGGGGCGGGGCCCGCCGGGGGGGGGGGCGGCGCCGGGCCCGGCCCCCGGGGGGCGCCCCGGGGGGGGCGGGGGGCGCCCGGGGGCGCCCCCGCCCCCCGCCCCGCCCCCCCCCCCCCCCCCCCGCCCCCGCGCCCCCCCCCCCCACACCCCCCCCCCCCCCCCCCCCCGCTACAGCTCCGGCGGCGCACGAGGAGGGGGCGGCCGGCACGGTCCCGGCCGCCCGGTGTCAGCCGAGGTCGCGGCGGCGGAAGCCGGTGAGCCCCGCGGCGGCGAAGAGCACGGCGAGGGCCGTCAGCCAGAGGAACGGGGCCGCGTGGACCTCTGCGCCGGGGAGCTTGGGCAGATGGCCGAACGGCGAGAGGTCCATCACCACCTGGGGGAACTCCAGCGTCGGGCCGATCCAGCCGATCGCGAGGCAGCCGCCGACCAGGGCCCAGACGGCGGTGGTCGCCTTCGGCAGCAGACCGAACAGCAGCACCGCCAGGCCGGCGAGCGTCCAGACCGCCGGGACCTGGGCGAGGGCCGCGCCGAGCACCGGAGCGACCCGGCCGCCGAGGCCGCCGGCCGTGACGCCGTAGCTGACGCCCAGCGCCAGGCCGCCGAAGGCCAGCACCACGACCGGGCCGAGGAACGCGACGACCAGATGGCTGCACGCCCAGCGCAGGCGGCCGACGGCGGCGGCCAGCACCGGCTCGGCGCGGTCGTCGGTCTCCTCACCGCGCAGCCGGAGCACCGCGCCGGTCGCGAAGATCGCCGCGATCATGCCGAGCAGGCCGGTCATCGTGGCCAGGAAGGCGTCGGTCAGGCCCGCCTGGCCGCCCATCCGCTCGAAGATCTCGCGGGTCCGTCGGTTGCCGCCCACCATGTCGGCGGCACCGTTCGCGATCCCGCCGAAGACGGCGCCCGCACACACGAAGCCGAGCGTCCAGCCCAGCAGGGTGGTGCGTTGCAGCCGCCAGGCCAGGCCGAAGGGGCCGGCGAGGGACGCGGGTGCGTGGGCCCGGCCGGGACGGGCCGGCAGGAAGCTCATCCCGAGGTCGCGGCGGGCGGTCAGGGCGTATGCGGCGCAGACGGTGAGTGCCGTGCCCGCCAGGAAGAGCAGCGCCGTCCCCCAGCGCTCGCCCGCGTACGGGCGGACGTTCTCGGCCCAGCCGAGCGGCGAGATCCAGGTGAGGGGCGAGGAGGCGTCGGTGGTGGCGACATCCCCCGCGGCGCGCAGGGCGAAGAAGAGGCCCAGGACGGCGCCGGTCAGGCCCTTGGCCAACCGGGCGCTCTCGGTGAACTGGGCGGCGATGGCGGCGAGTCCGGCGAAGAGCATGCCGACGCCGCCGACGGCGAGGCCGAGTGCCAGGGAGCCGGCCACCGGGCGCCCGGTCCCGGCCAGTCCGCCGGTGATCAGCACGGCCAGGCCGGTGTTGGCGACCAGGGCGGTGAGCAGGGCGGCCGTCAGCGGCGCGCGACGGCCCACCATCGCCGCCGAGAGCAGCTCCTGACGTCCCGTCTCCTCTTCCTCTCGGGTGTGCCGTACGACGATCAGCAGGCTCATCACCGCCGCGAGGACGGCGCCGAGGCCGGTCATCCGCCAGGCGACCAGCCCGCCGACGGAGTCGCTGAGGACCGGCCCGTACATCGCGCGCATCGAGGCGTTGGCGGTCATCGAGGCAGCAAGGCCGGCGCGCTCGGCGGCGCCGTCGTAGAGCGTCGCGATGGACGACCCGGTGCCGGCGACGGTGAGGCCGAGGACCAGCACCCAGGCCGGGATCATCAGCCGGTCGCGGCGCAGCGCGAGGCGCAACAGGGCTCCGGTGCCCGCCAGATGGCGGGAGGGGCCGGGGGCGGCGGCCGTGGCGGCGGTGGCGGTTGCGGCGGTCATCGTGCGCTCGCCTCTTCGGTGCGGACCTCGGCCTGGTAGTGGCGCAGGAAGAGCTCCTCCAGGGTGGGCGGGGTGCTGGTCAGGCTGCGGACACCGGATGCGCTGAGCGATTGCAGTACGGCGTCGAGCTTGTCGGTGTCGGCCTGGAACCTGACCCGGTGGCTGCGGCCCCCGGCGAGCGGCTGATGCGCGAGGCCGTGGACGCCGGGGAGGTGGGCGAGACCGTTGGGCGCGCCCGTGAGTTCGGCGACGACGGAGGTGCGGGTGAGGTGGCGCAGTTCGCCGAGCGAACCGGACTCCACGGTCCGGCCCTTGCGGATGATGCTGACGCGGTCGCACAGCGCCTCGACCTCGGACAGCACGTGGCTGGAGAGCAGCACCGTACGGCCGCGGTCGCGTTCCTCGGCGACGCAGCTCTGGAAGACCTCCTCCATGAGCGGGTCGAGGCCGGAGGTCGGCTCGTCGAGGATGAGCAGGTCGACGTCGGAGGCGAAGGCGGCGACGAGGGCGACCTTTTGGCGGTTTCCCTTGGAGTAGGTGCGTCCCTTCTTGGTGGGGTCGAGTTCGAAGCGCTCCAGGAGCTCGGTCCGGCGGGCGGGGTTCAGGCGCCCGCCGCGCAGCCGGCCGTAGAGGTCGATGACCTCGCCGCCGGAGAGGTTGCGCCACAGGGTGACGTCGCCGGGCACGTAGGCGACGCGGCGGTGCAGCTCGACCGCGTCGCGCCAGGGGTCCTTGCCCAGGAGTTGAGCGCTGCCGCCGTCGGCGCGCAGCAGTCCGAGCAGGACCCGGATCGTCGTGGACTTCCCCGCGCCGTTGGGTCCGAGGAAGCCGTGCACCTCGCCGGCTTGGACATCGAGGTCGAGGCCGTCCAGCGCGTGGGTACGGCCGAACGACTTGTGCAGGCCGGCCACCCGGATCGCGGGAGAGTGGCACGAGGGGAACGTTGCCTTCGTCATGTTTTTGAAGCTACGCTCATTTCACAAATTTGTGAAGTTAAGAAAGCGTATAAAGTCGGGAGGGGCGGCTCTGATCAGGGGAGATGATGCGGACATGAGTGAGCAGCGACAGCCGGGCGCCGACGACCGGGACGACGAGGCGGTCTCGCAGTTCGTCGAGCGCTTCGCCGCCCAGCTGGTCGAGGCCGGGATGCAGCGGATGTCCGCCCGTGTCTTCGCCTGCCTGCTGGCCTCCGACTCCGGTGTGCTGACCTCCGCCGAACTCGGCGAGCGCCTCCAGGTCAGCCCCGCCGCCGTCTCCGGCGCGATCCGCTACCTCTCCCAGGTCGACCTGGTCAGCCGGGAGCGGGAACCGGGCTCCCGCCGCGACCGCTACCGGGTGCACAGCGACCAGTGGTACGAGGCGCTGGCCCGCCGGGACAGCGTCCTCAGCCGCTGGGAGACCACCCTCCGCGAGGGCGTCGGCAGCCTTGGTGAGGAGTCCCCCGCCGGCCGGCGGATCAACGAGACGCTGGCCTTCTTCGAGTTCATCCAGCAGGAACTCGGCGGGATGATGGAGCGCTGGCGCGACCACAGGGACAAGGTGCGCGCCGAGTCGGGCGGCTAGGGCCTCCCGTTCGGATCCTGCCGGGCCTGCGGGGCCTGCCGGGCCTGCGGGTCTACGGCCGCGGCAGCGTCAGCCGCCAGGCCGCCGGCTGCACCGTCCAGGTACGGGTCCTGACCGGGCCGCCCACCACCGCGTCCGCCCGGTAGTGGAAGTCCGCACCGGACACCGTCACCGCTCGCGCCTGCGCCCGCACGGGACGGTCCGAGCCCGGCCAGTGCACCACGACCTCGGCAAGCCCGCCCGCGTCGGCGGCGCGGTGCCCGAAACCGTCGACCTCCGGACCCGTCCGGGCCGGGCCGGACGCCCCGGCCTGACCGCCGGGCATCACCGAGACGCCCCGCACCGGGCGGTCCAGGTCGGCCAGCATGATGCCGTCCGCCTCGATCCGCAGCCGCTGGGCCGGCACCCGTCCGCGCCGCCCGCCGAGCCCGCAGGCCGGCGACGACAGCAGCGACAGCGCTGAGCGCGCCGTCCGCGCGGCCGGCTCCCACCACGGCCGGTGCCCGTCGACGGCCGTGCCGCCGGGCCGGCCGTCCCACGCGTCAGCCGGCGCGGCCGCGGGCGGCACATGGCGGCCGTGCCCGGCCCGCGCCCCGAGGTCCCCGCCGGGGATGCGCAGCCCGCCCAGCACGATTCCGTCACTGTCGTCGGTCAGCAGGTCCATCGGCCGCTCGGCGCCGTCCAGGACCGCCCGCGCCGCGGCCACCGTGTCCGAGGGGACCCCCAGCGCGCGGCTCAGCGCCACCGCCGCAGGAGCGCCCACCGGAACCATCGAGATCGTGACCCCTGCCAGCTCCCGCTCCTTGTGCAGCAGGCCCACGACCCGTAGCAGGGCGCGGTCGTCCCCGATGACCACCGGTCGCCGGTGGCCGCGCCGGGCCAGCGCCCGGGCGAATTCCTCGGGGTCCTGCGGCAGGCAGATTTTCGCTCCCGCGCGAGCGCACAGGACATCCTTCGCGATGCGTACGGATTCGCCGTCCGTACTGCGGGCGACCGGGTCGATGACCACGAGCAGGGGGTACCCCCGAACGGAGTCTGCGGGAGAGTGCCCAGAAGGCTGCGCCGACACCTCGGTCCTTCCTCAGGTAGCATCTCGGTGCAAGAGCCCCTTGCGCTATTGCGCCAGGGGCTTCGTCTATTCCGGGGCACCGGTCCAACGGATCCAGCGATGACGTCCGCGTGAACACGCATACGGATGCCATCCACGCACGTTGGTCCTGCCCCGCCCGGAAGGGGTGTACGCCTGTGCCCGCACTTGTGCTGCTCGGTGCTCAGTGGGGTGATGAAGGCAAGGGAAAGGCCACCGATCTGCTCGGTGGGTCTGTTGACTACGTGGTGCGCTACCAGGGCGGCAACAACGCCGGCCACACGGTCGTCGTCGGCGACCAGAAGTACGCGCTGCACCTTCTCCCTTCCGGAATCCTTTCGCCGGGGTGCACCCCGGTCATCGGCAACGGCGTCGTCGTCGACCCTGCGGTCCTGCTCTCCGAGCTGAGCGGACTCAACGAGCGCGGTGTCGACACGTCCAAGCTGCTGATCAGCGGTAACGCGCACCTGATCACGCCGTACAACATCACCGTCGACAAGGTGACGGAACGCTTCCTCGGAAAGCGCAAGATCGGCACCACCGGCCGGGGCATCGGCCCGACCTACGCCGACAAGATCAACCGCACCGGCATCCGTGTGCAGGACCTCTTCGACGAGTCGATCCTGCACCAGAAGGTCGAGGCGGCCCTCGACTTCAAGAACCAGGTGCTGGCCAAGCTCTACAACCACCGCGCCATCGTCGCGGACCAGGTTGTCGAGGAGATGCTGAGCTACGCGGACCAGCTCAGGGGCTTCGTCGCCGACACCACGCTGCTGCTGAACAACGCCATTGACGACGGCAAGGTCGTGCTGTTCGAGGGCGGTCAGGGCACGCTCCTGGATGTCGACCACGGCACGTATCCCTTCGTCACGTCATCGAACCCGACCGCGGGCGGCGCCTGCACCGGTGCGGGCGTCGGGCCGACGAAGATCAGCCGCGTGATCGGCATCCTCAAGGCCTATACGACGCGTGTCGGCGCCGGTCCGTTCCCGACCGAGCTGTTCGACGACGACGGCGAGGCGCTGCGCCGGATCGGCGGTGAGCGCGGTGTCACCACCGGCCGTGACCGCCGCTGCGGCTGGTTCGACGCGGTCATCGCCCGCTACGCGACCCGCGTGAACGGCCTGACGGACTTCTTCCTCACCAAGCTCGACGTGCTCACCGGCTGGGAGCAGATCCCGGTCTGCGTGGCGTACGAGATCGACGGCAAGCGCGTCGAGGAGCTGCCCTACAGCCAGAGCGACTTCCACCACGCGAAGCCGATCTACGAGAACCTGCCGGGCTGGTCGGAGGACATCACCAAGGCGAAGTCCTTCTCCGACCTGCCGAAGAACGCGCAGGCGTACGTCAAGGCGCTGGAGGACATGTCCGGTGCCCCGATCTCCGCGATCGGCGTCGGCCCCGGCCGCGACGAGACGATCGAGATCAACTCGTTCCTGTCGTAGGACGTCGGGGCCGTTGCCCCCCGCGCGGTGCCCGCAAGGGCGCCTTCGCACCACCGGCCGTGGGCCTACTCCGCTCTGGAGTAGGTCCGCGGCTGTTTGTCGTCGCCCAGGAACTCGCGGCGCAGGGTGCCGTCGCCGTTGACCTGGAGGACCGAGGTGCTGCTCGGCGCGCAGCCGGGCGCCGCCCGGTCGATGACGGACGGCCCGACGGTCAGCTCGCCGTCGGCGGAGTAGAGGTCGGCGTGCGCGGTGCACCGCCCGCCGCGGCCCTCGACGACGGTGGTGAGCACCGGGCTGCCGACGGGCGCCCGCTCGATGGTCAGCCGCTGCGTTCCGAAGCCGTCGGCGTTCGGCCGCTGCCAGGTGCCGAGGAAGGTGGCCGGGACCTGCTCGGCGGCGGGGGCGGTCCGGCGCAGCGTCGCGGTCCGGCCGGCCGCCGCCCAGGTGAGCGTGCCGGCGCCGCCCGGGCGCAGGGTGTGCTCGCCGAGCGCGGCGCAGCGGCCGGGCGGGACCGACTTCACGACCTTGGTGTCCAGCCGCAGACCCGGGCGCCCGTCGCCCGCCGTGGCGGAGACCAGCTTGGCGTCGCTGCGGCATTCGTAGCTCGCGCCGAGGCTGGTGCTGTTCGCGACCACCTCGCCGACCTTGCCGTGCGAGATCACGAACCGGCGCTGCTGCCCGGTGGGGGTGCCGTCGCGCTGGACCGCGCCGGTCCAGATGCCCACGTAGCGGGACGGGATGTCCGAGGGGCGGTCATCGGGCCCGGCGCCGCCGGTCAGCAGGGGTACGGCCACCGCGGTCGCGGCGGCCGCGGTGACGGCCGTGGCGAGGAGGGGGAGCCAGCGGCGTCGCGTGGGCGGGGCCTCCCGAGAGTCCGCCGGCGCCTCCTGCGGGGCTCCGCCCCCGCCGTCCTGCCGCGCCGCCAAGAGGGTCGTCGCGGTCTCGCCGGCCGGCCGGCCGGCGGCGCGCCGGCCCGGCGGAGGGGATCCGCCGGGCGGAGTGTCGGTGTCCAGCAGGCGTACGGCGTGCCGGCCCAGTCGCGCGATCAGCTCGGCCGGCAGCCAGGGGGAATCAGCTCCGCCGCTGCTCACCGGGCCGAGCCGGGAGGCGATCTCCTCCGGTGCCGGCCGGGCCGCCGGGTCCTTGGCCAGGCAACCGCCGATCAGCTCCCGCATGCCGTCGGGGATGTCGCCGAGGTCGGGCTCCTCCTGGGCGATCCGGAACATCACGGCGTGCACGCCCGAGGCGACGCTGCCGAACGGCATCCTCCCGGTGGCCGCGTACGCCAGTACCGATCCGACGCAGAAGACATCGCTGGCGGGGCCGATGCGGTGGCCCTGGACCTGCTCGGGCGACATGAAGCCGGGTGAGCCGACCACCGTGCCGGTGCGGGTCTGGGTCTGGTCGCCGACCGCGTCCAGGGCGCGGGCGATGCCGAAGTCGATGACGCGGGGGCCGTCGATGGTCAGCAGGACGTTGGACGGCTTGAGGTCGCGGTGCACCAGGCCCACGCCGTGGATGTCGAGCAGCGCGCAGGACAGGCCGTAGGCCAGGCGCCGCAGCGAGTACTCGGGCAGCGGGCCGTAGGTGCCGGACCGGCCGTAGGAGCCGCCGACGACCTCGCTGAGCGCCGGGCCGGCGATATAGCCGGTCGCGACCCAGGGCACGTCGGCCTCGGTGTCGGCGTCGAGCACCGGAGCCGTCCAGTGGCCGCCCACCCGGCGCGCGGCCGCGACCTCGGCGCGGAAGCGGTCGCGGAACTCCTCCTCGGCCGCCAGCTCGGCCTTCACCAGCTTCACGGCGACGGTCCTGCCGCCCTCGGAACGGGCGAGGTAGACCCGGCCCATCCCGCCGCTGCCGAGGCGGCTGAGCAGCCGGTAGTCCCCGATCCACTCCGGATCGCCGGCCGTCAGCCCGCGCAGGCTCTCCATCCGAGCCCTCCCCCGTGTCGTTCCCTGCCCGTCGTGCGGGTGACCGGCCTGCTCCCGCGGGCCGTGCGGTGCGCCGTTCCCTGATCGTCTTCGACGAGCCTAGGCTTCTGCCGGTCGCGCGACGGCAGAGGGATCGTCACGACGGGAGAACGATCGCCGGGCCGGTCGGGCACCGGAAGCGGGCGCCCGCCGCGCGGGCGCATCACCCGGTCCTGTCGTAGGTCAGGGGCGCCTTGCCGTCGTCGAAGGTGCGCCGCAGTCTGCCGTCCACCATCTCCAAGGTGCTCGGGGGGCCGGGCCGGCAGCTCTCGGCGGGGCCGGACGTCACGGTGGACGGCCCCAGACGAACCGGCGGTCCGGCGCTGTCCAGTGTGGCCGCGAACTCGCAGTGGTAGGCGGGGCCGGTGGCCGTCATGGTGAGCACGGTGTCCCCGGTGCCGCCCTGGGTGAGCCGGAAGCGCCGGACGTCCGCGCTGCTGCCGCCGACCGTCGTCTCCCAGGTGCCGAGGTAGTCCGCAGGGATGCCGCCGTCCCCGGCCGGTTCCGCCGAACCCTGCCCTTCCCGGGCCGGCCCCTGCCCCTCCTCGTCCGTCCCGCCCTTGCCCGAGGGCCGGTCGTCCTTTGCCGCCGACCGCACGCCGCCACTCCCGCCCTCCAGCAGGACGTACGCGGTGGCCGCGCCCGCCCCGGCAAGGACGACCGCCACCGCCACCATCAGGGCGGTGCCGGAGCCACGGCGGCGCGGTGCGTGTGCGGCCGTCGGCGGTGCCGTATGGCCGGGTCCGTAGGGGCCGTGGTCGGGGTGGGCGGGGGAGGCTGTGCCCTGACCGCCGACCGCGTAGGGATATCCGTACGCCGACGCGGGGGCCTGGACGGACGCCGGGCCCTGCGGCACCGGTGACGGCGGCGGAGTGGCCGCCCCGGCGGCCGGTGAGACCGTGGTCGGCAGGCTGTGCACCCCGGGGGCCGCCCCCGCCTCCGCCGTCCCTGCCTGTGCCGCGCGCGGCGATTCAGGTGGCGCGAGCCGCGAACCGGCGCCGTCCGTACCGCCCTTGGGGTTCTCCGCCTCCAGCAGCTCCACGGCATGCCACCCCAACTGGGCGACCAGCGCACCCGGAAGCCACGGTTCGTCCGCCGTCCCGTCCTCGCCGCCGCTGCCGTCCGCGGCTTCCGTCAGCGCCAACAGCTCGCTCGGCGTGGGCCGTTGTGCGGCATCCTTGGCCAGACACGCGGCGACCAGGTCGTGCAGGCCCGCGGGGAGCGCCGTCAGGTCGGGCTCCTCCTGCGCGATGCGGTAGAGCATCGCGTGCACGCCACTGTCCGCCGTCCCGAACGGCTGCCGGCCGGTGGCCGCGTACGCGAGGACCGAGCCGAGGCAGAAGACGTCGCAGGCCGGGGTGAGCGCCTCGCCCCTGACCTGCTCGGGCGCCATGAAGCCCGGCGAGCCGACCGCGGCGCCGGTGCGGGTCAGACCGTTGCCCGTCACCGCCTCAAGCGCCCTGGCGATGCCGAAGTCGATGACCCGGGGGCCGTCGATGGTCAGCAGCACATTGGACGGCTTGAGGTCGCGGTGGATGATCCCGGCGGTGTGGATCGCCTGGAGCGCCCGGGCCAGTCCGGCGGCCAGGATCCGTACCGTCCGCTCGGGCAGGGGCGCGGCGCTCCCGGCGACGACCTGCTGGAGAGAGGGGCCGGCGATGTAGCCGGTGGCGACCCAGGGGGTCGCCGCCTCGGTGTCCGCGTCCAGCACCGGCGCGGTCCACTCCCCGCCGACCCGCAGTGCGGCCCGCACCTCCTGCCGGAAGCGCGCGCGGAACTCCTCCTGGTCGGCGAGTTCGGCGCGCACCAGCTTGACGGCGACGGTGCGTCCGCGGTCCGAACGGGCCAGGAAGACCTGCCCCATGCCGCCTTCCCCGAGCCGCCCGATCAGGCGGTAGTCACCGATGCGCTGCGGATCACCCTCCCGCAGCGGGGCGAGCCCCCCGGACCGTCCCGTCCGTCCCTGCCGCCCAGCACGTCCAGGCTGTTGCACGATGCGCCGCCTTTCCCCCCGGAATCCGCCTGCGGGAGAGTAGGCGCAGGCATGAACACCCGGGACGACGTGAGCCGTCCCGTTCCGGGTTCCCCGGCACGCTGCTCTTCCGTCGCGAGGATACCGAGGTCCGCTCAGCTCGCGGAGGGTCGCGGCAGCTCCTCCAGCGCGTCCGACAGATCCTCCAGCGCCGCCATCACGCGGTGGAAGTCGTCCGCACCGCCGAGCCGTTCGCACAACAGATCGGCGAACTCCGCGTGTCCGGGGGTGATGCGCGCGATCGCGGCGTGTCCTTCCCCGGTGGGGGCGAGGAGTTTGGCGCGGCGGTGCGCCGGGTTGGGGTGGTAGGCGGCCAGACCGCGCTCCACCAGCAGATCGGCGATGCGCTGCACGCTCTGGCGGGTGATGCCCATGGCGCGGGCGATGCCGGCGACCGGAAGCGGCTCGTGCAGTACGGCGCCGAGCACCTGCCACCAGGCGGCGGTCATCCCGGCCGGCTTCGCCAGGCCCTCCGCGACGGAGAGGAACTGGCCGTTGAGCCGGAAGACGGCGAGGGCGGTACGGCTGAGGAGTTCGGGGGCCGGTGGCGCCGTGGACGGCTGCGGGCCGGAGTCGGGCGCCGTCATGCGTCCTCGGCCCGTGAGCCCGCGCTGCCCGCCGTCATCAGGACGGGGAAGGCGGACGCGTCGGAGCGGGCGAACAGGCGGTACCAGGCGTCGAGGATCTGCGGCTCCATGACGTCCAGTTCGGCGAAGATCTCGCGGGCGAACGCCACCGCGTCCGTCGGCCCCGCCGTGATCAGCCCGTCGGCGCGGACGGCGTCGCTGTCCCGGTAGTGCTCGCCACCGCGGTAGCCGGGCTGGGCGGCGAGGTAGGGGGCCGCGCCGCTGGTGTGCGGCCGGTCGTCGAGCAGGCCCTCCCGGGCGAGACCGGCGGTCGCCCCGCAGATGGCGGCGACCGGCACGCCCGCGTCGAGGAACTCACGGGCCTTGCGGGCGAAGGGGGCCAGCTCCTCGCCGGAATCCCAGAGGTGGGCGCCGGAGAGGACCAGCAGTGCGCTGTCCTCGGGGCGAAGGGCGTCGACTGCCAGATCGGCGGGGACCCGCAGCCCGGCCATCGTCGTCGAAGGCCGGTCCGTCGCGGTGGCGACGGTGACCACGTCGTAGGCGGGGCGGTCGGCACGGAAGTAGGTGCCCTGGCGGAGGTGGGCGGCGGCGTGGCCGAACTCCCAGTCCGCGAGCGTGTCGTAGACGGCGAGGTGGATGGTGCGGGGGCGGCTGCTGCGGGTCATGGCGTCTCCTCGGTCGGCTGAGCCACGATGCGTATGACAGCATTCTGTCTTCTCGACAGGATGCTGTCAATGCTCCAGGGTCACGACGAGGCGCGAAAAGTGTCCGAGATTCGCCTCATGGCGGATATTCGATTCCGCTTTCCGGAACTTTCCCCGAGCGTGGGGCAGAGGACGCGCCGAACCACCCCACGCGCCCCGGCCCCGCACGCTCGCCCGCCCCCGAACGTCCGCCGAGGAGACCGAGTGATTCCCGCCGTACGAGCCATCGCCCGCGCCGCCATGGCGGCCCGCCCCGTGCCGCTCGCCGACGTCCAGGCCCGCGCGGAACTGCTGACCCGCGTCGACCGCGGCTACCTCGTCCCGGTCGAGGTCTTCGCCGCCCTCGCCGCCGAACTCACCGACCGCGGCCGGCCCGGCGGCCCGTTCGCGGCCCTGTGCGTCAACGGCCGCCGCTGGTTCGGCTACCGCTGCGTCCACCACGACACCTCCGACCTGCGCAGCTTCCATGACCACCGGCAGCGCCGCCGGCCCCGCTTCACGGTCGGCGAGCGGCTCTACGAGGACACCGGCGAGCGGCAGTTGGAGATCGTGCTCCAGGGGCGGCGCCCGGAGACGGTCAAGCGCCGGTGCCCGCTGCTGCCGGACGAAGCGGCCCTGGGCCCGGCCTCGCACCGCTTCCTCGCCACCGAGCTCGCCCGCTCCCAGGGCATCGACGCCCCCGCCGGCCTGCGCCCCGTCCTCGCCACCCACCACCAGCGCACCACCCTCGTCGCCGACGGCCAGCGGATCACCTGCGACGCCGCCCTGGTGTGCCGTGACCCGGCGACCGGGCGGACCGTACGCGCCGACGGCGGCCTCGTCCTCGTCGGGACCAGAAGCGCCGGCGGGCAGACCGCGGCGGACCGGCTGCTGCGCGACCACGGGCTGCACGCCCCGGAATTCACCACGTACAGCGCGGCGTTGGCGGCCCTGCGCCCGGACCTCGCCGCCGACCGGTGGCGGCGGACGGTGCGGACGGCCTTCCCCTCGGCCGGCTGACCACCGCGCACGAGGAGACGCCTCCAGGGACCGCGCACGACGCTTCCCGGGGGAGGCGTCGCTCCCGCCCCACGTGCTGGAGCTTCCTACAGGAGCGTCGACATTCTGTCCGTGGGGGTGGTGAGCGCCATACACACTGTCGGTACCGGTCAGCGGATCGTGATCCTTACGCTGGAGGCGTTCGCCGCGCCTGTCCCCGGCGGACCCGAGCGACCCGATCCGAGGTACTGACCGTGACCACGACGCATTCCGCCTCCGCCGCCGACCCTGCCGCCGGAGCGGCGGTCAAGGCCGACGACCGCGCGCATGTCTTCCATTCCTGGTCCGCGCAGGGCCTCATCGACCCGCTCCCGATCGCCGGCGCCGAGGGTTCCTACTTCTGGGACTACGACGGCAACCGCTACCTCGACTTCTCCTCCCAGCTGGTCAACACCAACATCGGCCACCAGCACCCCAAGGTCGTCGCGGCCATCCAGGAGCAGGCCGCGAAGCTGTGCACCATCGCACCCGGCTTCGCCGTGGACGTGCGCTCCGAGGCCGCCCGGCTGATCGCCGAGCGCACCCCCGGTGACCTCGACAAGATCTTCTTCACCAACGGCGGCGCGGAGGCCGTGGAGAACGCGGTCCGCATGGCCCGGCTGCACACCGGCCGCGCGAAGGTGCTGTCCGCCTACCGCTCGTACCACGGCGCCACCGCCGCCGCGATCAACCTGACCGGCGACCCCCGCCGCTGGCCCTCCGACACCGCCTCGGCCGGCGTCGTGCACTTCTGGGGCCCGTTCCTCTACCGCTCCCCGTTCCACTCCGAGAACGAGGCGCAGGAGTGCGAGCGCGCCCTGGCGCACCTCGAACAGACCATCGCCTTCGAGGGCCCGCAGTCGATCGCCGCGATCATCCTGGAGACCGTCCCCGGCACCGCCGGGATCATGGTCCCGCCGCCCGGCTACCTCGCCGGAGTCCGCGAGATCTGCGCCCGCCACGGCATCGTCTTCATCCTCGACGAGGTGATGGCGGGCTTCGGCCGCACCGGCCGCTGGTTCGCCGCCGACCACTTCGACGTCACCCCCGACCTGCTGACCTTCGCCAAGGGCGTCAACTCCGGCTACGTCCCGCTCGGCGGCGTCGCGATCAGCGCCGAGATCGCCGCCACCTTCGACCAGCGGCCCTTCCCCGGCGGCCTGACCTACTCCGGCCACCCGCTGGCCTGCGCCTCCGCCGTCGCCACGATCAACGCGATGGCCGAGGAGCGCATCGTGGAGAACGCCGCCGAGATCGGCGAGAAGGTCATCGGACCCGCGCTGCGCGAGATCGCCGAACGCCACCCCTCGGTCGGCGAGGTCCGCGGCATGGGCGTCTTCTGGGCCCTGGACCTGGTCAAGAACAAGGAGACCCGCGAGCCGCTGGTGCCGTACAACGCCTCGGGCGCCGCCAACGCCCCGATGGCCGCCTTCGCCGCGGCCTGCAAGCGCGGCGGCCTGTGGCCCTTCGTGAACATGAACCGGACGCATGTCGTCCCGGCCTGCACGGTCACCGAGGCCGAGGCCAAGGAGGGCCTCACCGCCCTCGACGAGGCCCTGACCGAGGCGGACGCGCACACCGTCTGACGCCTTCGACCGGGTGCCGCACCCGCGCGTGCGGCACCCGGCCCGCCGGGCCTCCGGGACGGACGCGCGGAGAGTGGTCGCCGCGGCCCTCGCCTATCGTGGGCGGGGGCCGCTTCCACCTGCGCGGTCATGGAGTCGTCGAAGGAGACGCACACGATGGCTGCCGGCGCAGACAACGGGTTCATACGGCGCAGCACGCTGCGTCAGCAGATCGCCGACGCGCTGCGCGACGAGCTGCTGGCCGGCCGGCTGCCGTCCGGCCACCCGTTCACCGTCAAGGAGATCGCCGAGCAGTACGGCGTCTCGGCGACCCCGGTGCGCGAGGCGCTGCTCGACCTGTGCGCGCAGGGCCTCCTCGACGTCGAACAGCACCGCGGCTTCAAGGTGCACGCCTTCTCCGCCGACGACTTCCGCGCCATGGTCGAGGCCCGCACCCTGATCATCGAGGGCATCTTCCGCGGCGGCGCGGAACAGGCGCTGCGCCAGGTCGCCCCCGAGGTACTGGTCTCCGTACGGCGCCGGGCCGACGAGGCCGAACGGGCCGCGCGGGCGGGTGACCTGGATGTGCTGATCGGCTACGACCTGAGGTTCTGGCGGGAACTCAGCAGCATCGTGGGCAACCCGTACATCACCGATTTCCTCGACCGGGTCCGCATTCAGACCTGGATGTTCGCGGTGCCGCTGCTGCGGTGCGAGGACGACCTCAAGGGCCACCTGTGGCACCACCACGGAGAGCTGGCCGACGCCCTGGTCCGGTACGACCTGCCGACGGCCCAGCGGCTGATCGCGGAGTACAACGAGCACTCTCTCGCTCTCGTGGGAAAGCCCCGCTAGCACTACGCTGTCCGACCATCGGCCGTAATGGGCCGTACCCGTGGCTGTACGTGCGCCGGTGTTCCCGTCCCCGACCGGAAGCGAGTCCTCACTCGTGGCATGTGACCTGTGGCTGGTACCCCTCGTCGATGTGCTGTGCCACAGCCCCGACAACCCCTTCTCGGAAGAGATCGCCACCTACGACAGGGCCCTGACGGACGCGGGCCTGCCGCCGGTCCCGGTCTTCAGCTACATGCCCGGCCTCTCCGGCGATGTCGCGCCGGTCGCGGGCTTCGACTACGACGCGCTGCACTTCCTGCGGCGCGCCTACCTCCTGCGCCTGTGCGGCCTGGAGGTCACTCCGGTGGACGAACTGGGCGGTGACTACGAGCAGTTGCTGGAGATGTTCGAGACGACCGCGCAGCAGTCCCACCTGGTGTGGCACTACGACCACGCGGGCGCCTACGTTCCGGTGGACTTCCCGCACCCGCTCGCCGACGACGAACTGCTGGAGGGCGGCGGCCCGCTGGGCTCCTCGCACGGCCTGCTGCGCGACCTCGAACTCGTCGCCCCGTCGCTCGGCATCGATCCGGCCAACCCGCCGGCCGCGCCCGCACCGCCGGCCGGACCCACCTCCTTGGAGGAGCGGGCGAATGCCGTCCCCCTGGACGACAGTCCGTTCGCCCGCGAACGGCACGTGTGGCTGGGCCTGCACGCCGCCGCCACCCGGAGCCTGGGCCAAGGCTCCATGATCGTCTTTAGCTGACCGGTGCGCCGGGGGCATCCCGCCCCCGGCGCGGCGCCGTCCGGGGCGGCGTCACGCGATGCTCAGCGCGGCGATTCCGGCGGCCGTTGCCGCGGCATGTTCGGCCGGGCCGACGGCGGCAGGATGAACCGCGCGGGCGGTCCCGCGCTCTCCGGTCGCGGCGCCACCGTCCAGGGAAGCATCGACTGCGTCGCCGGTGGCACCGGCCCGGCCCGGAAGTCCGTCATCCAGTCAGCCGTCTCGGACCGTACGAGCTCGCCGATGTCCTCGTTGAACCGCCGCAGCACGCCCAGGCAGCGCTCCGCCGCCTCGCTCGCCGTACCGTCCGCCGGACCGAGCACCTCGCGCACGCTCTCCGAAGCCCAGTCGAACTGCAGCGTCTCCAGCCTGCGGTGAATGGCCTGGGCGGTGGCGAGATCGCGCATCCAGCCTGCGGTCACCCCGAAATACCGGTCGCACCCCACGCACACCGCCGCCAACAGCAGCGTCAGATAGCCCCAGGGCGTCCCGCCGTGCCAGCCGGCCGCCAGATCCAGCAGCGGCAGCACACCGCCCGCCGTGACCCCGGCCGCGGCACCCAGCCGCAGTGCCCGCGCGCCACGGCGCTTGGCCAGCCGGTCGTGCAGATACCAGTCGGCGGCGCGCAGCGCGCCTTCCTCGGTCCACAGATAGAGCGCGTCCAGCCGGTCGGCCGGCTCCCCCCAGTCGCCGAGCGGGAAGACCCGCCCCGCGAAGTCCCGCCGCCCCGGGAGCCGGTCCTGCCGGGGGCGCCGGTCGCGGCGCCCGGGGCGCCGGAAGCGTCCGCCTTCGTCCCAAGGAGGCCCCTCGGGCTGCATCTCCGGCTGACTCACCCGTGGGCTCCCTCTTTACGGATACGTGCGGTGCGCGCGGGGCCTGGAGACGGCCGATACGCGCAGCCCCTTCCTACCGCCGAACGGTTGGCCTTGCTCCCAAGATCGAGGTATTTCCGCCCGGAAGTGGTGCGTGATCCGGTATAAGGCCGCCGGGCATCTCACCCGAAAGAGTTGCCTCCGAGGCGGTGGCCGGTTTCCGGCCGTCCTCGGCTCGCCTCCTGCCGGGGCGTCCCGTCGGGGGACTTCCCGGCCGGCGCCGACGCCGGCAGCCGACCGGGGCCGGGGAGCCCGTCCGGCGAGCGGCCGCCCCGGCCCGTGGCCCGTCCCGCCTCACCGGGCGACTAGGCTGCACCCGTGAAGGTCCTCGTCATCGGCGGCGGCGCCCGCGAACACGCCCTGTGCCGCTCTCTGTCCCTCGACCCCGACGTCACCGCGCTGCACTGCGCTCCCGGCAACGCCGGTATCGCCGAGGTGGCCGAATTGCATGGGGTCGACGCCCTCGACGGCACCGCCGTCGCCGAACTCGCCACCGGCCTGCAGGCCGATCTGGTCGTCGTCGGTCCCGAAGCCCCCCTCGTGGCGGGCGTCGCGGACGCCGTACGCGACCGTGGCATCCCGGTCTTCGGCCCCTCGGCCGAGGCCGCCCAGCTGGAGGGCTCCAAGGCGTTCGCCAAGGACGTGATGGCCGCCGCGGCCGTCCCCACCGCCCGCAGCTACGTCTGCACCAACGCCGCCGAGATCGACGAGGCGCTCGACGCCTTCGGCGCCCCCTACGTCGTCAAGGACGACGGCCTCGCGGCAGGCAAGGGAGTCGTCGTCACCGACGACATCGAGGCCGCACGGTCGCACGCCCTGGCCTGCGACCGGGTGGTGATCGAGGAATTCCTCGACGGCCCCGAGGTCTCGCTGTTCGCCGTCACCGACGGCCGGACGGTCGTGCCGCTCCAGCCCGCCCAGGACTTCAAGCGCGCCTACGACGGCGACGCCGGCCCGAACACCGGCGGCATGGGCGCGTACAGCCCGCTGCCCTGGGCCGACCCCAAGCTGGTCGACGAGGTCATGGACACTGTCCTGCAGCCCACCGTCGACGAGCTGCGCCGCCGGGGCACCCCGTTCTCCGGGCTGCTCTACGCGGGCCTGGCGATCACCTCGCGCGGCGTCCGCGTGATCGAGTTCAACGCGCGCTTCGGCGACCCGGAGACCCAGGTCGTCCTGGCCCGCCTCAAGACCCCGCTCGCCGGCCTGCTGCACGCCGCCGCCACCGGCACCCTCGCCGCCCTCCCGCCGCTGCGCTGGAGCGACGGCGCGGCGGTCACGGTCGTCATCGCCTCGCACAACTACCCCGACACCCCGCGGACCGGCGACCCCATCAAGGGCCTCGCCGATGTCGCCGAGCAGGACGCCCCCACGGCGTACGTCCTGCACGCGGGCACCAAGCGGGACGCCGCGGGCGCGGTGCTCAGCGCGGGCGGCCGGGTGCTGTCCGTCACGGCCACCGGCTCCGACCTCACCACCGCCCGCGGACGCGCCTACCGCGCCGTCGGCCGGATCTCGCTCGACGGCTCCCAGCACCGCACGGACATCGCAGCCAAGGTCGCGGACCAGGCGGCCGGGCAGACCCCGGAGGAGGCGGCCCCCGAGGCATAGGGCCCGCAGCGGACGCTCGCCCACGGCCCCGCGTACCCGCCCCGAGAGGCGGTGCACGCGGGGCCGTGGCGTACCGCCATACCGGTGACCTGGGCGTTCGGGGCGCTTCCGGCACGAACCGGGTCGGGCCGTCACCAGTTCCCGGCTTTACCCAAAGCCATTCCATCGAGTGACGACCCCAGGTATCCGGCTGACGAGAGCGGAACCCCCAACTAGGGTGCCGCGCAAGCGCCCTGCGGACGCCGTGCCGTGCATCGGCACGGTTGCCGCGTCGGCGTCCGGCAAGTGGCTCACCGACATTGCGATGTCAGTGGCCGGTGCCACAGTGGTGAGGAGTGAGCAGCGATCACGGCGGACGCCCGCGTCCGCCGCCCGTTGCGGCAACTCGCTCGTACCGCGCAGTTCCGTCCCGTGTTCTCTCCGTCGTTCTCTCCGTCCGTCTCCATCAGGACAGCAGGGGGTGTACAGGCTCGTGGCAGGTCCGGAAACAGGCGTCCTGGCGGCGCGTGCCCGCGCCCTCGCGGTGCTGCGGATCCGCGGCACGGCGTGGGCCGCCGCACTGCTGCCCGCGGCCGTGGCCGTGGTGCTGCTCGTCGGCGGCGCGACCGGCCACTTCGGTACGGGCACCGGCTGGAGCGTGGCCCGCTGGAGCGTCGGCGCACTCGCGGTGGTCGCCCTGCTGCTGGCGGCGCTGGTCACCACCGTCGTCGCCCGCGCCAGACCCGCGCTCAGCCCCTCCGTGCCGATCTCCGAGAAATCGGCCCCCGACCTCTACCGCCTGGTGCGTGATCTCGCCGAGCGCCTGGAAGTCCCGGCGCCCTCCGCGATAGCGCTCACCCCGGACTGCGACAGCTGGCTGGAGGACCGCACGCACCGCGCCCACGGCCCGCCCCGCACCGCAGGGCCCGCCGGCGGGGAGGAGCGCCGGAGGCCCGAGGCACCGGTCCTCGTCATCGGCTCGCCCTTCTTGTGGTGGATGCGGGTCGCCGAGCTGCGCGCCCTGCTCGCCCCGGTCGTGGCCGGCACCGGCCCCTCGGCGCACCCCGATATAGCCGCCGCCCGGCGCTTCATCCGCGGCCTCGACGCCGCCGTCGCGGTCTCCGCCCGTGCCGAGGGCCCGCTGCGCCGCCTCCCGCTCCGCTTCGTCGGCAAGGTGGCCCGCCTGCTGCTGCGCGCCTGCCGGGACCACGCCACGATCATGGAGCGCGGTGTCGCGGCCGCCGCGTCCGAGCGCGCCCAGGACGTCGACTACGGCCTCCGGATAGTCGCCCAGGAACAGGTCGGACTGGCCTACGCCGGCTGGGACCGGCTGCTGACCCGGGTCGCCCTGCCCGCCTGGCGGATGGGCCGCTGGCCCTCCCGCCTCGACGCCGGCGTGGTCTCCGCACTCACCGAACTCTCCCGCCGCGACCGCCTCGCCGAGGGCTTCACCTCACGTCTCGGGGAGCGGCCCGCCTGTGACCTGCTGGAGGAGCCGGGCGCCATCGACCGCGCCGCCTCCTTGCTGGCCGCCCGCCTCTTCCACGGCGGCCCGGCCGAACCGGGCCCCGACTGGTCGCCGGTCGCCTGGAACCAGTATCCGGAGGAGGTCGTGGACCGTAAGTGGCGCCTGGAGGCGGCCCGCCTGCACCGCGTCCTCGACGACCTCCCGCCCGGCCCGGCCGCCCCCACCGGCACGGCCGCGGATGCCGCACCGGCCCCGTCGACCGTGGCGGGCTCCGCGTCCCGGACCGTGGGGCCCGCGCCCGCGGCGCCCTCACCGGCCCCGCCCCCGTCCCACGCCGCGACCGGCCGGCCCTCCGCCGCCTCCGTCCCGTACGCACCCGCGGCGACCCGCACCGACGAGAGCGGGGCCCCGGGCCCAGGGCCCACCCTCGACCGCGTCATCGAGCGGCTGGCCCGCGACGACCAGGCCGGTGACCTCGTCGCCGCCCGGCTGGGTGCGGAGGTCGAGCGCGAGGAGCGCGAGGAGGCCGCCCGGCAGACCACCCTCGGTGCCCGTGCGCAGGACGCGGCCGCGGGTGTGGCCTGGGGCGACGGCCTGGTGGAGGGCGGCCTCCCGCTGTTCCCGCTCCAGCCGCCCCGCACGGGCCGGGAACTGCTCGCCGACCACGTCACGGCCATGGTCTGCTGCGCCGCCGTCGACACCGCGGGCGCCGCCCCCGGGCTCGACTGGCTCGACGGCCCGGCCCTGCTGGTGGACGGCGCCCGCCGCTCCGACCTCGGCCGCTCGGTGCTGAGCCTGGTGGACGACGGCGACGCCGCACCACTGCGCGGCTGGCTGTCGACCGTCGGCGTCCGCGCGGAGAAGCCGGTCCGGTTGGTATGACCTGACTCCGCGCACGACCACCGAGGCCCTGCGGCACTCCGCTTCGGCCCTCCGCACCCGGGCACCCGCGATGCCCGCTCCGCCCCAAGCGGCGCGCCCGCCGCGCCGCGCCCCGGTGCCGCCGTCCACGTCGCAGCCCCGCACGCCGCAAACCCCTGGCACACCGGCTGAATGTTCCCCTCCAGTTCGTGTTTCGGGCAGCACGACCCCTGAATTCACGACGAAGGGTGACGAAGTGAGTGCGTAATGTGATGTGCTGGGGGGTGCCCCGGGGTTCGACCGGTCGGACCCGACGGAGCCCGCCACCGCCCGAGCGGGCAGGCGGGTGAAAAGAAACGGCCGTTCGGCCGCGGCCGAACGGGGGACGCGGGAGGGGAGTGGAAGGTGGCGACGGAACAGATCAGGCGCTGGGAGTCGGGCGCTCTCGCCCACGCGGTCACGGACCCGTTCGGCCAGGGGCCACTGCCCTGGCTGCGCGGCAGCGAGAACTACTTCGACTCCGGCCAGGTCGTCCCCTGGTACGTCGATCCCGCGGTCGCCCAGGGAGACCCGCGCTTCCCCGCCCCCCACAAGCACAACGGCCCCCGCACCGCGGACGACGTCCACCGGCAGATCAAGGGCTTCGCCAGCACCGGCGCGGTGGCACCCGGCGAGGCCATCGACTTCCGGGTCTCGGTCGACCCGCCCCAGCCGTTCAGCATCGACGTCTACCGCATCGGCCATTACGGCGGCGCGGGCGCCTCCAAGATCACCACCAGCCCGCGCCTGGCAGGCATCGTCCAGCCCTCCCCGCTCGCGGCCGACCGCACGGTCTCCTGCCACCACTGGTGGCTGTCCTGGCGTCTGCAGGTGCCCGCGTACTGGAATCTCGGCGCGTATGTCGCCGTCCTCACCACCGCCGACGGCTACCGCAGTCACATCCCCTTCACGGTCCGCGACGACCACCCCGCCGACCTCCTCCTGCTGCTGCCCGACATCACCTGGCAGGCCTACAACCTCTACCCGGAGGACGGCCGTACGGGCGCCAGCCTCTACCACGCCTGGGACGAGACGGGCGCGCTCCTGGGCGAGCAGGACGCCGCCACCACCGTCTCCTTCGACCGCCCCTACGCCGGCGCCGGCCTGCCCCTCCACGTCGGCCACGCCTACGACTTCATCCGCTGGGCCGAGCGCTACGGCTACGACCTCGCCTACGCCGACGCCCGCGATCTGCACGCCGGCCGCGTCGACCCGACCCGCTACCGCGGTCTGGTCTTCCCCGGCCACGACGAGTACTGGTCGGTGCCCATGCGCCGCACCGTCGAACGCGCCCGCGACAGCGGCACATCCCTCGTCTTCCTCTCCGCCAACACCATGTACTGGCAGGTCGAGCTGTCCCCGTCCCCCTCAGGACCGGACTCGCTGCTCAGCTGCCGCAAGCGCCAGGGCCCCGGGAGGCCGGTGCTCTGGCGTGAGGTGGGCGAGCCCGAACAGCGCCTGATGGGCATCCAGTACGCCGGGCGCGTCCCCGAACCGGCGCCCCTCGTCGTCCGCAACGGCAGCCACTGGCTGTGGGAGGCCACCGGCGCCCACGAGGGCGACGAACTCCCCGGCCTGGTCGCCGGCGAGGCCGACCGCTACTTCCCGCGCACCAGCCTCCCCGACCACACCCACCGCATCCTGCTGGCGCACTCCCCGTACCGCGACAGCGACGGAGCCCTCCGCCACCAGGAGACCTCCCTCTACCGCGCCCCCAGCGGCGCCCTGGTCTTCTCGTCCGGCACCTTCGCCTGGTCCCCGGCGCTGGACCGCCCCGGCCATGTCGACCAGCGCGTCCAGCGCGCCACAGCCAACCTCCTCGACCGGATCTGCAAACGCGACTAGGGCGCCCGGCCCGCCGCGCGGCACCCGTCGGCCCGGCCCGCAGGGCCGATGCCTCGCCGGCCCCACCCTGCGGCGACACCCCGACCCCGCATACGGGAGAATCGGACGGACTCCTGGATCAACCTACGCGGAGGCAGCGTGTCCGGTTTCGTAGAAAAGCCCGAGCCCGTGCAGGTCCCGGGTCTCACCCACCTGCACACCGGCAAGGTGCGCGACCTCTATCAGAACGCCGCCGGCGACCTGATCATGGTCGCCAGCGACCGCATCTCCGCCTATGACTGGGTGCTCCCCACCGAGATCCCGGACAAGGGCCGCGTCCTCACCCAGCTGTCCCTGTGGTGGTTCGAGCAGCTCGCGGACCTCGCGCCCAACCACGTCCTGTCCACCGAGATCCCCGACGGGGCCCCCGCCGACTGGGCGGGCCGCACCCTCGTGTGCACGTCCCTCGCGATGGTCCCGGTCGAGTGCGTGGCCCGCGGCTACCTCACCGGCTCCGGCCTCGCCGAGTACCGGCAGAGCCGTACGGTCTGCGGCCTGGCGCTCCCCGAGGGCCTGGTCGACGGCTCCGAACTGCCCGCGCCGATCTTCACCCCGGCCGCCAAGGCCGCCGTCGGCGAGCACGACGAGAACGTCTCCTACGAGGAGGTGGCCCGGCAGGTCGGCCCGGAGGTCGCCGCCCAGCTCCGGCAGCTGACGCTCGCCGTCTACGGCAGGGCCCGCGACATCGCCCGTGAGCGGGGCCTCATCCTGGCGGACACCAAGTTCGAATTCGGCTTCAACGGCGAGGAGTTGACGCTCGCCGACGAGGTGCTGACGCCGGACTCGTCCCGCTTCTGGCCCGCCGACCAGTGGGAGCCGGGCCGCGCCCAGCCGTCCTTCGACAAGCAGTTCGTCCGTGACTGGCTGACCTCCGCGGCCTCCGGCTGGGACCGCGCGAGCGAGCAGCCGCCGCCGGCGCTCCCCCAGGAGGTCGTCGACCACACACGCGCCAAGTACATCGAGGCGTACGAGCGCCTCACGGGTCTCCCCTGGTCGTGACCACGGCCGACAGAAAAAGGCCCCGGACGGTGTCATCACCGGCCGGGGCCTTCTTCATCGGAGCGGACGACGAGACTCGAACTCGCGACATCCACCTTGGCAAGGTGGTGCTCTACCAACTGAGCTACGTCCGCATGCTCCGTGCTGTCCAGCGAGTTCGCCGGTGCGCGGTGCGGGCACCACTATAGCCAACCCGGGCGGGTGGGATGCGCGCTGTCGCGGCTCCGAACCTGCGCGGGTGCCTCGGGCGGGCCGGGGTGGCCGAGCGCCGCCGCCGCCCTCCGGCACTGCGCTCCGCGCCACGTCGACGCCGACCGGCCCCGGTCTCGGCCTGCTGACGGTCTTCAGGGCTTCCGACGCCCGCCCCCGGCATCGATTGCCTGATCCTCAACTCCGTGGCGGCGCAACGGTTTCCCGTGAGCGCCGGGTGCGCTGTGGTCGCACCCGGCTCACCGGGCCTTCCCGCAGCCCGGCGGCGAGAGCGGCATCTCTTTCCGGCCCACGGCGCCCGCCGCGCGTCCGTGCCGCCGACGGAGCATCACTTTCGGCCGATGGTCGCCCCACCCGCGATGTGTCCAGGGACACATCGGCCCGAGGGAAGGGCGGGACAGATCATTCCGGAAAAGCAAGAAGACCCCGGTCGCAATGACCAGGGCCTTCTTTATCTGAGCGGACGACGAGACTCGAACTCGCGACATCCACCTTGGCAAGGTGGTGCTCTACCAACTGAGCTACGTCCGCAGGCATCCACTCGGCTTTCACCGAGCGGCGCGACAGCTACTGTACCTGATCCAAAAGACCGGTTGAGCAGTCAGAGCGGGTGACAGGGATTGCACACTGCGCCTCCCTCTTGGAAAGAGGGCGCTCTACTACTGAGCTACACCCGCGTGACTCCGTGAGGTTCGGCCTTTCGGCCTGGCCCCTCGGCGTGCTCCAGACTCTAGCTGATCAGTAGGGGTGCTGTGCAAGTCGGCTGCCGCGGGCCGCGGGGTGCCGGCAAGTCGGCTAGTGGTTCGCCGCGTTGAAGGCCTCGTAGACCTTCTTGGGGATGCGGCCGCGCGGGGGGACGTCCATCTGGTTCGAACGGGCCCAGGCGCGGACGGCCGCCGGGTCGGCGTTCACCGCGGTCCGGTGGTAGGCCTTGCCGGACTTGGCACGCTTGCGGCCGGCGTCCACGAACGGAGCGAGGGCGCCGCGCAGTTTCTTCGCATTGGCGGGATTGAGGTCGATCTCGTACGACTTCCCGTCCAATCCGAAGGCGACCGTCTCGGCGGCTTCTCCCCCGTCGATGTCGTCGGAGAGCGTTACTACTACTCGCTGCGCCACGGATATCGGTCCTTTCGTGCAGCAACCCCGGTTTGACGTGGGGTGATGCTTCAGATCCGGCTGATTGGGATCAATGCTTTTTCATTTGTACAGCGAGGGGCATTGCATTGTGAAGCCCAGTTAATTTTTTCAGCGTGTCATGCTGCAATCCGGACCCTAGATCTTTTCGAGGATTTTCCCCAGCACTCACTCCTGCCGATACCGGACCGTGATCGGCCTTCCGGATATCTATGCGCGTAGATTTTCGAACACGGTACTGTGAGTACACCGCCTTACGCACCACACCACCGGGAGTGCCAGTGGCACGCGTCGTAGTCGACGTCATGCTCAAGCCGGAGATCCTCGACCCGCAGGGCCAGGCGGTGCAGCGCGCACTGCCACGCCTGGGTTTCGAGGGGATCGCCGACGTCCGTCAGGGCAAGCGTTTCGAACTTGAGGTGGAGGGACCGGTCGACGACGCCGCCCTCGCCCGCATCCGTGAGATGGCCGAGACCTTCCTCGCCAACACCGTCATCGAAGACTTCACCGTTCGGGTCGGATCATGACCGCTCGTATCGGTGTCATTACTTTCCCCGGCACACTCGACGACCGCGACACCCAGCGCGCGGTCCGCGTCGCCGGCGCCGAAGCCGTGCCGCTGTGGCACCGGGACAAGGACCTCAAGCAGGTCGACGCCGTGGTTCTGCCCGGCGGCTTCTCCTACGGCGACTACCTGCGGGCCGGGGCCATCTCCCGTTTCTCGCCGGTGATGGAGACCGTTATCGAGCAGGCCAGGGCCGGTATGCCGGTCCTGGGGATCTGCAACGGCTTCCAGGTGCTCACCGAGACGCACCTGCTGCCCGGCGCGATGCTGCGCAACAACCATCTGCACTTCATCTGCCGCGACCAGAAGCTGCGGGTGGAGAACAACCAGACCTCCTGGACCTCGGACTACGAGGCCGGCCAGGAGATCAGTGTTCCGCTGAAGAACATCGACGGCCGCTATGTCGCCGACGAGCGCACCCTGGACATGCTGGAGGCCGAGGGCCGCGTCGCGTTCCGATACCTCGACGTCAACCCCAACGGCTCGCTGCGCGACATTGCCGGCATCACCAATGAGGCGGGCAATGTCGTCGGTCTCATGCCGCACCCCGAGCACGCCGTCGAGCCGCTGATCGGTACCGGCCGTACCGACGGCCTCGGATTCTTCACCTCGATCTTGAAGAAGCTGGTCAACGCCTGATGACTCTGGACACCGTCAAGCACGCAGCCGAGACGCCGGATACCGACCAGCCGTGGGCTGAGCTCGGCCTGAAGCAGGACGAGTACGCGCGTATCCGGGAGATTCTCGACCGCCGTCCCACCGGCGCCGAGCTCGCCATGTATTCGGTCATGTGGTCCGAGCACTGCTCGTACAAGAGCAGCAAGGTCCATCTGAAGCAGTTCGGCGAGAAGGCGCCCGAGACCGACGCGCTGCTCGTCGGTATCGGGGAGAACGCCGGCGTCGTCGACGTCGGCCAGGGGTACGCGGTCACCTTCAAGGTGGAGTCGCACAACCACCCCTCGTACATCGAGCCCTACCAGGGCGCGGCCACCGGCGTGGGCGGCATCGTCCGCGACATCCTCGCGATGGGTGCCAGGCCGATCGCCGTGATGGACCCGCTGCGCTTCGGTGCGGCCGACCACCCCGACACCAAGCGGGTGCTGCCCGGTGTCGTCGCGGGTGTCGGTGGCTACGGCAACTGCCTGGGTCTGCCCAACATCGGCGGTGAGGTCGTCTTCGACCCCTGCTACCAGGGAAACCCGCTGGTCAACGCGCTGTGCGTGGGCGTCATGAAGCATGAGGACATCCACCTCGCCAAGGCGTCCGGCGCCGGCAACAAGGTCATCCTCTACGGCGCCCGCACGGGCGGCGACGGCATCGGCGGTGTGTCCGTCCTGGCGTCGGAGACCTTCGACTCGACGAAGCCCGCCAAGCGTCCCGCCGTCCAGGTCGGCGACCCCTTCCAGGAGAAGCTGCTCATCGAGTGCACCCTGGAGATCTTCAAGGAAGACCTGGTCGACGGCATTCAGGACCTCGGCGGCGCCGGGCTGTCCTGCGCCACCAGCGAGCTGGCCTCGGCCGGCTCCGGCGGTATGCGCGTCGAGCTGGACACCGTGCCGCTGCGTGACTCCTCCCTCTCGCCCGAGGAAATCCTCATGAGCGAGTCGCAGGAGCGGATGTGCGCGATCGTCGAGCCGGGCAAGGTCGACCGCTTCCTGGAGATCTGCGAGAAGTGGGATGTGATCGCGACCGTCATCGGTGAGGTCACGGACGGCAGCCAGCTGGAGATCTTCTGGCACGGCGAGCAGATCGTGGACGTCCCGCCGCGGTCCGTCGCCCACGAGGGCCCGACCTACCAGCGGCCCTTCGCGCGCCCGGACTGGCAGGACGCCCTCCAGGCCGACGACGCGGGCAAGCTGGCGCGGCCGGCGAACCCGGAGGAGCTGCGCGCGCAGGTCCTGAAGCTGGTCGGTTCGCCGAACCAGGCGTCCAAGGCGTGGATCACCGATCAGTACGACCGCTTCGTGCAGGGCAACACCGTGCTCGCGCAGCCGGAGGACTCCGGCATGGTGCGGATCGACGAGGGCTCCGACCTCGGTGTCGCGGTGGCGACGGACGGCAACGGCCGGTACGCCAAGCTCGACCCGTACACCGGCGCGCAGCTGGCGCTGGCCGAGGCGTACCGCAACGTCGCCGCCTCCGGCGCCAAGCCGCTGGCCATCTCCGACTGCCTGAACTTCGGCTCGCCCGAGGACCCGGCGGTGATGTGGCAGTTCGCCGAGGCCACCCGCGGTCTCGCGGACGGCTGCCAGACGCTCGGTACGCCCGTCACGGGCGGCAACGTCTCGCTCTACAACCAGACCGGTGACGTGGCCATCCACCCGACGCCGGTGGTCGCGGTGCTCGGCGTGATCGACGACGTCAACCGCCGCACGCCGATGGCGTTCTCGGACGAGGGCCACCTGATCTACCTGCTGGGTGACACCCGCGAGGAGCTGGGCGGCTCGGCGTGGTCCCAGGTCGTCCACGATCACCTCGGCGGTATGCCGCCGCAGGTGGATCTCGCCCGGGAGCAGCTGCTGGCGGAGATCCTGATCTCCGCCTCCCGCGACGGCATGATCGACGCGGCGCACGACCTCTCCGACGGCGGCCTGATCCAGGCGCTGGTGGAGTCGTGTCTGCGTGGCGGCCAGGGCGCCCGTGTCGTGGTGCCGGACGGCGTCGACCCGTTCGTCCTGCTCTTCTCGGAGTCGGCGGGACGGGCGATCGTCGCCGTGCCGCGCAGCGAGGAGCTCCGCTTCACCGACATGTGCGGTGCGCGGGGGCTGCCGGCCACCCGCATCGGTGTGGTCGACGGTGCGGAGATCGACATCCAGGGGCAGTTCAGCATCGCGCTGAGCGAGCTGAAGGACGCCCATGAGGGCACGATCCCTGCGCTGATCGCCTAGAACGGTTGCCCGGGCCGGACCCGGGACCCCCGCAGTGCCGAAACGGCCCGCCAGGACATCTGGCGGGCCGTTTCGGCTGTCCGGGGTGCGCGGAAACGGGGACGCGCGGCGCCGGTCTCCGGAGCGGTGGGTGCGCGAGGGGTTTCCGTACGGACGTTGCCTGTGGTTACGTAATTACGTAATATCGCAGTCATGGATCTCGAAGGACGTGTGGCCGAGCTGGAACGGCGGCTGGCCGCGCTGGAGCGGTCGGCGGGCCGTACGGCGAGCCCGCCCGAACGGGAGTCCGGCGACGAGCTGTGGGCCCTGGGCGGACTGAAGGCCCAACTGGCCGAGCTGGGCGCGGAGAACGGCGGAGTGCTGTTCACCGGAGCCGTGCGCCTCCCGGCCGGGCAGCGCTACGAGTGGCAGTACGGCCAGGTCACCGACACGGTGCTGGACGGCGACTGGACGGCGGCGGCGGAGTCGTTCGCGGCCCTGGGCCAGCCCGTCCGGCTGACGTTGCTCCGAGAGATCCTCGGCGGCCGCTGCACCGCCGCCGAACTCACCGAACTCGAAGGGACGGGCACGTCGGGGCAGATCTACCACCACCTGCGCCAGCTGACCGCAGGCGGCTGGCTGCGCACGGCCGCGCGCGGCCGCTACGAGGTACCGGCCGACCGCGTCGTACCGCTGCTCGTGATGATCACCGCCGCCGGACGCTGAACGCCCGGCCCGACTCCAGGGGGAAGCCCATGAAGTCCACGCCCTTGCGAAAATTCCTCCAGACCGCCGCGCGCATCTGCCTGCTCGTCTTCCTGGCGATGATCGTGGCGGGATTCTTCGTCGACTACCCGTATTGGTGGGGCTGGGTCCCCGTCGGCCTCTGGGTGCTGTTCGGTCTCGGTGGCTGGGCGGCCCGTGCGGGGGGCCGGCGCGAGACCTCCGCCCGCACCGAGGCGGTCGAGGTCGGCGCCCCCGTCGACGGCCGGTGGAAGGCCATGAACAGCCCCGCCGACAAGGTCCCCAGCCACGGCACGAGGACCTACGGCCAGGCGTACGCCATAGACATCGTGGCGGAGCCGGCGCCGGGCTCCAGGCCCGCCTTCGGCTGGTGGCCCCTGGCGCGCCGCAACGACGACTTCCCGGCGTTCGGAGCGCCGCTGCTCGCCGTCGCGGACGCGACCGTGGTGGCGGCCGAGGACGGTCAGCGGGACCACCTCAGCCGCACCTCCTGGTTCGCGCTCGTATACCTCTTCGTCGTCGAAGGGCTGGCGCGCACACTGGGCGGCGCCCGCCGAGTCGTCGGCAACCACGTGATCCTCGACCTCGGCGACGACACGTACGCGCTCTACGCCCACGTCCGGCACGGTTCGCTGACCGTCGGTCCCGGGGACCGGGTGACGGCCGGCCAGACGCTCGGGCAGTGCGGCAACTCCGGCAACAGCACGGAGCCGCACGTGCACTTCCAGCTGATGGACACCGCGGACCCGGACACCGCCGACGGAGTGCCGTTCACCTGGCGGGGCATCGGTGTGCCGCGCAACGAGGAGATATTCGTGGCCGGGGAGACGGACCGGACGCCCACGAGCTGAACCCCTTCGGACAGCCCCTGGCCAGTAGCGGCCAGGGGCTGTCGGATGTCCGGGCCCGTTGTCAGAGGGGCCGCATACTCTGGCCGTTATGCCTCCCGCAGTACGGAAGCCGCGATCACGCCGGTACGACCCGAAGAAGACCCGGGCCGCCGTCCCGGCCCAGTTCGGCCATCTCCAGAAGGCTGTGCGCGCGCTCGCGCCGGAGCAGCTCGACCGGCCCGCACCGTCCGGTGACGGGACGGCAGGTGAGCAGGCCGCCCGTGCCGCCCTGGTCCTGGAGGACGTGTGCCGGTCGCTGGGGCAGCCCGAGCCACCAAGGCAGGAGATCGCCCTCGTCGACTGGCCGTCCGCCTGCGCCGGACCGAGGGCCGATCGGTCCGAGGAGGCGGCCCCGGAGACGGCGGCCCCCTCGGAGCCCGCCGTGCTGCTGGACCGGGCCGCGGCCCGTTACGCCGACCTGGTCCCCGCCGCGCCCGACGGCCGGCTGCTGGCGACCGGCGCCGGCGCGATGCGGCTGGACGACACCCTGGTCACCTGCTGTGTGCGACTGGTGCTCCTCACCGACGACCTGGCGCGCGCCACCGGCCAGGACATCCCCTTCGACCGGCAGGCCCTCGCCACCACCACCCGGCTGCTCGCCGATGCCCTGGCCCGCAAGGCCCCGGGCAACTCCGTCGAGGTCCGGGTGCCGCCGTTCGCCGTCGTGCAGTGCGTCGAGGGTCCCAAGCACACTCGCGGCACCCCTCCCAACGTCGTCGAGACCGACCCGCTCACCTGGCTCAGGCTGGCCACCGGGCGCACGACGTGGTCCGCCGCGCTGGAGGCGGCCGCGGTCAGCGCGAGCGGTGAGCGGGCGGACATCGGCGGACATCTGCCCGTGCTGCACTGACGGCGCCGAGCGGCCGGGAGCATCGCCGTCAGGCTCCGGCCCCGGCCGTACGGCACGTCCCTCAGCCCTCCGGATACGCGAGCAGAGTGTCGTCCACCGCCTCCCAGGCGGCCTTCAGCCGTGCCAGCAGCCGTGGCTCGACCGCCGCTTTGTCCGCCTGCTCACGTGGGTCGTCGGTGAGGTGGAAGAGCTGGTCGGTGCCCTTCTTGCCCCGGTAGTACTTCCAGTCGCCGCGCCGCAGCGCCCGTTCGCCCCGCACCCGCCAGAACAGGTCCCGCTCGGCGAGCCGCTCACCGCGCAGCAGGTAGCCCGCAAGGCTGGTGCCGTCCAGTGGATGTGCCCGGTCCGGACGGGCGCCCGCGATCTCCAGCAGGGTCGCCGTCCAGTCCGGGGTGAACACCGGCTCATGGCTCACCTGCCCTGCGTCGAGCCGGGACGGCCAGCGCACGATCGTCGGCACCCGGATGCCGCCCTCCTGGAGCGATGCCTTGTTCCCGGACAGCGGCCAGTTGTACGACCAGCGTTCGCCTCCGTTGTCACTCGCGAAGAAGACGAGGGTGTTCTCCTCCTGACCGGAGCGCTTCAGCGCGGCCAGCACCTCGCCGACCGAGCGGTCCAGGTCCTCGACCATCTCCCGGTACTTCGCCAGCGAGCCGCCGTCCCGGTGCTGCAGGGCGCCCGGCTCACCGGCCTTGATCCGTCGGACGATCTCCGCGCTCTGCGCCGTGTCGCCGTCGGCTATCCAGGGCCAGTGCGGAGTGGTGAAGTTCAGGTTCAGCAGCCAGGGCCGGTCCGCCGCGGGACGGCCGCCGGTGGCACGGCCTTCGCCGGCCCGCCGTCCCGCGGCGGTCACGAGGTCGACGGCCCGCTCGGTGAGGATCCGCGTGTAGTAGCGCAGGTCCTGGTACTCGGCGTCGCCCTCGTAGAGGTCGTACTCGCCGGCGAGTCCGAGCTTCGAGTAGTACTCCAGCGCCCCGCCGAGGTTCCCGAAGAAGGTCTCCCAGCCGGATTTGGTGGGGCTGTGGTCCGGCAGGTAGCCGCAGTGCCACTTGCCGATCAAGGCCGTCGCGTAGCCCGCGTCGCGCAGCAGCGAGGCGAGCGTGGGGTGTCCCGGCTCCAGCCCCACGCTCCGGTCGGCGATCGGCTCGGCAAGGCCGCCCTCGGTACGGCCCGGGTAGCGGCCCGTGTACAGGGAGAAGCGGGTGGGCGAGCAGGTCGCCGATCCCGAGTAGGCCTGGGTGAAGCGGACGCCCTGGCGGGCGAGCCGGTCCAGGTGCGGGGTCCGGATCTCCGGTGCCCCGTAGGAGGACAGATCGGCCCAGCCCAGGTCGTCGCCGAGGATGAACAGGATGTTGGGGCGCCGCGAGTGCCGGTCCGGCGCGGCCCGGAACGGGCGCTCCCCGGGTGCCGGGGTCCCGGCCGCGGCGCTCGGCGCGCCCGCCAAGGTGCCGAGTGCGCCGAGCCCGCCGACCGCCGCCGCGGCGCCCGCACCGGCCAGGCCGCCGAACATACGGCGGGAGAGCGCGGGCTCGGGGGAGGGAGCGGACGTATCGGGCGCGCCAGGGTCGACGGATGACATCGGTACGACTCTCCAAAGAGGTTGATTCAGGACGCGAGGTCGCATAACGCCTCACGGGAGTGGCGCGAGGGCATGGGGGTCGCGTATCTCACACGGGAACAGGGGGCAGTCACCCGACATAAGCCGCGACAGGTACATCGGCGGCATGGGTGGCGTACGCGGTAAGCGGCGAGACCGACCGGGAAAGCGCAGCTCAGAGGGGTGTAACCGGAGGGGGCGAGTCAACTTGGACCGCCCCGTCGCTACGTGCGGTCGGCGGACCTATGCGCAGCGACACATGGCGCTGGCGACGCGACCGAGGTCGACGTGGCGGCGCCGCACGAGCGGTCGCACGCGGTGGGCCACTCGGCCACACACCAGGCGTGCCAAGGGCTGCGGGGTCTGCATGGTCGGGAATCCTGCTCGCAAAGCCGTGAGCACGTCAAGGACGCGCAACACTCCGTTCATGCACTCATCCAGAAGCCGGACCATCCCCGGTTCGGATGAATGCGCGACCTGCCCTAGACTCGGAGGCGTGCCACGTGGTGACGGACGACTCAACCACGACCTGCTCCCCGGCGAGAAGGGCCCCCAGGACGCTTGCGGCGTCTTCGGTGTCTGGGCTCCGGGTGAAGAGGTCGCCAAACTCACCTATTTCGGGCTGTATGCGCTGCAGCACCGTGGACAGGAGTCTGCGGGCATCGCAGTGAGCAACGGCTCGCAGATCCTCGTTTTCAAGGACATGGGCCTGGTTTCCCAGGTCTTCGACGAGACTTCGCTCGGCTCTCTCCAGGGCCATATCGCCGTGGGCCATGCCCGCTACTCCACCACCGGTGCCTCGGTGTGGGAGAACGCGCAGCCGACGTTCCGTGCGACCGCGCACGGCTCGATCGCGCTCGGCCACAACGGCAACCTGGTCAACACCGCCGAGCTGGCGGATCTGGTCGCGGCGCTGCCCCGTGAGGGCGGCCGCGCGACCCAGGTCGCGGCCACCAATGACACCGATCTCGTGACGGCGCTGCTCGCCGGCCAGGTCGACGAGGACGGCAAGCCGCTCACCGTCGAGGAGGCCGCACCCCGCGTCCTGCCCAAGGTGATGGGTGCCTTCTCCCTCGTCTTCATGGACGAGCACACGCTGTACGCCGCCCGCGACCCGCAGGGCATCCGCCCGCTGGTCCTCGGCCGCCTGGAGCGCGGCTGGGTGGTGGCCTCCGAGACCGCCGCCCTCGACATCTGCGGCGCCAGCTTCATCCGGGAGATCGAGCCCGGAGAGATGGTCGCCATCGACGAGGACGGCCTGCGCAGCAGCCGCTTCGCCGAGGCCCGCCCCAAGGGCTGCGTCTTCGAGTACGTCTACCTCGCGCGCCCGGACACCGACATCGCCGGCCGCAACGTGTACCTCTCCCGCGTGGAGATGGGCCGCAAGCTGGCCGCCGAAGCGCCGGCCGAGGCTGACCTCGTCATAGCGACACCCGAGTCGGGCACCCCCGCCGCGGTCGGCTACGCCGAGGCCAGCGGTATCCCCTACGGCTCCGGTCTGGTCAAGAACTCCTACGTCGGCCGGACCTTCATCCAGCCCTCGCAGACCATCCGGCAGCTCGGTATCCGCCTCAAGCTCAACCCGCTCAAGGAAGTCATCCGCGGTAAGCGCCTGGTGGTCGTCGACGACTCGATCGTCCGCGGCAACACCCAGCGCGCCCTGGTGCGGATGCTCCGCGAGGCCGGCGCGCTGGAGGTCCACATCCGGATCTCCTCCCCGCCGATCAAGTGGCCCTGCTTCTTCGGCATCGACTTCGCCACGCGCGCGGAGCTGATCGCCAACGGGCTGAGCGTGGAAGAGATCGGCAAGTCGCTGGGCGCCGATTCGCTCGCGTACATCTCCATCGACGGCATGATCGAGGCGACCACCATCGCCAAGCCGAATCTGTGCCGCGCCTGCTTCGACGGCGAATACCCGATGGATCTGCCCGACCCGGAGCTGCTGGGCAAGCACCTCCTGGAGTCGGAGACCGCCGGTCAGGCCAAGCCGGACCTGGACGGCGTCGAGACGCTGACGGCCGGGGTCGGCGGCGCCGACGCGCTGCGCCGCCCGTAGCTCGCACACACACGACACGAAAGTTCTGGGCCATGCCTACCGATTCCTTTGAGCCTGCGCAGTCCGCGGGCGCTGGTGCCAGCTACGCGGCGGCGGGTGTCGACATCGAAGCGGGCGACCGCGCCGTGGACCTCATGAAGGAGTGGGTGAAGAAGGCCACCCGCCCCGAGGTCGTCGGCGGGCTCGGCGGCTTCGCCGGCCTCTTCGACGCGTCCGCGCTCAAGCGCTACGAGCGCCCGCTGCTGGCCTCGGCCACCGACGGCGTCGGCACGAAGGTCGACATCGCCCGCAAGATGGGCGTGTACGACAGCATCGGTCACGACCTCGTCGGCATGGTCGTCGACGACCTGGTCGTCTGCGGCGCCGAGCCGCTGTTCATGACCGACTACATCTGCGTCGGCAAGGTCTTCCCCGAGCGCGTCGCCGCGATCGTGAAGGGCATCGCCGAGGGCTGTGTGCTGGCCGGCTGCGCGCTGGTCGGCGGCGAGACCGCCGAGCACCCCGGGCTGCTGGGCGTGGACGAGTTCGACGTCGCCGGCGCCGGGACGGGCGTGGTCGAGGCCGACCGCGTGCTCGGTGCGGATCGCATCCGGACGGGCGACGCCGTCATCTCGATGGCGTCCTCCGGACTTCACTCCAACGGGTACTCCCTCGTCCGCCACGTGCTGTTCGACCGTGCGGGTCTCGCCCTGGACCGCGAGATCCCGGAGTTCGGCCGCACCCTCGGCGAGGAGCTGCTGGAGCCCACCAAGATCTACTCGCTGGACTGCCTGGCGCTGACCCGTACGACCGAGGTGCACGCCTTCTCGCACATCACCGGCGGCGGCCTGGCCAACAACCTCGCCCGGGTCATCCCGGACGGTCTGCACGCCACCGTGGACCGCTCCACCTGGACGCCGGGACCGGTCTTCGACCTGGTCGGCTCGGCCGGCTCGGTCGAGCGCCTGGAGCTGGAGAAGACCCTGAACATGGGCGTCGGCATGATCGCCGTCGTCCCGCAGGAGTCGGTGGAGGTCGCGCTGACCACGCTCGCCGACCGCGGGGTGGACGCCTGGGTGAGCGGCGAGATCAACGAGCGTGGCGACTGTGCCGACGCGGTGACCCTGACCGGTGACTACGCGAGCTGATCTGAGTGGCCGCCGCTCATCCGGCGGCCACTTCGGCGCCCGCTCCGCGGCCACCCGGGCAGCACAGAACCCGGTCCTGGCACTGGCCTGGACCGGGTCCTCGATGCTGTCTGTTGTCAGAGCCTGGTACGCACAGGGCGTCAGGCGCGACGACGCTGGTCGGACGAGTCGCCCTCGTCCTCATCATCGTCGTTGTACCGATCCGCGTACTGTGCGTACGGGTCGTCGTCGTCCTCGTCATCCTCGAACGGTTCCCCGTTCGGAGGCTGCTGGTTCGACGGCGATGCACCCAGCTCGTCGGCCAGTCGTGAGAGATCCGTCCCACCGCTGCTGTACTTCAGCTGGCGGGCGACCTTTGTCTGCTTGGCCTTGGCCCGGCCGCGCCCCATGGGTCGACCCCCTCAATGACGGGGCTCGATGGCCCCAGAGTCTTGACACGCGTTCATGATTCAGAACGGACTCTCGACAGAGAGGCCGGTCTGTAGGGCTTTAACGGTACCTGCTTCCGCGGCCGTTCGGTACGTCGCCCGCATCACCCACTGCTCGGCACGACCCGCGGGGCACCCTTTTCCCGCTGGTCAACTGCGATTTTAACCTGTCCGGTACGGCGACCCGCCGACGGGTGGTGAGGGAAGTCTCCTCGATCACCCGTCGGCGGGTCGCGCAAGGCCGTGTTTCCGGCCATGGGGGCGGCCCCGAAGCGCTCCCGGTCCGTCAGGCGCGTCGGGCCTCGGCCATACGCGTTTCGGCCAGCCGGTCGGCCGCGGCGGCGGGCGGGATCCCGTCCGTCTTCGCACGAGCGAATATCGCCAGCGTGGTGTCGAAGATCTTCGTCGCCTTGGCCTTGCAGCGGTCGAAGTCGAAGCCGTGCAGCTCATCGGCCACCTGGATGACGCCGCCCGCGTTCACGACGTAGTCCGGTGCGTAGAGGATGCCGCGGTCGGACAGGTCCTTCTCGACGCCGGGGTGCGCGAGCTGGTTGTTGGCCGCCCCGCACACCACCTTCGCGGTCAGCACCCGCACCGACTCATCGCTCAGCGCGCCGCCCAGGGCGCACGGCGCGTAGACGTCCAGACCCTCGGTGCGGATCAACGCCTCGGTGTCGGCGACGGCGGTCACCCGGGGGTGCCGCGCAAGGATGCGGTCCACCGACTCGCTGCGGACGTCCGTGATCACGACCTCCGCGCCGTCCTTGAGGAGGTGCTCGACGAGGTGGTGGCCCACCTTGCCGACCCCCGCCACGCCGACCTTGCGGCCGCGCAGCGTCGGGTCGCCCCACTGGTGCTGGGCCGAGGCGCGCATGCCCTGGTAGACACCGAAGGCGGTCAGGACGGAGGAGTCGCCGGCGCCGCCGTTCTCGGGCGAGCGGCCGGTGGTCCACTTGTTCGTACGCGCGACCACGTCCATGTCGGCGACGTAGGTGCCGACATCGCACGCGGTGACGTAGCGGCCGCCCAGAGAGGCCACGAAACGGCCGTAGGCGAGCAGCAGCTCCTCGGTCTTGATCACGTCGGGGTCGCCGATGATCACGGCCTTGCCGCCGCCGTGCTCAAGGCCGGCCAGCGCGTTCTTGTAGGACATGCCGCGCGAGAGGTTGAGAGCGTCCAGCACGGCCTCCTCCTCGGAGGCGTAGGCATGGAAGCGGGTACCGCCGAGGGCGGGGCCCAGGGCGGTGCTGTGGAGGGCGATCACGGCCCTGAGGCCGCTGGCGCGGTCCTGGCAGAGAACGACTTGCTCGTGGCCGCCCTGCTCCGATCGGAACAGGGTGTGCAGAACGCCGCCGTCGGCACTGACGGTGGCAGGACGTACGTCAGTCACTGTGGTGACTCCCATAAGTCGCGAAGGACGCCCTCGTGCGGGTGGGGAGGGCCGGTCGCAAAGAGCGTAAGACCTCTCGACCCGTTGATCGGTCAGGTGCCCCGGATCACCCTCGCGTGGGGGACGGGCATGGGACGATCTGCCCGTATCCCGGCCGGGTGGAGGTGGGCGACTCCTTCCGGAGGCGGACTTCCCTGAAAAGGAGCGGGCGTGGCCTTGGCGTCGTCGGTGATGGTCCCGTATGTGGCATATCTGCGGGTCTATGAGCCGCTGGCAGCGTTCCCCGAGCCGGAGCGCTCCCACTGGGCGCGGTACGCCGAGCGCGAGCACACCCCCACCGCCCAGGACGAGCAGCGCCGGGCGCTCGCCGATCTGCTGCCGACCCCGCCGGTGCCGGTGCCGGTCCACGAGAGCGCGGACGCCTTCGTGGCCGTCGTGGACGGTGTCACGTGCGTGTGTCCGTGGCGTACCCGGCTGCGCGGCTGGCAGGCGCTGGAGGCGCTCGAGGAGCTGCTGCCGGCGCCCGTGCTGGACGCGGCGCTGCCGCCGGTCGTGCGGCGGCAGGCGGCCACCGATTACGAACAGTGGCGGGAGCGCAACCCGGACGCCAGACCCTGGACCCGCGGTGCGACCTGGCATGTTCCGGTCCGCTGGTTCGTGCTCTTCGACGACGAGGAGCGCGAGTACACGAAGAGTGACCAGGGATCGCACCTGCGTTATCGGACTCCGATGGTGCAGGCGCGGCGCCGGGTCGCGCGCGGACTGCGGACGCTGCGCGACACCTTGGAAGAGGGGCCGCTGATCGACGGCCTGGTAGATGTGGGGCGCTGGCTCGAGGAATTCCACCCGCGTTCGCTCGTGGAGCTGGACTACGGAGGCCTGGTGCACGCGGTGCCCGAGGAGCAGCTCGCCGAGGACCGCTCCGCCGCGGAGGTGGCGGAGGGGCTGGCGGCGCTGCGCGACGGGGACGGCGAGCGGGCCGGCGTCGCGTACGAGAAGCTGTCCGACCGATGGCGTGCGGTGCGCGAACGTCAGTTCTCCAGCTGAGCGTCCGGGGCGGCGGTGTGACGCCGGACAGGGCCTGTCATCCAGGGCCTGACGGCGCGGGACGTAGGTCCCGATCCGGGCGTTTGCCCCAAGCGTGACCTAAAGCACTGACTTCGGGTCTTGCTCCTAAGCCATACCCTCGTGCCAAAATAGGACAAGGAGGCTGACTGGGGCTCCTTCCGCCTAACTATGGGCGGATAGATCGGTATTGCGCTCCTTGAGGGTTTCCTGGCGACTGATCCCGTTGTGACTGATCGTCACGGGGGCGTGACTGTCCGCTATGGCATGGTCCATCGGCTTCCGCCGAGGTTGAACACCTGAGAGGGCAATTCCATCGGTTTGGCCGACGTGGCTGGACGGATGGTGTAGTTGTAGTGCCGAGGACAAGCCGTTCGTCCTATAACCGACTCGGCCCGCGTCCGCCATTTCGGGCAACGTGGGTCAAGGTGCAGAATTTAGAGGAAAGAACCGTGATGGTTCGGTTCTCCCGAGGAGGCCGCTCATGACCGCTCGCACCCCTGACGCCGAGCCGCTGCTTACCCCTGCTGAGGTCGCCACGATGTTCCGCGTGGACCCGAAGACGGTGACCCGCTGGGCCAAGGCAGGCAAGCTCACGTCCATCCGCACGCTCGGAGGGCATCGGCGTTACCGCGAGGCTGAGGTCCGCGCACTGCTCGCGGGTATCCCGCAGCAGCGCAGCGAGGCCTGAACAACCGCATAGCCAGGCTGTTTTCGGGGCCCCCAACCCGAAAATGCCCGTTTTGGCACCACATAGCTCGACTGCTCCACCCAAGCTCCACAGCTACACCGACGCGGCGCCTGCCCCAACAGGCTCCACACCCGCTCCATCTGGGTACGTCACCGATCGCGCTGGACTCCGCCGGGTCCAGCGCGATTTTTTTGTGTGTGCGCCCGCTCCCCGGCCCGCCGGACCGGCCGGGTCGGCCCGGCGCTCGTGTCCCCCCGCGGGGCTCCCTGCGTGCCCACAGGGGCCCTCTGAGGGGGTGTCTGCGCGGACCCTGCGGTCTCGTTCCGAGAGTGCTGGAGGGAGAGTGCAATTGCACATATTAAATTGACAGGTTGTAGGGAGGGTGTAAGTTCCCTACTTCGCAAAAGTTGTTCGGTGACACCCGTCACACGGCGCAGTCCTTGAAGGCGGTACAGCCGCTGCGGTAGTGCGCTTTCGCCGACACCCGCTCAACAGCCTCCCACCGCACGGGCGGTGAAGGAGGCGACTCCGCTCAACGAGGCGAGGGACTTTCGCCGTCCGCCCCCGAGGGCGCGCAGGCGGCCGGGGAGGAGGCGGTGCCGGCCTCGGGTGCCGAGGCCCCCCGGCGGGCCCTGTGCGGCTCCATGGCGAGCCGTAGCAGCTGGTGGCAGATGGGGCAGTGCCGCGTCAGATGGCGGTAGCTCGCGGCAGCCGACAGATGGGCACGCAGCAGCGCCCTGGTCTCGTGCCTCGCCCGTGTCGTCATCGCACGTACCTCCCCGGCCCCGCGCCTCCTTTGTGAGTACCGGTGGCGTCCACGGCCGTCAAGACGGCAGCGGGCGACGGGGCCCGCCACCCGCGCCTTCGCGCCAAGGTGAGCGGGCCTGCCGGACTGGCATGCGAAGAGGGCATGCCGCTGTGGGTGGTGAACAGGGGAGGGCGGCTTGCCTGCCGGGGACGCGTCGAAGGGCGCGGGGAGAGGCGGGGGCGTCGCGAGGATGCGCGTGGTGCGCCCGGTGCGGAAACCGCCGCTCCGGTCCGAGGCGCCCATGGGTACCTGCCCGAAAACGCGTTACGGCCCGCATCCGAGAAGGATGCGGGCCGTAACTGATGCGGTCCTGACGGGATTTGAACCCGCGGCCTCCACCTTGACAGGGTGGCGAGCACTCCAAACTGCTCCACAGGACCTTGCGTTTCGCTTTCCGCTTGCGGCGGGCTGCGAAGCAAGACTGTACAGCAGGTCAGGGGGTGCGGTCGAACTCGATGCCGGTGGCCCCCCGGCGGCTACGGCGCCGCGGCGTCCACGGCCTTCACGATGCGCTTGTCGGAGACCGGATAGGCGGTCCCCAGCGCGTGCGCGAAGTAGCTCACCCGCAGCTCCTCGATCATCCAGCGGATGTCCAGGGCCGCGGCCGGCACCGGGCGGCCCTGGGGGAACTGTTCCAGCAGCCAGGCGTATTCGTCCTGCATCTCCTTCACCTTCGCCATCCGGGTGCGATCCCGCTCGGCGTTGGTGGGCAGCTGCTGGAGGCGCCGGTCGATGGCCACCAGATAGCGCAGCAGGTCCGGCAGCCGCTTGGCGCCGTGCGCGGTGACGAACCCCGGCTTGATGAGCGCCGCCAGCTGCTCCTTGACGTCCGCGAGCGACGGCAGCAGCGAGGGGAACGTCGTGGCCTTCAGCCGGCGCTCACACGCCTGCCAGGCGGCCAGCACCTCCTGGGCCTGCTGAATGGTCTTCAGCGTCGCGTCCACCAGATCGGCGCGCACCGCGTCGAAGAGCTTGCGGAAGGACTCCTCGTCCCACGCCGGACCTCCCCGCGCCGCGATGAGGCGGTCGGCGGCGGCCGTCACACAGTCCTCGAACAGCGCCGCGATGGAGCCGTGCGGATTGCGGGAGAGCGCGAGCTTCTGCTGGTTGCTCAGCTTGTCCTGGGCGAACTTCGCGGGGTTGGAGGGAACGTTGAGCAGGATGAGCCTGCGGGTGCCCGCCCACATGGCTTGCAGCTGCTCGGCCTCGGTGTCGAAGAGGCGTACGGCGACGCTGCTGCCCTCGTCCACCAGGGCCGGATACGCCTTGAGCGGCTGGCCCGCGCGCCGGGTCTCGAAGGTGCGCGGCAGCACCCCGATCGTCCAGGACGTCAGGCCGGTCCGCTGCTCCGGTCCGGCCGGCGCGGAGCCGTCGCCCTTGGCGCCCTTGCCGCCCTTGCCGTCCGACGGCCGGTCCGCCGCCTGCTCGAACGCCCTGGAGATGGCCTCCCGGGTCTTCGGCTTGAGCTGGAGCCGCAGCGCTTCGAGATCCTTGGCCTCGGCGAGCTTGCGGCGCCGCTCGTCGACCACCCGGAAGGTGATCTTGAGGTGGTCGGGCACCTTGGCGGTGTCGAAGTCCGCCGCCTGCACCGGCACGCCCACCATCCGCTGGAGCCCCGCGGCCAGCGACGCGGTCAGGGCACCCTGCAGCGGCACCGTGGAATCGAGGAACCGGGCCGCGAAGTTCGGCGCCGGGACGTAGTTGCGGCGGATCGGCTTGGGCAGCGAGCGGATCAGCTCCGTGACCAGCTGCTCGCGCAGGCCGGGGATCTGCCAGTCGAAGCCCTCGGAGGAGACCTGGTTGAGGACCTGGAGGGGCACATGGACGGTCACGCCGTCCGCGTCCGCGCCGGGCTCGAACTGATAGGTGACCTTGAACTTCAGCTTTCCCTGGCGCCAGGAGTCCGGGTAGTCGTCCTTGGTGACGGCTTCCGCGGATTCGTTGATGAGCATGGACTGCTCGAAGTTCAGCAGCTCCGGATCCGGCCCGTCGGCCTGGCCGCGCTTCTTCCACCACGCGTCGAAATGCGCCCCCGAGACGATGTCCGCCGGAATGCGCTGGTCGTAGAAGTCGAAGAGCGTCTCGTCGTCGACGAGGATGTCGCGGCGCCGGGCGCGGTGCTCCAACTCCTCGACTTCGCCGAGGAGTTTGCGGTTGTCATGGAAGAACTGGTGGTGCGTGCGCCAGTCGCCCTCCACCAGGGCGTTACGGATGAACAGGTCCCGTGAGGTCTCCGGGTCGATACGGCCGTAGGTGATCTTCCGCTGGGCGACGATCGGCACGCCGTAGAGCGTCACCCGCTCGTACGCCATCACCGCCGCCATCTTCTGCTCCCAGTGCGGCTCGCTGTACGTCCGCTTCACCAGGTGCTGCGCCAGCGGCTCGACCCACTCCGGCTCGACCTTGGCATTCACCCGGGCCCACAGGCGGGATGTCTCGACCAGCTCCGCGGACATGATCCAGCGCGGTGGCTTCTTGAAGAGCGCGGAGCCGGGGAAGACCGCGAACTTGGCGCTGCGGGCGCCCAGATACTCGTTCTTGGCGTCCGTGTCCTTGAGTCCGATATGCGAAAGCAAACCGGAAAGCAGGGAGGTGTGAATGTGGTCGGGCGCCGCATCCTCCTCGCTGAGGTGAATGCCCATGGTCTTGGCGACCGAGCGCAGCTGGGAGTAGATGTCCTGCCACTCGCGTATCCGCAGGTAGTTCAGGAACTCGGACCGGCACATGCGCCGGAATGCAGACGACGACAGCGCCTTCTGCTGCTCCCGCACATAGCGCCACAGGTTGAGGAAGGCCAGGAAGTCGCTGGTCTCGTCCTTGAAACGGGCGTGCTGCTGGTCGGCCTGCTGCTGCTTGTCCGAGGGCCGCTCGCGGGGATCCTGGATCGACAGCGCCGCCGCGATCACCATGACCTCGCGCACACAGCCGTTGCGGTCGGCCTCCAGCACCATCCGGGCCAGCCGCGGGTCGACCGGCAGCTGGGAGAGCTTGCGGCCGAGCGGGGTGAGCCGCTGGCCGCCCTTCTGCCCGGGCCGCCCGGAGCCGCCCGACTTCGGCTTGCCGTCCAGCGCGCCGAGCTCGTGCAGCAGATCGACGCCGTCCTTGATGTTGCGGCGGTCCGGCGGGTCGATGAAGGGGAACTTCTCGATGTCGCCGAGGCCGGCCGCGGTCATCTGCAGGATGACGGAGGCGAGGTTGGTACGCAGGATCTCGGCGTCGGTGAACTCCGGGCGGCTGACGAAGTCGTCCTCGGAGTACAGCCGGATGCAGATGCCGTCGCTGGTACGCCCGCAGCGGCCCTTGCGCTGGTTGGCGCTGGCCTGCGAGACCGGCTCGATCGGCAGTCGCTGCACCTTGGTGCGGAAGCTGTAGCGGGAGATCCGGGCCATGCCCGGGTCGATGACGTACCGGATGCCGGGGACGGTCAGCGAGGTCTCCGCGACGTTCGTGGCGAGCACGATGCGGCGGCCGGTGTGCCGCTGGAAGACGCGGTGCTGCTCGGCGTGCGAGAGCCGTGCGTACAGCGGCAGCACCTCGGTGGACCGCAGGTTCTTCTTGTTGAGCGCGTCGGCGGTGTCGCGGATCTCGCGTTCGCCGGAGAGGAAGACCAGGATGTCGCCGGGCCCCTCGGCCTGGAGCTCGTCGACGGCGTCGCAGATCGCGGTGATCTGGTCGCGGTCGCCCTCCTGGCCACCCTCCTCCAGCAGCGGGCGGTAGCGGACCTCGACCGGATACGTCCGCCCGGAGACCTCGACGATCGGGGCGCCGGCGGGCGCCGCACCGTCCTCCCGGGCCGTGCCCTCGGCCTCGCGCGCGTCCACAGCGGTGAAACTGCCGAAGTGCTTGGCGAACCGCTCCGGGTCGATGGTCGCTGAGGTGATCACGACCTTCAGATCCGGGCGTTTGGGCAGCAGCTGCGCCAGATAGCCGAGGATGAAGTCGATGTTGAGGCTGCGCTCGTGTGCCTCGTCGATGATGATCGTGTCGTACTGGCGCAGCTCGCGGTCCGTCTGGATCTCGGCGAGCAGGATGCCGTCGGTCATCAGTTTGACGAGGGTGTCGCCGCCGACCTGGTCGGTGAAGCGCACCTTCCAGCCGACCGCCTCGCCCAGTGGCGTCTTGAGCTCCTCGGCCACCCGCTCGGCGACGGTACGGGCAGCGATCCGGCGGGGCTGGGTGTGCCCGATGAGGCCGCGGACGCCCCGTCCGAGCTCAAGGCAGATCTTGGGGATCTGCGTCGTCTTGCCGGATCCGGTCTCGCCCGCGACGATCACGACCTGGTGGTCGCGGATCGCGGCGAGGATCTCGTCCTTCTTCTGGCTGACCGGGAGTTCTTCCGGGTACGTGATGTCGGGCACCGCGGCGCGCCGCTGGGCGACGCGCAGCTCCGCCTCCTCGATGCCGTCGGAGATCTCGGCGAGCACGGCCTCTCGGGCCTCGGGCTTACGGATCCGGCGCGCGCCGTCGAGTCGACGCCCCAGCCGCTGCTGGTCGCGCAGCATCAGCTCGGGCAGTCGCTCCAGCAGGGCGGGCAGGGCGGGGGCAGGCTGACTGGACATACGTCCCCCAGGATCTCACCTCACGGATCGGACTGGCGAACCATTTGCGGGCGGCAACCGGGGCGCCGGTGGCGCGGTGTCCTCGCGGCAGTGGCAAGAACCGGTCGGTGCGGGGGGAGCCGGGGCTTCCGGGGCCGCCGCGCAGGGGGACCTACGGGGGTATGTCCGTGATCATTGCTTTAGCGTGTTCACATGTCTGATCAGCGCGGCGATCATGTTCCGCACGGTGCCCATGGAAGGCGTCCGACCCGGGCGGAGAAGTGGGCGGCCTTCAAGGAATCACCGTTCCTGCCCGCCATCGTGCTGGTGTTCATCGTCGCGGCGGCCGCCGGGCTGTTCGCCGGCTCGTACACCTCGACCATGGCCAAGCCGGCGCCGCGGCACATCCCGACCGCCGTGGTCGGCCGGCTCGACGCCCCGCAGGAGAAGTCGTTCGTGGCGGGCATGGAGAAGGCGCTGAACGCCCCGCTGCGGCTGACCCGGTACGGCACCTACGGCGAAGCCGTGGAGGCGGTGGAGGACCAGCGGGAGTTCGCGATCCTGCGGCCGCGCGGCCGGGGCGTGGAGCTGGACGTGGCCGGGGCCTCGGGCGCGTCGGTGGCGCAGCTGCTGGGCGAATCGGGTGTGAAGGTCGGCAAGGCGGTCGGGGTGGACGTCCGGATCAAGGACATCAAGCCGCTGCAGGAAGGCGACCCGCGCGGGCTCGCGCTCTTCTACATCTCGCTCGCCGCGGTGATCATCGGTTTCGTGGGAGCGATCCAGCTCAGCGTGCACGCGCGCGCCCTCAATCCCGCGGAGCGGACCGCGTTCACCGCGGTGTACGCCCTGTTGGGAGGCTTCGCCATCGCCGCGGTGGTGGACTGGTGGCTGGGTGCGCTGGATCTGCCGTTCGTGGAGTCGTGGCTGATCCTGGCGCTGACGATGTTCACGTCCGGCATGGTCTTCACGATGTTCAACACCCTGATCGGGCGCTGGGCGATGATCCCCACCTGGGGGCTGATGGTGCTCCTCGGCAACCCGTCCTCGGGCGGCGCGGTGTCCTGGCCGCTGCTGCCGTCCGCACTGGGCCATATCGGCCGCTGGCTGCCGCCGGGGGGTTCGGTCAACGCCCAGCACACCGCCGTGTACTTCGGCGGCCACCAGCATCTCTTTCCGTTCCTGGTGCTGGCCGGCTGGTCGGTGCTCTCGTGCACGGTCTTCTGGGTCTGGCGCCACCGTCACCCGGGTGGCCGCGAGACCGCCCCCGCACACGCGGAAGCTGCCGGCTGACGGCGCGGGCCGCGCGTGGGGAGGCGGCCACGGGATTGCGGCGGTCGGGTGGGCGGGGGGTCTTTTGCTCGGCCCCGTCTCACGACGCCTGGCCGCGCATACGAAGAAGGCCCCGATCCACTGGATCGGGGCCTTCTCCCAAAGGGTGTGGCTGGGGCCGGGGTCGAACCGGCGACCTATCGCTTTTCAGGCGATCGCTCGTACCAACTGAGCTACCCAGCCGCAGCGGTCCTGACGGGATTTGAACCCGCGGCCTCCACCTTGACAGGGTGGCGAGCACTCCAAACTGCTCCACAGGACCTTGCATTGTGCGAAAGCGGCGTGAACCAGTCTCGCACACGGTGATGCGTGCCCCCAACGGGATTCGAACCCGTGCTACCGCCTTGAAAGGGCGGCGTCCTGGGCCACTAGACGATGAGGGCTGGTGGCCACCTTGGCGTCGTTACCGGCGCCGTCGGGGACGTGAGAAGCATATGGGATGGGGGGACCGTTCGCCAAAACGGTTTACCCACGGCTCTCCGAGGGGTCCCTGGACGGCTCTGCCGAGGGGCTGGGGGAGCGGGTCCGCTCGGGTGTGGCGCCGGGTTGGTTCTCCCGTGGGAGGTGCCGGCTCACCTCCGCCCGCGACAGGCCCAGCCCGCCGAGCGTGATCTCGTCCCACGCCTGGAGCCGCTTGGTCGTGCGGTCGAGATAGAGCACCGAGGCGCGGACCTGCTCGGGCTTCTTGTTCTGCACCGCGCGCAGCCCGCCGCCGCCCGTGGAGCCCTCGACCATCAGGCGGGTGCCCTGGGGGAGCATCGTGTTCTCGCGGTGGTGGATGTGCCCGGCCAGCGCCAGCGGGGCCAGGCCGTCCGCCTCGGTCGCCGCCGTGGGGTTGTGCGCCAGCGCGATGTCGACGGGCGTACCGGCCAGCCGCTGGGTGCGCAGTGAGTCGGCGAGCTTGCCGCCCGCGGTCCGCTCGGAGGGGTCGCCGGCGGGCAGCACGGAGCGGTCGGGTGTGAACTGAGGGTCGCCCACGCCCGCGATGCGCACCCCGGCGACCTGTGTGACCTTGCCGTCGTCGAGGACGGTGACGTGCTTACGCCCGGCCAGGTACTTCTGCGTGGTCCGGGAGTCGTGGTTGCCGCGCACCCAGACGTACGGGGCGCCCAGGGTGGGGACGGGGTCCAGGAAATGGTTCTCGGCGGCCGAGCCGTGGTCCATGGTGTCGCCGGTATCGATGATCACGTCGATCCGGTACTGCTCGACGAGGGATTCGAGGATCCGCCAGCTGCCGGGGTTGAGGTGGATGTCGGAGACGTGCAGCACCCGGATGGTGGTGGGGTCCGGCTGGTACGTCGGCAGCGTCGAGGTGGCGTCGTAGAGCTTGGTGACGTTGGTGACCAGGCGCGCCAACTCCTGTTGGTAGACGTTGAATTCGCTGACGATGTTGCGTGCGTTGCCGACCACGGAGGGGGCCGAGGAGAGCAGCCCGGAGAACTTCGGCTCCAGGACGGACTTCGGGTTCCAGGTGGCGTAGGCGGCCGCCCCGGAGGCGGCGAGGAGGGCGAGCGCCAGGCCGCCGGCGGCCAGGGCGCGGCGGGGCCTGCGGTAGACGGCCAGGCCCAGGGCGGTGGCGCCGAACGCCACGGCGGCACAGGCGTTCAGGGCGAGTCCCGCGGTGCCGCGGGTGACGTCGTGGGTGACCTGCGCCTGCAGGCCGGCGAACCGCTCGGGATGGTCGACCAGGTCCTGGGAGCGGAGCGGGTCCAGGCGGTCGACGTCGACATCGAGCCGTACGGGGCCGTGGTGGCTGCTGAGTTCCAGGTCGCCGAGCGGCGAGACGTTGATCCTGGTGCCACCGGTCAGGGAGGGGCGCAGGGTCATGTGGGTGTCCATCGGGCCGACGGGGGCGTGGACGCCGCCGATGACGAGCAGGCCGAGCCAGGCGCCCAGCACGGTGACGCCCGCCAGACCGAGGGCGCGGGGCCAGGGGTGCGTCGACGGCGCGAGGGCCAGGGTGGGGGCCGTACGGCGGGAGCGGTAGTGGCGGCGGACGCTGCCGGGCAGTCTCCGTACGCCGTCGAGCGTGGCTCGGAGCAGCCGGAGCGGAAGAGATGCCGAGGTGTCGGTGGTCTGTGTCCGGGAGCGCGCTACGCGGGCCATTGGGCCCGTATGCCCCACCGCGGCGCCCGGTAAGCGGGGCGGGTTCCGGTCCATGGCGGGAGACCTGTCACGGGTCATGCGTGCGGGAGTGGTGGTGCGGGAAGGAAGGGTGGGGCTGCTGGTGCGGTCCAGGGGCGCGCGTCGACCGCGGTCCTCGACGCCCGGTTCCGGGGCCGGTAGCGGAGAATGGTGGTGTGCTGGAAATGACGCGTGAGGAGTTCGAGGAACTGGTCGCAGAGGCGCTGGACCGGATCCCCCCGGAGCTGACCCGGCTCATGGACAACGTTGCGGTGTTCGTCGAGGACGAGCCCCCGTCCGAGGACCCCGAGCTGCTCGGGCTCTACGAGGGGACGCCGCTCACCGACCGCGGGGAGTGGTACGCGGGCGTGCTCCCCGACCGGATCACGATCTACCGGGGGCCCACGCTGCGGATGTGCGCGACGCGCGAGGACGTCGTCACCGAGACCGAGGTGACGGTCGTTCATGAGATCGCGCACCACTTCGGCATCGACGACGAGCGGCTGCACGCGCTGGGCTACGGCTGAGCCGATCCGGCCTGCGGTACGCGTGTCCTCAAGCCCGGGGCGGGAGTTGGGCAGGGCGTCCGTCGCCGCTGTCCCTGCGCTCCGGATCCGGAGGTCCCCGCCCGTGCGCCCGATCCCTTCCCGTCCCCGCGTCCCCGTCCCCGGCCCCCATCCCTCGCCGACGCCGTCCCCGTCGGTGAATGCTGCGCCGTCCCCCGCGCCGTCCCCCGCCGCCCGGCGCCCCGCCCGGTCCGCTCCGGTCCTGCCCACGGGCCGCCCGCTGGCCCGGGTCACCGCCGCAGCGGTGACCGTCTCGGCGCTGGCCGCCTCGCTGGCCGGCTGCCTGAGCGTGAGTGACGCGGAGCCCCCGAAGCCGTCGGGCAGCGCCGCCCGGCAGGACGGGAAGGACGCGGAGCCCGGACCCGGCGGGGTCACGGCCGACGGGCGCGGCGACGGTCCACGGCGGATGGGGCGTACCGGCGAGGCGAAGCGGGCGGCCGGCGCCGGCGGGGACGCGGAGCCGTCGGCGGGTGCGACGCCGAAGGCATCGGTGCCGGCGACGCCGAAGCTTCCGGTGGAACCGTCCGGGCCGGAACCCGGCGCGGGTCATGGCAGCTCAGGGGGTGCGGGCGGGTCCGGTGGCGACCCGGACCCGGCGCCTTCGCATCCCGACCGGCCGTCCTCACCGCCGCCCTCGCCGGCCCCCACCACGCCGCCCGCGGAGCCCACTGCGCCGCCGAGCAGCCCGCCGCCCTCGGCGCAGGCGTCCGGTCCGTTGCCCAGCTCCCCGCTGTCCTCGCAGGTCGACCCGGGCGCGTGAGCGCCGGGAGGAGGGCGGGAGCGGCCCCCGAGGGGCGTATTTGCCTTCCAGGGGGCGGAGTGCGTATGGTGGTAGATCGTTTGATCCCATTTGCCCGGCGCCAGAAAAGAAGCGCGCCGCGTGGCGCGTTCTCTCCCTTGCCGTGGCTGACCGCATAGAGGCGGTCTTTGTGAAACACACGGAGTTTGGGCGCGTGCCGAGACTCCGGAAGGTTTCGCATTTCGCATGTCAATTTCCACTGAGCAGTCCGTCATGCCCGCAGACGAGCAGACGGCTCCCGAGGCGATCGAGACGGCCGAGACGGCCGACGCCCCGGTGATCGACGAGGCCGCAGAGCCGACCGTCACCTTCGACTCCCTCGGACTGCCCGAAGGCGTCGTCCGCAAGCTGGCCCAGAACGGCGTCACCACGCCCTTCCCGATCCAGGCCGCGACCATCCCGGACGCCCTGGCCGGCAAGGACATCCTCGGCCGTGGCCGTACCGGCTCCGGCAAGACCCTCTCCTTCGGTCTGCCGACGCTGGCGCAGCTCGCCGGTGGCCACACCGAGAAGAAGAAGCCGCGCGCGGTCATCCTGACGCCGACCCGTGAGCTCGCGATGCAGGTCGCGGACGCCCTCCAGCCCTACGGCGACGTCCTCGGGCTGAAGATGAAGGTCGTCTGCGGCGGCACGTCCATGGGCAACCAGATCTACGCCCTGGAGCGCGGCGTCGACGTCCTCGTCGCCACCCCGGGCCGGCTGCGCGACATCATCAACCGTGGCGCCTGCTCCCTGGAGAACGTCCAGGTCGCGGTCCTCGACGAGGCCGACCAGATGTCCGACCTGGGCTTCCTGCCCGAGGTCACCGAGCTGCTCGACCAGGTTCCGTCCGGCGGTCAGCGGATGCTCTTCTCCGCCACGATGGAGAACGAGATCGGCACGCTGGTCAAGCGTTACCTGACCGACCCGGTCAGCCACGAGGTCGACAGCGCCCAGGGCAACGTCACGACCATGACGCACCACGTCCTCGTCGTGAAGCCGAAGGACAAGGCGCCGGTCACCGCCGCCATCGCCGCCCGCAAGGGCCGCACGATCATCTTCGTCCGCACCCAGCTGGGCGCCGACCGCATCGCCGAGCAGCTCGTCGACGCGGGCGTGAAGGCCGACGCGCTGCACGGCGGCATGACGCAGGGCGCCCGTACGCGGGTCCTCGCGGACTTCAAGGACGGCTACGTCAACGCGCTCGTCGCGACCGACGTCGCCGCCCGCGGTATCCACGTCGACGGCATCGACCTGGTGCTGAACGTCGACCCCGCAGGTGACCACAAGGACTACCTGCACCGCTCGGGCCGTACCGCTCGCGCCGGCCAGTCCGGCACGGTCGTCTCGCTGTCGCTGCCGCACCAGCGTCGGCAGATCTTCCGCCTGATGGAGGACGCGGGCGTGGACGCCTCGCGCCACATCGTCGGCGGCGCCGGTGCCTTCGACGACGACGTCGCCCGGATCACCGGCGCGCGTTCGCTCACCGAGGTCCAGGCCGACGGTGCCAACAACTCCGCCAAGCAGGCTGAGCGCGAGGTGGCCGAGCTCACCCGCGAGCTGGAGCGCCTGCAGCGCCGCGCCACCGAGCTGCGCGAGGAGGCGGACCGGCTGACCGCCCGCGCCGCCCGCGAGCGCGGCGAGGACCCGGCCGAGGCGCTCGCCGCCGCTGCCGCGACCGAAGAGGCCGCCGCCGAGGCGCCCGAGGTCACCGTGCCGGCCCAGGCCACTTCGGACGAGGCGCCGCGTCGCTCCTCCTCCTACGAGCGCCGTGACGACCGCGGCAACTTCGACCGCCGTGACCGTCGTGATGACCGGTCGGGTGGCGGTTTTAACCGTGACCGTCGTGATGACCGGTCGGGTGGCGGTTTTAACCGTGACCGTCGTGATGACCGTTCCGGTGGTGGCTTCAACCGTGACCGTCGTGATGACCGGTCGGGTGGCGGTTTCAACCGTGACCGTCGTGATGACCGGTCGGGTGGCGGTTTCAACCGTGACCGTCGTGATGACCGTTCCGGTGGTGGCTTCAACCGTGACCGTCGTGATGACCGGTCGGGTGGCGGTTTCAACCGTGACCGTCGCGATGACCGTTCCGGTGGTGGCTTCAACCGTGACCGTCGCGACGACCGTTCCGGCGGCGGCTTCAACCGCGACCGTGGCGACCGTCCGAGCCGTCCGTTCAACCGCGACGACCGCTCCGGTGGCCGTCCGTCCTCCGGTGGCTACCGTTCCGGTGGCGGCGACCGTCCGTTCAACCGCGACGACCGCTCCGGTGGCCGTCCGTCCTCCGGTGGCTTCCGCTCCGGTGGCGGCGACCGTCCGCACGGCCGTCGTGACGAGCACCGTGGCACCGGCACCGCGACCGGCTCCTTCGGCCGCCGTGACGACAAGCCGCGCTGGAAGCGCAACGGCTGACGGTTCCGTCTGACCGTGCCGGTCGATCACTTCGGCCGGCACGTCGACAACTGAGGCAACGCAGGGCCCGTACGACACGCAAGTGCCGTACGGGCCCTGTGCGTTGGCCAGGACAGGGCGGGTTGCCCGGCGCGTCGGTTCCCAGGGACGGGCCTGGGTTGCGTGGCTCTCCGGGCGGATCGGCGGGCGTGTGCGGCTGCCCGGATTCCGGTCAGCGGGAGCTGCCGACGGTGTGGGGGGAGTGGCTCGGGGAGGGCCCGGGCAAGCCCGTCGGGACCGCTGATGCCTAATGGCTTCGGGCTGGGGCGCATGGTCGGGCTATGCTGCTCGGTGCGGGCCATTAGCTCAATTGGCAGAGCAGTGGACTTTTAATCCATTGGTTCAGGGTTCGAGCCCCTGATGGCCCACCGTTTCTGACGCCCCGTGAGGGGCTGACCAGCAATTTTGTGCCTCGGCGCGCGCGAGCGGCCGAGGCACAGCTGTTTTTTGGGGCATCGGCCCGGTGGTGTGCCCGGGGTGGTGAGTGCGTGGCCGGGTGTGCGGTGCCGCCCGGCAGCAGTCGTCGTCCCGGTCGTCCCGTCAGACCCAGGCGTTGATCCCGGAATTGCCCGCTTTCGGGTAGTGGTCTCTCATGTGACGGCTGTGGCGGTTGTGAGGGGGCGCCGGCGGTATGGCGGTCCGGGCCGCGTGCCGTGACCCGTCCGGCCCATGAGGACTCGCCCCGTGGCCCCGTAACGGAAAGCCTTGGGAAAGCCGAGGGCGCCGCACCCCATGGCCGACGCCCGACGCCATGACCGATGCCGACGCCGTGCGCGGCGGGCGGGAGAGGGAAGAGGGCCGGTGCGGGTACTCGGAGGCGGCAGGGCCCGCACGGGCGACGCGGAGCGGCGCGCGCGCCGGGAGCGGATGTCGCCCTTGAGCCGCCGTTCGGCGCGCTGGCTGCCGCTCATCCTGATCGTCGGCGGCGTGGTCTTCGACATCGCGACGCCGGAGCAGTACACCGCCTCGCCGTTCTTCTCCGCCGCCCCGCTCGTCGCGGCACCGCTCTACTCCCTGCGCGCCACGGCGGCCGTCGCAGCGGCGGCCGTCATCGGCGAACTCTGGTCCGTCGTCCATCACGGCACCAAGGACACCCACGAGTCGGCCACCGAGGCCGTGACCGTTCTGATCGTCGCCGTGCTGGCTCTCGGCATCAACCGCGCCGTCGGCAGGAACGACGCCCGGCTCGCCTCCGTACGCGACGTCTCCGAGGCCGCCCAGCGGGCCGTACTGCCGACGCCCGCGGACCGGATCGGCGGCCTCGCGGTCGCCGCGCGCTACGTGGGGGCGCGGGCGGACGCCAGGATCGGGGGCGATCTCTACGCCGTGCAGGACACCCCGCACGGCGTCCGGCTGATCGTCGGCGATGTGCGCGGCAAGGGGCTGGAGGCGGTGGAGGCCGCGGCGATCGTCATCGGCGCCTTCCGGGAGGCGGCGGAGCAGGAGACCTCGTTGGAGGCGGTGGCGGGCCGACTGGAGCGGGCACTGCAGCGCGAGGGCAGGAGACGCGACGGGCTCGACCAGTTCGAGGGGTTCACCACGGCCGTCCTGGCGGAGGTCCCTTCCAAGGAGCGAGCCGTGCTGCGCGTCCTCAACCGCGGCCACCCGCCCCCGCTGCTGCTCGCCCCGGACGGCGGCCTGCTGGAACTGGCCCCTTCGGCGCCGGCGCTGCCGCTGGGGATGAGCGAGGTGGCGGGGTGGCCGGACCGGGCGGACGAGACGTTCTTCCCGGCCGGTTCGCTGCTGCTGCTTTTCACCGACGGGGTGACCGAGGCCCGCAACCTCGCCAATCGGTTCTACGACCCGTCGGCCAGGCTGCGCGGCCGTCATTTCAACGGCCCGGCGGACCTCCTCGACCTGCTGGTGAAGGACGTCGCGCGGCACACGGGAGGGGCGCCCGCCGACGACATGGCGCTGCTCGCGGTGCAGCGGCCGCTGGGGGTCTAGCGGCGGCGGCTCCCTTGCCCGCGGCTCCGTACCCTCCTTCGGGCTCGGCGGCCTTCGGGCCGCTACGGGGCTCCGCCGCCCTCGGGCCCCTTCGTCCGGGCAGGGCGGTCAGCGGGCCCCGAGGTCGGGTTCCCGGAGCCAGTGCAGGATCTGGCCGTGCGGTCCGGTGAGGGCGACCGGTTGCTCGTTCAGCGAGAGCGTCAGCAGGTGTGCGTACTCGGGGGGCAGCGCGTCGTGCGCCGGGTCGGTGATCCAGGGCAGCTCGGTGTGGTGCTCGTTGGAGATCCAGTGCCCGGGGCCACCCCGCTCGGCGAGGACGGACCGTACGAGCCGGGCGAACTCCGCACGGCGGGCCGGCGGCAGATACATCAGCACGGTGCTGTGGAAGATGACCAGCGTCGCCTCCCGCGGGGCCGCGGCGGCCAGCGCCGGCAGCTCGTCGACCAGATCCCCGCGGACGATAGCGGGGCGGGGCGCGTCCCGTACCGCTTCGACGGCGGCCGCGAGCCGGTCCGCACGCGCCCGCTGGCCGGGCCAGATCAGGGCCTGCAGCCAGCGATGGTCGTCGGGCCGGGCGATCGGGTCGAGCGGGTCCAGATCGATGCCCGCACGCCAGACGATCTCCGGCAGGGAGGTGGGCGCGGGCGGACCGTCCGCCGGCGGGGGCGTCGCCCGGCTCGTACGGCAGGTGAACGTCACCGGGCTCCCCGGGGCGCCCATCTCCTGGGTGCCGTGGCCGCGTCCCTCGGTACCGCCCTCGTAGCGGTAGCGGTAGCGATCGGGGTGCAGACACAGCCCGGCCGACGTACCGACCTCCAGGAGCGCCAGCGGCTGTGGCAGCCGGGCGAGCAGCGGAAGCAGGGTGGCGCAGCGGGCAGGCTCGTTGGTCTGGGTGGCGCGCTGCATGATCACCGCGCGGACCTCGTCCCAGTGCCGGATCGTCCACTCCCGCCAGCGCCCGTACGCGGCCTCACCGTGCGGGCCCTGTTCGGCGTGCGGACCGTCGAGATAGCGGACGGCGGCGAGGAGGAGATTGGGCTGCTGCTTGTTCCCGGCGGGCAGCGAACCCGCGAGCACGTCGCAGAACTCGGCGTCCTGACTGATCCGCGCGGTCAGCTCCTCGTGGGCGTCGGACTGCCCCCGCGCCTGCTGCCAGGAGAACTCCCGGTATCGATCGGCCACTGTCTGCGCGCTGTTGACGACGTTGACGACCATGATCCGACGTTACTGCTCTCACGCTCCGTGAGGGGCGGGCACCCCTCCGCATAACGACTGGCGCACGATCGTCGCGAGATCGTTTGGAGCGGAGCGATCAACTCGCCCGGATTGGGGCACCCATGGGTGAAAAAGTCCAAGCCAAAGGTCCTACGGAGCACATACGGATTCCCGGGAACGCTTGGAATTCAGTGGCCATCTCTATTACTGTCCGATAACGCAGCGCGGTCGTCCCAGCCGTCGCAAGTGGCGGCACCGCGCGCCGACGCCGAATCCCGTAAGCGCACTTCACGCACTCCCGCACCTCCAGCACTCCCAGCAATGCCGCACCCTCCGTATCTCCAGTCTCGCTCCGAACTTCACGCAACTCCCGCACTTCACGCACCTTCTGCACATCGCGCACGCCGCCACCGCACCTCGTACCGGTCGGCCGCACGACCTGCTCCGGTGCACCGAAGACCGCCGAGTCGCGCCGAAGGCCCGAAGCCGTCGGCCGGAGCCGCGGAACACACCGGCCCTGCCGAGCTCGCCGAAGGCGCACCGAAACGCACCGAACTGCACCAAGGGAACCGGGGAACCACCACCTTGGGGTGAATCGGACGCTCTCGCCAGAGGGTGCCCGTAGGAGACCTTCCTGCTCCGAACCCGTCAGCTAACCCGGTAGGCGAGAAGGAAGGAAAGGAGTGCGCCCCCGTGGCGTCCAACAGGCCTGCCCCCGAGGTTCCGTCCGCCTACGACCTCGATGACCGGAGCGTCTTCGACGGGCCGGGTCCCCTCCACGGCCCGGGATCCCCTGACGGCCGAGGTCCCCTCGACGTCCGGGACTCCGGATTCGGATTCCCTCCCGCCGACCGTGACGGCGACGGGGAATGGGAGGAGTGGAATCCCACCGAGGAGTCCATCCGCCCCGTCCGCGGCAAGCACCGGGTGGCCAGACAGCGCGGCGGCGGACTCGCCCGCAGCAGCACCGTCCTGGGCGTCGGCGTGATCGCCGCGGTCGGCGCCGGCGGGATGGCCACGGCCGAGGGCCGGCCGCCGGTCCCGATCTCGATGCCGGACGTCAGCGGCATGGCCGACGACCTCTCCGAGAAGCTGCCGGACGCCAAGTCGCTCCCCGGCATCGGTGGCCTCATATCCGACGCGGACCAGGACTCCGGTTCTGCCGCATCGGCCGCGGGTGGCGCGGACTCCGCGGTCGCCGGCGCCCCCCTCGCCTCCCAGGGCAAGGACGCGGGCGAGGCACTGCGCAACCGCATCCTGCAGCAGGCCGACGCCCAGCAGGGTGCCGGCGAGCAGCAAGCGCGCGATGCCGCCCAGGACGCGGCCGTCGAGAAGGCCGAGGAGGACGCGGCCGACCACCAGAAGGAGGCCGAGAAGGCTGCCGCTGCCAAGAAGGCGGCGGAGCTGGAGGCCAAACGCGAGGCGGCGGAGGCCGCCAGCAAGAAGGCCGAGGCGGAGCGCCTCGCCAAGCTGGCGCGGAGCTTCATCGCCCCCGTCTCCTCATACACCCTCACCGCGAGCTTCGGGCAGGCCGGCGACCGCTGGTCCGCCGATCACACCGGCCAGGACTTCGCCGCACCGACCGGCACTCTCGTCAAGGCCGTGCACTCCGGCACCATCACCCAGGCCGGCTGGGCCGGTGCGTACGGCTACCGCATCGTCCTCACCATGGACGACGGCACCGAACTCTGGTTCTGCCACCTGTCGTCCATGGTGAAGACCTCCGGCGAGGTCAAGGCCGGTGACGTCATCGGCCGCGTCGGCGCCACAGGCAACGTCACCGGCCCCCACCTCCACCTGGAGGTCCGCCCGGGCGCCGGCGACCCGATCGACCCGATGACGTGGCTGCGCGGCCACGGGGTGAGTGTCTGAGAGGCGCGTGAGGCGGCAGCAGCGGGGAGCCCCGGCGAACCGGCCGGTGGTTCACCCCGGTAGCCGTGCGAGCCGCTGTGCCGGAGGCCGCGTCCCTGAGGGGCGCGGCTTCTGCGATGCGCGGGCGGGGGGGGGAGCTTCGGAAAGGGGCCCTGTCGACGAAGTGGGCAGCGGTGCCCGGCGGGTGGGCGAACAGCGAGGGCCGAGCGAAGATCGCAGCCGGGGAGTCGCAGGACCGTAGCGGAAGCCCGCGTGCGACCGCGCCGATGGACTGCCTTGCGGGGGCTGCGCTCGGGATCGCCCTGCCGGCGGGGGAATTTTCCTCTCCGAACCGACGCTGCAACCACGCATGACCGCGACACACAAGAGCCTCGGCTCGCTCTCCGTCTCCCCCCTGTCCCTCGGCGGCAATGTCTTCGGCTGGACGGCGGACGAAGCCGAGTCCTTCGCCGTGCTCGACGCGTACGTGGCGGGCGGCGGCAACTTCATCGACACCGCAGACGTCTACTCGGCCTGGGTGCCGGGCAACAAGGGCGGCGAGTCCGAGACCGTCATCGGCAACTGGCTGGCAGCGCGCGGCAATCGCGAGGACGTCGTCATCGCCACCAAGGTCGGCGCGCACCCCGACTTCAAGGGCCTGTCCGCCCCCACCATCAAGGGCGCCGTCGACGAGTCCCTGACCCGGCTGCGCACCGACTACATCGACCTCTACTACACCCACTACGACGACGAGTCGGTCGAGGTCTCGGAGTTCCTGACCGCCCTCGACGACCTCGTACGGGCCGGCAAGGTCCGCGAGATCGCCGCGTCCAACATCTCCGCGCGGCGCCTGGAGGAGTCCCTGGCCTTCTCCACGAGCGAGGGCCTCGCCCGGTACGTCGCCCTGCAGCCGCACTACAACCTGGTCTCCCGCGACACCTACGAGGGCGAACTCGCCGACGTCGCCGCCCGCAACGGCCTGGCCGCCGTCCCGTACTACGCCCTCGCGTCGGGCTTCCTGACCGGCAAGTACCGCCCCGGCACGAGCGTCGACAGTGCCCGCGCCGAAGGCGCCGCCAAGCACCTGACGACCGACCGGGGCCGCCGCGTCCTCCAGGCCCTCGACACCGTCGCCGTCGCCCACGAGGCCGAGATCGCCACCGTCGCCCTCGCCTGGCTCGCCGCCCGGCCCACCGTCGCGGCCCCGATCGCCAGCGCCCGCACGGTGGCCCAGCTCCCGGCGCTCCTCGCGATCGGCGAACTCACCCTCACCGACGACGAACTGACCCTCCTCACAGAGGCATCGGCCTGAGAACCGGCCCCCTGCCCCGCCACCGCTGAGGGCGGCCGCGCATCACGGCGCGGCCGCCCTGGGGGCGTGCCGAGCGGGGCGGTGATCGAGGTGGCGGCCCCAGCCCCCGCTTCCGCTACTTCCGTCGATCGACAGCAACCCACGAAGCCAGCGCGACCCCACCCGCGGCCGTGAACACCGAAGGCCACGCACCGATCTTCTTCGCCAACGGGTGCGACCCGGCAAAGGCGGCCACATAGGCCCCACTCAACGCCGCAGCCGTCGCCCCACCGGCCTTCTGCTGCCACCCCCGCGCCGCCACGACCCCAGCCGCAGCCAGCGCCACCCCACCAAGCGGCCGCCTCTCGGTCCAACGAGCTACGGCGTAGCCGGCAACAAGACCACTCGCGGCCACCACACTTGTCGGTACGCGGGACATTGCACAAACCTCCATATCGGGGACGACTCCCCCCCGAGGCTACGCTCGAGTCGTCGCGGAATCGGAGGTGGTATCCCGATCACTTGGACTCGGAGGCCTGTGTGAGTCACCACAGTCTGGTCACGTACGGCATGCAGTGATCAAAGAGTTGGCATCATTCGCGCATGGCGAAGGCGAGAGCAGCAAAACCCGTTACGTTTGGTACGCCACCAGGTGTGAAAGAAGGGCAACGCTTCAAGGGGCACGCGGAGTTGCACGCCGCGGGAGTGCACCGTCAATTAGGAATGGGGATCTCGGGAACCGCGACGAAGGGCGTAGATTCCATTGTGCTCTCTGGCGGATACCTCGATGATGAGTATGGCGAGACCGAGATCATCTACACGGGTGAGGGCGGCCGCGACCGGAACACGAAGTGCATGGTCGCCGATCAGACCATGGACTCGCGAGGCAACGCCGGGCTTTTGTTGAATCAGGCCCTCGGAAACCCCGTACGAGTCATTCGCGGGTTGAAGATCAGCCCGAAGCGGAGGCAGCCCACTGACGGCTACCAATACTGCGGTCTGTTCCGTGTCGCGGAACACTGGATGACGATGGGTAAGGAGGGGTTCCGCGTCTGCCAGTTCCGTCTCCGCAAGATGGAACCGGGCGAGACGGTGAAGCCCCAACCGGTGGCTCCCGACGAGGATGCGGCCACCGACCTCGAGGAGCAGGTGCGCCGCACCGTCACGTACGAGCGCCGTCTGCGTGACTCCAAGGTTGTTCAAAGCGTCAAAGAAATGTACGACAACACCTGCCAGATGTGTGGCCTTCGCTTGGTGGTGTCACCGGATGGAAATGCCATTAGCGAGGCGGCTCATATCCAGGCATTGGGAGCGCCGCACCACGGCCCGGACAGGGTGGAGAACGTCCTGTGTCTCTGTCCAAACTGCCATGCACTCTTTGACCGTGGTGCTCGTCAGATCACGGATGGATTCGATGTGATCGATGGGCTGACGCAGAAGTTCATGCGCGCATTGCAGCGGGTCAAGGACCATCAAATAGATGTGGAACGAGTGCGGCAGCACCGAGGTCGTTGGGAGGGGCGAATGGTCTCGCCGGACCTTTTCGACGACCTGGCATAGATTATCCAGGGATTCCTGGTGCTACCCGTCCAATCTCCTGCGAAGTCAGATCGACGTGGGTCACCAGGGGCTGCCATCCGTGTGCGAAAGATCAGCGTACGAACCATTGGGCGTCGGGGGTGTGGCCGTCGCCGCCGGCCACCCAGGCGCCACCGGCCGATGAGTGGTGACCAACGCCTGGGCCAGTGCCGGGTGGGCCCAGGGGCGGTAGCGGGAGAGTTGGTGGAGGAGGTCGGCTTCTCTGGTGGCGAAGTCGGGGGTGGGGCCAGTGAGGTGGGCGCGGCGTCGGTGGAAGGAGAGGGCAGTGGCGAGGGTGGTGTATTCGGTGACGGCGCGGGCGGCGGCGGGGCCCTGGGCGCGGCGGGCGATGTTGCGGGCCAGCGCGCGGGTCTTGAGGTGGGAGAGGGCGGTGGGTTCGGCGGGGGCGAGCCAGCCGGCGGCGGCGTAGGGGGCGAGGTAGCCGCGCAGGGAGAGGAGTTCCTGTCGGCGGGCCCATATGGCCAGCCAGGTCACGGTGATGAACACGGGGACCATGAACAGGCCGTAGATGGTGAGGAAGCCGAGGTCCCCGAGGGACGACGCGCTGTTCCAGATGGAGTGCAGCAGGACGGCGGTGAGCAGGCCGAGTACGGGCACCGCGGTCCGGGCGCCGCGGCGGCGGGGATAGCGGACGGCGGCTATGCCGAACGCCAGGCCGGTCAGCGTCGTGAACAGCGGATGCGCGAACGGGGACACCACGACGCGGATGAAGAAGGTGCCCGCGGTGGCCGAGTCCAGGCCGGAGTGGCCCAGGGACTGGTCCTGGCCGAAGGCGCTGCCCAGGTAGAGGATGTTCTCGGTGAAGGCGAAGCCGGTGGCGGTGATGCCGGCGATGACGATGCCGTCCGTGATGCCGTCGAAATCGCGCCGGCGAAAGCGGTAGAGGAGGAGGACGGCCGCGGCCTTGACCGATTCCTCGACGACCGGCGCGATGACGGTCGCCCCCCAGGTCTCTGCCTCCGAGGCGGATGTGGCGGCGACGTTGGCGGCCAGCCAGTCGGTGGCGAAGCCGTTGGCGAGCACCGCGACGAGTGTGGCCGCGCAGGCACCCCAGGCGAAGGCGAACGCGAGGTTGCGCCACGGCTCGGGTTCTATGTGATCGAGCCAGCAGAACGCCGCGATCAGCGGCGGCACCGGGAAGACGGCGAGTCCGAGCCCGACCAGGAAGCCCTCGGTGCCGGTCTGCCCGCGGACGATCCCGATGATGACCACGCCGCAGAGCGCGAGGAGCGAGACCAACGCGATGGCGCGCACGGTCTTGCTGTGCCAGGGCGCCGGGCGGCGATGCGCCGGGGCATGGCCGAGGGCGTGGGCGGGGCCGTGGGCCGGCGGGCGTGAGTGGGGCGCGTACGCCGGGCGGGGCGGATACGGGGGCGGCTGGGACGGAGACACCCAAGGACCCTAACCACGCCCGCGCTCCCTACACCGCCCGGCGGCGGAAGAGCAGGTCGTGGACGACGTGCCCCTTGTCCAGGCCCTGTCCCTCGAACCTGGTGAGCGGCCGGAAGTCCGGCCGGGGCGCGTAGGAGGAGTGGAGATTCTCCAGCGTCGGTTCTGCGGAGAGGACCTCCAGCATCTGTTCGGCGTACGGCTCCCAGTCGGTCGCGCAGTGCACCAGGGCGCCCGGTGCGAGCCGGGTGGTCGCCAGCGCGAGGAACTCCGGCTGGATCAGCCGGCGCTTGTGGTGGCGCTTCTTCGGCCAGGGGTCGGGGAAGTAGACGCGCAGACCGGCCAGGGAGCCGGGGGCGAGCATCTCGCGCAGGAGGATGATCGCGTCGCCGTTGGCCACCCGGACGTTGGTCAGGCCATTGCGCTCCGCGAGACCCAGCAGATTGCCCTGCCCCGGCGTGTGGACGTCGCAGGCGAGGATGCCGGTGCCGGGGTCGGCGGCGGCCATCTGCGCCGTCGCCTCACCCATGCCGAAGCCGATCTCCAGGATGACCGGCAGCCCGTCGAAGAAGGCGTCGAGGTCGATACGGGAGAGGCCGTCGATGTCCAGTCCCCACGTCGGCCACAGGCGGCGCAGCGCATCGGCCTGACTGGGCGAGACGCGGCTGCGGCGGGGCTGGAAGGACCGGATGCGGCGCTCGTGGTGCGAGCCCGCGGGGTCGGCGGCGGGGCCGGTCCCGTCGGGGAACATCGGCCCACCACGGCGGGAAGCGGAAGCGCTGCCGGAGGCGGCTGAGCCACCGGCGTCCGGGGCCACCGCGGGCGGGGTGCCATCGGTCACGGGGGCGTCGGCTTCTGCGGCGTCGGGTGCGGGGGTGAGGGGGTTCTCGGACACAGTGTGACGATTCTACGGATGGACGGCGGGAGCACTCCCACGCGGCCGTCTCACCGGTGGTCCACCAGCTCCGACCGCCATGCGCCCCTCATCCCTCCAGCACCCCCAGCACCCGCCGTGCCACCTCGCGCCCGATGGGGAGGGAGGCCGTGGCCGCGGGGGACGGGGCGTTGAGGACGTGGACGATGCCGGGGGACTCGGCGAAGAGGAAGTCGTCGACGAGGGTGCCGTCGGGGAGGACGGCCTGGGCGCGGACGCCGGCCGGGGAGGGGACGAGGTCGTCCTCGCGGGCGGCCGGGAGGAGGCGGCGGACCGCGTCGGTGAAGGCGCTGCGGGACAGGGAGCGGCGCAGCTCGCCGGCGCCGTAGCGCCAGTGGCGGCGGGCTATCCGCCAGGAGCCGGGGAAGGCGAGGGTGCCGGCCAGCTCCGTGGGGCGGACGGTGCCCCAGTCGTAGCCCTCGCGGGCCAGGGCGGGGACGGCGTTCGGGCCGATGTGGACAGCGCCGTCGATGCCGCGGGTGAGGTGGACACCGAGGAAGGGGAAGGCCGGGTCGGGGACGGGGTAGACCAGGCCGCGGACGAGGTCGGCGCGCTCCGGGGCGAGGGTGAAGTATTCGCCGCGGAACGGGACGATCCGCATGCCCGGTGGGTCGCCCGCGAGCCGGGCGATGCGGTCGCAGTGCAGGCCCGCGCAGTTGACGAGGGCGCGGGCGCGATGGACCGTGCCGTCGGCCGTACGGACCGCGACGCGGCCGGGTCGGCGGCCGATGGTGGTGACCTCCGCGCCGTAGGTGATCTCGGCGCCGGCGTCCGTGGCGAGCCGGGCGAACCGGCGGGCCACCGCACCGAAGTCGCACACCCCTGTCGTGCCGACATGGATGGCGGCCAGGCCGCGCACCTCGGGTTCGTACTCGGTTATCTGGGCGGGGCCCAGCTCGCGCACCGGCAGGCCGTGTTCCCGGCCGCGCTGGATCAGGCCGTGCAGCCTGGGCAGCTCGCTGCGCTCGGTGGCGACGATCAGCTTGCCGGTGACGTCGTGGGGGATGTCGTGTTCCGCGCAGAACTTGACCATCTCCGCCGAGCCCTGGAGGGCGAAGCGGGCCTTGAGCGAGCCGGGCGGGTAGTAGATGCCGCTGTGGATCACGCCGCTGTTGCGCCCGGTCTGATGGCGGGCGGGGCCGGGCTCCTTCTCCAGCACCACCACGCGCGTGCCGGGCGCGGCACGCGTGAGCGCATAGGCCGTGGAGAGCCCGACGATGCCGGCACCGATCACCAGTACATCGCAGTCGTACGCCGCCACTGCACCTCCCCAACCGCATGACCGCAGGTCCGCCCATGCCCGCGGCCCCGCGCATCATCGCCGACGACGTACTCCATCATGACGGGCGGCACTGACATTCCGGCAATGGCGAGCCGGGCGGCTGACGGCGGGGCAGCCGGACAGTGGATCGACAGGATCGACAGGACCGACAGGATCGACAGGACCGACAGGATCGACAGGACCGACGAAAACGGACAGGGGTGCCGGGGTGGAGGGGTGGGGCGCCCCCGCCTCCCACGCCCGCCCCGCATGCACCATGCGCCCCGCCCTAAGCCGGTGCCGCCAGCAGCGGTCTTGCGCGTTCGCGGAGTTCCACGACCCGGGGCTCGTTGCCGTACGGCTCCAGGCGGTGCAGGAGGTCGCGGACGTATTCGGTGGTGCGGGCGGAGGAGATCCGGCCCGCCACCTCCACGGCGCGGGTGCCCGCGGCGCAGGCCGCGTCCAGATTGCCCGACTCCAGTTCGGCGACTGCGGACACCACCAGCCGCAGGCCGTGCGAGCGGACGAATTCCTCGGTCGGGCGGGAGAGCGCCTGCTCGGTGAAGCGGCGGACCTGGCGGGGCAGGCGGAGGTCGCGGTAGCACTCGGCGGCGTCGGCGGCGAAGCGTTCGTAGGAATAGAAGTCCAGCCACGCCGGGTCGGGGTCGCCGCCCCGCGAGCGCTCCAGCCAGCCCTCCGCGGCCTTCAGCGCGACCTCGCAGGCGCGGGCCTCGCCGGCCTTGGCCTGGGCGCGGGCCTCGACCAGCCGGAAGAAGCTCATGGTGCGGGCGGTCGCCAGGCCGCGGTTGCGTTCCAGGGCGGCCTGCGCGAGATCCACGCCCTCGTCGGCGAAGCCGCGGTACGTCGCCTGGAGTGACATCGAGGCCAGGACATATCCCCCCAGCGGTACATCGGCGGCGGCGCGGGCGAGCCGCAGGGCCTGGATGTAGTACCGCTGCGCGGCTTCCTGTTGGCCGGTGTCGAAGGCCATCCAGCCGGCGAGCCGGGTGAGTTCGGAGGTCGCCCCGAACAGGGCGCGCCCCACCTCGTCGCTGTAGGAGGCGAGGAGTAACGGCGCCGCGTCCACCCGGAGGCACTCGGGCACCATCGACGAACGCCAGTCACCGCCGCCGTACTTGGAGTCCCAGCGGCGCGCGTCCTCCGCCGCCTCGCGCAGCTTGGTGACGTCGCTGTGGCCGACGTGCTGCGGGATCCCCGCGTCGCCGGCCGCCGCGGCGTCCCGGTCTCGGGCCTCGGCCGCCTCCCGTGCCACCGAACTGTCGGCGGGGGATATCAGCCAGCGCGAGGCGGGCGTCGCGTACGCGCTGACGGCGAAGGATCCGGCCAGGCTCTGCCAGATGCCGCCTCCCCCCGCCCGCCGTCCGGCCAGATCCAGCCGGTACAACTCGGTCGCGGAACGCACCGCTGCGCCCACATCGCGGGGAAATGCCAGGCCCACCTCGGGTGCCGGGTCCGCGTCGGCGAGCCCGATCTCGTGCAGCGGCACCGGCCGGCCGAGCTTGCTGCCGATCGCGGACGCGATCAGATGGGGCGCGGCGCCTTGGGGCACCATGCCCTTGGAAACCCACCGGGCCACCGACGTCTTGTCGTAGCGAAGCGTCAGTCCGCGCTGCGCACCGAGGTCGTTGACCCGGCGTGCCAGTCCGGCATTACTGATACCCGCGAGGGCGAGAACGGTGCCGAGCTTCTCGTTCGGCCCGCGTATATCCCTGGACATTGCGCACCCCTCGACACAGCGACGGCCGCCCCGGTACCCCGGGGCATGCGTCCACCCAGAGTAGTTCGCCGGATCCCTACCGTTAAGGGCCGGTGTCCCGGATGGCGAGATTCGTGTTCAAACTGGGGTGCGGGAATTGGCATGTGCTCCGGGTACGTGTGCCCGTGCGCCCGTCCGTGCGCGCTGGCCCCTCTCCGGCGGGAGCGCTTCGATGAGTTCTGCGTGGGTCGGCCCGCTGCACTGGATCCAGTGGGCTGGGGGATACCGTCACCTCATTCCCCGCGGGTGGCGGTCCGGTCCGGGGGGCGTAGCCCGCCTCCCGGGCCGTCGCACGGACCGGTCGCCGACCGGTCGCCTCACCGGTTGACGCGACACCCGATTCCGTCAACCGGGCAGTACGGAACGGACTTTGGCTGAAATGCGGCGTGCGGTGCTTTCGCGCCGCCACTCGCTCGGGGGCTGTCCCGGGGGCCACACGGGGGGCCACCCGGGGTGGACGGCACGACCCCGGCACGCGCGCCCTGGAGCGCCGCGCCGGCTCCCCGCATCCGGCCCGTTCCGCCGCCGCGGCCGGTCCGCGGCATGAACCGCCCGCATACGGGCCCTCTTTGGCACCTCCCGCGCGCCCCTGTCGTGGCAGCATGGTCCGCACAACAGCTTGGCAATCCGCTGTACGGGGCGGCCGTTGGCCCCTCGGCGGACGGGGAATCGGGTGGAGGCGGCGATGCGCTGGTTGGTGGGGTGGAGCAGTGCCGCCACGAGACCGGCCGCCGACGGGGGGAGCCGGACGGTTCTGCCCGTTGGCGCCCAACTCCTGTGGAACGACCCGGATCCGCTGTGGGCAGTCGGCGACTGGCGGCCCGACGAGGTCCGGGTGGTCCAGGCGGACCCCGAAACCCGGCTCGCCGTCTTCGGTGTCTGCGGAGCCACCGACGACCAGCTGCGCGTCGGCCTGTTCGCCGCCCGCGGCGGGGCGCTGCGCCACCTCACCGCGTGGCCGGGCAGCTACACCGCCGTCGTGCAGGTGGGCCGGCGCATCACGGTCACCGGCGATCTGGCGGGCGCCCGCCCCGTCTTCCACACCCCTTGGGCAGGCGGTACCGCGTACGCCACCGCCGCGCTCCCGCTCGCCGACCTCGTCGAGGCCGGTCTCGATGTCGGCCACGTCGCCGCGATGCTGGCGTGCCCGGACGCGCCCGAGGCGCTCGGCTCCGGCACGCCGTACGAAGGGGTCCGCCGTATCCCGCCAGGCCACGCCTTGGTGCTGCGGAACGGCGCCGGCGAGATCGCCTCCTTCGAGCCCACCGCCTCGCTCGCCGTCGCCGCGCCCCAACTCCCCCCGGAACAGGCGGTGCACGGCGTGCGGGACGCCCTGATCGAGGCCGTCCGCGCCCGGCTGGCCGCCCCGCGGCACGCCCCCGACCCGGACGGACGGGACGGCCTGGATCCCGGACCCGTCCCGGGCATGGGTCCCGCCGAGCGGCGCGCGGCCCGTGGCGGACCGGCCCCCGGCATCGGCGCCGACCTCTCCGGAGGCAGCGCGTCCGGAACGCTCGCCCTCCTGGCCGCGGGCCTGCCCGGCCAGCCCGGAACGCTCGACGGACACGGCGAACGCCTGCTCGCCGTCACCTTCAACGACCGTGCCACGAACGGCGGCCAGCCCTATCGCGCGGCGGAGTTGGAGCGGGCCCGCAGCATCGCCGACAACCCGCGGCTGCGGCACGTCGTCGTCGCTGCCGGCGAGGAGGCGCTCCCGTACGCCGACCTCGGCAACGGCCCGCTCACCGACGAGCCCGGGCCCTCCCTGATCACCGCCGGGCGCCACCGGCGGCGGTTGCTCGCCGGCAGCGCGGACCACTTCGTCGGCGACGGCGCCCGGCAGGTGCTCGACGCCCATCCGGCCCGGCTCGCCGACCTGCTCATGGACCGCCGCCGTCGGCATCTGCTGCGCCCGGTCACCGCCCTCGCCAAGGCCGACGGGCCGTCCGCACAGTCCGTCCTGGTCCCCTTCACGGTCTACCGCGCCGCCCGCAAGCTCGCCCGGACGCCCTACGGGGCCGGCATCACCGACGCGGCGCGCCGGCTCATGGAGCGGCAGTTCGCCGAGGCTCCGGTGACGGGCGGGGCGGTGGACGCCTCCCTGGCCGCCCTCGCCTGGTGCCGGCCCGGCCCCGCGGCGCGTTGGCTGACCGGTGAGGCGCTGGCCGAAGTATCGGTTCGGCTGGGGGACGCGGCGAGCCGTTCGCCGGCCGTGGGCCGCCCCGGGGAGCGGCGGGCGCGCGCCGCGCTGGCCCGCCACGCGGCGGACCACCGCGTCTTCGAGCAGGCGGCGGAGGTCCGCAATCAGCGGCTGCACGCGCCCTTCCTCGACAACCAGGTGGTGCTCGCCTGCCGTGCACTGCCGGACACCCTCCGGGTGCAGCCAGGGGCGCGCGCCGCGGTGCTGCGCTCGGTGCTCGCGGGCGCCGGCGTACGCGACTTGCCGCCGGGTTGGGGCGCCACCTCCCACGCCACCCACCTGGCCGCGGTGCGCGCCGGACTGCGCAGCGCCATCGGTGACCTGGTGGCGCTCTTCGACGCGCCCCTCCTGGCCGACGCCGGGTTGATCGAGGCGCGTGTGGTGCGCAAGGCCCTCCGCGCGGCGGCCGAGGGCGCCGAGCTCCCCCTCGACGGCCTCGCCGAACTGGTCTCCACCGAGCTGTGGTTGCGCCGGCTGATCGCCCGTCGTGGGACGTGCTGGACGGGCGCGGCGGCTCCGCGGCAGCGGGCGGTCGCGGGCGGGGTGGTGCCGCGCGCCCAGCTATGAGCCGGGCGGCGGGGCGAGGGCGCGGCGTGCCACCGGTCGTACGGGCGCGGGCCCGGTTGTCCGCGGCCGGACGTGGCTACGTCCGGGTGGTGGTTACGCCCCGGCCATGCCCACGGTCCGAACCGGCCGAACGTCCCGGAGATGGCTACGTCCCGGAGATGGCTACGTCCCGGACCTGGCTACGCCCCGGACCTGGCTACGCCCCGGACCTGGCTACGTCCCGGCGGTGCCTACGTCCGAGTGCGTCCGGCGCGCCGGGCCCGGTCTGTGTGCCCAGCGGAAGGGCGCAGGCGACGGCGCGTAGATAACGCCTCACGCCTCCCGAGCGTCGGCCGCCCCCGGGCCGTCCCCCCGGCCCGCGCCCCGTTCTCACCGGCAGCTGACCTGCGACTGTGCCCAGGTCCCCAACGCCACCACATCGGTGGGGGATTGCGGCTCCACCACCAGCCGCAGCGTCTTCCGGCCCGTGAGCGGTACGTGGACCGGCACCGCGCGGTCGCCGCCGTGCAGCACATCCGAGCGCCACAGCCGCACCCCGTCCGCGTAGACGGAGAAGCGCAGTGCACCCAGCCCCAGGCTGAGGTCGTCGACACCCACGACCGCGTCGTACGCGGTGCAGGGGCGATTGAGGTCGATGAGTACCGAGGAGGGGCCGTGAACGCTCACGCCGTGCGCGTACTTCGTGCCCCCGACGCCCGGACCGTTCCGTTGCCACAGCCAACTGCTGCCGAACGTGCGCACCTCGGGCTCCGAGCCGTTGCCCGCGAGGTCGTACGCCAGCGCGTTGATCCGGTACGGGGTCGGCGCCGGCGCGGGAGGAGGTGGCTTCGGTGTGGGCGTGGGCGAAGGTGTGGGCGGTGCCGGTTCGCCGGTCGGTGCGGGCTTCGGTGGAGCCGGTTTCGCGCTCGGTTTCACCGAGGGCCCGGGCGACGGCTCCTGCTCGGCCGGGGCCGACGGCGGCGCAGGCGGCTTCGGCGCGGGCTTCGCGGGCTTCCCGGGTTTCTCCGGGGACGGCTTCCGCGGCGCGGACGGCGCGGGCCGGTCCGGCTTCGCCTGCGGTTCCGGGGCAGGCTTGGGATCTCCGGCCAGCGCGAGCGCCAGGGCCGCGCCCGCCACCACCGTCGCGCCGACCCCGATGCCGATCTTGACCGGCGCGCCGAGGCCCTCGCTCGCGGCGGCGCCACCGGCGCTCCCCGCGGAGACGGATCCTCCGCCCCCGGCAGCCGCCGCCGCACCGGCTCCCGCCGCGGCCCCCGCTCCCGCGGCCCCGGCCACCGCGGCGACCGTCTTGGCGGCGTACCCGGCGGCGAACCAGCCGATGACCGCGACCGGCAGCACCGCACCGATCCGCTCGTTGACGTCCGCGACCTCCATCGCGGCGGTGCGGCAGCGGGCGCACTGGTCGAGGTGCTTGCGCAGGCCCCGTTCGGCCCGCATCCGCAGGCCGCCGCGGGCGTACGCGCCGAGCCGGTCGGCGTACCGGGCGCAGTCGCCGCCGGCGGTCAGCGACTGACTCACATGCGCCTGCAGATACGCCTGCTTGAGCCCCTCGCGGGCACGGTGGGCGAGTACGGCGGTGGCGTTGGCGGTCAGTCCGAGCAGCGGCGCGACCTCGCTGGGCGACTCGTCCTCGATGGTGGTGTGCCACAGCACCGTCTGATAGCGCTCGGGCAGGCTGCGGAACGCCTGTACGGCCATCGACTGCTCGGCTTCGTGCATGGCGCGGACGTCCGCGCCCAGGTCGAGGGTGTCGTCGTCCATCGAGGAACCGGCGGAGGACACCGCGAACACCGCGAAATCCTCGACGAGTTGCTCCCGTCTCGCGGTCCTCGCCCAGGAGGCGGCGACCCGGCGGACGGTCGTCAGCAGATAGGCGCGAACCGCCGAATCCGGTCCCGCGCCGCCGCGTACCGCCTGCAGGGTGCGGGCGAAGACCTCACCGGTCAGGTCCTCGGCGGTGTGCGCGTCCCGACAGCAACTGCGGGCGTAGCGGCGCACCGCCTCGGCGTGCCTGCGGTACATCTCCTCGTACGCGCTGTCGTCGCCCGCGCGCATGTTGTCGATCAACTGGCCGTCGGAGGGCGGTAGTTCCGGCGCCTGGGAGTTCGAGTCGGCCGCACTTTCCGCTGCTCCCGCACCGATCGCCTCGTCGGCCGTCGCCGGACTGCCCGACGGCCGGGCGTGACGGCCGGAGCCGGAGGGGCGGCGGGGGCCGGCGGCCGGCCCGGTGGCGCGGCCACGCTGCGCAGGCACACTCGGGTCGGAGCCCGGAGTGCCCGGAGTGCCCGCCGGGCTGTCGGCACGATCGTGCCGCTCGGTGGGGCCGGCAGCAGGAGGCGCCGAGTCCCGTGGCCCCGGCTGGCCGGGGACCTGGGGGGACGGCTCCCCCTCGGAGCCACCCGTCCCGGCGGCGCCGGCCGTGCCGCCACGCTGCTCGTCCCGTCCGTCAACACCCATCGCCGAGGCCCCCGAACACACCGTCACACCGGAACACGCGCAAGCGTGCCACACGGGGCACCCACGCTTCAGGGCCCTTGGGGGCATCCACTCATCCGGGGCGAGTTCTCCGCACAGCGGCATCGGCCTTCACCCCTACGGGGCACACTGCGCGCGAAAGCGGCGCACGGCCCGGCGTACACCGGCTCCCGGCACCTCGCAGCCGGGCGGGACCGCCCCGCCCGGACCGTCCGGCGCCCCCTCACGAAGGCCCCGGACGGATGAGATCCCGGCGGGCTCCCGCCGAATACCCGGCTCGTCAGCTGAACTCCCGGCCCGTCCTCAGCGGACAGGACGCGAGCGCAGGCCCTCCAGCAGGATGTCCAGCAGCCGCGCGGAAGCGGCCTGTTGCTGGGTGGGGTCCGGCAGCGAGGGCGCGCTCGTGGCGATCACCAGCAGCACATCGGCGACCGTCACATCCGCGCGCAGCTCACCGGCCGCCCGCGCACGCTCCACCAGACGCCCGACGACCTCCAGCAGCGCCTGCGCGCCCACGGTCTCCTCGATGCCGTTCGGGCCGCCCTCCTGGCCGCCCGCGGTGACCGCGCCTTCGGCCTCGCCGCGCGGGGCGACCAGGCGCAGATCCGCCGGCGCGTCCGGACCGGGCGCTATCCGCTGCTGCGGCACCCGCGCCTCGGCCACGCCGTCCACCGGCCGCTCCGCGCTCGCGCTCACCCGCAGGATGCCCGGCGGCAGCAGCCGCCCGGCGCCCGAGGCGACCGACGTCCGAAGGAAGCGCGACAGCGCCGACCACGGGTCGTCCTCCTGGCCCAGCGCCGTGCGCGCCTGCTCGGTCAGCCGGGAGGTCTCCTCCTCGGCTATCCGGCGTACGAGGACGTCCTTGCTCGGGAACCGGCGGTAGACCGTGCCGACACCGACGCGCGCCCGCCGGGCCACGTCCTCCATGGGAGCGCCGTACCCCAGCTCGCCGAAGACCTCGCGCGCGGCGCGCAGTACGTGTTCCAGATTGCGCTGGGCGTCCACCCGCAGCGGTGTGCTGCGGCCGCCGGCACCCCCGAAGCCGCCGTGCGCGCCACCGCCGTTGGCGCTCGCACCGTTGCCGTTCGCGCCGTTGCTGCTGCCGGTGCCGCCGACGGTGCCGTCCGACACCTGGGTCGTGGCGACGGCTGTCGGCCATTGAGAGCCCTGAATATGCATATTGATCCCCCGGTAATGACGTCTCCCCCCGGAGACTCCCCGCCCTGACGGTCGGGGCGTACCGACGAGAGGGTGCACCCCAACGAGATACGAACATAGTTGAGCCCAGGTCAAGAATGAAGGGGGCAGTTCCGCACAGTGCGCCCCCCGATCGGAGTACGGGCCCGATCCGCCCCGATTGCGCACCCGCCCTTCTGCCGCGACCCGCCCGCTGACCTGCGCTCCTCCGCTCCCGTGGGCGGAAGGCGACCCTCCGTCACAGTGACCGCGCCCGGTCATACATTTCGACGAGCCTGTGGACAAAGCCGTTCCGGGGGTGCGTCATGGAACAGTGCTGTGCTTTCCCGGGGGCGCAGCACCCGAGGTGGCCGTGCCGCCGGCCGACCTCCGGAGCGGTGCCGCCCGGGGCTGGTCGACATCGCGAGGAGTACCTCTGTGAAGGCTGAGTCTTCGACGTCTTCGAAGGACGACCCGGCACGCATTCTCGTGGTCGGCGGCGGCTACGTAGGGATGTACACCGCCCTGCGGCTGCAATCGAAGCTGAAGCAGGAACTGCGGCAGGGCACGGTCGAGGTCGTCGTGGTCGACCCCGAGCCCTATATGACGTACCAGCCGTTCCTGCCGGAGGCGGCGGCCGGTTCCATCTCCCCGCGCCATGTCGTCGTACCGCTGCGCCGGGTGCTGCCGCAGTGCCGGGTGGTCATCGGCGAGGTCACGGCCATCGACCACGGTGAGCGGACGGCCACCATCACGACCCTCGCCGCGGAGGAGACCGGCGACGGCGCCGTGGTGGTCGGATACGACGAACTCGTCCTCGCGCCCGGCTCGGTCTCCCGCACCCTCCCGGTCCCGGGCCTCGCGGAGGTCGGAATCGGCTTCAAGACCGTCGAAGAGGCCATCGGGCTGCGCAACCACGTCCTCGAACAGCTCGACATCGCCTCCTCCACCCGCGACCCCGCGGTCCGGGACGCGGCGCTGACCTTCGTCTTCGTCGGTGGCGGCTACGCGGGCGTGGAGGCCCTGGCCGAGCTGGAGGACATGGCCCGCTACGCCGCCCGGTACTACCACAACATCAAGCCCGAGGACATGAAGTGGATCCTGGTCGAGGCGACCGGAAAGATCCTGCCCGAGGTGGGCCCCGAGATGGGCCGGTACGCCGTCCGCGAGCTGCGCGGACGCAACATCGACGTACGCCTCGACACCCGCCTGGACTCCTGCGAGAACCGTGTCGCGGTGCTCAGTGACGGCTCCCGCTTCCCCAACCGGACCCTGGTGTGGACGGCGGGCGTCAAACCGCATCCCATCCTCGCCGCCACCAAGCTGCCGCTGACCGCGCGCGGCCGGCTCCGGTGCACCGCCGCGCTCCAGGTGGACGGCGTCGAACACGCCTGGTCCGCCGGCGACGCGGCGGCCGTCCCGGACCTGACCGCCGAACCGGCCGGCCCCGGCGAGCCGCGCCCGGAGTGCGCCCCCAACGCCCAGCACGCCGTGCGCCAGGCCAAGGTGCTCGCCGAGAACGTCGCTGCGGCCGTCCGCGGTGGCCCGATCGTGGACTACGCACACAAGTACTCCGGATCGGTGGCTTCGCTGGGCCTGCACAAGGGTGTCGCGCATGTCTACGGACGGAAGCTGAAGGGCTATCCGGCCTGGTTCATGCACCGCGCCTACCACCTCAGCCGGGTGCCCACCTTCAACCGGAAGGCGCGGGTATTGGCCGAATGGACCCTCGCGGGCCTGTTCAAACGCGAGATCGTCTCGCTCGGCTCGCTGGAGAACCCGCGCGCCGAATTCGAACTCGCGGCGGGCACGGGACGCCACAACGAAGCCAGTTGACGACCCCGCCCCACCAGGAGCGTTGGTGTACCGCCCGGCGCCGGTGCGGCCGAACGGGCGATCGCGTGCAACTGCACTCCGGTCCACGGCGTCTGACGGATGTCAGTCCGGTCGGCCACACTGGACGTGTGACCATGGGTGGGCTCGTATCTGCAAAGAGTGACAATCACGAGGATTCTGGACGTTTGCTGCATTCCGCCAGAGGGTGCCGAGAGTGCCCCCAGCCGACACTCCCCCCGCCTCCGGCCGGGCGGTTCCCCCATGCCGACGGCCCGAGCCCGCGCGACGACGCGAAGTAAGAGGTACACCTCCGTGATCTTCACGCGCTGGAGCGCCAAGCTCCCCGGCACACAGCGGCGTGCAGCCGCGCGGTCCGACCGCGCGACTCCGCCCGCGTCCGCCGCGTCCGCCGCGCCGACGTCCGCCGCGCCCACCGCGGCCGCGGATCTGCCCACCACGCCCCAGGCGGCGGAGCCCGAACCGGCGGCCCTCCCCGTGGACCCCGGCGCCGTCCCCGCGGCTCGCGCGGAGCACACCGAGGTGCCCACCGCCGAGGCGCCCACCCCCGTATCCCCGCCGCCGACCGTCGACGCGCTGTCCGTCCACGACATCCTCGGCACCATCCCCGCCCTGGTGGCCGTCGTCTACGGCCCCGAGCACCGCATCGCCTACGTCAACGGCGCCTACGCCTCCGTCTTCGGGCCCCGCCCCGCCGGCCACACGGCCCGCGAAGCCCTGCCCGAACTCGACGAACTCGGGCTGCTCCCGCTGATGGACCAGGTGCTGCGCAGCGGCAAGCCCCGCACGGTCAAGTCCCGCCGCGTCCCGGGCGGCGCGGGCCAGGACCGCACCCGCGACGGCTACTACACCTTCACCTGCACGCCCATCGAGGTCGCCGCCAGCGGTCCGGCCCCCGACCCCGAGGTCGCGTGCGTCGCTCCGCACCACGGCGTCCTCGTCTTCGGCGCGGACGTCACCGACCAGATCGAGTCGGCCGAGCGGCTGCGGGTCAGCGAGGCCCGCCAGCGCGAGGCCGCGGTCACCCTCCAGCGCTCCCTGCTGCCCCAGGAGCTGGAGCAGCCCGACGACCTCCGTGTGGCGGCCACCTACCAGCCGGGCGGCACCGACGCGGCCGTCGGCGGTGACTGGTACGACGTCATCACCCTCGGCGCCGGCCGCACGGCCCTGGTCATCGGCGACGTCATGGGCCGCGGGGTGCGCGCCGCCGCCGTCATGGGCCAGCTGCGCACCGCGGTACGCGCCTACGCCCGCCTGGACCTGCCGCCCCACGAGGTGCTGCAACTCCTCGACGGCCTGGCCGCCGAGATCGACGCCAGCCAGATCGCCACCTGCGTCTACGCCGTCCACGACCCGAACGAAGGCCGCCTGGTCTACGCCTCGGCCGGGCATCTGCCCATCCTCGTCCGCGACCCGGACGGCGCGGTCCGCCGCGCCGCCGAGCCGACCGGCCCGCCCCTGGGCACCGGTGGCTGGCTGCACACCTCCGGCTCGGTCCCGCTCGGCCCCGGATGCAGCGCCGTCCTCTATACGGACGGTCTGGTCGAGCGCCGCGACAAGGACATCGACGACGGCGTCGAGGCCCTGGAGCGAGCCTTCGCCGGCGCCACCGGCGCACCGGACATCGTCTGCGACCGGCTGCTGCGCTCCCTCGGCATCACCGCCACCCATGACGACGACGTCGCGATCCTCGTCCTCCAGCACCCGGCGCGCACCGGCCACGACGCCGAGCTGTTCCACAACGCCGCCCTGGAACTCCTCGGCGGCATCGAAGCGGCCCCGCGTGCCCGCGCCTTCGCCTCCGGCGTCCTGGCCTCCTGGCGTTTCTCCCCCGAGCTGCACGACCTCGGAGTGCTCGCGGCCAGCGAACTCGTCGCCAATTCCTTGCAGCACGGCACCCCGCCGATGCGCCTGCGGCTGCGCCGCACGGACCGCCGCCTGATCGTCGAGGTCACCGACGGCGACGACCACCTCCCGCGCCGCCGCCGCGCCGAACCGGTCGACGAAGCCGGCCGCGGCATCTCCATCATCGCGACCATCGCCTCCTCCTGGGGCTCGCGCCGCACCCCGGGCGGCGGCAAGGCCGTCTGGTGCGAATTCGCCCTGCCGCGCTCCTAGGGCGGCAGCGGGAACGGCCCGCCGCTTCCCGCGAGCACAAAGCACTGGTCCCGCAGCCGAAAGACCGCGGGACCAGTGACGTGAATCGAGGGGACGGGCAAGAGCAGGGACGAGGGAGCGCGGCGTCCGGCGACAGAAGCGGGCGCCCCTGCCGTCAGACCGCGGCTCCCACCGGCTCCGCCTCCTCGACCTGCTCGGCCGGAGCGACCCGCGCCGCGGGCACCGCAGGCGCCGACCGGTGCGGGTTGTCCTGCTCGGGGCTGAGCATCCGCCCCAGCCGCAGCGCCAGTGCCGTGATCCCCAGCGCGCAGCACACCAGCATCCCGATGTACGCCACGGACATCCCATGGCCCACCATCAGCGCGCCCACCGCCGGACCGACCGCCAACGCCAGCTGCTTGACCAGCGCGAACGCGGAGTTGTACTGCCCGATCAGCGAGGCCGGCGCCAGATCGGCCACCAGGGGCGAGACCGTCGGCGACAGCATCGACTCACCCACACCGAACAGCGCGTACGTGGAGATCAGCAGCGTCGTCGCCACTGCCTGCGCACCGTGCACCAGCCCGGACAGACCGGCCGCCAGCCAGGCCACCGTCCATATCGCCCCGACCAGCGCGATGACCCGGCTGCGCCGCCGCCGCTCGACGAGCTTGAGCACCACGAACTGCGCCGCCACGATGGCCGCCGTGTTCGCCGCGAGAGCGATGCCCAGCGTCGCCGGCGCGATCCGGGTGACCTCCGTGGCGTAGGCGGCAAGGCCCGATTCGAACTGGCCGTAGCAGGCGAAGAACAGCACAAAGCCCAGCACACACAGCCACACCATCCGCCGGTCGGCGAACATGACCCGCCAGGCGCCCTCGGCACGCTCCTCGGTCGGGACCGCGTCCTCGACCTTGGGCGTACGCGGCAGCCGCACGGAAGCGATCGCCACGCCCAGAACCAGGAACATCACGGCCTCGATGGCGAACAGCCGCACAAAGCTCTCCGCATGCGACTCGTCGACGAGCAGCCCGCCGACCAGCCCGCCGACCCCCAGCCCCAGGTTGTTCAGGAAGAACTGGGTGGCGAACGCCCGCGACCTGGTCACCGTCGTCGAGCACCACACGATCAACGTGGCGAGCGCCGGCTGGATCACCGCGATCCCCGCTCCGAGCGCGATGGCGGACGCGATGACCAGCGGCTCGGTGGCGGACAGCCCGAGACCGAGCGCACCGAGGGCGGCCGAGACCGTACCGGCGACGGCCACCGGGAGGGGGCCACGCCGGTCGATGACACGCCCGGTCAGGGGCAGGACGACCAGCGCCGCCACCGCCAACATCGCCAGCACCACACCGGCCGTACTCGCGCCGAGATCCCGGACCTTCGCCACATAGACGTACAGATACGGAACCGTGAAGCCGTTGCCGAACGCGCTCAGTGCGTTCCCCAACTGGATCCGGCGCAGCGCGGCGCCCATCGCGGTGGTCACACTCACCTACCTAGGTCATGTCGTAAGGACGAAAGAGAAGAACCGGCCAGGAAGCCCAGGACGACCGAGCGGCCGGGCCGCACAGGCGGACCGGCCAGCGGAACGGGAGGACCCGAACAGTCAGAAGCTGAAGACTTCGAAGCTAAAGTTCGAAGCTAAAGAGTACATGGCGAAGGACTTCAACGCCAATGAGTTACGTGCCATACTGCGCCGCATGCCTGAGCCCTCCGATGCGGCCGCCGACGCGACCGAGCCGAGCCTTGAGGAACAGATCGCGGCTTACCAGCGCGAGTTCCAGGACCTCGACCCCCAGGTGGAACAGGTCGTCTCCGCACTTCAGCGCCTCAACCGCCGGATGAACGTCGCCTACGGGCGGCAGACGGCAACCCTCGGCCTGAGCAACGCCGAATGGGAGGTCCTCAAGGCCCTCGTCGTCTCCGGCGCCCCCTATCAACTGGGCCCCGGCGAACTCGCCAAACGCCTCGGCCTCACGCCGGCCGCCATGACCCACCGCATCGACCGCATGGCGAGCGAAGGTCTGGTCACCCGCGAGCGCGACGAGAACAACCGCGTCCGCGTCATCGTCGAGCTGACGGACGAGGGCCGCGAGAAGTGGCTCGCCGCGATGCGCCTGGCCTCCGTCTTCGAGGAGGACCTCCTCCAGGACCTCTCCGGCGACGAACGCCAGCTCCTGGGTGGCGTGTTGACCCGCCTGCTGCGCCGCGTGGAGGATGCTCAGCCGGACGCCGACGGCCGTCTCAACGACCTCGACTGACCCAAGTTGACACGGGTCTGCCCGATCCGTAGTGTTCTCCGAGTTGCCACGGAGCCGGAACGGTTCTGCGGCGGCCATCCCGCCGCTTCAGCGGCACACCACTACTGCACGGCCTCCTCTCCGGGAAGCATTTCGGCATGCCGAAATTCGGACCATGACTCGATTATGAGTCACCGAGGAATTCCGCTAAAGTAGTGATCACGCCGAAAGGCGCGAACAACCCCCTCCGACGGGGAATCGGAAACAAATTCGGGCCGGAAACGGAACGGACTGGATCTGATAGAGTCGGAAAGGCCGGAAAGCGAAAGCAAGAAGGCCAACCCCGCTCCAACAGGGGGCCGGAGACGGAAACGGATCTGGTAAGGTTGGAAACGCGAAGAAGCCGAAAGGCCGAATCGCACCGGCGAAAATCAGGACCGCGAGGATCTGATAGAGTCGGAAACGCAAGACCGAAGGGAAGCGCCCGGAGAGCCTGGTGAAACAGGCACAAAGGAAGCGTCCGTTCCTTGAGAACTCAACAGCGTGCCAAAAGTCAACGCCAGA